>CAUPWX010000001.1:0-341865 GCA_963515305.1 uncultured Brevundimonas sp.
GCAGCGGCCCTGGCCCGGTCGGCCTGTTGCTGCGCCTGGGCCTGCTGGGCGGCCTGACGGCGGGCGGCGGCGTCGCGAATGGCGCCCAGTTCTGCGGCGTTCGGCTCGGGCGCCGTGGTCAGGCCGGCCAGCGGCGGCGCGTTCAACGCATCGGGATTGACCAGTTGGCCAAAGCTCTGGAACAGCAGCACCCGCACATAGTCCACCGCCCCGTGGTCGCTGAACAGCTTGACCCGCCAGGCGCCGTCGACGCCCTTGGCCGCCACCCCGACCGGCAGGCCGCGCGGCAGGCCGCCGCCGTCGCCCGAACTCAGGATACGGTCGCCCGCCTGAACCGCCCCGGCGCCGCGAATGAACTCCAGCCGTGGGCTGTCGCCGCCGTCGCCGGTCAGCATGGCGCGCGCATCGGTGCGTTCGATCATGACCGGGGTGCGCGACGCCACATCGGTCAGCAGCACCATCCGGCTGACGCCCGAGGTGACGCCGGTGATCCGCCCGACCAGACCGTGTTCGCTGATGACCGGATTGCCGATCCGCACGCCCTGGGCCGTACCCACGTCCAGCAGCTTGGCGCGGTTGAACGGCCCGCGCGCGTCCGAGATGGCCCGCGCCGTGGCCATCGCCACCGCCGGTTCGACCCGCAGGCCCAGCATGGCTTCATAGCGACTGTTGACGTTCTTCAGCGCGATGGCCTGATCGCGCCATTCGCGCAGTTCGGCGTTCTCGGCCTTCAGCCGGCGATTTTCGCCGATCGCGAAGAAATAGCCGCCGATATAGTCGCGCGTCGCCCCGGCCCAGCGCACGGGCGCGGCCAGCACGCCGCCCACCGGGCCGCTCGCCGCCTCGAAGCCGCCGCGCACGCCGCTCACGCTGGAACCGCCGTCCGGTGCCGTGCGGTCGCCCAGCAACAGCACGACGGCCGCCACGATGGCCACGACAGCGACCACCGCGGCCGTCCAGACCAGCGGCACCTTGATGTTCTCAAAAGGTCCGTCGCGAAACGCCACGGGCGACCTTTCACTCAAAAGGATTGGAATCGGCGGGACGCCTCCCGCCGCACGCCCTGCCTATCGCAAAATCAAGGCCGGAATGGAACCGTGATCGTACAGGCGGGGCAAGGATTTGCGGCCAAGCTTTCGCCCGGCCGCCGGATTTCGTCAAACGCGATCAGAGCGCCGAGTCGAGCACGCCCTTCATCCAGCGCGGATGTTCCAGAACACGACCGCAGCCGATGGCCACGCACGACAGCGGATCGTCCGCCACCGACACAGGCAGGCCGGTGTGGTCGCGGATCTCGACGTCCAGGCCGCGCAGCAAGGCGCCGCCGCCGGTCAGCATGATGCCCTTGTCGGCGATGTCGGCCGCCAGTTCCGGCGGGGTGGCTTCCAGCGCGACCTTCACGGCCTCGATGATCTGGGTGACCGGTTCGGCCAGGGCTTCCGCCGCCTGACGTTCCGAGATGCGAACCTCGCGCGGCACGCCCTGCATCAGGTCGCGGCCCTTGACCTCGATCGACAGGCCTTCGCCATCGGCCGGGATACGGGCGGTGCCGATGTCCTTCTTGATGCGTTCGGCGGTCGTCTCTCCGATCAGCAGATTATGGTTGCGACGCATATAGCTGATGATGCTGTCGTCCATCTTGTCGCCGCCGACGCGGACCGAACGCGAATAGACGATGCCCGACAGCGACAGCACGGCGACTTCCGTCGTGCCGCCGCCGATGTCGACGACCATCGAGCCGGTCGGCTCGTGGATCGGCAGGCCGGCGCCGATCGCGGCGGCCATCGGCTCGTCGATCAGGCCCACGCGGCGGGCCGAGGCGTTCAGGCAGCTGTCGTTGATCGCGCGACGCTCGACCGCCGTGGCGCCGGAGGGCACGCAGACGATGATCTTGGGGTTCACGAAACCCTTGCGGTTATGCACCTTGCGGATGAAGTGCTTGATCATCTCTTCGGCCACTTCGAAGTCGGCGATGACCCCGTCACGCATCGGGCGGATGGCTTCCATGTGGCCCGGCGTGCGGCCCAGCATCTGCTTGGCCTCTATGCCCACGGCGTGCACGACCTTGCGCCCGCCGACATTTCTCAGCGCCACGACCGACGGCTCGTTCAGGACGATGCCCTTGCCCTTCATGTAGATCAGGGTGTTGGCGGTGCCCAGGTCCATCGCGATGTCGTTCGAGATCGCGCCGAAAAGGGAAAAACTCATGGGAATCGATACCGTTGTTTGCTGGCCTGGGCGTCTTCAGTTTTCGTAGTCGACCTGACGACGCCCAACTGTCCTGACATCCCCACGCCGGACAGTCCCTGATCGTCTTCGCCAAGCCTACCGACGGCGGGTTTGCCCGTATGAAACCGGGATTACAAGCCCCGATGACAGTCTCGTCATATCAGATTGGCGCAGGCCCTCAGCGCGCCTGAGGATGCGCCGCCGTCAGCGACTGCGCTCGACCCTTCGGATCGTCAGACGGCGGACAATCCCTCGGCCGCCAGAACGCGCTGAACGGCGGGCCGGGCCTGAATGCGATCCAGATGGTCGTTCAGCTTGGGGAACCGCGCCGGATCCAGGAACCCCGCCTGTCGGCCCCACCGCGTGAACACGCTCAGATAACCGTCCGCGACCGTATAGGCCTCGCCCATCGCCCACGGGCCCTGAAACAGCGCGTCCTCGACCAGACGATATTTGACCAGGCCGGCCTCCAGCGCCGCCGCCCTCGCCTCGCCTTCCAGCGGAGGCTTGGCGAACAGGGCGCGGCCGATGGCCGGATGCAGCGAGGCGCCGAGAAAGCCGTTGAACGCCTGCATCTTGCCGAAGTTGAAGCTGGAGGCGTTGTCCGCCAGCTTCGCCTCGGGGTGGGTCTGGGCGACATAGCCCATGATGACCAGGTTTTCGGTCAGCACGCCTTCGTCCGTCACCAGGGCCGGCGTGACCCCGGCCGGGTTGATCTTCAGGTAGTCGGGCGTCTTCTGCTCGCCGGCCTTCAGGTCGATCCTGATCGCCTCATAGTCCGCCCCCGCCTCTTCCAGGGCGATGTGCGAGGCCATGGCGCAGGCGCCGGGCGAATAATACAGTTTCAGCATCTCAGTCTCCTCGCGCGGTCTCGCGCCGCTTCACCAGTTCGCGCACGACCAGCATCAGCGCCAGCCACGCCAGGGCGACGCCCGCCAGTATGGCCGAGGTCCAGACCCCGTCGCCGCTGACCGCCGTCATAAACGACCCGCCAAAGAAGGCGACCAGCGCGGTCTTCGGCAACACCCCCAACGCACAGCCGGCCAGAAAGCCCAGATAGGATGTCCGCGCCGCCCCGAACGCCATGTTGACGACGATGAAGGGCGCCGACGGCACGTTGCGGATCATGAAGCTGGCGTAGAAGGCGTTCTTGCCCACGAATCGCGTCAGCCGGCCGATCGTCTCTCCCCCGTGCCGCTCCAGAAGCCGCGCCGTCGGTCCCCGCCCCAGCCAATAGGTCACGCCCGCCGACACCACGGTCGCGATCCAGCTGTAGAGGAAGCCGAACCACGGCCCGAACGCCACGACGCAGGCTGCGATCAGGATGAACTGCGGCGCCCCGAAGAAGGCCGAGACGGTGAACACCACAATGGCTGCGACCAGGCCCCACGGCCCATGCCGGAACCCCGTCAACCAGGCCTCCAGCCGCTCTTCGGCGCCCAGTCCCAACTGGCTCTTGCCCACGGCGAACAGGGCGATCATCGCCCCCAGCAGCAGGGCCGTCGCCAGCACCGCGCGCCAGCGACGCGCCTCCATGTTCGACAGGAAATCGACGATCCAGCGCATCAGACCGGCCGCTTATCACCCGCCGCGCGCATTAGCGAGCGTCAGCGCATTGTCCCGCGCGGCGACGGCGCGTAAACAACCCCGCCTCCCCAGGCAAGATTCTTTCAAATCGACGGGATAATCATGTCCAGCCTGCAATCTTCCGCCCTCGCCCGCGTCAAGCCTTCGGCCACCATCGCCGTGACCGCTCAGGCCCGGAAGCTCAAAGCCGAGGGTCGCGACGTGATCGGTCTAGGCGCGGGCGAACCCGACTTCGACACGCCCGAGAACATCAAACAGGCCGCCATCGACGCCATCAATCGCGGCGAGACGAAATACACCGACGCCGACGGTATGCCCGAACTGAAGGCCGCCATCGTGGCCAAGTTCAAGCGCGAGAACGACTTGGACTACACGGCCGCGAACATCCACGTCGCGCCGGGCGGCAAGCCCGTCATCTTCAACGCCCTGGTCGCCACCCTGAACCCCGGCGACGAGGTGATCGTGCCGGCCCCCTATTGGGTCAGCTATCCCGACATGGTGCTGCTGGCCGGCGGCGAGCCGGTGACGGTGATCGGCGAGGAGAAGGACGGCTTCAAACTGCTGCCCGCCGTGCTGGAGGCCGCGATCACGCCCAGGACCAAGTGGCTGATCCTGAACAGCCCGTCCAACCCCACCGGCGCCGCCTACACCCGCGCCGAGCTGGAGGCCCTGGCCGAGGTGCTGCGCCGCCACCCGCACGTCTGGGTGCTGACCGACGATATGTACGAGCATCTGGTCTATGGCGACTTCGAATACACCACCATCGCCCAGGTCGCGCCCGACCTGATCGACCGCACCCTGACGGTCAACGGCGTGTCCAAGGCCTATGCCATGACCGGCTGGCGCATCGGCTATGCGGGTGGCCCCAAGCCCCTGATCGACCTGATGCGAAAGGTGGCCAGCCAGACCACCTCCAACCCCGCCAGCATCAGCCAGTGGGCGGCGGTCGAGGCGCTGAACGGAACCCAGGACTTCATCCCCGAGCGCAAGGCGGCGTTCGAGACACGTCGCGATCTGGTCGTGTCGATGCTGAACCAGGCCACGGGGATCACCTGCGCCACGCCCGAAGGCGCCTTCTACGTCTATCCGTCCATCGCCGGCCTGATCGGCAAGACGACAGAGGGCGGCGTGGTCATCGACGGAGACAGCACCTTCGCCGCCGAACTGCTGAACGCCGAGGGCGTCGCCGTGGTCCAGGGCGAGGCCTTCGGCCTCAGCCCCTATTTCCGCATCAGCTACGCCACCTCGGACGCCGTGCTGGAACAAGCCTGCACCCGCATCCAGCGCTTCGCCGCCTCGCTGCGCTGACGAAACATGGGCGAAGGTTTCGGCCTTCGCCCTATTTCACCGGCTGCAGATAGACGACCCGACATTCGCCATCGACGGTGGTGTAGCGGTTGTTCGCCGCATCGACGAAGGCGATCCGCCCGCCGTCGTTGTATTCGACCTTGCCCGTCGACCGCCCCTTGAAGGTCTCGACCCCATAGGTCCAGCAGGTGATGTCCGCCGGCTTGTCGCCCCAAGTGGCGTCGTTGCGCGCGCGCCGGCTGTCGGTGCAGGCGGACAGGGCGCCGATCAGGGCGACGGCGGTTACGGCGATGGCAAGCGCTTTCATAAGCTTAGCCTTGCATGAACACGGCATAAGAAAAAGGCCGCCCTCGTGAATACAAGGGCGGCCTGATTTTCAACGATGGCGCCCGGCCTACGGCCGGCTGGCCATCCCAAGCTTCACCGGCTTGGCGTCGTCGGCCAGTGCGCCGCGCTTGACGCCCCACAGCAGGATGATCGGCGCGCCGACATAGATCGACGAATAGGTGCCGATGATGATGCCGAACATCAGGGCGATGGAGAAGCCGAACAAGGCCTCGCCGCCGAAGATGGCCAGGGCCGCCAGCACCATGACGGCGGTCACGCCGGTGATGATGGTCCGCGACAGCGTCTCGTTCAGCGACAGGTCGATCACGTCGCGCAGCGGCATGGTCTTGTATTTCCGCAGGTTCTCGCGAAGACGGTCGAACACCACGACGGTGTCGTTCATCGAATAGCCGATCACGGTCAGCACGGCGGCGACCATGTTCAGGCTGAACTCCAGCCGGAACAGGACGATCAGTCCGAAGGTCAGGATCACGTCGTGCAGCAGGCCGACGACCGCGCCGAAGCCGAACTTGGGCTCGAACCGGAACCAGATGTAGAGGAACATCAGGCCGATCGCGACGCCCAGCGCCAAGAGGCCAGAGGTGAACAGCTCGCCCGACACCTTGGATCCGACCACGCTGACGCCGGAATAGTTGACCTGGCCGACCGCGCCGCTGATGGCGTTCTCGACCTGTTGAACCACCTGGGTCTGATCGCGGCCTTCCGGCACCTGGAAGCGCAGGATGGCGGTCGAGCCGTCATCGACATTGCTGTCGCGACGCGCGATGCCCTGCACCTGAACGTCGCCCAGGTTCAGGCCGTTGACGACCTCGCGCACCCGGTCCAGCTGGATTTCCTGACCGGCCGGCTTGGACACTTCCATCGAGGCGCCGCCCCGGAAGTCGATGCCCATGTTTAGGCCCGGCACGAAACAGGCGACGATGGAGGCGACGCACAGCACCACCGACAGAATACCGGCGGCGCGCGCATATTTGACGAAATGGAAGTTCGTCTTCTGCGGCAGCAGCTTGATAAGGGGCCATCCACGCATCGCCATCACTCCGCGATCGGCAGTTTTTTGGGCTTGGCGGTCTTGAGCCAATAGCCAAGCAGGACCTGGGCGACCAGCACCGAGGAGAAGACCGAGGTGAACACGCCGATGGTCAGGGTCCAGGCGAAGCCGCGCACCGGCCCCTGGCCGAAGGCGAACATGATGCCCGCCGCGACCAGAGTGGTCAGGTTGGCGTCGACGATGGTGCCCATGGCCTTGTTGAAGCCGGCGTCCATCGAGGCGATCACGCTGCGACCGGCCCGCGCCTCGTCGCGCATCCGCTCATAGATCAGCACGTTGGCGTCCACCGCCACCGCAAAGGTCAGGATCAGACCCGCGATGCCCGGCAGGGTCAGCGTCGCCTGCGTCAGCGACATCGCCGCCACGATCAGAACGCCGTTCAGCACCAGGCCGATCACGGACACGCCGCCGAACAGCAGCCCATAGGCCAGGATCATGAACAGCACGATGATGGCGAAGCCGACGGCCGTGGACACGGCGCCGGCGGCGACCGCATCGGCCCCCAGTTCGGCGGTCACGGTGCGGCGCTCTTCCACGTTCAGCGGCGCCGGCAGGGCGCCCCCGTTCAGCAGGTTCACCAGGGTCGAGGCTTCCTGGATCGAGAAGTTGCCCGTGATCTGCCCCGAACCCGAGGTGATCGCGCTCTGGATCGTCGGCGCCGAAATGACCTTGCCGTCCAGAATGATGGCGAAGGGTTTCTGCAGATTGGCCGCGGTCGCCTCGCCGAACCGGCGTGCGCCGGCGCCGTCGAAGCGGAAGTCGATGGCGGGACGCCCGCTCTGGTCCGAACCGACGCCGGCGCGGGTCAGGTTCTCGCCCGACACCAGCACGCGCTTCTTGACCAGATAGGGGGTGCCGTCCTCGCCGACCAGCAGTTCGGAATCCGGCGGCACGCGACCGGCGATGGCGTCCTGAACCGAGTTTTCGACGTCCACCATCTGGAACGTCAGCTGGGCCGTCTGGCCGATGACCTCTTCCAGCTTGGACGGGTCGCTCTCGCCCGGCGCCTGGACCACGATCCGGTCCGAGCCCTGGCGGGTGATGGACGGTTCGCGCGTGCCCAGGCTGTCGATCCGGCGGCGCACGACCTCGATGGACTGATCCACCGCCGTCGCGCCCATGCCGTTCAGCGCCGCGTCGGTATAGGCGAAGCGTATACGGTTGTCGCCCAGGCGCGTGGCGGCGCGCTCGACCTGACCGCCCGGCCCGGCCTGACCGCCCAGTTGCTGCAAGGCCTTGAAGGCCACATCGCTCTGGGCCGGATTGGCCAGGGTCACGACCACGCCGCCGGCGTCACGCTGGAAGCCGTTGGTGGCGACGCCTGCGCCGTTCAGCGTGACCCGAACGTCCTCGATCAGGTTGGTGATGCGCTTTTCGCGCATCTGCGGCACGTCCACCTCAAGCAGCAGATACGAACCGCCCTGCAGGTCCAGCCCCAAGTTCAGCTTGTTCTTGGGAACGAAGCCGGGCAGCGCCGCGCGTTGAGCGTCGGACAGCAGATTCGGCATTGCGAACAAGCAGCCGAAGATCGCCGAGGCGACGACGAGTATGACTTTCCAGCGCGACAGCTGAATCATGAGGCGGTCCGGGTCTCAGCGATACGGATGCGTATCAGGCCTTGGAATCGTTGGCGGCGATGGCGGTGCGGTTGCGGACCTCGGCGATCATCGACTTGACCACGCGAACGTTGACGCTGGGCGCGATCTCGACGTTGACCTCGGCGTCCTCGACGCGCGTCACCTTGCCGATCATGCCGCTGCCCAGAACCACGGTGTCGCCGCGCTTGACCGCGCTGATGGCCGTGGCGTGTTCCTTGGCGCGCTTCTGCTGCGGACGGATCAGCAGGAAGTAGAACAGGATGAAGATGCCGATGATGGGCGCAAAGCCGATCAGTTGCGCCATCAAGCCGCCGTCAGCCGCTCCGCCCATGGGTAGTCTCCAATTACGAACAGGGCGGCTCTCGTCGGCGCCCCCATTAAAACGAGGCGCGGAACCTAGTTCTGGTCATTGCAGAATGCAACGCGGCTAAAGCGCTACCTGGGCAACACTGTCAAAGGATCGACCGCCACGGGGTCGTCGCCGCGCATCTGACGCGTCTCGAAGTGGATCGAGGGACGCCCGTCGCCGGCCGTCAGGCCCACGGTGCCGATCTGCTGACCGGCCCGCACGTCGTCGCCGTCCTTCACCGTCGCCGAGCCCAGATGGCCATAGACGGTGCGCCAGCCGTTGGCGTGAACGATCAGCACCGTCAGCCCCTGCCCCACCAGATCGCTGCCGACATAGGCCACCCGACCGGGCGCGGACGCGCTGACCGTCGCCCCTGCCGAGGCGCCGATATTGATGCCGTTGTTGCGCTCGCCCATCCCCACCGGGCCGAACCGGCGCACGATATCGCCGCGAACGGGCCACAGCAGATTCGGCTGGCCTGTGGCCGTCGCGACAGCGGCGCTCGTTTGCGCGGCGGGCGGCGGCGCCGGCCGCGTCTGCACCGGCAGGGCTGCATTGCCCGAGGGCGGCGGCGGCGGCGGCGGGATCACGCCATTGTTCGGCACCAGAACCCCGACGGGCGAGGCGCCGGTCGCATAAGGGTCGCGGCCCGTGTCCACCGCCGCCTCGGGCAGGATGATACGCTGGCCGCTGCTGATCGCGCCGCGCGGGCCCAGGCCGTTCAGGTCGATCAACGTCTGCACCGGTGTCTGGAACCTGCGTCCCACGCCCGAAATGGTGTCGCCGGGCTGGATCACATAGGCCGCGCCGGGCCGCGCCGGGGTCGCTGGCGACGAATAGGACGGGGCCGGATAGGCCGGCGTCTGCGACGGCGGCGGCGGCGGGGTATAGGCGGGCTGGCTGGGCGTCACGCTGACCGGCGGCGGCAGGGCCCCGCCCTCGACCTGACCGATGGGCGCCGTGGCGGGCGGCGGCGACTCATAGGGCGCAGGGCGATACGGTTGGCTCGGCTGCGGCGCGTTGGCGGGGGGATAGGCGCCGCGATCCGGCGCCGGGGCCGGCGCGGCATGGGTCGAATACCGGGGCTCGGACGGATAGGTCATACAGGCCGCCGCGCTCAGCGACGCCCCCGCGATCAAGATCGCTCTCATCCCGCCCGAAATCACCGCCACCGGCCGCTCCTCGCATGGTTAAACTGCCCGCCCGGTGTGCCCGCTCGCGCCCCATAAGCCAACCCCGCAATCGTCGCGGAATTGGGGCGCGAAGGTTAACGCAGCCAGTTCGTATCGACGACGAGACGACGGTTAAGAGGCTCTGGAGTGTAATCTGGCGTGGGTTTCGCAAGAGCAATCCCGCCCGATCGCATCTTTATTAAGGCGGGATCTGCTCCAAGATTGACCAACTCACTGGCCATGGACTGCGCTCTTCGCATCGCGAGTTCTTCACTGAACTCACGGTTTTCAGCCGTGTCCAAGTATGCAGTGATGATGATCTCATGCTGCCCATCGCCTGCATAGCGCATCACGTCTCGAGCTGTCCGATAGCCAAGCGGTGAGAGCTCGGACCTCCCATAGGGGAAATAATCAAGAAACTGGTGCGCCGAAGCTAGCGAAGGGATCGCTAGCGCGCACAGAGCTATCGATAGCAAAATGGCGCGGTTCATACCCAGACGATGCGTTTAGCGACGCCTTTTTGCAACCCTCACCCCTCCTTCGCCGTCCCCTCGACCAGGGGCACGAACCGCACCTCCGTCAAGCTTTCGCGGCGGAACGAACCGTCGCCCTGGCCGACGTAGCGATGCAGCATCTGCACCGACGTCCGCCCGACCGGCGCGACCAGCACCCCGTTCGGCTTCAGCTGTTTCAGCAGTTCGGTCGGTTCGGCGGGCGAGGCGGCGGTGACCATGATCCGGTCGAAGGGCGCCTGTTCGTTCCAGCCCAGCCCCCCGTCGCCGTGTTTGGTGATGACGTTCTCGATCTCCAGCGTCCGCAATCGCGCCTCGGCCTCGACCAGCAGGCTGCGGTAACGTTCGACCGAATAGACGTAGCGCGCCAGTCGGCTCAGCACCGCGCACTGGTATCCGCTACCCGTGCCGATCTCCAGCACCCGGTGCCGGGCCTGGACCTCCAGCGCCTGGGTCATCAGGCCGACGATATAGGGCTGGCTGATCGTCTGGGCGCAGTCGATGGGCAGGGCCTGATCCTCCCACGCCTGATCCAGGAACTTCTCGTGCACGAAGACGGCGCGGTCGATGCTCTCCATCGCCTTCAGCACGCGCGGCTCGGTCACGCCCTGCTGACGCAGCGACAGGATCAATCGCCCGGCCCGGTCGTCGCGCAGGTTCATGCGGGGCTCGACACCGTCGTCGCCATCGTCTTTGGCGGCGCCCCGCCCAGCACCTTCTTCAGATCGTGCACGCTGGACATATGCGTCAGGTCGATGTGCAGCGGCGTGACCGAGATCCGCCCCTCCTCGATGGCGCGCAGATCGGTGCCCTCGGCGTGTTCCTGCTTTTCGCCGCGGAAGCTCATCCAGTAATAGTCGCGGCCGCGCAGGTCGGTGCGGCGCACCGCGTGCATCTCGCCCACGTCGCGGAACCCCTGGGTCGTCACCTCGACCTGCTCCACCGCCTCGGGCGGGCGGTTGGGGAAGTTCAGGTTCATCACCACGCCCGGCGCCCATTTCTGCGCCAGCAGACGGCTGATGATGGCGGGCGCGAACGCCTCGGCCGTCTCCCAGTGGGCTGTCACCTCGTCGTGGAACCGCTCCAGGCTCTGGCTCAGGGCGATGGAGCGCACGCCGAACGCCATGCCCTGGAGCGCGCCCGCCACCGTGCCGGAATAGCTGACGTCCTCGCCGATATTGTGCCCGCGATTGACGCCCGACAGCACCAGATCGGGCTTTTCAGGCATCAGGTCGTTGACCGCCAGAACGACGCAGTCGGTCGGCGTCCCGGTCACCGCGAACCGCTTTTCGCCCAGTCGATGCACGCGCAGCGGCTCGGTCAGGGTGATCCCCCGCCCCTTGCCCGACTGCTCCACGGCCGGCGCGCACACCCAGACGTCGTCGCTGAGGCTGCGCGCAATGTTTTCGAGCGCGACCAGGCCCTCGGCCTCGATCCCGTCGTCGTTGGTCAGCAGTATCCGCATCGTCTAGCGCAGCACCGTGACCGAACGCGCCTTGATGACATGGTCGCCGCGGCACAGGTTGCTGATGCGCGATCCCTCGAACACCAGGGTCTGCACCCCGTCTCGCGCGCTCCACGGCGTCGCCTGGCCGGTCAGGGTCACCTTGGCGCCGTTCAGGTCGCGCGCCGCGTCCTGCTGATTGAACGGCAGGGCCCCGCTGACGCAGCGCAGGGCCGACGGCGGCATCCGCAGATCGCGCTGGGTCTGATAAAGCTGGAACTCGCCGTTCGTCACCCGCAGCCAGCCGGTGAAGCTGGTTGCGTTCACGTCCAGCGCGGGATTGGGCAAGGTGGTGGTCGAGGCGCAGCCGCCCAGAACGGCGGCGGCGGCGGTCAGGGCGATGGCGAGCGTCTTCATGGTTCAGGCTCCTCCGACATGGGTCAGACCGCCCATATAGGGTTGCAGGACGGTCGGGACAGCGATCCGGCCATCCTCCTGCTGATAGTTCTCCATGATCGCGACCAGGGTGCGGCCGACCGCCAGGCCCGATCCGTTCAGCGTATGGACGAACTCGGTCTTCTTCTCGCCCGCCCGTTTGAACCGCGCATCCATGCGCCGCGCCTGGAAGTCCCCGCAGTTCGAGCAGCTGCTGATCTCGCGATAGGTCCCCTGGCTGGGCAACCAGACCTCCAGATCGAAGGTCTTCTGCGCCGAAAAGCCCATATCGCCCTTGCACAGCAGTATCCGCCGGAACGGCAGCTCCAGCGCCTTCAGCACAGCCTCCGCACAGGCCGTCATCCGCTCATGCTCGGCGTCCGAGTCCTCGGGCCGTGCGATCGACACCATCTCGACCTTACTGAACTGGTGCTGGCGGATCAGTCCGCGCGTATCGCGCCCCGCCGACCCCGCCTCGGCCCGGAAGCACGGCGTCAGCGCCGTCATCCGCATCGGCGTCGCCAAGTCGTCCTCGGGCAGGATGGTCTCGCGCACGAGATTGGTCAGGGAGACTTCGGCCGTAGGGATGAGGTAGCGGCGTTGTGGAACCTGCTCCAAAGCGGCCCTTTGAATTTCTTCGGAATGCAAAGCCACAACTTGGTTGGCGTGCTCACGCAAGAAGCCCGCAATAAAACTATCGATGTCTGGCCCGGGTCCAACGGCGAGTAGGGCTTCACGTACCTTCTCTTTGGCATCTTCGAAGTGCGCTTCGGTCAATTGGTCGCGCATCTCGTCTCGTAGAGACAGCGCCTTGTCCCAATCGACATAGTTGGTAGCGAACAGATCTTCCTCGAACTTCGGCAACTGGCCCGTGCCGAACATCGCCTCGTCCCGCACCAGCAGCGGCGGGTTCACTTCCAGATAGCCGTGCTGATCCGTCTGCAGGTCCAGCATGAACTGCCCCACAGCCCGTTCCAGCCGCGCCAGTTGCCCCTTCAGCACCGCGAACCGCGCGCCCGACATCTTCGCCGCCGCCTCGAAGTCCAGCATCCCCAGGGCCTCGCCCAGATCGGCGTGATCCTTGGCCGGGCCGGTCCGACGCGGTTCGCCCCAGGTCGAAACCTCGACATTGCCCGCCTCGTCCTCGCCGTCCGGCACGTCCTCGGCCGCCAGGTTCTTCTGCGCCGCCAGCAGGTCACGCAATTCCTTGCCGACGCGCGCCTCGACCTCGGCCGCCGCCGCGATGTCGCCCTTCAAGGCCTCGACCTCGGCCTTCAGCCGGTCGGCCTCGGCCATGTCCTTGCGCCCCATCGCGGCGCCGATCAGCTTGGAGGCCGCATTGCGCTTGGCCAGGGCGTCCTGCCCCGTCGTCTGGGCGTGACGCAGTTCGCCGTCCAGCCGCAGAATGTCCGCCACCAGCCCATCCGTCTCGTCCACGCCGCGCGACGACCAGCCCGCCACGTAAACCTGGGGGTTCTCGCGAATGGCTCTGATGTCGTGCATGGTCTGAAACTTCGGTCAGGCGGGAGAAGCCGAACGCTCTACCCGCCCACGCGGTCACGAGCAACGCGCGAAGGCCGGAAACACCGGCGCCTGCCAGACAGACGATCCCTTTTTCCTTCTCCCCTCGGGGGGAGAAGGTGGCTCGCGGAGCGAGACGGATGAGGGGGCTGGTTCCGCAGCCTCGCTCTTACCGTTTCGAGGCGACAGAGCCCCTCATCCGAGGCCTGGGGAGAAGGTGGCTCGCACCATCGTCTCCTCCCCACGCGTGGGGAGGAGACCGCGCGTAGCGCGGTGGAGGGGCTCTTGAAGTCCCACAGACACCATTCCCTTTCGTCATCCTCCGGCGCGAAGCGACCGGAGGACCCAGCGGCGCCGAAGGCGACGTGTCGGCCCAACGGGTGTCACCATGTCCTCGACAGGTTCGCGCTCGCGCGCGCCGCTGGGTTCCCCGGTCTCGCTGCGCTCGCCGGAGAATGACGAAAGTAAGAAACCGCGTTCCAGCCATCACAATGACGCTGGTGCATCCGCAACGATTTCAATCGCTTGCCGAATTATGTCCCCCTTCTCCCATACCCCCTCTGAAACCAGCGTATTCTAAGCCCGTCTCGTCGCACCGGAGGGCTCGCTTGGCCTGCGACCTTGCGGCGGCGAGAGCGGAGAGAACGGGAGCAGCGGTGAAACCCGCTGCGCCGGCATCGACTCATGGAGCGGTGTCGGAGGGTCGAGGGGGATACTCGATCGCACTCGGGACGGGGTTCGCAGACCCCGCCGACCCGTCGCAGGCTTATGGGGTTAGGCGATAAGACCGCCACCGCTCGACGCCCCGAGCTTGCAGGCCAACCTTCCGCGCGGAGCGTCCATCCTTCGTCGAAACGGTAACACCACAACAGAACTCCGGGCGAAGGCCCGGCGCTCCGCCCAGCTCTCCAATAACTTCGCAGCGATTGCGCGAGGGGCTTTCGCACGCCTGCACACACCCAATTCACCCGCCCGAGAATCACGCCTACAAGATTCATCATGGCCACGCTTCGTCCCGACACTCTGGCGGCGTCCCTCGCCCGCATCTTCGAAGGGCGGATGATCGACCGGGCCAGCTGGTTCGCCCTGACGGGAGGCGAGCCGTTGTTTTCCGAGGGCGATCCGGCCGACACCCTTTATCTGCTGCGCTCTGGCCGTCTCGGCGTCTTTCGGCTGGAACCGGATCAGCCGGCCCATCTGCTGGGCGTGGTCAAGGCGGGCGAGCCGGTGGGCGAAATGGCCATGCTGGCCGGCACCCCCCACACCGCCACCGTCGTCGCCCTGCGCGACAGCGAGATACTGGCCCTGCCGCGCGAGGCCTTTTTCGAGGCGGCCCGCACCGAACCCGACCTGATGGTCGAACTGTCGCGCCTGATGATCCACCGCGCCCGCGAACGCACCGGCGGCGCCTCGGAACCCAGCGTCTTCGGTTTCGTCTCGGCCCGCCCCCGCCCGATCCGGGCCTTCGTCGAGCGGATCGGCGCGGCCATTCAGGCGATGGGCTTCACCTGTCAGGTCATCGACCAGTCGGCCCTGGCCTCGGCCTCGGAATGGTTCAGTCGCGTGGAGGGCGAGCACGACTATGTCCTCTATGTCGCCGAACAGGATCAGCCCGCCTGGGCCAGCCTGTGCGCCCGACAGGTCGACCGGATGTTCATCGTCGGCAGCGGGCTTCTGGCGCCGCCGTCCAATGTCCCGCGCCGCCACGGCTTCGGCGACGGGCGACGTCTGACCGATCTGATCCTGCTGCGCGACCCCCGGATGCATCATCCGGCCAACACCCGCGTCTGGCTGGACGCGCTACAGCCCGACCGCTGGTTCCACTGCGTCGAAGGCGTGGCCGGCGACGCCGAACGCATCGCCCGCGTCGTCACCGGAACCTCCATCGGCCTGGTCCTGTCGGGCGGCGGGGCGCGGGCCTATTGCCACATCGGGGCGGTCAGGGCCTTGCAGGACGCCGGGGTTCCCATCGACTTCACCGGCGGCGCCTCGATGGGGGCCGTGGTCGCGGCGGGTCCGGCCCTGGGCTGGGATCACGAACGGCTGGATTTCGAAATCCGCCGCGCCTTTGTCGAATCCGACCCCCTGTCGGACCTGGCCGTGCCCATCATCGCCATGTCGCGCGCGCGCAAGGTCGCGGGCCTGCTTCAGCGCGCCTATGGCGACATCGACCTGGCCGACCTGCCCCTGCCCTTCTTCGCCGTGTCGTCCAACCTGACCTCGGGCCGGATCGAGGTTCATCGCACCGGCCTGATGCGTCGCGCCATGCGCGCCTCCATCGCCATTCCCGGCGTCCTGCCGCCCGTCGTCATCGACGGCCAGGTGCTGGTGGACGGCGCCGTGCTGAAGAACTTCCCCACCAGCGTCATGCGCCAGTTGAACAGCGGTCCCATCGTCGGCGTCGATATGTCCCAGACGCGCGGCGTCGATCCCCAGGCGCTGGAAAATCCGCCGTCGTGGTGGAAATGGATCCTGTCCGGCGCCTGGAAGGCCGGCCCGCCCATCGTCTCCATCCTGATGCGCTCGGCGACCATCACCACCGACACCGAGATGGAGCAGGCCCGCGCGGACGCCGACGTCCTGGTCCTGCCCCAGATCAGCGGCAGCGACATCCGCGACTGGAAGACCTACGACGCCCCCGTCGCCACCGGCTATGCGGCCATGACGGCGGCGCTGGCGGAGTTGAAGACCCCGATCACCCACCTGCGGCGCAGATTGCCCGCCAATTTGTAATTCCCGCTCATCCCCCCGAAAGCCGGGATGAGCGGATTTGGGAAATCACAGGGGCGCGCACGCCGCCTTCAGCCAGTCCAGCGCCGCGCCGTCCAGCAGCGGCCCGACCTTGGCCAGCGTCTCGGCGTGATAGCCATCGACATAGGCCCGCTCCTCCGGCGTCAACATCCGGACCGCGATCAGCTTGCGGTCGATTGGCGCGAAGGTCAGCTGCTCGAACCCGTGCATCGGCCGCTCGCCGCCCTCGGGAACCACGGCCGGCGTCACCACCTGCAGCGTCTCGATGCGGATGCCCCAATGGCCTTCGCGGTAATAGCCCGGCTCGTTGGACAGGATCATCCCCTCCAGCAGCGGCTGGGACGTGCCCCATTTCGCGATCCGTTGCGGCCCCTCATGGACGCCCAGATAGCTGCCGACGCCATGCCCCGTGCCGTGATCGTAATCCAGCCCCGCCGCCCACATCGGCGCCCGGGCGATGGCGTCCAGCGCCATGCCGCTCGTGCCTGCCGGAAAACGAACGGTCGCCATGGCGATATGCGACTTCAGGACCAGGGTGAACTTGGTGCGCTGATCCTCGCTGGGTTCGCCGATGGCCATGGTCCGGGTCACGTCGGTCGTGCCGTCCAGATACTGACCGCCGCCGTCCACCAGCAGCAGCGACCCCTTCTCCACCTTGCGGATAGAGGCGCCGACCGGCTTGTAATGCGGCAGCGCCCCGTTCGGCCCCGCCCCGGCGATGGTGTCGAAGCTGAGGTCCTTCAGCGCGCCGGTCGCCTCGCGGAAACGCTCCAGCGTCTCCACCACCTCACGCTCGTCCGGCAGGGTCTCCTGCGCCGTCGTATCGACCCAGTGCAGGAACCGGCTCAGCGCCGCCCCGTCGCGGATATGGGCCTGACGACTGCCCTCGATCTCGACCGCATTCTTGGTGGCGCGCGGCACGGCGCACGGGTCCATCGCCCGCACCACGGTCGCCCCGGCGCTTTCCAGCCGATCGAAATACCAGGCCGAGGACAGAGCCGGATCGATCATGACCTTCTGCCCCGACAGCCCGTCCAGGGCCTCCGACAACTGTTCGGTCGCCTCGATCCGCACATCGTCGCCCAAC
This sequence comes from uncultured Brevundimonas sp., assembly GCA_963515305.1. Taxonomy (GTDB): domain Bacteria; phylum Pseudomonadota; class Alphaproteobacteria; order Caulobacterales; family Caulobacteraceae; genus Brevundimonas. The sequence continues at coordinate 17,393 of CAUPWX010000001.1, forward strand.
CATCCCGGCAAGGCGTTCGTCACCTTGGCCGGATCGAAGAACAGCCGCGCCTTTCCGTCCGCCGCCAGGATGGCCTGGCCGATCGGCAGGGGCGAACGAATCACGTCGCCGCCGCGCACATTGAACAGCCAGGCGATGGACATGGGCGCCGTCAGCACCACCGCGTCGGCCCCGGCGGCGGCGACCGCCTGGCCGATCCGCGCCCGCTTGGACGCATGATCCTCGCCGGAATGGACATCCTCGTGCGGCACGACCGGCGCCTTCGGCTGGGCCGGGCGATCCGCGCCCCAGGCCAGATCCAGCGGATTGGCCTCCACCGCCTTCAGCGTCGCCCCCGCCCTCTGCGTCGCCGCCTTGAGGGCGACCAGGGCGTCCGGGCTGTGCAGCCTGGGATCGTATCCGATCACCTGCCCCTTCGCCGCCGTTTCCAGATAGGCCGCGACGTCGTTCAGATCGCGGCGCTCGAACAAGGCCGGATCGGTCTGGGCCTTGACCTGAACGGTATAGCGACCGTCGGTGAACAGACTGGCCCGATCCTGGAACACCACCGCCGCCCCGGCCGAGCCGGTGAAGCCCGTCGCCCAGGCCAGCCGCTCGTTGGCGTCGGGCAGATACTCGTTCTGATGCTCGTCCTCGTGCGGGATCAGAAAGCCGTCCAGACCCTGTTTGGCCATTTCGGCGCGAAGCAGAGGCAGGTGGCGGGTCCCGAAGGACGGATCGGTGGTTTCATCGAAGGTCTGGCGCATGGCCCTGACCTAGGCCCAGGCGACGTTCCGCTCAACCCCGCGCGCAGCGATCAAAATCTGCTGATGGAACGGCGGCGCGCCCCCTCGGTTGCCCCCAAACGCTCCCGCAATCAGAAAGGATACTCCGATGGCTCGCTTCGCTGGAAAAACCGTAATCGTCACCGGCGCCGGCTCGGGCATCGGACAGGCCGCCGCGCGGCGATTCGCCTCCGAGGGCGCCAACGTGCTGGCCGCCGATCAGGATGCGGACGGTCTGGCCGAAACGCTCAAGGGGCTGGACACCGCCCGCGTCGTCACCCGCATCGTAGACGTGAGTGATCAGGGCCAGGTGGAGGCGATGGTCAAGGCCGCCGTCGAGCGGTTCGGCGCGCTTCACGTCATTCACAACAACGCCGGCGTCGGCTGCGACGGCACGGTCGAGACCATGACGCTGGACGACTATCGCAAGGTGATGGCGGTCAATGTCGACGGCGTCCTGTTCGGGTGCTGCGCCGCCTATCCAGAGCTGAAGAAGACCAAGGGCTGCATCGTCAACACCGCCTCGATCTCGGGCATCGGCGGCGATACGGAAATGCTGGGCTACAACATCTCCAAGGGCGCCGTGGCCAATCTGACCCGCGCCCTGGCTCGCGACAGCGGCAAGGACGGGGTGCGCGTCAATGCGGTTGCGCCGACCCTGGTCCATACCGGCATGACTGCAGACATGGAGAACAACAAGCCGCTGATGGACGCCTTTGCCGAGCGCATCCCCCTAGGACGCGGCGCCCAGCCGGAAGAGATCGCCGCCGTCGTCGCCTTCTTGGCCAGCGACGACGCCAGCTTCGTTCACGGCCACGTCCTGTCCGTCGACGGCGGCCTGGCCGCCTCGACCGGCCAGCCGGACTTCGGCCTCTACGACTAGAGCCTGATCCGCTGAGAGGGAATCGCTTCGCGATTTCATCGATGCGGTAAATCAGGCTCCAGATCTAAGCGAGGGCCTGATTCACGCTTCGGCCGGACGATCAGGCTCTACGCCTTACGCAGTTGCAGGGCGCTCCAGGCGTCGTGATGGATGGTCTGTTCGACCGCAAAGCCCAGCGGCAGATAGGCCTCCAGCACCCGCTCCTCCTGCGTCCGCAACAGGCCCGACAGAATGGCCACGCCGCCCGACTTCAACGCCGCTCCGATCTCGGGCGCCAGATGCACCAGCGGCGCGGCCAGAATGTTGGCGAACACCAGATCATAGGGCGTGTGCTGAGCGATGCGCGGATCACTCAGCCCGTCTGCGAAATAGAAGTCGCATTTGGCGTCGTTGATCTCGGCATTCTCGTTGGCGATGCGGGCCGACGGCTCGTCGATGTCGGTGCCGACGGCGATGGGCGAGCCGGTCTTGGCTGCCGCAATGGCCAGCACGCCCGTGCCGCAGCCGACATCCAGCACCTTTTCGAAATTCTCGGTCTTCAGCAGATTGTCGAACGCTTCCAGACAGCCGACCGTCGTGCCGTGGTGGCCGGTGCCGAAGGCCGCGCCGGCGTCGATCTTCAGCGTCACCCGACCCTCGGGCACCTTGCCCTGATCGTGGGCGCCATAGACGAAGAACCGCCCGGCCTCGACCGGCGGCAGACCCGACAGCGACATGGCCAGCCAGTCAGCGTCGGCCAGCTTCTCCACGACCACCGTGACCGGATGATCGGCCAGGACCGCCTTCAGCCCCTCGACTTCGTCATCTGTCGTCGGAAAGGCGTCGATGCGCCAGATCTCGCGATCCTCGTCCTCTTCCAGAATCGAATAGGTCGCGCCCTCCAGTCGGGGATCGACATCGATGGCGGCGGCGGCGGCCTCTGCAGCGGCGCGGGGACCGCGGGCGATTATCTGAAGAGCGGACTCGGACATTTCTCAAACACCGGTATCATGGCGAATCATTGCGGCCCGGCGCTGTGCCGGCCCGCGTTTCGTGTTCGTCTAAACCGAGGGGTCGGGGAAATACATGGCCAAAGCACCGTCAACGTCTAAACCTGCCGCCGAAAAGCCGACGGCTGCCAAGAAAGCCACGCCGAAAGCCGCCGCGCCCAAGGCCGTGAAGGCCGCCGCGCCCGCCAAGACCGCTGCGGCCAAACCCGCTCCGGCCAAGACGGCTGCGCCCAAGGCTGCTGCACCCAAGGCCCCCAAGCCCGCCGCCGCCAAACCGGCTGCAAAGGCGACTGCGACCAAGACGACGGCGCCGAAGCCCGCCGCCAAGCCTGTGACCGCAAAGGCCGCTGCGCCCAAAGCAGCCGCCAAGCCGGCCGCCAAGAGCGCGCCGAAAGCCGCCGCGAAGCCGGCCGCCGCCAAGCCCGCCTCCAAGCCGACTGCGGCTGCGGCTCCCAAGGCCGAGGTGAAGCCGGCCGCCGCCCCGGCTCCTGCGCCCGCACCGAAGCCCGCCGTGGCGCCGACGCCCGCTCCGGTCGCCGCTACGCCCAAGCCCGTCGAAACGCCCAAGCCGGTCGAGGCGGCCAAGCCCGCCCCCGCCCCCGCCCCGGCTGCCGCGCCCAAGGTCGAGGAGAGCAAGGGCTTCTTCGCCAAACTGGGCGACATGATCTTCGGCAAGCGCTGATCGCCTGATCGCCAGATCGAAACCTGATCGCCGGACGGTTCGCCGTCCGGCGATTTTCGTTTGCGCCGCCCTCAACGCAGATGTTCGGCCAGATAGTCGACGAACACCCTGACCCGCGCGGGCATATTGGCGCCGCCGACGAAGACGGCGTGAATGGGCTCGCGGTCGCCGGGATTGAACGCCTCCAGCAGGGGGACCAGCCGACCGTCTGAAATCGCGTCGCCGACGCTGAAATGCCCGACGCGCGTCACCCCGACCCCAGCCAACGCCAGTTGGGTCAGGGTCTCGCCATTGTTGGCCTCGACCGATCCGCGCACCGTCAAGGCATAGTCGCGACCCGCCTTTCGAAACGGCCATACCGGCTCGGCGCGGCGAAAGTTGAAGTTCAGACAGTCGTGATCGTGCAGATCCTCGGGCACGCGCGGCACGCCCCGTCGCGCCAGATAGTCGGGCGAGGCGACGATGGTCCGCCCCGTATCGCCCAGCCGCCGCGCGGTCAGCGGACTGTCGGCCAGCGGTCCGAAGCGGATCGCCACATCGGCCTGACCCGCCGCCACATCGACCACCACGTCCGTCAGGCTGATGTCGACCAGAATGTGCGGATAGCGCTGCACGAAGGCGCCCAGCAGCGGCACCACCTGCTGTCGCCCGTGGGCCAGGGCCGCGCTGACCCTTAACCGCCCGCGCGGCGCGCCCTGATCCGCGATGGCCTGTTCGGCGTCGTCCAGTTCGGCCAGAATGCGGCGCGCCGCGCCCAGATAGGCCTGCCCCTCGGGCGTCAGGGTCAAGGCCCGCGTCGTCCGCAGCATCAGGCGCACGCCCAACCGCGCCTCGATCCGGTCCAGGGTGCGGCTGACCGCCGAGGGCGTCAGGCCCAGCGTGCGACCGGCCGCCGAGAAACTGCCGCCTGTGGCCACCGCCGCGAACACCGACATCTCCCGGGCGCGATCCACGCCGGAAGACTGCGTCTTTGCGTTCATTTCAAAAATCCTTGGCCTGACGCCTGCCTACCGCCGCGCGGGGCCGTCGTCCATCTGTGCGTCCGAACACGGACCTGCAGAGAGCGAACGCCATGGACTATCGTCAACTCGGAACCTCCGGCCTGCGCGTTCCCGCGCTCAGCTTCGGGGCGGGAACCTTCGGCGGCGCCGGTCCGCTGTTCAGCGCCTGGGGCAATAGCGCGGGCGACGAGGCGCGCCGGCTGATCGATATCTGCCTGGAGGCGGGGGTCAATCTGTTCGACACCGCCGACGTCTATTCCGACGGCGCATCGGAACAGGTGCTGGGACAGGCGGTGAAGGGCCGCCGCGATCAGGTGCTGATCTCCACCAAGACCGGCCTGCCGACCGGCGACGGCCCCGCCGCCAATGAACGTAACTGGGGCGCGTCGCGCGGCCGCCTGATCCGCGCGGTCGAGGACGCGCTGCGCCGGCTGGACACCGACTATATCGACCTCCTGCAGCTGCACGCCTACGACGCCTCGACGCCGGCCGAGGAGCTTCTGGCCACGCTGGACACGCTCGTGACCTCGGGCAAGGTCCGCTACACCGGCGTCTCCAACTATCCCGGCTGGGCGCTGATGAAGGCGCAGGGGATCGCAGAGCGCGACGCCCGCCCGCGCTTCGTCGCCCATCAGGTCTATTACTCCCTGATCGGCCGCGCCTATGAGGCCGATCTGATGCCGCTGGCCGTCGATCAGGGCGTCGGCGCCCTGGTCTGGAGCCCGCTGGGCTGGGGCCGACTGACCGGCAAGATCCGCCGGGGCGCCCCTATCCCCGCCGGCAGCCGCCTGCATGAGACGGCCCAGTTCGCCCCGCCGGTCGAGGACGAGCACCTTTACCGCGTCGTCGACGCCCTGGACGCCGTGGCCGCCGAAACCGGCAAGACCGTGCCCCAGATCGCCATCAACTGGCTGCTGCAACGCCCCACCGTCTCCTCGGTCATCATCGGCGCCCGCAACGAGGAACAGTTGCGTCAGAACCTCGGCGCCGTCGGCTGGACCCTGACGCCGGCGCAGATCGCCGCTCTCGACGCCGCCAGCGACGTCCTGCCGCCCTATCCCCACACCCCCTATCGCCAGCAGGAAGGGTTCGCCCGCCTGAACCCGCCGCTGGTCTGAGCCTCGAAAGCGCCTTCCTCAAAATGAAACTCAATCCTCCCCTCCTGGCCCTGGCGGCCGGCGCCTTCGGCATCGGCGTGACCGAGTTTGCGCCCATGGGTCTGCTCCCGGTCATCGCTACGGACCTCGGCGTCTCCATCCCTACAGCGGGACTTCTGATCAGCGCCTACGCCCTGGGCGTCATGCTGGGCGCGCCGCTGATGACCCTGACCACCGGCCGCGTGCCGCGTCGGACCCTGCTGATCGGCCTGGCCGCCATCTTCACCCTGGGCAATCTGCTGTCGGCGCTCTCGACCGACTATTCGATGCTGATGATCGCGCGTGTCATCACCTCGCTGAACCACGGGGCCTTCTTCGGCGTCGGCTCCATCGTCGCCGCGAGCCTCGTCCCGCCCAATCGTCAGGCGGGCGCCGTCGCCGCCATGTTCATGGGCCTGACCATCGCAAATGTCGTCGGCGTGCCCCTGGCGACCTGGGCGGGCGACGTGCTGGGCTGGCGCGCCAGCTTCTGGGGCATCGCCGGCATCGGCGTCCTGGTCATGACCGCTCTACGCCTGACCCTGCCGAACCTGCCGGCGCCGACCGGCGGGAACATGGGGGCCGAACTGCGCGTCCTGGGTCGCGGTCCAGTTCTGGCCGCCCTGGCCCTGACCGTGATCGGCTCCAGCGCCATGTTCACCGTCTTCACCTACATCGCCCCGATCCTGCGCGAGCAGACCCACGCCTCGCTGGGTTTCGTCACCGCCATGCTGGTGACATATGGCTTGGGGCTGACGGTCGGCAACTGGCTGGGCGGCAAGTTCGCCGACCGATCGGTGGACCGCACCCTGATCGTCACCCTGGCCTCGCTCTCGATCCTGCTGATCGCCTTCGCCTTCGCCATGCCCTTCGCCGCCCCGACCGTGATCCTGGTCTTCCTGTGGGGCGTCGCCAGTTTCGCTTTGGTGCCGCCGCTGCAGGTCCGGGTTATGGCCGCCGCCTCGGACGCACCCAACCTGGCCTCATCGATGAACATCGGGGCCTTCAACCTGGGCAACGCCATCGGGGCTGCGGTGGGCGGAGCAGTGATCGCCGGCGGCCTGGGCTATCCGGCCGTGGCCCTCGCCGGCGCGCTGGCGGCTACGCTCGGCCTAGGCCTGGTTCTGATTCTGGTGCGCCGCGACGCGCCAAGAACCGCCCCCGCCGCCGGCTGAACCAGGACAGGGCTTTGAAGCCGGCCTTCTCAGCCCTGTCCTCGTCGGATCGAAAACCGTGAATACTTGACTTTGACGCAGGGGCTTCTATATCGCCCCCAGCCTCGGGACAGGTCTGCGATACGCGCCGCCCGCTCGCCCACAGAGGGGCGGTTCCGTTGCTTCGATGCACGCAGACGCTTTTCTTCCCAAGGATTCATGACCGAATTTTCCCAACTGGGCCTTTCGCCCACGACGCTTCAGGCCGTCGCCGAGACCGGCTACACCACCGCCACCCCCATTCAGGAGCAGGCGATCCCTGTCGCCCTGGCCGGACGCGACGTGCTGGGCATCGCCCAGACCGGCACCGGCAAGACGGCCGCCTTCACCCTGCCGCTGGTCGAGCGCCTGTCGTCGGGCCGCGCCCGCGCCCGGATGCCCCGCGCCATCGTCCTGGCTCCCACCCGCGAACTGGCCGACCAAGTCGCCGAAAGCTTCGCCAAATACGCCAAGGGCACCAAGTTGAGCTGGGTGCTGCTGATCGGCGGCGTGTCGATGGGCGATCAGGTCGCGGCCCTCAACAAGGGCGTGGACGTTCTGATCGCCACCCCCGGCCGCCTGCTGGACCTGTTCGAACGCGGCAAGATGCTGTTGACCGGCGTCGAGATCATGGTCGTGGACGAAGCCGACCGGATGCTCGACATGGGCTTCATCCCGGACATCGAGCGCATCTTCAAACTGACGCCGCCGCGTCGCCAGACCCTGTTCTTCTCGGCGACCATGCCGCCGGAGATCACACGCCTGACGACCGCCTTCCTCAAGGATCCGACCCGGATCGAGGCCTCGCGTCCGGCGATGACCGCCGACACCATCACCCAATATCTGGTTCGCATCCCGACCAGCGATCCCAAGGCCAAGCGCACGGCGCTGCGGGCCCTGATCGAACGCTCCGAGATCAAGAACGGCATCGTCTTCTGCAACCGCAAGTCCGAAGTCGATATCGTCGCCAAGTCGCTGCAGACCCACGGTTTCGACGCCGCCGCCATCCACGGCGACCTGGACCAGTCGCACCGGATGAAGACCCTGGCCAGCTTCCGCTCGGGCGATCTGAAGATCCTGGTCGCCTCCGACGTCGCCGCGCGCGGTCTGGACATTCCCGACGTCAGCCACGTCTTCAACTACGACGTTTCGCACCACGCCGACGACTACGTCCACCGCATCGGCCGCACCGGCCGCGCGGGCCGCAAGGGCGAGGCCTATATGATCGTCACCCCGGCTGACGACAAGTCGCTGGATAAGGTGCTGAAGCTGATCAAGAAAGAGCCGGAAGAACTGGTTCTGGACGGCATCGACTTCGCCGCCATCAAGGACGGACCCAAGCGCGACAGCGCGCGCGGAGCGCGTGAACGTTCCGGCGAACGCGGTCGCGGCCGCACACGCGGCGCAGCCCCGGTCGAAGCCGCCGAGGTCGCCCTCGCCGCGCTGGTCCAAGACGCCGAGGCGCCCCGCAGCCGCAGCCGTCGCAAGGCCCGCCCCGAGGCCGACGTCGCTTCTGCTTCGATCCCGATCCAAGCCGTGGTCGAAGCGCCCGCCGCACCCGAGGCTGCCGAAACGACCGAAGCCCCCCGCCCCGCCCGCTCGGACCGCGAACCGCACCTGCTGCAGTCCGACCGTCGCGGCGACCGCAAGCCGGCCAAGGACGACGCCAAACAACAGGGCGTTCGCGGCTTCGGCGACGACATTCCGGCCTTCCTGCGCCGGCCGGTCATCGTTCGCGCCTGACGCACGGCTCGGACGGCGCGGAGAAAATCCGCGCCGTTTACCCTGCATTACGGAACAGCCCTTAGTCTGCCCCTCCAGAGACGTCCCCAGAAGGGGATCGAGGGGAATAAGAATGTCCAAACAGGTCGAGACGGCGCTGAGGGGCCCGCAAGCCTACGCCCTGGCGCGCAACGTCATCGCCGAGATGGAAAAGGCCGGCGTCTGGCCGACCCCGCTGAACTTCGAACTCTGGCTTCATTACCTCAGCGATCCCGACGGCGCCTTGGCGCGCGAAATTCGTCATCTGCTGGAACAGTCCATCGTCATTTCCGACAAGACCTCGGAAATGCTGGCCGCCGAATTCCTGCCGCGCGGCCGTCTGCCGGATCAGATCCGCGACGTGGGCGCCGTGCTGGACCGCGAACTGGCCAGCGTCGCCAACGCCATCGCCATGGCCCACAAGACCCAAGCCGACTATGGCGAGACCCTGGCCGACGCCTCCCACACCATGGAGAACGCCGAGGACGCCTCGGCCATCAAGTCGCTGGTCGGCGGTCTGTCCACGGCGACGCGCCGCGTCCGTCGCGAAACGGCCATTCTGGAAAAGCGGCTGGAGAAGTCCAACAAGGAGGTCATCCGCCTGCGCGAGAACCTGGAGCAGGTCCGCCGCGACGCCATGACCGACGCCCTGACCAACCTGGCCAACCGCAAGGCCTTCGACGAACGGCTGGAGGCCGTCTGCGCCCCGGATGCGACCGCGCCCCTCAGCCTGGCCATCCTCGACATCGACCATTTCAAGCGGTTCAACGACACCTGGGGCCATCAGACCGGCGATCAGGTGCTGCGCTATGTCTCCACCGTCCTGTCCAACATCTGCGGCAAGCACCGTTTCGCGGCCCGATTCGGCGGCGAGGAGTTCGCCATCATCTTCCCGAACGAGGGCGCCGGCGTGGTCATGGCGGCCCTGGAAAGCATCCGTAGCGACGTGGCCTCGCGCGCCCTACGCCGACGCTCGACCAACGACGATCTGGGATCGGTCACCGTGTCCATCGGCGTCGCCCAGCGCCGCAAGGGCGAAACCGCCGCCGCCCTGCTGGAGCGCGCGGACGCAGCCCTGTACGAGTCCAAACGCGCGGGCCGCAATTGCATCACCCCCGCCGCAAATGTGGACAAGGCGACCAGAGAAGTCGCCTGACAAGGCCAAGCTTTCTGTCATAGTCGTTCGATGCGTCCCTTCGCCTTCAACGTCGCCTATTGGATTCTGTCGATTGGCTATGGACTGACGGCCGCCTTCGCGGCCCTGGCGCCCGGTCGTGGCCCGGCCAGCGCCGTCATCCGCCAATATGTCCGGCGCATGGTTCAGGCCATGGCGATCTTCGCCGGCATCCGCCTGCGCGTTCTGGGCAAGGACCGGCTGCCCCAGGGCGCGTTCATCATCGCCTCGAAACACCAGAGCTGGGGCGACGGCTTCGCCACCTACGACCAGTTCGACGACCTTGCCTTCGTCACCGGCGACCATCTGGAGAAGTTTCCGCTGCTGGGCGGGTTGCTGAAAAAGCTGGGCGCCATCGTCGTCAACTCTTGCGGCGGCCACGAGGCCCGCAAGGCCCTGGCGACACGCGCCGCCGAGGCCAAGGCCGAGAACCGCAAGATCCTGATCTATCCCGAGGGCCACCTGGCCCCGGTCGGGCAGAAATACCGTTATCGTTCGGGCGTCTGGCATATGTATCGCGACTTCGATATGCCGGTCGTGCCCTTGGCCACCAACCTCGGCCTGTTCTGGCCCGAGGAGAAATACGAGAAACACCCCGGCACGGCCACGCTGGACTTTCTGGCGCCGATCCCCACCGGCCTGCCCAAGGACGAGTTCCTAGCCCGCCTGGAAGCCGTGATCGAAGCCCGCACCGCCGAACTGGTCGCCGAAGCCACGGGGCAACCGGTCATGCCTGCCGTGCTGATCGACGCGCCGATCAAATAGCGGTCTTTGGCTTCTTCAGAGGCTTCTTCCCCGACGTCTTCTTCAACGCCACATCCAGCGACCGCCGCGCCCAGACGACCGCCTCGTCTGGATCGTCCAGCGCCGCTTCGGGCAGGGTCCAATAGCCCATACTCATCGTCCGCCCGTCCTTGGTCGGATAGGTGAACCGACGCGAACCGGCTTCCTCGAACGCCTCGCCCAGGGCCTCGTCGCCCTTCAGCCAGACCACGCCGTCGTCCAGCAGGGCGAAGATCACGCCGGAGGCATAGACCCCGGCCCCGCCGAACATCCGCTTGATTTCCAACCGGCCCAAGCCCGCGAAATGCTCGCGCGCCCACTCGCCGAAGTCGGCGTCATACGCCATGTCAGACGGCGGCGGCCGGCACGATGGTCACGCTCTCTCCGCAGCCGCAGGCGTCGGTCTGATTCGGGTTGTTGAACACGAACTTGGACGCCAGGCGCGTCGTCTCGTAATCGATCTCGGTGCCGATCAGGAACAGCACCGCCCTGGGCTCGATCAGAATGGTGACGCCCTTGTCCTCGACCACCTCGTCCAGCGGCCCGATCTCATCGGCATAGGCGAAGGTGTATTCCTGGCCTGCGCAGCCGCCGTTCTTGATCCCGATCCGTAGGCCGATATGGGCGTTGTCGGCATTGTCCAGGATTTCGCGCACGCGCTCGGCGGCGGCGTCTGTCAGAGTGACGGCCTTGGGGCGCGGTCGCCTCGGGCGGGATGTGGTCTGAAGCTCGGTCATCAGAACATATTCAAGGCGAGTTTCGCCTCGTCGCTCATCTTGGAGGAATCCCACGGCGGGTCGAACACAAGATTGGCCTTGGCGCTGCGCACGCCGTCCACCTTCTCGACCGCCGTCTCGACCCAGCCCGGCATCTCGCCGGCGACCGGACAGCCCGGCGCCGTCAGGGTCATGTCCACCACCACGTCGCGGTCGTCGTTGACATCGACGCGGTAGATCAGGCCCAACTCGTAGATGTCGACCGGGATTTCCGGGTCATACACGGTCTTCAGCGCCTCGATCAGGTTCTCGGTCAGGCTGTCCAACTCGGCCTGCGACAGGGCGCTCTTCTGGGGTTCGTCCCAGGCGTCCTTGAAGGCGTCGCTGTCCTGAATAATGTCGTCTGTCATCGGCTTACACGAAGAAGTTCCGCGCCTTGATCAGCGCATCCACGAAGGCGTCCGTATCCTCCACGGTGTTATATAGGGCGAAGGAGGAACGGGTGCTCGACGTCACGCCCATTCTTTTCGCCAGCGGCTCGGCGCAATGCAGGCCCGCCCGCACGGCGACGCCGTATCGGTCCATGATCTGGGCCACGTCATGGGCGTGCGCGCCCTCGACGGCGAAGGTCAGGATCGCGCCCTTCCCCTCTGCCTGCCCCAGAATCCGCAGCCAGTTCTGGCCGCTCAACGCGTCCACCGCGCGCTGATACAGCGCGTGCTCGTGCGCCTGCACCGCCGCGCGGTCGTATTGCGCCAGCCAATCCAGCGCGACGCCCAGGCCGATGGCCTCCAGGATCGGCGGCGTGCCCGCCTCGAACCGATGTGGCGGCTTGGCATAGGTTATTCGGTCACGCTCGACCGTCTCGATCATCTCGCCCCCGCCCTGATAGGGCGGCAGGGCCTCCAGCGCCTCGGCCTTGCCATACAGGGCGCCGATGCCGGTAGGCGCGAACAGCTTGTGGCCCGTCAGCACATAGAAGTCGCAGCCGATGGCCTGAACGTCCGGCGTCGCATGGACCGCACCCTGGCATCCGTCGATCAGCACCTGCGCCCCGGCCGCATGGGCTTTGGCGCTGATCTCGGCGACCGGATTGATGGTGCCCAGCACGTTCGACATATGGGTGACCGCGACCATCCGCGTCTTCGGTCCCAGCAGGTCGGCATAGGCCGCCATGTCCAGCGAACCGTCCTCCAGCACCGGGATCCATCTGATCACCGCCCCGCGCCGCTCGCGCAGCAGGTGCCACGGCACGATATTGGAGTGGTGCTCCATCTCCGAGACGATGATCTCGTCGCCCGGCTGGATCGACAGCCCCAGGCCGTTGGCGACCAGATTGATCGCCTCGGTCCCGCCCTTGGTCCAGACCACCTGTTCGGCGCTCTCGGCGTTCAGGAAGCGCGCGACGATCTCGCGCGCCTTCTCGAAGGCCTCGGTCGCCTCGTTCGACAGGGTGTGCAGGCCGCGGTGCACGTTGGCGTAGCCGCCCTCCATCGTCGCGACCAGGGCGTCGATCACCGCGCGCGGCTTCTGCGCCGAGGCCGCATTGTCCAGATAGACCAGCGGCTTGCCGTTCACCTGCCGCGACAGGATCGGAAACTGCGCCCGCACGGCATAGGGGTCGAATGTCATTACAGGCGAGCCGTCAGCCATTCCCGCGCCACCTCTCTCGCGCCCTCATGCTCGATCCGGTCGACGACCTCGATCAGGAAGGCCTGCGTCAGCAGAGCACGCGCCTCGTCGGCCGGAATGCCGCGCTGCTCCATGTAGAACAGGGCGCTCTCATCCAGCGTGCCCACCGTATTGCCGTGCGCGCACTGCACGTCGTCGGCATAGATGATCAGTTCCGGCTTGGCGTCGATCTCGGCCCCATTCCGGGCGTTCTTGGCCGACGCGATCAGGGCATGGTGGCCCATCCGCGCATCCGTGCCGTCCGCCCCGCGCTCGACCACGATCTTGCCCTGGAAGACGCCGCGCGCCGTGTCGCGCGCCACGCCCTTGATCAGTTGCGACGTCGTGCCGTCATGTTCGACATGGCGCACCACGCTGGTCAGGTCCGCATGGCGCGATCCGTTCAGCAGATAAAGGCCGTCCGCCTGGACGTGCGCCCCTTGCGCGTAGTGGGTGATGCGCGTCTCGATCCGCTGCAGCTTCGCGCCCGTCGTGATCACCGTCTGGCGGAACACGCCGCCCGCCTCGACCTTCACATGGGCTTCGGATACGGAAATGGCGTCCTCAGGCTCCTCGACCAGGACGACGCGCGTCACCTCGGCGCCGGCCGCCACGTCAAGCTCCAGCGTATTGTGCGCCACATAGGCCGACCCGGCCCCCTCGTGCGTCTCCAGCAGCAGCAGCTTTGCGCCCGCCCGCGCCGACACACGCGCGCTGGCCGTGTGCCCCGTGCCGACCGCGTCGGACACGTACCGCAGACGCAGCGTCTGCTGGCCCGAGGCGATGAAGTCGGTCACACCCACGGCCCGCCCGTTGGCGAAGACGATCGCCTCCCCGCCCAGATCGTAGAACGGCCCAGGCGGCCCGACCGCCGCCGTCGGCGACGGCTCTGGCGCCTCGCGAAGATACCGCTTCAGATCGCTGTATTTCCACGCCTCTGTCCGCCGCGACGGAAAGGTCTCGGCGTCGGTCAGGTCGATGGCGAAGGCCGCGCTCATGCCGCCTGCGGCAGATAGTTGTCGTACCCTTCCGCCTCCAGCTGCAACGCCAGTTCCGGCCCGCCCGAGGCCACGATCCGGCCGCCCGCCAGCACATGGACCCGGTCGGGTTTGATGTAGTCCAGCAGCCGCTGATAGTGGGTGATGACCAGCATCGACCGCTCGGGGCTGCGCAGCGCGTTCACCCCCTCCGACACGATCCGCAGGGCGTCGATGTCCAGGCCCGAGTCCGTTTCGTCCAGGATCAGCAGCGACGGCTCCAAGAGGGCCATCTGCAGGATCTCCATCCGCTTCTTCTCGCCGCCGGAGAAGCCGACGTTCAGCGGCCGCTTCAGCATGTCGAAGTCCATCTTCAACGCCTTGGACACCTCCCGGACCAGCTTCAGGAAGGCCGGCGCCGCCACCTCCTCGTCGCCCCGCGCCCGCTTCTGGGCGTTCAGCGCCGTCCGCACGAAGGTCAGGGCCGGCACGCCGGGAATCTCTATCGGATACTGGAACGACAGGAACACGCCCTTGGCCGCTCGCTCGGCCGGATCCAGCGCCAGCAGATCCTCTCCCGCCCATTCGACCGCGCCTTCGGTCGCCTCATAGCCGGGCCGTCCCGACAGGGCGTAGCCTAGGGTCGACTTGCCCGCCCCGTTCGGCCCCATGACGGCGTGCACCTCGCCCGCCGGCACTTCGAGCGTCAGCCCCTTGAGGATCGGCTTGTCGCCGACGGAGACGTGGAGATTGGAAATCGAAAGCATAGTTCTCACAGGTCCGAACGAGTGGACACAAAGCCGTTGTAAGCGATTATCAAAATGACCAATGCACCGAGGATGATTTGGCCGAGGGTCTTCTGCCCGTTGAAAAGCAGGGCAAGACCTGTCACGCCAAGAGCCAGGAATATGCCGAGGCCAATAAGACTAAAACGACGCGCCTTCGGTCCCTTGGAGTAAAAGCCGGTCAGCCGACGATTGAAGAAGCGCTGGTGGAAGCTGGTCATCCAACACTCCCTTCCAGACTGATCGCAACCAACTTCTGCGCCTCGACGGCGAACTCCATCGGCAGTTCCTGCAGCACGTCACGCACGAAGCCGTTGACCAGCAGGGCCACCGCTTCTTCCTGCGACAGACCGCGCTGCTGAGCGTAGAACAGCTGATCGTCGGACAGGCGCGTCGTCGTCGCCTCGTGCTCCAGCTGGGCCGACCCGTTGCGGGCCTCGATATAGGGGATGGTGTGCGAGCCGCAGTCCTTGCCGATCAGCAGGCTGTCGCACTGGGTGAAGTTGCGCACGCCCTCGGCCTTCGGATGCACCGAGACCAGGCCGCGATAGGTCGAGTCCGACTTGCCCGCCGAGACCGCCTTGGCGATGATCCGCGACTTCGAATTCTTGCCCAGATGGATCATCTTGGTGCCGGTGTCGGCCTGCTGATGTCCGTTGGTGATGGCGATGGAGTAGAACTCGCCCGAGCTCTCCTCGCCCTTCAGGATACAGGACGGGTATTTCCAGGTGACGGCCGAACCCGTCTCGACCTGGGTCCACGACACCTTGGACCGATCGCCCCGGCAGTCCGCGCGCTTGGTCACGAAGTTGTAGATGCCGCCCTTGCCCTCGGCGTCGCCCGGATACCAGTTCTGGACGGTGGAGTATTTCACCTCGGCGTCGTCCAAGGCGACGATCTCGACCACGGCCGCGTGCAACTGGTTCTCGTCGCGCATCGGCGCCGTGCAGCCTTCCAGGTAGCTGACATAGCTGCCCTTGTCGGCGATGATCAGCGTCCGCTCGAACTGGCCCGTCTGAGACGCATTGATGCGGAAATAGGTCGACAGCTCCATCGGGCAACGCACGCCCGGAGGGATATAGACGAACGACCCGTCCGAAAAGACCGCGCTGTTCAGGGCCGCGAAATAGTTGTCCGAAACCGGCACCACCGACCCCAGATATTGCCTCACCAGATCAGGATATTCGCGCAAGGCCTCGGAAATCGGCATGAAAATCACGCCGACCTTGGCCAGTTCCTCCTTGAAGGTCGTGACCACGCTGACCGAGTCGAACACGGCGTCCACGGCCACGCGCGGCGCGCCCTGCACCCCCGCCAGCACCTCCTGCTCCTTCAGCGGAATGCCCAGCTTCTTGTAGACTTCCAGGATTTCGGGATCGACCTCATCCAGCGATTTCGGCCCTTCCTTCTGCTTGGGCGCCGCATAGTAGAACAGGTCCTGATAATCGACAGGCTCGTACTTCACCGCCGCCCAAGTCGGCTCTTCCATCGCCAGCCAGCGTTCATAGGCGGCAAGACGCCATTCCAGCATCCACTCCGGCTCGCCCTTCTTTTCGGAGATGAAGCGCACGATGTCGGCGTTCAGCCCCTTGGGCGCGAACTCCTGCTCGATGTCCGTGGTGAAGCCGTGCGCGTATTTTTCCAGCGCGGCGACGGCGTCGATGGTTTCCTTGACGGCGGCCATCAGGCGACCTCTCTCACGCGCTCGGCGGCGCGTGTCTTATGCTTGTCGTAGGCGGCGACCCAGGCGTCGGCGAACCGGCCCCAGTCGCTCTCTGTCGTGCCCCAGCCGCCCGAGACGCGCACGCCACCGGTCGCCAGGGTGTTCAGTCCCATCGCGGCGATGGTCTTGGACGGCTTGACCTTGCCCGAGGAGCAGGCGGAACCCGCCGACACCATGACCCCGGCCAAGTCGAGCGTGATCAGTTGCTGCGGGCTGTCCCAGCCCTCGACGGCCATGAACAGCGTGTTGGGCAGGCGCTCTGCGCCGCCGCCGATAATGGTCGCGCCCGCCGCCTTCACCTTGGCCTCGGCCGCATCGCGCCAGGCGACGTGCGATCCCATCGTTTCCAGATCCCGCGCGGCGCAGTCGGCGGCGACGCCGAAGCCGACGATGCCCGGCACATTCTCGGTGCCCGCGCGCAGGCCCCGCTCCTGCCCGGCGCCGTGCAGGATGCGGACGCCGGACACGCCTTCCTTGAAGATCAACGCGCCCACGCCCTGCGGCCCGCCCAGCTTGTGCGCCGACAGGGTCAGGCTGTCGGCGTCCAGAACGCGAATATCGACCGCGACCTTGCCCGCCGACTGGATCGCATCGACGTGCAGCCAGCCGCCCGCCGCCTGCACCAGCGCAGCCGCCCGGGCGATCGGCTGGATCACGCCGCTTTCGTTGTTCGCATGATGGATCGCGACCACGGCCCGGCCCGGACGGTTCAGCGCCTCGGCCAGCCAGGCCAGATCCACCAAGCCATTGGCATCGACCGGCAGCACCTCGACGGGCGTACCCGCATTCGCCGCCGTTTCGGCCACGCACGGATGTTCCGTCGCCGACACGATCAAGCGTTCGCATCCCGCCGCCAGGGCGCTGGCGATGCCCTGGGCGTTGGCCTCGGTGCCGCCGCTGTTGAACACCACCGCCGTCGGATCGGCCCCGACCAGTTCGCCCACCTGCGCCCGCGCCGTCTCGACCCGCGCCCGCGCACGACGCCCGGCGGCGTGAACCGCCGACGGGTTGCCGTTGTCGGCCAGGGCCTTGGCCATCGCCTCTTGCACCTCGGGCCGCACCAGGCCGGACGCATTGTAATCCAGATAGACGCCGCTCATGCCGCGACCCCCACGGCATCGGCCTCGACGTTGCGCCGCCGCTGGCCCGTGCGGTTCATCACCACGTCTTCCAGCGAAACGCCGGCCAGATAGCGATGTATCTCGTCGCCCAGATCTTCCCACAGATTATGGGTGATGCAGCGTTCGCCGGCCAGCATACAGCCCTTGGGCGACCCATGCGCCACGCAGCGCGTGGCCCGGATCGGCTCGTCTACCGCCAGCACGATCTCGGCCACCACCGTCTCGTGCGCCCCCTTGGCCAGACGATAGCCGCCGCCCGGCCCGCGCACGCTCTTGACCAGATCGCTCTTTCTCAGTCGGGCGAACAGCTGTTCCAGATAGCTCAGGGAAATCTCCTGGCGCGCGGCGATTTCGGCCAGCGAAACGGCCCGGATCTCGCCGCCCTCGCCGCGTCCGTTCTTGGCCAGATCGGCCATCGCCATCACGGCATATCGTCCCTTGGTCGACAGACGCATTTCGCACCTTCAAAAACTGCGCGCTTTTCGGGGCTCCTGTGCTAGAACCCGCGCCTTCGCAAAGGCGGCGCGCTTGCGGAGGGACTTATAAAGTCCCACCTCTGCGGTCAAGTATTACGCACTCGCGAAATGACAGTTGAACGGATTCCAGAGCCCCTATGCCTGAAGTCATCCTGCCCGGCGCCTCCGGTCGCATCGAAGGCCGCTATTCCCCGGGCAAGCGCCCGAACGCGCCGATCGCCCTGATCCTGCACCCGCACCCCAAGGCGGGCGGGCATATGAACAACCCGGTCGCGGTCACCCTGCACCAGTTGTTCCTGCAACGCGGCTTCGCCACCCTGCGCTACAACTCGCGCGGCGTGGGCAAGTCGCAGGGCGAGTTCGATTCAGGTATCGGTGAACTGGCCGACGCCGCCACCGCGCTCGACTGGCTTCAGTCGAACAATCCGGGCGCCAGCCAGACCTGGGTCGCCGGTTATCAGTTCGGCGCCTATATCGGAATGCAGCTGCTGATGCGCCGCCCCGAGACGGACGGCTTCATCTCCGTGTCGCCGCCGTCGAATATGTATGACTTCAGCTTCTTGGCCCCCTGCCCGGCCTCGGGCCTGTTCCTGCACGGCACGGCCGACACCATCGTGCCGCCGGTCGAGGTCGAGCGGGTGGTCAACAAGCTGCGGACCCAGAAGGGCATCGTCATCGACTACGAACTGGAAGAAGGCGCCAGCCACTTCTGGCAGGACCACATGAGCGCCGTGGAAACCCGCGTCGGCGCCTATCTGGACAAGCGCCTGGAAGAAAAGCCGGCTTAGACCGCAGCTCCGATCATGGCCGGTTAAGGCGCCGCGGGCATGATCGGGCGACTTTCGGTTTCGAGACACTTCATGCGCTTGATCCTGTCTGCCGCCCTCTTCGCCTCCAGTCTCGCCGCCTCCGCGCCGGCCTCGGCCCAGGAGGCGTCCTCCACCCAGCGCGACTTCTGCGCCGACCGCCCCGGCAAAGGCACGCCGAGTTGCGTACTCGAGCAGGGTCGCTGGCAGGTCGAGTTGGGCCTGTTCGACGCCGCGCGCCAAACCGACGATGCCACAAAGACCGAAACCTGGGACGCCGGCGACCTGTTCGTCCGCTATGGTCTGACCGGCCTGACAGAACTCCAACTCGGCCTGACGACCTGGAACCGCGAACGCACCACCGACCGCGCGACAGGCAAACGTGACACGGCAGAGGGCGTCGGCGACCTCAGCCTCGGCCTGCGTCATTCGCTGAAGAACCCCGACGGTTCCGGCCTGTCGGTCGCCATTTCGGGTTTCGTCACCGCCCCGACCGGCGCCCCCGGCATCCGCGCCGATGGATTCGAAGGCGGGATCATCCTGCCGGTTTCCATCCCCCTCGACGACGACTGGAGCCTCAGCCTGTCGCCCGAGGTCGACTGGGTGTCGAACGCCGATGGCGACGGTCGCCACGTCGCCTATACGATGGTCGCGGGCGTCGGGCGTGGCTTCGGCCAGTGGAATCTCGGCGCTGAACTCTGGATCAGCCGCGACGACGATCCCGATCAGGCGACCACCCAATCCACCTTCGACCTGACCGCCGTCTGGTCGCCCCCGTCCCTACTCGACGCCCAACTCGACTTCGGCCTGAACTTCGGTCTGAACGACGACAGCCCCGACGTGGCGTTCGGTGTCGGCGTCGCACGGCGGTTCTAGGCGACGGTTGCGGATTGGCCATGCCGCTGCGACAAACAGGCATGGCCGACGAGACGAACACACCCGGCGGCGTCGTTCATGATCTGCCGCAAGACTTGCGCGAGGCGCTGAACGCCGATCCCGAGGCTCTGGCGACTTGGCGCGACATCACCCCTCTGGCGCGCAACGAATGGATTTGCTGGATCGAGTCCGCCAAAAAGTCGGAAACCCGGCTGAAGCGGATCGACTGGGGGCGTTCCAGCCTGCGTGAGGGCAAACGCCGCCCCTGCTACTGGCCCGGATGCCCCCACCGATGACGGTTCAGGCCGCCTCGACCGCCTGTTCCGCCGGCTCTGTGCGGATCATGTAGTCGAAGGCCGACAGGCCCGCTTTCGACCCCTCGCCCATGGCGATGACGATCTGTTTGTAGGGCACGGTCGTAACGTCGCCCGCCGCAAACACGCCGGGCTGGCTGGTTTCGCCGCGATGATCGACCTCGATCTCGCCGCGCGGCGTCAGGGCCACCGCCCCGTGCAGCCATTCGGTGTTGGGCACCAGGCCGATCTGCACGAAGACTCCTTCCAGATCGACATCGTGATGGGCGTCGGAGTTCCGATCCTTGTAGGACAGGCCCGTCACCTTCTCGCCGTCGCCGTGCACCTGGGTCGTCAGGGCCGAGGTGACGATCCGCACGTTCGGCAAGGTCGCCAGTTTCCGCTGCAACACCGCATCGGCCCGCAGTTCGCTGTCGTATTCGATCAGGGTCACGTGGGCCACGATGCCCGCCAGGTCGATGGCCGCCTCGACGCCCGAGTTGCCGCCGCCGATCACCGCCACGCGCTTGCCCTTGAACAGCGGCCCGTCGCAGTGCGGGCAATAGGCCACGCCCTTGTTCTTGTACTGGTCCTCGCCCGGCACATTCATCTGGCGCCAGCGCGCGCCGGTCGACAGGATCACCGTACGCGACTTCAGCGACGCACCGTTCTCCAGAACGACCTCGTGCAGACCGCCGGGAACCTTGGCCGGAACCAGCTTGGCGGCCTTCTGCAGGTTCATGATGTCCACCTCGTATTCGCGGACGTGCTGCTCCAGATGCGCGGCCAGCTTCGGCCCCTCGGTGTGGGGCACCGAGATGAAGTTCTCGATGGCCATCGTGTCCAGCACCTGCCCGCCAAACCGCTCGGCCGCGATGCCGGTGCGAATGCCCTTGCGCGCGGTGTAGATGGCGGCCGCAGCGCCCGCAGGGCCGCCGCCGATCACCAGAACGTCGAACGGGTCCTTGGACTTGATCTTCTCGGCGGCCTTCGCCTCGGCGCCGGTGTCGATCTTGGCGACGATCTGCTCCAGCTCCATCCGGCCCTGGCCGAACAGTTCGCCGTTCAGGAAGACGGTCGGCACGGCCATGATTTTGCGTTCGTCCACCTCGTCCTTGAACAGGCCGCCCTCGATGGCGACGTGTTTGATGCGGGGGTTGAGCACACTCATCAGGTTCAGCGCCTGCACCACGTCGGGGCAGTTCTGGCACGACAGCGAGAAATAGGTTTCGAACAGATAGTCGCCGTCCAGATCCTTGACCTGCTGGATCACCTCCTGCGCCGCCTTGGACGGATGGCCGCCGACGTGCAGCAGGGCCAGCACCAGAGACGTGAACTCGTGCCCCAGCGGAATGCCCGCGAACCGCACGCCGATGTCCGTGCCCTTCCTGCGGATCAGGAAGCTGGGCTGGCGCTCGTCGTCATAGTCGCGGCCCATCTCGACCTTGCCGTGCGAGACGGAAACGATGTCCTCCAGCAGGGCCTTCAGCTCCTGCGACTTGGGGCCGGCGCCCAGCGAGGCGACCAGTTCGACCGGATGGACGATGTTCTTGAGGTAGCCCTCAAGCTGAGTCTTCAGATTGGCGTCCAGCATGGCCGGCTCCTCGAAATGTTCAGGGGGTCGCGCCGCCTGCCAGCCCATCCGGGCGAGGCCTGCGCGGGGTTCGTCCGGCCTTGGCCGGGTTGGGTCCGACCCGAAGGCCGGACCCGGAGACAGGCGTCGTGCTTAGATCTTGCCGACCAAATCGAGCGACGGCGCCAGGGTGGCTTCGCCTTCTTCCCACTTGGCCGGGCAGACTTCGCCGGGGTGGGCGGCGACATACTGGGCGGCCTTGACCTTGCGCAGCAGCTCGGCGGCGTTGCGGCCCACGCCTTCCGACGTGATTTCCATGAACTGGATCACGCCTTCCGGGTCGACCAGGAAGGTCGCGCGGTCGGCCAGGCCCACGCCGGGGCGCATGACGTCGAAGTTGTTGGTGATCGTGCCCGACTGGTCGCCGACCATATAGTAGTTGATCTTGCCGATGGCGGGCGAGGTGTCGTGCCAGGCCTTGTGGCTGAAGTGGGTGTCGGTCGACACCGAGAAGACCTCGACGCCCATGCCCTGCAGGGTCGAATAGGAATCAGCCAGGTCTTCCAGCTCGGTCGGGCAGACGAAAGTGAAGTCGGCCGGATAGAAGAAGAAGATGGCCCATTTGCCCTTCACGTCGGCGTCGGAGATGTCGACGAACTTGCCTTCCTTGAAGGCCGTGGCCGTGAACGGTTTGATGGTCGTGTTGATGAGGGCCATGCAGAAAATCCATTGCAGGGTGGTTGGGAGGCCCCTTCCCTACCGCACCGCAACAAATAAGCCCAATCACTTATTTGCGGATGCACAATAGATTTTGGTTATGCAGACGCGTCGCCTATGTACAGGGCGGATAGGTGCGGAAATGCGCCTCATATTCGGCCATCGTGCCGGGGAAATTCATGGCCTTGCGTCTCTCGTCGACCCGCTCGGGGTCTTCCAGATCGTCCACGACCCAGCGTCCATCCTTGCACGTCATCTGCGTGCCATAGCGTTGCGGACGGCCCTCGTTGATCGCCAGACGGTCGTACATCAGGCCGTAACTCTGACCGTCGACCTCCCCTTGCGCGACGAGCGGTTCCAGCACCGGAACGAATCGTCGCCAGTTTTCCAGGTCGGAATGCTGGATGATCAGGAACGCCGCGCTCGCAGCCCGCTCGCCATAGACCGATTTCTTGAACCACCCCTCCGGCGGAACCATGGTGAGCAGTTCGTCCAGCAAAGCCTTGTCCACGGCGCCCATGGATTCCCAGGCCAGGGCCTCGGCGGATTGTCGTTCGCCGGCAGGCAGGACGCTGAAATCCAGAACGGTAAAGGCGCGACGGCCGACCTGGTCCAATGCGCCCATGCGTTCAAGTCGCTCGCGATCGGACGTCGGCGGCGGCAAGGCGGCCTGCCGCGCCTTCTCTGCCGCGATCGCCTCGGCCACGGGCGCCACCAAGGCTCTTGCCTCGACGCTCAACGGGGCTAACGGCTGCTGAGCCATCAGCGCCGCGGCCAATATCAATCCGATCACAACGCCCCTCCACAACCCATAGGAGAAGTGAACGCGCCTTCATGGCGAAGTTTGGGCGAGGTTCAGTACAACAGGAACGGCCGCCGCGTCTCTTCCCACGCCGCCTCGTCCGGCGTCGTCATCGCATCCAGATCGGCCGCCGACGCGCTGGCGTCGTCCACCCATGCCCTCAAGCCCGGCCCGCCGTTGATCACGTCGATGGGCAGTTTGCCGAATGCATATTCATACGGAAAATCCCGCCACAGATCGTAGTCGGGATAGAGGCGCCGGATCGCCTTGAACCCCGCCGCCTGCACTCGCCACGGCCGGAACGCCGCATGGTCGTAAGCCGGATCGTCGACGTGGATCTGCACGCCGCTGCACAGCGTGCCGACGTGCTTGTGGAAGGTCGGCTCGAACCACATGGGTCGCAGCACGCAGCCCGTCAGCCAGTCGGGCGCCAGCGCCTGCATCTCGGCGATCACGTCCCGCGCGTCGATGTCGGGCGCGCCGAACAGCTCCAGCGGCCGGGTCGTGCCCCGCCCCTCCGACAGGGTCGCCCCCTCCAGCATCACCGTCCCGGCATAGGCCCGCGCCATCGACAGGTTCGGCGCGTTCGGGCTGGGATTGACCCACGACCGTTCACCCAGCGGCCAGCCGAACCCGGGCCCCTGTTCGGGCGCCCAGCCCTGCATCTCGATCACACGGTAATCCACCTTCAGGCCGAAATGGTCGACGAACCACAGGCCCAGTTCGCCCATCGTCATCCCGTGCCGCATCGGCATTGGCCCGGCCCCGACGAAGCTTTCGTATCCGGGCTTCAGCGTCATCCCCTCGACCGGCCGTCCCGCCGGATTGGGCCGGTCCAGCACCCACACCGTCTTGCCGTGTTTCGCCGCCGCCTCCAGCACATAGAGCAGGGTCGTCACATAGGTGTAGATGCGGCACCCCAGGTCCTGTAGGTCGATCAGGACGACGTCGAACGTCTCCATCCACTCGTCCCTGGGCCGGCGCACCTCGCCATACAGGCTGAACACCGGAATGCCGTGGACCGGATCGCGATAATCCGGGCTCTCCATCATATTGTCCTGCAGGTCGCCCTTCATTCCGTGCTGCGGACCGAAGGCGGCGCTCAGGGTGATTTCGGGACAGGCGGCCAGGGCGTCCACCGCATGGGTCAGATCCTTCGTCACCGACGCCGGATGCGCCAGCAAGGCCACGCGCCGCCCCTTGAGCGGCGCCCGCAGCTCGGGATCGGACAACAGGCGGTCGAGACCGAAATTCATTTTACCTCCAACGCGAACGAGTCGGGATGATGAAAGTCCGGCTTATCCGAAGGATGCGCCAGCGCCCAATAGGCGATCGTCCCGTCGAACCTTTGGATCACCGCCGTCAGCCCGACGCCCTCGCCCGCATCCTCGGGCAGGGCGACATCCGCCGTCAGCGCGAACCGTCCCGGCGCCGTCCGCGTCACGATGAAGGGCGCCGTCACGTCGAAGGCGCGCACTCCTTGTCGATAGCCGTCGAATCGATAGGCCGCCCACGCCCCCGAAGGCGACAGATTATATTCGGCATAGCCGCCGTCCGTCGTCCGCACGAAGGCCTCGAAACAGGTGGCCCGCCACAGGTCGTCGGTCCGCACCCGCGCCGCCGCCCTCGGCCACAGCACCGTCTCCACCGCCCCCGACAGCGTATAGTCCAAACTGAGCCGCCCCCCCGCGCGTCGCGCCTCGACCTCCAGCGTCAGGCCGTCGTGGCGCGAAGTCGGATGCGGGATCAGGGGCAGGCGCATCCCCCTTCGTATCGCACGTCGACCGCCGGTCAACGTCGGCGACGCTGCCTTCCCATCCTATCGCTTGGCGACAACCCCTTGCCCGGCAAGGCTTTGCACGCCGCCGCCCGCCTTCTGGCGCCCACAGGTCGGCGCGCGCCTATACTCTGCGCTTCCGTCACCCATCGCCCCGGTTCCCTCTCTCCCAGCGCGCCTTTCAGACGAATTTAGACACTTTAGACGGTATTTTTCGCGCCGACCGTCTGAACCCCAGCCCGCTGCGGCGTCCCAGCAAGGGGAAGACGCCCGTCGGCATCTTTGCTAACGGAGCTTCGCCATGACCGAACACGCCTTCAAATCCGACTTCCTCCGCACCATGCAGGCGCGGGGCTACATTCATCAGATCACCCATCCGGCCGAGCTGGACGAGGCGGCGGCCAAGGGCGTGGTGACGGGCTATATCGGCTTCGACGCCACGGCGCCGTCGCTGCACGTCGGGCACCTGATCCAGATCATGCTGCTGCGCCGCCTTCAGCAGGCCGGCCACAAGCCCATCGTCCTGATGGGCGGCGGCACGACAAAGGTCGGCGACCCCTCGTTCAAGGACACACAGCGCCCCCTGCTGACCGAGGAACGGATCGCCGAGAACATCGCCGGCATCAAGGGCGTGTTCGAAAAGTTCCTGACCTTCGGCGACGGCCCGTCCGACGCCATCATGCTCGACAACGACGAATGGCTGTCGAAGCTGGGCTATCTGGAGTTCCTGCGCGACTACGGCACGCACTTCACGATCAATCGGATGCTCAGCTTCGATTCGGTCAAGCTGCGCCTGGAACGCGAGCAGCCGCTGACCTTCCTGGAATTCAACTATATGTTGATGCAGGCCACCGACTTCCTGGAGCTGAACCGCCGCTACGGCTGCCAGTTGCAGATGGGCGGATCGGACCAGTGGGGCAACATCATCAACGGCGTCGAACTGACCCGCAAGGTGGACCAGAAGGCCGCCTTCGGCCTGACCACGCCGCTCCTGTCCACCGCCTCGGGCCAGAAGATGGGCAAGACCGTGGGCGGCGCCGTCTGGCTGAACGCCGACGCCCTGTCGCCCTATGACTACTGGCAATACTGGCGCAACACCGAGGACGGCGACGTGGGCCGCTTCATGCGCCTGTTCACCGACATGTCGGACGCCGAGATCGCCGGTTACGAGGCGCTCCAAGGCGCGGCCATCAACGACGCCAAGAAGGCCCTGGCCGATGCCGCCACCACCATGCTGCACGGCGCCGAGGCGGCTGCGACGGCCCGCAGCGCCGCCGAAACCGCGTTCGAAAAGGGTCAAGTCTCCGCCGACCTGCCCACCGTCGAACTGCCTGCGTCCGAGATCTACGACGCCATGATCGCCGCCGTCGTGACCAAGGCCGGCCTGACCGCCTCCAACGGCGAGGCCCGCCGCCTGGCCCAAGGCGGCGGGCTGCGTCTGAACGACGCCGCCATCTCCGACGGCTCCCACCTGCTGAGCGAAACCGACCTCAAGGACGGCGTCATCAAACTGGCGGCCGGCAAGAAGAAGATCGTCCTAGTGAAGCCCGTCTGATGTCCGCAACAGAAGGCCAACCCGCCCCCGCCCTCGATCTGCCCACGGACGGCGGCGGCCGCATCACCCTGTCAGACCTTCAAAGCAGGCCCGCCGTCGTCTATTTCTATCCCAAGGACGATACGACCGGCTGCACGCGCGAGGCCCAGGACTTCACCGCCCTCGCCCCCGATTTCGCCGCTCTGGGCGTTCCCGTCGTCGGCGTTTCCAAGGACACGGTGAAGAAGCACGATCGATTCAAGGCCAAATACGACCTGGCGGTCGTCCTGGCGTCGGACGAGGACGGCACCGCCTGCGAGGCCTGGGGCGTCTGGGTCAAGAAGACGCTGTATGGCCGCGAATATATGGGGATCGAGCGAGCCACCTTCCTGATCGACGCCGAGGGCCGGATCGCCCGCGCCTGGCGCAACGTCAAGGTCGTAGACCACGCCGCCGGCGTGCTGGAGGCCGCAAGGGCGCTGTGATCGCCGAGCGCCGTTCGGAAGCGGCGCTTGACCTGGGCCGCCCGCGCACGGCCTATTGCGACCCGAGGGCTAATGGGGTTTGGCCGGCCTTGTCTGGCAGATGCGGAGCGCACCATGTTCACCAAGAGCAAGACCTACGACAGCGGATCGCAGGGGCTGGGCATTCCGCCCGCGCCTGAACCCGCGCCATCGCCCGCACCCAGCGCGGCGATCCTGCCGGCGGCGGCGCCGGCTCCGCGTGCGCCCGAGCCGTCGCGCCCGGCGCCCCGGTCCAGCAACCTGTCTACCCTGTCGGCCGGCGTGAAATACGAAGGCAACATCTCCGGCGCCGGCGAGCTGCAGGTCGACGGCTCGCTGAAGGGCGACGTGCGCGTCTCCCGCGTCGTCATCGGCGAAGGCGGATCGGTCGAGGGCACGGTCCATGCCGATGTGCTGGACGTGCGCGGCCGCGTCTCGGGCGCCATCGTGGCCAAACAGGTCAAGCTCTACGCCACCGCCCGGGTCGAGGGCGACATCACCCAGGAACAACTCGCCATCGACCAGGGCGCCTGGTTCCAGGGCCGCTGCAACCAGGCCAAGCGCGACACCCCCGGCGCCGCCATGCTGGAAGCCCCCGCTCCCAAACCCGACAAGGCGGACAAGGCCGAGGCCAAGGCGCCGGCCTGACCTTCACAAAGAACGGGCTCAAGCAGGCCAAAGGCCGATAGCCCCAGGCGGAATGAGTTCAAGCAGGCCGAAGGCCGATAGCCCCAGGCGGAATGAGTTCAAGCAGGCCGAAGGCCGATAGCCCAACAAACAAGGGGCGGTCCATCGGACCGCCCCTTTCGCTTAGTCGACGCTGGATCCGCGCGTCTCGCCGACCCTCTGCGCCAGGGCCGCGCCCATGAAGGCGTCCAGGTCGCCGTCCAGAACCCCCTGGGTGTCCGAGGTTTCGACCTCGGTCCGCAGGTCCTTCACCATCTGATACGGTTGAAGCACATAGGACCGGATCTGGTGACCCCAGCCGATGTCGGTCTTGGCGTCGGCCAGCGCCTGGGCGGCGGCCTCGCGCTTCTGCAGCTCCAGCTCGTACAGGCGGGCGCGCAGCATCTTCCAGGCCATTTCCCGGTTCTGGTGCTGCGACCGGCCGGCTTGGCAGGCCACGACCGTATTGGTCGGGGTGTGGGTCAGGCGCACCGCCGAATCGGTCTTGTTGATGTGCTGACCGCCCGCGCCCGAGGCCCGGTAGGTGTCGGTACGGACGTCCGAGGGGTTGATGTCGATCTCGATCGCATCGTCCACGACCGGCGACACCCCGATGGAGGCGAAGCTGGTGTGGCGCTTGGCCGCCGCGTCATAGGGGCTGATGCGGACCAGGCGGTGCACGCCTGATTCCGACTTCAGCCAGCCATAGGCGTTGGGGCCCTCGATCAGGATGGTGGCCGATTTGACCCCAGCCTGTTCACCCTCTTCGTGGGCCTCGATGGTGACCTCATAGCCATGCGCCTTGGCCCAGCGGGAATACATCCGCAGCAGCATTCCGGCCCAGTCGTTCGATTCGGTGCCGCCGGCGCCCGAGTTCACTTCCAGATAGGCGTCGTTGCCGTCGGCCTCCCCGGACAGCAGGGCCTCCAGCTCGGCGCGGGCGGCGCGCTCCTTGATGCCCCGCAGGGACGCGCGCGCGTCTTCCAGCGCACCCTCGTCACCTTCCTCGTCCGCCATCTCGGCCAGCATGACCCCGTCTTCCAGGTCCTGCTCCATCGCCTTGACGGTGTTGATCTTGGCTTCCAGCTGCGAGCGGTCGCGACTGACGGCCTGGGCCTCGTCGGGCTTGTCCCACAGCGTCGGGTCCTCGACCCGCGCGTTCAGCTCATCGAGCTTTCTTAGAGCGACATCCCAGTCAAAGACGCCTCCTGAGCAGAGCGACGCTCTGCTCGATGTCGGCCTTCATGGCCTCGACATCCGGTCTCATCGCAATCTCCAGCGACACAACGCCCTCAAGTCGCGCGGCCCGCAGGTCGCGCGTAGGGCAAGAAAATGAAAGAACGGCGCGCCACGAGGACGCGCCGTTCGAAGGCCCCTTACCTAGAGCCTCAGTACAATCCGCTCAAGTCCTCGGCGGGCGCCTTCTTGGGCGGCGGGGGCGCCGAGGGTGCGGGACCAGCGGCGGGGGCGCCGGACGCGGCCTCCTGCTCGCGGCGGATCACGTCGTAATAGTTCTGTGGCCCCACGGGCGCGGCCGGCGCCTGAACGGGCGGCGGGGCCTGGCGTTCGGTGCCGGGGCGGAAGGCTTCCTCGATGCCGTTCACCGTGCGGAAGATGGCGTTCTTGGGCCGCACGAAGGGGCGAGCCGGCCGCTCCTTCAACGCCGTCTGCATGAAGTCGGTGAAGACCGGCACGGCGGCGGACGCCCCCGCCTCGCCCGATCCCAGCGAACGGTTGTCGTCGAAGCCGATGAAGACACCGACCACGATGTCGGTGGTGAAGCCCACGAACCAGGCCGAGCGGTACTCGTTCGTCGTGCCGGTCTTGCCCGCGACCCACGGCCCCAGGCCCCGCGCGCTGGCGGCGGTGCCGCGCTGGACCACGCCTTCCAGCATCGAGCTCATCTGATAGGCGGTGATCGGATCGATGACCTGGGTTCCACGCTGTTGCAGACGCGGCGATTCCTGGCCCGAGAAGCCGCGTCCGCATTCGCGGCAACTGCGGTTGTCGGCGCGGAAGATGGTTTCGCCGTCACGGTCCTGAACATAGTCGATCAGATAGGGCGTCACGCGCCGCCCGCCGTTGGCGAAGGCGGAATAGGCGGCCGTGATCTCCAGCGGCGTCACCTCGCCGGCGCCCAGCGACACCGAGAGGTTCGGCGTCAGGCCGGGAATGCCCATCCGGGCCGATTGATCGACGATCTTCTTCATGCCGACCGACTGGGCCAGCCGCACCGTCATGACGTTGCGCGACAGTTCCAGCCCGCGGCGCAGCGTCTGCGGCCCGTAATATTGGCGGCTGTAGTTTTCGGGCGTCCAGCGCGTGCCGTTCGGCCCGCCGGCGAAGCTGATCGGCGCGTCCAGCACGATGGAGGCCGGGGTGAAATCGCCTTCCAGCGCGGTCGCATAGACGAAGGGCTTGAACGCCGAACCCGGCTGACGCTTGGCCTGCGTGGCGCGGTTGAAGCTGGACAGGGCGTAGGAATAGCCGCCGACCATCGCAAGCACCCGGCCCGACTGGGGCTCGATGGCCACCAAGGCGCCATTGACGCGCGGCACCTGTTTCAGGGCGTATTGGCCGCCCCTGGCCTCGACGAAGATCAGTTCGCCACGACGCAGTTGCTTGTTGGCGTTGGCCCAGGCGGCGTCGGCGGTCAGCAGGGTTCCGGTCTTGTCGGTTTTGGCGGTGCGGATGCGAACGATATTGCCGCTGACGCTCTCGATCGCCGCCGCCTCCCACGATCGGCGCTCGGGCGGAATCTGACCGCGCAGGGCCTCGGCCTGCCAGCCCGGCTCGAACTCGGTTGTGCCCCAACCGCCGCGCCAGCCGTGGCGCCGGTCATAGTTCTCAAGTCCCTGCATCAGGGCCTGGCGGGCCGCCGTCTGAAGGGTGGGGTCCAGCGTCGTGCGCATATAAAAGCCGCCGGCGCGAAGCTGCTCGCCGAACTGGGGATTGGCGGCCGCCTGACGACGCGCCTCCTCCACGAAGAAGTCCGCGTCCTTGTAGTCCGACCGCTGGGGCGCATCGCGCGTGACCAGCGGCTTGGCGCGGGCGGCGGTCAGCTCGGCGGGCGTCAGCCAGCCGCTCTGCTCCATCTCGCCCAGCACCCAATCGCGCCGACCCTTGGCCGCGCCGGGGTGGCGTTTGGGGTGATAGTTGTTCGGCCCCTTGGGCAGAGAGGCCAGGAAGGCCGCCTCGTCCGGCGTCAGCTGGGCCAGCGACTTGCCGAAATAGTTGTAGGCCGCCGAGGCGATGCCGAACGAGCGATAGCCCAGAAAGATCTCGTTCAGATACAGCTCGAGGATCTGCTGTTTGGTCAGGGTCGCTTCCAGGCGATTGGCCAGGATGGCTTCCTTCAGCTTGCGGTTCAGGCTGGATTCGTTGGTCAGCAGAACGTTCTTGGCCACCTGCTGGGTGATGGTCGAACCCCCTTCGAGCCGGCGGCCCTGCGCCAGGTTGAAGACGTTCTTGATCGAGGCCCGGCCGATGCCGCCCACGTCGATGCCGCCGTGCTGGAAGAAGTTGCGATCCTCAGCCGCCAGGAAGGCGTGGATCACCGGCGTCGGAATCTGGTCGTAAGACACATAGATTCGCCGCTCGTCCGAAAACTCGCCGATCAGGGTGCCGTCGCCGGCATAGACTCGCGTCGCGGTCGGCGGGCGATAATCGGCCAGGTCAGAGGCATCGGGCAGGTCGTGGAACAGCCACGCCGCATAGACGGCGACCACAAGCCCCGCCAGGGCGATGCCGCCCAGCAGCACCATGCCCGCCCACACGAACCAGCGTTCGGCAATCTTCACTGCGTACTCCACGACGCGCCCCGAAATCGTGCTTTAGCCCGCGTCGCCCCCCA
Organism: uncultured Brevundimonas sp.; assembly: GCA_963515305.1. Classification (GTDB taxonomy): domain Bacteria; phylum Pseudomonadota; class Alphaproteobacteria; order Caulobacterales; family Caulobacteraceae; genus Brevundimonas. Next base: position 48,628 of record CAUPWX010000001.1, read on the forward strand.
AAGGCTAGGGCGACGATGCAACGCCCCCTTCCCGTCTCTCGTTAAGACCCCATCTCAAGCCTTCCCAACCCAAGGAGCCATCATGGAAGTTCTGTATCGCGCCCAAGCCACTGCGTCCGGCGGAGGTCGCGAGGACGGCCGCTCGGCGACCGACGACGGCAAGATCGACGTGAAACTGTCCACGCCCAAGGAAATGGGCGGCAAGGGCGGCGAAGGCACCAACCCGGAGCAGCTGTTCGCCACCGGCTACGCCGCCTGCTTCCTGGGCGCGCTTCGTCTGGTCAGCGGCAAGGCCGGCACGCCGGTCGGTCCCGACACCAAGATCACCGCCGGCGTCGGCTTCGGCAAGAACACCAAGGGCGAAGGCTTCAACCTGGACGTCGACCTGACGGTGTCTGACCATGGCCTGGATCAGGCGGTGATCGACGACCTGGTCAAGAAAGCGCACGAGGTCTGCCCCTACTCCAACGCCACACGCAACAATGTGGATGTGAAGCTGGCGGCGAAATAACCGACACGAAGGGCCGCGCGCGTGTTGAGCCGCGCGCGCGGCGCCTCTAGATGAAGTGCATGACCTCCCCGCTCGACGCCTCCCCCGATCCCCTGCTGACGCTCGAACCCGCCCGCCGCGTGACCCTGCGCGAAGCGTTCGGCGTGGACAGCGACATGACCGTGCCCGCCTTTTCCGAGCGCGACAGCCATGTGCCCGAGATCGACGAGGCCTATCGCTTCGACCCCCAGACCACCATCGCCATCTGCGCCGGCTTCGCCTTCGATCGCCGCGTCATGGTTCAGGGCTATCACGGCACCGGCAAGTCCACCCACATCGAACAGGTCGCCGCCCGCCTGAACTGGCCGCTGGTGCGGGTGAACCTGGACAGCCACGTCAGCCGCATCGACCTGATCGGCAAGGACGCGATCGTCCTGAAGGACGGCAAACAGATCACCGAATTCCGCGAGGGCATCCTGCCCTGGTCGCTGCAACGCCCCATCGCCCTGGTGTTCGACGAATACGACGCCGGTCGTCCCGACGTGATGTTCGTGATCCAGCGCGTGCTGGAGGCCCAGGGTCGCCTGACCCTGCTGGACCAGAACCGGGTCATCCGGCCGAACCGCTTTTTCCGCCTGTTCGCCACGACCAACACCATCGGCCTGGGCGACACCACGGGCCTGTATCATGGTGCGCAACAGATCAATCAGGCTCAGCTGGACCGCTGGAACATCGTCACGACGCTGAACTACCTCGACCACGACGTCGAGGCCGAGATCGTCGCCGCCAAGGTTCCCGAATGGAAGGACGCCGAAGGGCGCCGCCGCATCGCCGCCATGGTCCGCGTCGCCGACATGACCCGCAACGCCTTCATGAACGGCGACATCTCCACCGTCATGTCGCCGCGGACGGTCATCACCTGGGCCCAGAACGCCATCATCTTCGGCGGCGACCTGGCGCTCAGCTTCCGCCTGACCTTCCTGAACAAGTGCGACGAACTGGAACGCCCGACCATCGCGGAGTTCTACCAGCGCGCTTTCGGCGAAGACCTGCCCGAGGCAGCGACGCGGGTGAAGGTGGGCTGAGGCTCAGCGCCGCGCCTCTTCACCGCCGCCGATGAAGGCGCCGGCGATCCAGCTGACGACGCCGGTGACGATGGCCGCGCCAATACCCGCCCACAGGCCATCGACCACGAAGCCACCCAGGAAGACGGACGTCAGGCCGATCATGGCCGCGTTCACGACCAGCAGAAACAGGCCCAGGGTCACGACGGTGATCGGGAAGGTCAGCACGACCAGGATCGGTCGCACGAAGGCGTTGACCAGGCCCAGAATTATGGCCGCCGCGATCAGCGATCCCGTGTTGGTGAAATCCACGCCCGGCACCATCCGCGCGGACAGCCACAGGCCGGCCATTGTGACCAGGGCCTGGATGATGAAACGGATCATGGCGACGCCTCCTGTTGCTCAAGCGTGACCATAATGCATGACGCGGGCGAAGGCTCCCGCTTTGGGTCGGGCGCTGCTATCGAAGGGCCGTAACGCACGGAGACCGCCCATGAGCCTGCACGGCGACTATGACCCCGACAACATCTTCGCCAAGATCCTGCGCGGCGAAATCCCTTCCGTAGCCGTGTGGGAGGACGACCACGTCCTGGCCTTCATGGATGTGTTTCCCCAGTCGGAGGGCCACGTCCTGATCATCGCCAAACAGTCCCAGGCCCGCAATCTGCTGGAGGTCGATCCGGAGGTGCTGGCGCGCATGACCGCCGCCCTGCAACGCACGGCCAAGGCGGTGGAAAAGGCGCTGAAGCCCGAAGGTCTGTCCGTGCTGCAGTTCAATGGGGATGCGGGGGGCCAGACGGTGTTTCACCTGCATTTCCACATCGTGCCGCGCTGGACCGACCGCGAGATGAAGGGCCACGGCCATGCGCCGATGGCGGACACCGCAACCCTGCGCGCCCTGGCCGACCGGATCGCGGCCGAGCTGGACTGAGGCCTCAGTTCACGCGGCGCTTTTCCAGCTTTCGCGCCAGGGTGCGGCGGTGCATCCCCAGGCGCCGCGCCGCCTCGGAGATGTTGAAATCCGTCTCGACCAGGGTTTCGTGGATCCGCTCCCACTCCAGAGTCTTGATCGAGGTGGGCCGGGCGCCCAGCGGCGTCTCGGCGTCGCCGTCGGCCCGCCCGAACGCGGCCTCGATGTCGTCTGTGCCGGCGGGCTTGGCCAGATAGTGGCGCGCGCCCAGCTTAATCGCCTCGACCGCCGTGGCGATGCTGGCGAACCCGGTCAGGACCACGATGTTCATCGCGGGATCGAAGGCGTGCAGCGCCTCGACGCAGGTCAGGCCCGACGCCCCGCCCAGCTTCAGATCGACCACGGCGTATCCGGGCCGGTGCACCTTCAGCACCTCGGCCATCTGATCGGGGTTGGCGGCGGCGACCACGGTATAGCCGCGGCGTTCGAACGACCGGCGCAGGGTCGCGGAAAACGACTCGTCGTCTTCGACGATCAACAGCAGCCGGGCGTCATCGGTCATTGCGGGGTCGGGTCCTTTGGCGCCAGGGCCGAAAGCGGCAGGGTCAGGCGCACCTCTGCGCCCCCGGCCGGCGGATTGGAAGCCTCCACCCGCCCGCCCAGCGACCGCACGACGTTCATCAGCAGAAACAGACCCAGGCCCGCCCCGGCCCGCGCCTTGGTGGAGTTGTAGGGCTTGCCCCAGGCCTGCAGGATCACCGGCGCGAACCCCGGCCCGTCGTCGCGCACGGCGATGTCCAACCTGTCGCCGGCCTGAGCGGTGGTTTGCGTGGTGGTCACGATGATGCGCCGTGCGCCGGCCTCGACCGCATTGTCGAACAACACCCCCAGAACCTGGCGCAGGGCCGGGTCGGCGATGATGGAGGGATCCTGGCTCAGCCGGTCGTGGATCTCGACCGACACGCCATCCCCGCTCCAACTGGCCACCACGTCGCGCACGAAGGCGCGCAAAGTGGTGCGCTGAGGCGCAAGCCCCCTCGCCTCGCCCGCCGACAGCAGAATGCCGGTGACGATGGCCTTGCAGCGTTCGACCTCCGCCCGCATCGTCGTCATGTCCTGATCCAGGTCGGCGTCGCCGGTCAGGGCGGGCATCCTCTTCCAGTCGCTGAGAATCACGGACAGCGACGCCAGGGGCGTGCCCAGTTCATGCGCCGCGCCCGATGCCAGCAGCCCCAGGCGCACGATATGGTCGTTCTCGGCCGTCTGCTGGCGCATAGCGGCCATGGCGGCGTCGCGTGCGCGCAGGTTCTGGCTGATGCGAGTGACGAACAGCACCAGCAGCACCGCCATCAGGACGAAACAGATCAAACTGCCCTGCAGATACAGGCTGAGCAGCGACCCCTCGCGCGCCGGCGGCAGGTTCAGCGGCTGGGAATGCAGCCCCAGACCGGCGAAACACAGGGTGGTCACCGCGATCAGCGCCCAGGCGTAGACCGGCGCCAGCAACACCGCCCCCAGCACCACCTGCAACAGATAAAGGGCCGCGAACGGATTGGCCGCGCCCCCCGTCAGGAACAGCAGCCACGTCAGGGCCGCTACATCGGCCAGCAGGGCGATCATCAACGACCGATCCCCGACCTCGACCTGACGCGCGGCCAGGGGCGCGCTGATCAGATTGACCAGCACCAGCCCGACCGGCGCCGCCAGCAGCCACAGCACCGGCAGGGGGATGCCCATCACATATTCGACCATCAAAATGGTCGCCGCCTGCCCCGCAACCGCCAGCCAGCGCAGCTGGATCAGCAGCAGCATATTGCGCCGGTTGGCCCCGCCGTGGGTCGCCACCTCCCCGCTCAGGCCGCCCAGGCCCAGCAGCCGTTGCAGGGTGGTGGTCACACCCCGGCCTTGCGGTCGGCGCGGCGCCATTCGCGTCGGAACAGCCCAAGCCCCACCAGGCTCAACAAGGCCATGCCGAACCAGGTCAGGGCATAGACCAGATGGCTATTGGGAAAGCGGATGACGGTCAGCCCCCCCAAGGGCCAGCCGCCAGGATTGGGCGTGGCGTCGGCGTCGACGAAATAGGGCGCGACATCGCCCAGGCCGCGTCGGGCGGCGATGGCGGCCACATCGCGCGACCGCCACAGATCGCCCGTCGCATCGTTGGCCCGCAGGAAGCCGCCCTTGGGTTCGGTGATCCTGAGCAGACCGACGACGGTCTGCGGCCCCTGCGTCTGGCCGTCCGCGCGCGCGCCAGGCGCCTTGCGTCCCGGCGGCACGAAGCCGCGATTGACCAGAACGGTGAAGCCGCGCTCATCCGCCAGCGGCGTCATGACCCAGAAACCGCCGCCAGCCTCCGTCACGGCCTGAACAAGGGTTTCCCGATCGTGACGATAGGTCCCCGTCAGGACGACGCGACGATACTGATCCTTCTGCCGCGTGACCGTCGCCCATTGGACCGGACCGGGCGCGGGCGTCGGGGCGGCATGAACGCGGGCGTCCACCTGGGCGATCAGTTCGGTCTTCCAGGCCAGACGCTCGATCTGCCAGACGCCCAGCGCCACGAAGCCGACGAACAGCCCCAGCAGCACGACCGATGCGACGATGCGGCTCGGTCGTGTGCGGCGGGGCCGGACTAGCGGGATCTGCGCGATCTCGCCCTCGTCAGCCCATGATCTGCGACATATCGTGGGTCGCCGGCATCATGTTGGTGTTCAGGTGATACATGACCCACAGCGAACCCGACAGGGCGATGACCACGACGATGATCGTGAAGATCAGCGCCAGCATGGTCCAGCCGCCCTCGGACTTGGAGTTCATGTGCAGGAAATAGATCATGTGGACCACGATCTGCACCACGGCGAAGCCCATGACGATCAGCGCCGTGGCCTGGGCCGGCAGGGCGCCGGTCATGACCAGGGCGAACGGGATGGCCGTAAGGATCACCGACAGCACGAACCCGATCATATAGCTTTTGAACGAGCCGTGATTGTGCCCCTCGTGACCCAGGTGATCGGTGTCGTGCGACTCGGGCGAATGGTCGTTGGTGTCAGCGCTCATCGCACCATCCCCAGCAGATAGACGAAGGTGAAGACGCCGATCCAGATGACGTCCAGGAAGTGCCAGAACATCGACAGACACATCAGGCGGCGCTTGTTGGCCGGGATCAGGCCCTTCATGCCGACCTGAACCATCAGCGTCACCAGCCAGATGATGCCGAAGGTGACGTGCAGGCCGTGGGTGCCGACCAAGGTGAAGAAGGCCGACAGGAAGGCGCTGCGTTGCGGTGTGGCGCCCTCATGGATCAGGTGTGCGAACTCGTAGAGTTCGATCCCCAGGAAGGCCAGGCCGAACAGGCCCGTGATCGCCAGCCAGATCAGGGTCTGACGCTGGTTGTTGCGATCCATCGCCAGCATGGCGAAGCCGTAGGTGATCGACGAGAACAGCAGCATGGCGGTGTTGATCGCCACCAGCTCCAGGTCGAACAGCTCCTTGGGCCCAGGCCCGGCGGCGTAGTTTCCGCCCAGTACGCCGAACACGGCGAACAGCATAGCAAAGATGAGGCAGTCGCTCATCAGATAGAGCCAGAAGCCCAGCATGGTGCTGGAGCCTTCCTCGTGGTGCGGCTCCTCTTCCAGGTGGAAGACGTTGGGGTCGTCCAGCTTGATCGCGGTCGCGCTCATGGATCAGGCCTCCGTTCCGGCCAGGGCGCGCGTGCGCGCCTCTTCGGTCGCACGCACCTCATCCGCGGGGATGTAGTAGTCGCGCTTGTAGTTGAAGGTGTGGCCGATCGAGACGGCCAGCACGGCGATGAAGCTCACGGCCGCCAGCCACCAGATGTACCAGATCAGCGCCAGGCCCATCACCAGGCACAGGCCCGAGATGATGACCCCCGTGCCCGTATTGGAGGGCATATGGATCGCCTTATAGCCCGTCAGAGGCCGCTGATACTTCTTGTTCTTCATGTCCCACCAGGCGTCGGCGTCATGAACGACCGGCGTGGAAGCGAAGTTGTAGTCCGGCGGCGGCGAGGACGTCGCCCACTCCAGCGTGCGGCCGCCCCACGGGTCGCCCGTGACGTCGCGCAGCTTTTCGCGGTTGATGATCGACACGGCGAACTGGATGAACATGGCCGCGATGCCCAGGGCGATCACGCCCGCGCCGATGGCGGCGATCACGAACCAGATCTGCAGCGACGGATCGTCGAACACCCGCATCCGGCGCGTCACGCCCATCAGACCCAGCACGTACAGCGGCAGGAAGGCCAGCCAGAAGCCCGGCACCCAGCACCAGAAGCTGATCAGGCCCCACTTCTTGTCCAGCTTGAAGCCAAAGGCCTTGGGCCACCAGAAGTTGATGGCCGCGAACAGGCCGAACAGCACGCCGCCGATGATGACGTTGTGGAAGTGGGCCACCAGGAACAGCGAGTTGTGCAGCACGAAGTCCGCCGGCGGCACCGCCAGCAGCACGCCCGTCATCCCGCCGATCACGAAGGTCAGCATGAAGGCGATCAGCCACATCATCGGCAGTTCGAACCGGATGCGTCCACGGTACATCGTGAACAGCCAGTTGAAGATCTTCGCGCCCGTCGGGATCGAGATGATCATGGTGGTGATGCCGAAGAAGCTGTTCACCGAGGCGCCCGACCCCATGGTGAAGAAGTGGTGCAGCCACACCAGGTACGACAGGATCGTGATGACGACCGTGGCGTAGACCATCGACGTATAGCCGAACAGCTTCTTGCTGGAGAAGGTCGAGGCGATCTCAGAGAACACGCCGAACAGCGGCAGGATCAGGATGTAGACCTCGGGGTGGCCCCAGATCCAGATCAGGTTCACGTACATCATCGGGTTGCCGCCGAAGTCGTTCGTGAAGAAGTTGGTGCCGACGTAACGGTCCAGCGTCAGCAGGGCCAGGACGGCGGTCAGGACCGGGAAGGACGCCACGATCAGCACGTTGGTGCACAGCGAGGTCCAGGTGAAGACCGGCATCTTCATCATGCCCATGCCGGGCGCGCGCATCTTCACGATGGTGGCGATCAGGTTGATGCCGGACAGGGTCGTCCCCACCCCCGCGATCTGTAGCGCCCATATGTAATAGTCGACCCCGACGCCGGGGCTGTAGCCGATGCCCGACAGCGGCGGATAGGCCAGCCAGCCCGTGCGGGCGAACTCGCCCACGAACAGCGAGGCCATGACGATGATGGCGCCGGCCGTGGTCATCCAGAAGCTGAAGTTGTTCAGGAACGGGAAGGACACGTCGCGCGCGCCGATCTGCAGCGGCACGACATAGTTCATGATGCCCGTCACCAGCGGCATGGCCACGAAGAAGATCATGATCACGCCGTGGGCGGTGAAGACCTGATCGTAGTGGTGGGCGTTCAGATACCCCTCGGACCCGCCGAAGGCCATCGCCTGCTGCAGGCGCATCATGATGGCGTCGGCGAAGCCGCGCACGAACATGATCAGACCCAGGATCATATACATGATCCCGATCTTCTTGTGGTCGACCGTGGTGAACCACTCTTTCCAGAGATAGCCCCACAGTTTGAAATAGGTCAGGGCGCCCAGCAGGGCGACGCCGCCCAGGGCCACGACGATCATGGTCACGACCAGGATCGGCTCGTGCAGAGGCAGGGCCTCGAGCGTGAGGCGCCCGAAGATCAGCGGAATGATTTGGTCAGCGTTCATCGAACTCGATCGCTCAGGCGTTGGGTGCGGAGCGGACGCCGGTCGGCTCCGCAGCGAGGGCGCCGGGCGCCCCATTGGTGAGGGCGGCCAGAGAGGCCCGTTTCGGCGACAGCCCCTGCCCGGTCAGACGATCCAGGCTGGAGGGAGCAACCGCGGTGTCCAGCGCGGCGCGGCGCACGCGGTCGGCGGCGGCGGCCTCGGCCTGGAGCGGGGTGCAGATGGTCATGACATAGCTCTCGTTCGAGCCGAAATAGGCCGGCGACTTACCGCGCCCGGCGTATTTGTCATAGACCAGAGGCATGGTGTTGCGCACCGAGGCCATGCTCAGACCGCCCTGTTTGTCGATGGCCATCATCTCGCCCATGCACATCTTGCCCGGCTCGACGCACATATTCAGGATCGCGTCCCACAGCATCCCGTCGACGCTGGAGAAGTGCATGGCCGGCACCTTCTCGCTGGGCTTTTCAAGCTCCAGATAGCGGTCGCGGTCCAGCGTCTGGCCGCCCTGGCGTACGCCTGCGATCCAGCGGTCGAAACCGGCCTGATCCAGGCCGTGGAAGGCGAAGCGCATATGCGAGAAGCCGTCGCCGGAATAGTTTGCCGAGAAACCTTCGTATTCGCCCGGCCGGTTGATCACGGCGTGCAGCTTCGTCTCCATGCCCGGCATGGCGTAGATCTGGCCGGCCAGGGCGGGGATGTAGAAGCTGTTCATCACCGACGACGAGGTGATGTGGAAGCGGATCGGACGATCGACCGGCGCGGCCAGTTCGTTGACCGTGGCGACGCCGTACTGCGGATAGATGAACATCCACTTCCAGTCCAAGGCCACGACATTGACCTGCAGCGGCTCGACGTTTTCGGCCACGGCCTGGCCGGGCTTGATCCGGTCGATCGGACGATAGGGATCCAAAAGGTGCGTGCCGGCCCAGGTCAGGGCTCCCAGGCAGATGATGATCAGCAGCGGCGCGGCCCAGATCACCAGTTCCAGCGACGTGGAGTGATCCCAGTCCGGCTGATACTCGGCCTCCTTGTTCGACGCCCGATACTTCCAGGCGAAGAAGACGATCAGCGCCATCACCGGCAGGATGATGATCAGCATCAGCAGGGTGGAGATCATCAGCAGACCGCCCTGCTGGGCGGCGACGTCGCCGGCGGGATTCAGGACGACCAGGTCACAGGCCGACAGCAGGGCCAAGACGGGCGCGAGCAGGAGTAGGCGCAGACGGCGCAAGGCGGATCCAATCGGAAAGCGTCGGGCAAGGGGGAGCCGCCGCGACGGTTGGCGTTCGAACTGCGCCCGATAGTCAGCTTCGATCTGGAACGACATTGGACAATCTGTCCTATCCTCTTGAGGCCGCTTTCATCGCAAAGGGCGCCCGGTCATAATGCGGCGATCCGCCGTACGCCTAAAGATTTACTGTCACACACGGAGCGACCTAGCCCATGTCCGCCTCGACGACCCCTTCGTCCGAGTCGCTGGAACGCGACGCCGCCGCCCTTCACAAGGGACACGGCAAGGTTGACGCCGGCGAGATCGCCATCGGCGTCATTATCGGTCGAACGTCCGAGTTTTTCGACTTCTTTGTTTACGCCATCGCCTCGGTGGTCGTTTTCCCGCAACTGATCTTCCCCTACGCGGGCGCCGTGGGCGGCACGCTGTTGTCCTTCGCGGTCTTCGCCCTGGCCTTCCTGTTCCGTCCGCTGGGCACGGTGCTGTTCATCGCCATCGACCAGAAGTTCGGACGCGGGGCAAAGCTGACCACGGCCCTGCTGCTGTTGGGCACCTCCACCGTGTCGGTCGCCTTCATCCCCAGCTATGAGAGCATCGGGATGTGGGCGCCCGTGCTGCTGGCGCTGACCCGCATCGGTCAGGGCGTGGCCCTGGGCGGCACCTGGGACGGTCTGGCCTCGCTGCTGGCCCTGAACGCGCCGGAGAAGAAGCGCGGCTGGTACGCCATGATCCCGCAGCTGGGCGCGCCCATCGGCTTGCTGGTCGCCTCGGCCCTCTTCGCCTTCTTCCTGAACACCCTGTCGGCGCCAGACTTCCTGGACTGGGGCTGGCGCTATCCGTTCTTCGTGGCCTTCGCCATCAACGTCGTGGCCCTGTTCGCCCGCCTTCGCATCGTCGTGACGCCCGCCTTCCAGAACCTGTTCGAGACGCGCGAGCTTCAACCGACGCCGGTCACCCAGGCCATTCGCGACGAAGGCCCCAAGATCGCCATCGGCGCCTTCGCCCCCCTGGCCAGCTTCGCCATGTTCCACATGGTCACCGTCTTCCCGCTGTCGTGGGTGCTGCTGTTCACCAATGAGACGCCGGTCCGCTTCCTGGTGATCGAGATGGTCGGCGCCGTCTTCGGCCTGATCGCCATCCTGGCGTCGGGCGTGCTGGCCGACCGTTACGGCCGGCGCACCCTGCTGGCCATCACCGCCGCCGGCATCGCCGCCTTCTCGGGCTTTGCGCCGCAGCTGCTGAACGGCGGCGCGATGGGCGAGCTGGTGTTCATGATCTCGGGCTTCATTCTGTTGGGCCTGTCGTTCGGCCAGGCCTCGGGTCCGGTGGCCTCCAGCTTCAGCCTGACCAACCGCTACACCTCCTCGGCCCTGACCTCGGACCTGGCCTGGCTGTTCGGGGCCGGGTTCGCCCCGCTGGCCGCCCTGTGGATCTCCAGCGAGTTCGGCCTGATCGCGGCCGGCGCCTATCTGCTGTCTGGCGCGATCTGCACCCTGATCGCCCTGTGGCTGAACCGCGAACTGGCGCGCAGCTCGTCGGACAAGGACCGCGCCAAGCCGGTCTGACCCCCGGTTCGAAAGCGCGCAAGAAAGAACAGGGCCCGCAGCGACTGCGGGCCCTGTTTTCGTTTCCAGCCCTGTCTGAGCTGTCAGGCCTCGGTCAGATCGCCGTCGGGCGTCACCACGAAGGTCTTCAGTCGTCGCGTCTCATAGGGTTTGGCCAGAATGGTCGACACCGCCCACAGCTCGCCCGTGATCCGCTCGCGCGCCACGTTCAACAGCACATAGCCCTTGGCCGTCTGGTCGCAGAACTTGACCTCCGGATTGGCGGCGGACAGCGCCACGCCCAGCGGCAGGCCGCCGACATGGTCGCCCGGCGAGGGGCTTGAGATGGACGACGTTCCGAACTCGACAGCCCGGCGCGCGCCGGCGTTGTCATAGAGTTCGTTCACCCAGAAGGCGTGGCTGTCGCCCGCCAGCACGACCGGCGACACACCCGCCGCCGCAAAGGTCTGGTACAGGCGCTCGCGCCCGGCCGGATAGCCGTCCCAGCTGTCCAGATTGAACGGCAGGCCCAGTTTGAACAGCTGGATCGCCGCCTCGACCTGGGGCCGCACGTCGGCCGGCAGGCTGGCCACCATCTGCTGCACCTGTTCGGCCGGCATCATACGCGAGATGTCCGGTCCCTTGACCCGCGCCATCACCACCTGATTGCCGATGATCTGCCACGGACGACCGGCCGCCTTGGACCGGCTCAGCGTCTCGCCGACCCACTGGCGCTGCGCGTCGCCCAGCAGATCGCGATCCGCCGCCTGACGCAGGGCCTCAAAGGCCGCCACATCCGGCTGGCCGTCGGCGGTCTTGGGAATGTCGGCGAAGGTCATCTGCTCGCCGCGCGCCAGCAGCCGCGTCTCCACCATCGTCAGGCTGGCCAGATCGCCGAAATCGAAGTTGCGGTTGATGGCCTCCTTCAGCGTTCCCGCCTTCGGCTCTCGGATCGGCATCCATTCGTAATAGGCGCGCAGGGCCGCCGCCTTGCGGACGGCGAAGTCGCCCTCCGTCTCGGGCTGATGGTTCTCGGCCCCGGTCATCCAGGTGTCGTTTGCGACCTCGTGGTCGTCCCACACGCAGATGAAGGCGGCGCGGGCATGGGCGGCCTGCAAGTCCGGATCGGTCTTGTACTGGGCGTGGCGGGTCCGGTAGTCGGCCAGGGTGACAATCTCGTGCGGCGGCTGCGGCGCGCGATCCAGCGACGCGCCCGTCGCCATGCCATAGTCCGACGGCTCGGCCCCGTATTCGTAGATGTAGTCGCCCAGGTGCACGACCGCATCCAGCCGCGCCTGTTTCGACAGGGCGTCATAGGCGTTGAACAGACCGCCGGGATAGAGCTGGCACGACACCACGCCCAGAACCAGGTCCGGCGTCGCCCCCTGTGGCAAGGTCCGCACCTGACCGACCGGCGAAACGACGTCCCCGGCGAGGAAGCGATAGAAATAGGATCGCCCGGGCTCCAGCCCCTGGCCGTCCAGGTCATGCTTGACGGTGAAGTCCCGCTCGGCCCGCGCGCGTAGGCCAGTGGCGCGCCGCACTACATCGCGGAAATCCGCGTCGGACGCGACCTCAAGCACCACGGCGATGTCGTCGTTGGTCTGCGCCGTCGGCGTGACCCGCGTCCAGAAAACGGCCGAGTGCGTGTCAGGATCGCCGCTGGCGACCCCGTGCAGAAACGCGATCCGACCCGTGGCGGCGCCCTGCGCCAGGGCGGGCGTCGCAACCCCCGCCCCCATCAGGCCCAGAAGACTGCGGCGATCCATTTTCATCGTCTGCCCCTTACAGCTTCAGCTTGAAGACCAGGCCGTAGGAGGCCGGGCGTCCCGCGATGAAGGTCGGCATACCCAGGGCGTCGCCGGTGTTGCCGGCGTCCTTGATGTATTCCTCGTCCAGAATGTTTTCGCCGAAGGCCTCGACGCCCCAGGCCGCGCCATCGGGCGCATAGCGGACCCGCAGGTTCAGCAGGCCATAGCTATCCTGGTATTCGTCCTGGATCAGGTCCGGCACGATGTTGCGCGTCTGCAGCGCGGGAATGTCGTTGTCGTCGCTGAAGAAGACCTTGGACTGCCAGGTGTAGGTCGGCTGGACCACCACCTCGCCCCCCGCCACCGGCAGACGCCACGTCGCCCCGATCGAGGCGGCGTGATCCGGCGACAGGCGGAACTGATTGCCGTCGTAGATGCCGTTCTCGAACCGCGAATGGTTGTAGGCGTAGGTAGCGAACAGGTCGAAGGTCGAGGCCAGGGCTAGGTTCGCCTGCCCTTCGAAGCCATAGGACTTGGCCTCGCCCGCATTGGTGGTGATGAAGGTCGTGCCCTGCTGCACCGTGGTCTGGAAGTTCTCGTAGTTGTAGAGGAAGACCGCCCCGTCCAGACGCAGCCGTCCGCCCATCAGGGCCGATTTGGCCCCGACCTCGTAGCTGTCGACCGTTTCTGCATCGACGGGCGTAAACCGCGGCGCGCCGCCGGGCGCCGCGGGGGGCGCGGCGCTGATGACCTCGGGACGACGGCCGCGCGCATAGTTGGCGTAGAGATTGGTGTCGCCCGTCAGTGCATAGCGCGCCGTGACGCGCCACGTCGCCCCGTCGTCCTCGCTGTCGGCATAGGCGAAGTCGCCGTTGTTCGCCGTCGGCTGCGACGTCAGGCCGAACAGCGGAAAGGCGCTGGCCGGCAGGGCCAGATAGGCCGGATTGGCCAAGGCGCCCAGGAAGGTCGGAACCTGCGCCGCCGGAATGGCGCCCGACTGCAAGGCCAGCAGCGCACCCAGGGTCGAACGGCTCTGCACCGAACCGGCGAAGCCGGTCGTCTTATCGTCGCGGGTATAGCGCACGCCCGCCGACATCTCGAACCGGTCGGTGAAGGCGTAGGTCACATCGGCGAAGACATCATAGGACGTCAGTTCCGAACTGTTGGTCGGCGTCTCGATATGGGCGGGCTTCAGATTGGCGGCGATGGGCCCGGCCAGGGCGCCGGCGCCCAGCGGCGTCAGCAGGGCCGCCAGAGCCCCGCGCGCCACTGTCGGATAGGCCGCCAGCGGCAGGGTGCGATCCCCGACCGTCGTCGGCGACCCGTCCAGCAGGCCCGCGATCTGGGCCAGGGCCAACCGCTCGTCGAACTGGGTCGGCGTGCGTTGATACCCTTTCTCGTGGAACCAGCCGGCCCCGACGAAGCCGGTCAGGCGGCCGCCGTTGTCGAAGCCCAGGCGCAGATCCTGGCTCCACTGCTCGCCATGCGTATCTTCCGCCGCCGTCAGGATCGGCAGGGAGACGCCGTCCGCGTCGAACGTCTCGTAGTTGGTGAACTCGCGATAGGCGGTGGTCGCGTTCAGCGTCCAGGCCGGGTTCAGGTCGATGCGCGCCAGCCCCGTCACGCCCCAGACCTCGCGATCCAGACCCAGTGACTTGCCGCCGTCGAACGCCGCGCCCGGCGTCAGGGCCGCGCCGTCCCACGGCGCCTTGCCGCCCAGGACCGCACCGGTGTTGGGATCGGCCGGGGCATAGGCGATGGATTTGAACGAGGTGCCGGAGGCGTCGTCCTTCTGATAGTTGCCGATCACGTCGAACCGCATGGCGTCCGACGGGGTCCAGGCGCCCGACAGACGCACCGCCCGGGTCTCGATGGAGTTATAGTCCTCACCGCCCAGCAGGTTCTCGACCGACCCGTCGCGGGTCTTCAGTCGCGTGGCCAGGCGCAGCCCCCCCGTCTCGCCGACCGGCAGATTCAGCGCGCCCTCGACCATGCGATAGCCTTCGTTGCCGGCCTCGATGTTGGCGTAGGCGTCGGCCATGCCCGGCCGCGCGCGTTTCTGCACCAGATTGACCGCCCCGATCAGGGCGCCGCGGCCGTACAGCGTCGATTGCGGCCCCTTGGCCACCTCGACCCGCTCCAGATCGAACAGTTCGACGTAGGAGCCGCGCGACTTGGAGATGGAAACCCCATCCTGGAACACCGACACCCGCGCCTCGGCCGTCGCGGACCCGGAATCGGAGGTGATGCCCCGCATCACGAAGCCTGGATTGTTCGGCGACTGGTTCTGCACCAGGAAGCCCGGCACGAAAGCCGACAGCTGATCGAACTCCTGAATGCCCAGATCTTCCAGGAACTGACCCGAATAGGCGGTCAGGGCGAACGGCACGTCGATGGTCTTCTGCTCACGCAGCTGGGCGGTGACCACGACGTCCTCGACGTTGTTGAACGTAGTCTGGTCCTGGGCCTGGACTGCCGATCCAGCGGTCATGGCGGCGGTCAGCGCGGCGGCGGCCAAAAGGCGCGCCTTCAGTGTGGTGTCGGTCATCTGATCCCCCAGATTCGGCTAAGCTGGGGACGTGACTACGCGCAGGCCATGTCGGCGCGACGACGCCGACGCGTCGTCTTCGCAACGCCGACGAGACAGGCCGGCGACGATTGATCCGCCTACCGACGGCGGATCAATCGCCTGCGCGCGTCAGAAGGCGGTCTGGACGCGCACCGTGGCGGTGTCGCCCTTGTCGTCGCCGGCGAAGACGCCGGTGCGATTGTCGACGGACCAGGCCGACCAGTGCGCCGAGACGCGGGTGTTATTGGTGGGATACCAGTTGACGCCCAGCAGCCAGGTCTCGCCCTTGCCGCCTGTCAGACTGTCGGTGAAGTCGGCCGTGTCGTAACGGCCCACCACCTCCACCGCGCCATAGCCGTCGACGCCCAGGGGATTGGCTACCTTGGGCCGGCTCCAAGTCCCCGTGCGGGTCGACAGCGGCGGCGTCTCGCCCGTCAGGAAGAAGCCGGTCGACAGGCTGAAGGCGTCCTGATCGAAGTCCCGCCCGGCGGTCCGCACCACGCGCTTGCCGCCTTCGGCCATGGCCCAGAAGGCGCGGTGAACGCCCCCGAACTCCAGGCCGAAGCCGGACGCGCCCTTGGGATTTGCATAGGTTCCCGACGACAGGCGCAGATTGTCGTTGCCGCGCGACGCCACCACCAGATTGCGCGACGCCAGGGTCGTGGCGGGCGTCAGATCCTCGACGAAGCCCCACCCGCCCAGATGCAGGAAGCCGGTTTCGGATTTCAGCACGGACCAATGGGTGCGCCCCATCACTGTGACGGTATCGTTCGTCGTGCCGTCGCTGATGGCGTCGCCCGTCACCGACAGCGACGCGTGCCACTGGCTTCCGGTCAGTTTGGACGTCAGGCCGACGCCATAGGCGCCCCGCTCTGGCCCCAGGGTCGAGACCATCAGACTGCGTTCCAGGAATGGCAACTGATCCTCGGCCGTGCCGCCCTCGACACCCCGGTCGTTCAGACGCTGGCCCGCGGAGACTTCCAGATCACGGCCGCCCAGCTTGCGGTTATAGGCGATGAAGGCGTTGGCCACGCTGACGCTGTTGTCGGCGATGTCGCCTTCGATCCAATAGCTGAAGCCGCCGGGGATGCGCCCCTGGCCGCCCAGCCGCAGACCGCGCAGCTCCGTCGTGGTCAGGTCGCGATTGGCGAAGTCCGAACCCAGGGTCGTCGACAGGTCGGCGGTGACGCGGATGCGCGGCTTGAACGAGAAGCCGCCATCGGGACTGCGCCATTCGGGCAGGCCCGTAGCCCAGTCGACCGAAGACGGGGCCGGCGCCGTGCGGGCCGCGACCTGGGTCGGTGCGGGCGTGGCGGTCGGCGTCGTGGCGGCAGAGGTTCCGGCGGCGACGGGCGCCGCGCTCGCCTGAACCTGGCCCTGAACCTGGCCCTGAACTTGGCCCTGAACCTGACCTTGCGAACGCGCCTGGGCTTCCAGCTGTTCAAGTCGGGCGGACAGAGCCTGGACCTGGGCGCGCAGGGCCGAAATCTCTTCGGCGGACGGCGCGGACTGGGCGAAGGCGGAGGTGGCGAGCGCGGCCAGGCCGACCCCCGCCGCGAGCGAGCGGTGAAGCATCATGACACTCTCTGGAAAAAACGAAAACGTTGGGAAGGCGCAGCGCGGCGCCGAAAAGCAGCGTCAGGCGGACAGGCGATGCGAACGCGCGCAGGCCTGTTCGTCAGCCGGGTCAGTCGGCGGTCACAACCGCCTTGTCGCCGGGGCCGGCGGCCGGATCGGGCAGAGCGGCGATGGGCGCCGGCTCGCCGTTCAGGGCGGCGCGCAGGGCGTCGCGATCCAGTTCGCCTTCCCAGCGGGCCACGACAATGGTCGCCACCGCATTGCCGACGAAGTTGGTCAGGGCGCGGCATTCGCTCATGAAGCGGTCGATGCCCAGGATCAGCGCCATGCCCGCGACGGGAACGGCCGGCACGACCGACAGGGTCGCCGCCAGGGTGATGAAGCCCGCGCCGGTGATGCCCGCCGCGCCCTTGGAGCTGAGCATGGCGACCAGCAGCAGAACGATCTGGTCCTGCAGGCTCAGGTCGATGTTCAGCGCTTGGGCGATGAACAGGGCCGCCATCGTCATATAGATGTTGGTCCCGTCCAGATTGAACGAATAGCCGGTCGGAACGACCAGACCGACGACCGACTTGGACGCCCCGGCCCGCTCCATCTTCTGCAGCAGGCTGGGCAGGGCGGCCTCGGATGACGAGGTGCCCAGCACCAGCAGCAGCTCCTCCTTCAGATAGCGGATCAGCTTCAGGATCGAGAAGCCGTTGGCCCAGCCGACCAGACCCAGCACCCCGACCACGAACACCGCTGCGGTGAAGTAGAAGGTGGCCACCAGGGCGGCCAGATTGGCGATCGAGCCAACCCCGTATTTGCCGATAGTGAAGGCGAAGGCGCCGAAGGCCCCGATGGGCGCGGCCTTCATCAAGATGGCGACCAGTTTGAAGAAGGCCGTGCTGATGGATTCCAGGAAGCTCAACACCGGCTTGCCGACATCGCCGACCATGGCCAGCGCCAGGCCGAACAGCACCGAGACGAACAGCACCTGCAGGATATTGCCCTCGGAGAAGGCGCTGACGAACGTGTCAGGGATAATGCTGGTCAGGAAGCCGACGATGGTCGTCTCATGCGCCTGTTCCGAATATTTCGACACGGCGCCCGCATCCAGGCTGGCCGGATCGATGTTCAGCCCGTGCCCCGGCTGGACCACATTGGCCACGATCATGCCGATGATCAGCGCCAGGGTGGAGAAGGTCAGGAAATAGGCGAAGGCCTTGGCCGCGACCCGGCCGACACGGCCGATGTCGCGCATCCCGGCGATACCAGTGACGATGGTCAGGAAGATCACGGGCGCGATGATCATCTTCACCAGCTTGATGAAGGCGTCGCCCAGCGGCTTCAGGCTCTCGCCGAACAGCGGGAAGAAATGCCCGATCAGGCCGCCGGCGACGATGGCCACCAGCACCTGAAAATAGAGATGCCGATAGAACGGCTTGCGCGCGACCGGAACGGCCTCGGAAGATATGGGGATCACAACAGGCTCCTGACTGGCGGGAGGCGATCCCGCTGTTTCCTCAAAGGCGCGATCTTCGTCGCGCTGCTTTCGACAGACCTTCGATCAAATTCCATGTCGGCAGAAGTGGTTGACCGTCGAGACGATACACGTCTGTTATTTCGATGGATTTTATATCGCCCATGAATTTTCGATGCCTCGACGTGCGAATTGTCGCGCAGATCGCTGGCGCATTCGTGCGATTATCCGCACACTATCGCTATGACTGGCCTGTCGCTTTCTGAATCGAGCGTTACGCCCTGGCGGCGCCAATGGGTGGCGCTGGCGGCGGCGTGGGTCGCCATGGCCGTCATGGTCGCCCTGATCGCGGGCGAGGCGGCGCGGCGCAGCGCCGAGGACGAACTGGCGCGCCAGGCCGAGGCGGCGGCGGTGCTGCACGCCGCCGTCCTTCGCAGCGAGCTTGAGAAACACCGCTCCCTGCCCGTAGCCCTGGCCAGCGACCCCGACATCGCCGCCCTGCTGGACGCCGCGTCCGACGCAGGCAACGGCCCCGTCAACGCCAAGCTGGAGAACCTCGCGCAGCAGACGCGTGCGTCCGCCATCTACGTCATCGACGCCGGCGGGCGAACGCGCGCCGCCAGCAACTGGCGCCTGCCCACCAGCTTCGTCGGCGCCGACTACGCGTTCAGGCCCTATTTCATCAACGCCATGCGCGACGGCCAGGCGGAGTTCTTCGCCTTGGGCACGGTATCGCGCCGGCCGGGCCTCTATCTGGCGCGCCGGGTCGAGGCGTCGAACGGCGCGCCGCGGGGCGTCGTGGTCGTCAAGGTCGAATTCGGCGCCCTGGAACAGGAATGGCGCGCCTCGGGCGAACCGGCCTATGTCGTCGACGACAACGGCGTCGTCCTGATCACCAGCGTCCCGGATTGGCGTTTCCGCACGATCCAGCCGCTGAACGCCCAGCGTCGTCGTCTGACCCTGACGGACCAGACCTTGCGGCCCGAGGCCCTGCACCCCCTGCCCTTCCGCACCCCGACCGACGATCGGCCCCGCCCGGTTCGGGCGTTCGACATGAACGGTGAAAGACACTGGATGCACGCCGCCGTCGCCACGGATACGCCGGGCTGGACGCTTCATCTGCTGGCGCCCAGCCGCGGCGCCGTCGACGCCGCCGTGGCCAGCGCCCGCGCCTTGGCCGCCTTGATCGTGACGGTGCTGGCAGGCCTGGTCGCCATGCTGATGCGGCGTCGTCAACAGGCTTTGTCGCGCACGCGCGCCGACGAACGCTCCCGCCAGGAGTTGGAACGTCGGATCGACGATCGGACGCATGAGCTGCGCGACGCCAACGCCGCCCTCAGCCGACAGATCGACGAACGGCGCCGCGCCGAGGCGGCCCGCGAACTGCTGCGCGACGAACTGGTTCAGGCCAGCAAACTGGCGGCCCTCGGTCAGATCGTGGCCAGCGTGGCGCACGAGATCAACCAGCCCGTCGCCGCCATCCAGACCCAGGCCGAAACGGCGGCGGTGCTTCTGGACCGGCAAGATGCCGCCAACGCCCGCCACGCCCTGTCGCGCATCGGCGACCTGACCCAGCGGATCGGCGCCATCACAGAGGGGCTTCGCACTTTCTCACGCAAGACCGATCCCAAGATCGGCGTCGTGCGCCTGGAAGACGCCATCGACGGCGCGCTTCTGCTGACGCGCGGGCGTCTGGACGAAGGTGGCATCGCCCTGATCCGCGAGGGCGACGCCGACATCCCGGTGCGCGCTGACCGCTTTCGCCTGGAACAGGTGATCGTCAACCTCATCAAGAACGCCGCCGAGGCGCTGGAAGGCCGCCCCGACGCCCGACTGACCCTGCGGGTGGAGCGATCCGGGTCCGGCGAGGCGGCGCGTGTCCGGCTGATCGTCGCCGACAACGGACCGGGCGTGCCGACGCAGGTCCGCGCCCAGCTATTCACCCCCTTCGTCACCACGCGCGACAACGGTCTGGGCCTGGGCCTGGTCATCTGTCGCGACCTGATGGCCGGGTTCGGCGGCGAGCTGGATTTGGCCGATAGCGTCGACGGCGCGACCTTCGTCGCCACCTTGAGGATCGCCTGATGCAGTTCGCGCGCCTGACCGCCGTCGCCCTGATCGAGGACGACGCCGATTTCCGCCAGGCCCTGGTCGAGCGTCTGACGCTGGAGGGCTATGTGGTCCAGGCCTTTGCCGCCGCCGAACCCGCGCTGAAGGTGCTGGACGCCGATTTCGCCGGCGTGGTCGTCACCGATCTGCGGATGCCGGGTCTGGACGGCCGCCAGATGCTGGGCCGGCTGCAGGCCCTGGACGCCGACCTTCCGGTCATCATGATCACCGGCCACGGCGATGTCGCCGACGCCGTGGCGGCCATGCAGGCCGGCGCCTATGATTTCGTGGCCAAGCCGTTTCCGTTCGAACGGCTGCAGGACAGTCTGAACCGGGCGCTGGAGAAACGCAGCCTGGTCCTGGAAAACCGTCGTCTGCTGGCGATGGCGTCCGACGGGGCCCAGGAACTGCCGCTGGCGGGCGCCTCGCGCGCCATCGCCGCCCTGCGCGCCACCATCGCCCAGATCGCCGACGCCCGGATGGACGTGCTGATCGAGGGCGAGACGGGCACGGGCAAGGAGGCCGTCGCCCGCGCCCTGCACAATGGCGGGCGGCGTCGGCTTGCGCCCTTCGTCGCCGTCAACTGCGGCGCCCTGCCCGACGGCCTGATCGAAAGCGAACTGTTCGGCCACGAACTGGGCGCCTTCGCCGGGGCCCTGCGTCGCCGCGTCGGTCACGTCGAACGCGCCCACAACGGTTCGCTTTTCTTGGACGAGGTCGAAAGCATGCCTCTGGCCGTCCAGGTAAAGATGCTGCGGGTGCTGGAAGAGCGCGAGGTCCATCCCATCGGCGCCAATGAGCCACGCGCCCTGGACCTGCGTATCCTGGCCTCGTCCAAGATCGATCTGGAAGCCGCTGCCCGGACCGGCGCCTTTCGCGAAGATCTCTATTATCGGCTGAACGTGGTGCGTCTGCGGGTGCCGCCGCTGCGCGAACGGCGCGAGGACATTCCCCTGCTGTTCGCCCATTTCCTGCGCCGCGCCGCCGACCGTCACGGGATCGAGCCGCCGCCCGTGACCGACGGCGTCCGTCGTCGCCTGGTCGAGGCCGACTGGCCCGGCAACATCCGTGAACTGGCCCATTTCGCCGAACGCGTGGCCCTGTCGCTGGACGACGCCCCTCGCCAGACCGACGTGGACCTGAGCCTGCCCGAACGCCTCAATCGGTTCGAGGCCGAGCTGCTACGCGACGCCCTGCAGGCCCATCGCGGCGATATCGCCGCCGTGCTGAACGAGATGCGCGTTCCGCGAAAGACCCTCTACGACAAACTGGCCCGCCACAACCTGAGGCCCGCCGCCTTTCGATAGGCGCGGCCCGGGCGCGGCGCGTCACACCATCAGGCGATAGCCGACGCCCGGCTCTGTAATGATCAGCGTGGGCTGGGCCGGATCCGGTTCGAGCTTGTGGCGGAGTTGCCCGATCACGACGCGCAGATATTGCACGTCCTCTGCATGACCTGCGCCCCAGACGGTCTTGAGCAGGTCGGCATGGTTCAACACCTTGCCGGCGTTGCGCGCCAGATAGGCCAGGACGTCGTATTCCTTGGGCCTCAACTTCACCCGCTCTCCGGCGCGCGTGACGATGCGGCGATCCAGGTCGATGGTCACATCGCCCGTTTCGACCACCCCGCCTGCGACCGGCGTCAGCGTGCCTTGACGCAGGCCCGCACGAATTCGAGCCAGCAGTTCGCCGACCCCGAACGGCTTTTCCACATAGTCGTTGGCGCCCAGATCCAGGGCTGTGATCTTCTCGGCCTCACGGTCGCGCGCGGACAGGACGATGATCGGTCCGCGATAGAAGTCGCGCGCCCGCGCCAGCACATCCTTGCCGTCCATATCAGGCAGGCCCAGGTCCAGAACCACGGCGTCCGGGCTCCACAGGGCGATGGCGCGCAGGCCCTCCTGGCCGCTGTCCGCGCGACGAGGCTCATAACCGGCGGCGTCCAGCGCGGGCGCGAGAAAGCGGTGGATCTGGGGCTCGTCGTCGATGACCAGAACCTGGGGGCGAACGGCGGACATCACAGCAGATCCGGGTGGGTGACGATGGATTTGGGCAGGCTGATCAGAATGCGGGTGCCCATTCCATCGCGGATCGGGCTGGCGGCGGCGATACGGCCGCCCATCGCCTCGACGAATCCCTTGGCGATAGCCAGGCCCAGGCCGGCCCCCTTGGCCCGATCCGGCGCCCGATCCGTCGCCGGCGCCATGCGGCGAAACTTGTCGAACACCCGCTCCAGCTCGGCGGTGGGGATGCCGCGCCCCTCATCCTCGATCGAAATCACCACCGATCCGCGATCCTCATAGGCGGCCAGTTCGATCGCGGTGTCGTCAGGACTATAGGCGACGGCATTCTCCAGAATATTGACTACCGCTTGCTCCAGAAGACCCGGATCGACCTCGACCAGACTGAGCTGGGCGGGAAAATCGCGCGTGACTTGGCGCCGTCCCAGACGGCGCGAAACCCGATCCGTCGCTGCGTTCAGACTGTCGCGGACATCGGTCCAGTCGGTTCGTACATTCAGCCCTCCGCCCTCCAGCCGGGTCATGTCCAACAGGTCGCCGACGTAGCGCGACAGCCGCTCGGCCTCTTCGCGGATGCTAAGCAGAAGGTCGTCTCGCACAGCCGGTTTCAGCGTCGCGCCATAGTCGATCAGCGTCGTCGCCGAGCCCAGCACTGTGGACAGGGGCGTGCGCAGATCGTGGCTGACCGAATTCATCAGGGCCGCGCGGAAACGATCGGCGCGGCGCAGGGTTTCGGTCTCCAGCGCCTGCCCGGCCAGATCGGCCCTTTCCAGCGCCACCGCGCCCTGATCCAGCAGGGCCAGGGCCAGACGTTCCTCGTCCGAACCGGCCGCCACAGCCGAGGCGTCGATGCCCGCCACGCCTGCGCGGCCGCGCACGCCTTGCAAGGGCTGAAACCGCCAATGGGTCTGCGGCAAGGTGCCGGTGCCGTATCCCGTCACCTCGCCGTGGGCCCAGGCCCAGCGGGCGGCGGCCATGGCGTCGGGGGCCAGGGTCACGCCCTCGGGGCTGGCGGCGGTCAGGACCAGGTCGTCCTCCTCAGGCAGCAGCACCACCGCCCCGGCTCCAGCAGCGGCCGAGGCCTGTTCGGCCAGGCTGCGGGCCGTTGTCGCGCGATCCTGACCGGCCGACAGGGTCTGGCTGGCGGCCAGAAGGGCCGAGACGGCGGCGGCGCGGCGCTGGGCGGCTCTGGCCTGTTCGCGCACCCGTCCCGCCAGTGCGCCCGTGCCCAGGGCCACGCCCCAGAACACCACCAGGGTCAGCACATCGACCGGCGAGCCGATCAGGAAACTGTAGCGCGGCTGAAGGAACAGGAAGTTGTAGGTCAGAAAGGCCAGGGTCGCCGCCGCCAGCGCGGGCCGCAGCCCGTTCAGCACTCCGGCCGCCACCACCGCCGCCAGATAGATGACGCCCAGATCGACCCGCTCGAATCGCGTGTCCAGCAACAGGGCCGCCCCGGTCGCCGCCAGGACAAAGCCCGCGCCCGCCAGATAGCCGCGCCAGTCCAGCGCCGCCCGGACGCCCACCCTTGCAGCCGGTTCGGGCGCGATCAGGTCGCCTTCGGTCACGACGTGGACGGCGACGCCCTGGGCCTTGCGCAGCAGTTCGGTCGCCAGCGCCCGGCCAATCCATTCCGCGAACCGCCCGCCGCGCGTCTTGCCGATGACGATCTGGGTGACGTTGTTGCGGTGGGCGTGATCCAGCACGGCGCGCACCACGTCGTCGCCGCTGATCGTCACGGGCCGCCCGCCCAACTGTTCCGCCAGTTTGAAGGCCTCGGACAGCCGCCCCGCCGACCGGGCGTCGGCCCGCGATCCCGACGGGCGCTCGACGTGGGCCACCGACCAGGGGGCGTCCATCATCATGTCCGACATTCGCCGTCCGGTCCGCACCAGAGAGGCGGTCATCATGTCGCCGCCGACCAGGACCAGGATCCGCTCGTTCGCCGCCCACGGCCCCGAGACGCCACGCTCGCGCAGGTGCGACAGCAGCTGGTCGTCTACTGTCTGGGCCGCGCGGCGCAGGGCCAGTTCCCGCAGCGCCGTCAGGTTCTCGATCTTGAAGAAGTTCTCGGACGCCACCCGCGCCGTCTCGGGCACATAGACCTTGCCCTCGGCCAGACGCGCCCGCAGATCCTCGGGCGTGATGTCCACGACCTCAATGTCGTCGGCGCCGGTCAGGACGCTGTCGGGCACCGCCTCGCGCTGGCGCACCCCGGTGATGCGCAGAACGACGTCGGACAGGCTCTCCAGATGCTGGATGTTCAACGTCGTCCAGACGTCGATGCCGGCGTCGCGCAACTCCTCCACGTCCTGCCACCGTTTCGGGTGGCGCGAACCGGGCGCGTTGGAGTGGGCGTATTCGTCGACCAGCAGCAGTTCGGGACGACGCGCCAGGGCGCCGTCGAGGTCGAACTCCATCAGGGCGCGGTCGCGGTGTTCGATCGGCGCGCGCGGCATGACGTCCAGGCCGCGCAGCAGGCTCATCGTCTCCTTGCGGCCGTGGGTCTCGACCACGCCGACGACGACATCCAGCCCCTCGGCCTTTCGCCGACGTGCGGCGCGCAGCATCTCGTAGGTCTTGCCCACGCCGGGCGACATACCCAGAAACACCTTCAGCCGCCCGCGCTTGCGGCGCGGAGCGGCTGAAGGGCCGGGCGTGGTTTCGCTCGAAGTCTCGGGCAATCAGCCCTCCGCGCCGAACCGGGCGTCCAGCGCGCGATTGGTCATCAGGACATTGACGTGCGGCTGGCCGATGAAGCCGAGGAAGGCCCCCTCGATGTGCGCGTCGATGATGCTCTGGACCTGCTGCACGGGGACGCCTCTGGCGCGGGCGATCCGCGCGGCCTGAAGCCGAGCGTAGGCCGGAGACACGTCGGGGTCGAGACCGGAACCCGAGGTCGTCACCGCATCGGCGGGGATGACGCCCCGCCCGTCATCGGCGCGAATGGCCTGGGCCTGGTCTTTCACGCGCGCGATCAGGTCCGGGTTCATCGGCCCCAGGTTTGAGCCGGACGAGGCGGCGGCGTCATAGCCCTCGCCCGCCGCAGAAGGTCGTGGATGCAGATAGGTCGCCCCGATGAAACCCTGGCCGATCAGGGTGGAGCCGATCACCCGGCCGCCGGCGTCCCGAACCAGACTGCCGTCAGCCTGAGCGGGAAAGGCGACCTGGGCGACGCCGGTCACCGCCAGCGGATAGGCCAGGCCCAGCACCAAGGTGAACAGACCTGTCATGGCCAGGGCGGGTCGAAGTTGGTTCAACATCGTCATGCCCTCAGAAGCTCGCCTTCAGCGTGGCCACGGCGCGCGCGCCATAGCCGTCGCCGAAGTCGTGTTGATCGGTGTCGTGATAGCGGACGTCCACCGCCAGATTGCTGGTCAGTTGATAGGCCGCGCCCAGGTTCCAGGTGGTGTAGTCCAGGTCCGAAGAAACCCACTGACGGCCGACGGCGCCGGAGATGGTCCATTTGTCGGCCGGGCTGACGGCGCCATTGACCTCGGCGTATGTCGCCTCGTCTTCCGATGCGCCGAAGAAGTCGGGCGAATAATAGACGGCGGCGCCCAAGATTGCGGGACCGACGGCGCGCGAGGCGGCGGCTTTCAGCTCAACGTAGTCATAGTCCGCGCCGTCGGACTGGCCGGGGTAGAGATAGCTAATCACGCCGAAGTCCAGCGCATAGCCCGCGACCTCGGGCCGATAGCCGGCATAGAGATCGACCTCAGCCTCCGTATCGTCGCCGAAATCGACGTTGGAGGCCCAGCCGCCGGCGTAAAAACCGTTCCTGGACAGATCGACCCCAGCCGAGAGCGCGGGATTTTCCTGGGTCTGGCTGACGCCGCGGAAAACGTAGTCGGAGGTCACGGCGACGTTTGCCGAAACGGTTGTGGACGAAACGTCCTGGGCTTTCGCCTCGCTGCACAGGCCCAGACCGGCCAGGCCCAGGATGCAGGCGGCGGCGAACCAGGCATCGTTGCGGCCCGAGGCCTTCGCGTGGAATTTACGCATGGAAATATCCTTGAGATCGCGCATCAGGCCAGGCCCAGCGCAGAAATGATCATGTCGATCAGTTTGATGCCGACGAAAGGCGCGATCAGGCCGCCCAGGCCGTAGATCAACAGGTTGAGACCCAACAGGGCGCCCGCGCCGATGGCCCGGTATCTGACGCCCTTCAACGCCAGCGGAATCAGGGCGACGATCACCAGGGCGTTGAAGATGACCGCCGACAGGATGGCGCTCTGGGGGCTGTGCAGCCCCATTACGTTCAGTGCGCCTAGAGCCGGCAGGGCGACCACGAACATGGCCGGGATGATGGCGAAATACTTGGCCACGTCGTTGGCGATGGAGAAGGTCGTCAGGGCGCCGCGCGTGATCAGCAGTTGCTTGCCCACCTCGACGATCTCGATGACCTTGGTCGGGTCGCTATCCAGATCGACCATATTGCCGGCCTCACGAGCGGCCTGGGCGCCGGTCTGCATGGCCACGCCGACGTCAGCCTGGGCCAGGGCCGGGGCGTCGTTGGCGCCGTCGCCGCACATGGCGACCAGCCGCCCCTTGGCCTGCTCTGCCTTGATCAGCCGCATCTTGTCCTCGGGCGTCGCCTCGGCCAGGAAGTCGTCGACCCCGGCTTCGGAGGCGATGGCCGCCGCCGTCACCGGGTTGTCGCCGGTGATCATCACGGTCCGCAGCCCCATCCGACGCAGGTCGGCGAAGCGCGCCTTCACGCCTGGCTTGACCACGTCCTTCAGGTGAATGACGCCGATCAGGGCGCCGTTCTGGGTCACGGCCAGGGGCGTGCCGCCTGAGCGAGCGATCCGGTCCACCGCCTGACGGAACTCGGCCGGAGCCGAGGCGTCCGTCAGACCCAAGTCCTTCAGCACCGCATCGACCGCGCCCTTGCGCCAACTGTTGCCGCCGGCATCCAGGCCCGACTGCCGCGTTACGGCGGTGAAGGGGATGGCCACGCCATCGGCCGGCGGATCGACCTGCAGGCCCGCATTGCGGCCCAGTTCGACGATCGAGCGACCCTCGGGCGTCTCGTCGGCCAGCGAGGCGGTGACGGCGGCCGTCAGGGCGGCTTCGGGACGCACGCCCGGAACCGGAACGACGTCGGTCGCCATGCGGTTGCCGAAGGTGATGGTGCCGGTCTTGTCGAGCAGCAGGGTGTCGACGTCGCCTGCCGCCTCCACCGCACGGCCCGATGTGGCCAGCACGTTCACCTTCAGCAACCGGTCCATGCCGGCGATGCCGACGGCGGACAGCAGTCCCCCGATCGTGGTCGGGATCAGGGTGATGAACAGGGCGCCCAGAACGATGGGGTCCAGATCGACGCCCGAATAGGCGCCCAAACCGACCAGGGTGACGACCGCGATCAGGAAGACCAGCGTCAGACCGGCCAGAAGGACGGCCAGGGCCAGTTCGTTCGGCGTCTTCCTGCGATTGGCGCCCTCGACCATGGCGATCATCTTGTCCAGGAAGGTCGATCCCGGCCTGGCCGTGATCCGTACCTTGATCCAGTCGGAGACGACGGTGGTCCCCCCGGTCACGGCCGATCGATCTCCCCCGCTTTCACGGATCACCGGGGCGCTTTCGCCGGTGATGGCGGCCTCATTGACCGAGGCCACGCCTTCGACGATCTCGCCGTCGGAAGCGATCACATCACCGGCCTCGACCAGGATGATCGACCCGACCTCAAGCTCCGACGCATTGGTGGGGACCACCGTGCCGGTTTTCGGATCCACGATCAGCTTGGCCTTGGTCGTCACCCGGCTGGCCCGCAGGCTGTCGGCGGCCGCCTTGCCGCGCCCCTCGGCGATGCTTTCGGCGAAGTTGGCGAACAGCACCGTGGCCCACAGCCAAAGCGCCAGTTGCACCGCAAAACCCCCCGCCTGGCCCGCGCCGATGGCGAAGGCCGCCGAGATCGTGGCCAGCAGGGCCACGATCCAGGTCGCGAAGATCACCGGATTCTTCAGCAGCTTGGCCGGGTTCAGCTTGAGGACGGAATCGCCCAGCGCTCGCGCCAGCGCGCCCCCCGAAAGGCTGCGGTTCAGCGGCGAGGAGCCGCCTTCCGCGCCCGAATTGTCGAACGTCGTATGGGTCATTTCAGGATGTCCGCAAAATCAGAGCCGGGCCAATTCGGCGAGCATCTGGAAGTGCTCGACGATCGGTCCCAGGGCCAGGGCCGGGAAGAACTGCAACCCGCCCAGAATGATGATCACGCCGATAAGCACGCCGATGAACAGGCCGGTGTCCGTCGGCAGGGTTCCCGCCGAGGGCGTCAGCTTGGGCTTGGCGACCAGACTGCCGGCGACGGCCAGGACGGCCACCGCCGGCACGAAGCGGCCGAACAGCATCCCCAGACCCTGGGTGGTGTTCCACCACGGCGTATTGGCGCTGAGACCGCCGAAGGCCGAGCCATTGTTCGCCGCCGCCGAAGTGTAGGCGTAAAGGATTTCCGACAAGCCGTGCGGTCCGCTGTTCAACAGCCCCTTCAGTGCCGTCGGCAGCACCGCCGCCACGGCGGCGAAGCCCAGAATGGCCAGCGGAAGGACCAGCACCGCCACCATGGCGTACTGGATCTCGCGTTCTTCGATCTTCTTGCCCAGATATTCCGGCGTGCGTCCGACCATTAGGCCGGCGACGAAGACCGACAACAGCGCCATCAGCACCATCACAGAGACACCCGAACCGATGCCGCCCGGCAAGATCTCGCCCAACTGCATCAGAAACATCTGAAGGGCGCCCCCCAGAGGCAGATAGCTGGCGTGCATCGAGTTGACCGAGCCGTTCGACGCGCCCGTGGTCATGGTCGCCCAGACGGTCGAGGCGGGCGCGCCGAAGCGAACCTCCTTGCCTTCCATATTCACCGAGGCGTCGACGCCTGCGGCGACCAGGGCCGGCGCCGGCTGCGTTTCGATGACGTACATGGCGCCGGCGGACACGGTCAGTATGATCATGGCTGCGGCGACCAGGGCGCGAACGTCACGACGGGCCAGGGCGCTGCGGCCAAAGGCGAAGAAGGCCGCCCAGCCCAGCACATTGATCGCCACCGCCGTGATCAGATTGGTCAGGGCGGTCGGGTTCTCGAACGGGTGCGCCGAGTTGGCGTTGAACACGCCGCCGCCATTGATGCCCAACTGCTTGATCGCCAACTGGCTGGCGGCCGGGAACAGGGGCAGGTTCTGGGACGCGCCCTCCACCGTCGTGGCCTGGACGCCGGCCGACAGACTCTGAACCACGCCCAGTCCCGCCAGCACGACGGCCAGAACGAAGGAAAGGGGCAGCAGCACATAGAGCGTCGTGCGGGTCATGTCGGCCCAGAAGTTGCCGACGCCCTCGCCTCGATTGGCGACGAAGGCGCGCGCGAGGGCCGCCGCAATGGTCGCCCCGGTTGCGGCGGACAGGAAGTTCTGCACCGTCAGGCCGATCATCTGACTGAAGGTCGACATGGTCGACTCACCGCCATAGCTTTGCCAGTTGGTGTTGGTGACGAAGCTGACGGCGACGTTGAAGGCCTGGTCCGCGCTCAGGGCGCCAAACCCTTGCGGGTTTATCGGCAGCACGCCCTGCAGACGCAGAATGGCGTACAGAATAAGAAAGCCCGCCAAATTGAACGCCAGCAGCGCCCCGGCATAGCCCAACCATCCCTGGCTCTTCTGCGGGTCCACGCCCGCAACGCGGTAGAAGACGCCTTCGACCGGCTTCAGCACCGGGTCCAGCCACGTCCGCTCGCCGTTCCAGACGCGCGACATATAAACGCCGATGGGCCAGCCGAGCAGAACGGCCAGCCCAAGGGTCAGGGCGATCTCGCCCCATCCTTGAATGTTCATGATTTCAGTCCCGGTTCTTCAGAACCGCTCGGGTCGCAGCAGCGCCGCGACCATATAGACGGCGACGACCACCGCCCCCGCCCCCCACAGGATGCCGACGACCATCGTCACACCCGCTTCAACGCAGCGGCCAAGGCGGCAAAGGCGACGAACGCCCCTGCCCCCGTCGCCACAAAAATCATATCGGCCATATCCGACCTCCTCACGTCAGTTCGACGGAGATCAGAAACCAAAACCGCATAATGGCGCGATGCGACTTCTGCGGTCGCGCATAATGAAAACGTAAAATCGCGGATTGCGCGGTCAAAGTCCCAGCGATGACGCGAAACCGCGCACGTCTTCGCCGCGCCGTTTCATCGTTCGCCGCGCCCGAACGCGTTCTCATTGAGGGGGTGGCGGAGACGGAGGGATTCGAACCCTCGGTACCGGTTACCCGGTACGACGATTTAGCAAACCGTTGCCTTCAGCCACTCGGCCACGTCTCCTGCGACGGCGTCGATAGCGGAGGCTGATGCGTCGTGCAATGGGTTCGCGAGAAAGCGTCCACGTTAACGTGACATAGAGGCGAAAGCGGCAGGATTGCGCCCGTCATTCACCCCCGCGTGGACCGCAATGCTCGACCGCCCCGCCCGTCTTTCCGCCGATGCGATGGCCAAGGAGCGCGCCGCGCGTGGCCCGTTTCGGCCGGAAGTCTGGCTGAACGCGCGCGAACGGTCGGCGGTGCGGTTGTCGGCCCACTATTTCCGTCTTATCGACGTGGCGTTGGTGATCGGCCTGACGCTGGCGGTTGCCCTGATCACCCGTCTGGCGCCGTTCGAGCATCTTACGCTTGCTCAGGTCGCGCCACTGGCGGCTGCGGCGGGGTCCATTCTGGGGCTGCTGCGCGCGTTTCAGCTTTATCGCTTCGGTCGCGAGACCTCATGGGCGCTGCATCTGGCCGGGGTGGTCGCCAGCTGTCTGTTGGCGGCTGGGCTCGGCCTGCTGACGGGGCTGGCGTTTGAAACGGCGACCGGTGCGCGGATGGTTATCTGGACGGTGACGATGCTGGTCGGGCTCGGGCTGCTGCACGGAGCTTGGCTGGCGGTGATCGCGCGCTGGCGGCGTCAGGGGGTTCTGTCCTCGAACATCGTGGTCGTCGGCGCGACCTGCCATGCCCAGGCCCTGATCGAACGGGCGCTGGAGCGGCGCGACATGAATGTGCTGGGCGTGTTCGACGACCGACTGGCGCGATCGCCCGCCAATGTCGCGGGCGTGCCGGTGCTGGGCGACGCCAACGCCCTGCTGACCCATCGCATCACCCCCTATGTCGACCGAATCGTCCTGGCCATCGACCCGGACGCCGGACAGCGGGTACGTGATCTGACACAGCGGCTTCAGGCCCTGCCCAATCCGCTGACGGTGCTGGTCGACGCCGAACGCGGACGCGACGATGTGCTGGACCGGCTGGCCAACGCCCCGCTGGCGTCGCTGGGCGGACCGACCGATCCGGATCGGCGCGCCTTCAACAAACGGATGCAGGATTTGCTGATCGGCGCCGCAGCCCTGGTCGTCGCCGCTCCGATCATGGCCCTGGTCGCCCTGGCCGTGCGGCTGGACAGCCCCGGCCCGGTCTTCTTCCGCCAGCGCCGGCACGGCTTCAATCACGAGACGATCGTGGTGTGGAAGTTCCGCTCGATGCGCCATGACAGCGCCGACGCCACGGCCAGCCGTCAGGTCTGCTGCGACGACGACCGCGTCACTCGCGTCGGCCGGTTCATTCGCGCCACCAGCCTGGACGAACTGCCTCAGATCTTCAACGTCCTGTCGGGCGAGATGTCGCTGGTCGGTCCCCGCCCCCACGCCATCGGCATGAAGACCGGCGAGACGGAATCCGCCCTTCTGGTCGCCGAATACGCCCACCGCTGCCGCATCAAGCCGGGCATGACCGGCTGGGCCGCCATCAAGGGCTCGCGCGGCCCCGTGGACACCGAGGCCCAGGTGCGCGAGCGCGTCCAGCTGGACATCGAATATGTCGAGCGCCAGTCCCTGTGGCTGGACCTGTGGATCATGCTGATCACCGTGCCCATTCTGCTGGGCGACCGGGCGGCCGTGCGTTGAGCGAACAGCGGATGTTCTGGCGCGGCGTCTGGGGCTATCTGCCGGCCCAGATCGTCCAGGGGGTGGTTGGCTTCCTGACAATCTACGTCTTCACGCGCCTGCTCAGCCCGGCCGATTTCGGCCATTACGCCCTGGCGTTTTCGGTCACGACCCTGGCCCACACCGTGACCTTCAGCTGGCTGGAGGCGTCGATGGCGCGGTTCTGGGCGGCCGAGCGGACGCCCGACGGTCTGGCCGCCCATTTCGCCAGCCTTTACCGCACCTCCTTCGCCATCATCGCCGTCTTCACTCCGGTCGCCGCCCTGATCGTGTGGCTGGCGCCGCTGACGCCGGCCTTCAAGATCGCCGTGGCTTTCGGCCTGGCCGGGGCGCCGGTGCGAAACCTGGCCAAGCTGGCTCAGGAGCGGTATCGCGCCGCCGGAGAGGTCTCCAAGGCCGCGCGGGTCGACATCTTCGTCTCCATCCTGGGCTTTCTGGTCGGGGCGGGGTTCGCCCTTGCCGGCGCCGGGGCCGCATCGCCCCTGCTGGGGCTGGCCATCGCGCCTCTGTTCGCCCTGCCCTTCATCCTGCCGGGCGAGCTGCGCCAGACGACGGGCGGCGCGGTGGACCGCGCGCGGCTGCGGGCCTACGCCGCCTATGGCTATCCGATCGCGGCGTCCCTGACCCTGGCCTTGGTGCTGGCCTCGACGGACCGGTTCCTGCTGGCCGCCTTCATGGATGCGGCGGCGGTCGGCGCCTATCACGCCAGCTACAGTCTGGCGAACCGGACGCTGGACGTGATCTTCATCTGGCTGGGCGCGGCGGGGGCGCCGGCCATGGTCATGGCGCTGGAGCGGGGCGGACGCGAGGCCCTGCGCCAGACCGCGCTCGAACAGGGCGCCACCCTGATCCTGATCGGCCTGCCGGCGGCCGTGGGGCTGTCGCTGGTCGCGCGGCCGATGGCGGAGCTGATGATCGGGCGCGATCTGCGCGACGCCGCCGCCCTGGTCACGCCTTGGATCGCGGCCTCTTCCTTCCTGTCGGGCATGATCGCCTATTATTTCGGCTTCGGCTTCACCCTGGGGCGCAAGACCGGCCTGTTGCTGGTCACCATGGCCATTCCGGCCCTGTGCAACCTCGTGCTGAACCTGATGCTGATTCCGCGCCTGGGCGTGGTCGGAGCCGCCGTGTCCACCGCCGCCAGCTTCGCCATCGGGTTGGTTGCCTGCCTGATCCTGAGCCGGCGCGCCATCGCCCTGCCGATCCCTTGGGACGCCCTGGCCCGGTGCGGCGCAGGCTGCGTCGTCATGGCGGCCGCAGTGTGGTTTCTGCCGTCCATCGGCGGCCTGCCCGAACTGATGCTGGATGCGGGCGTCGGCAGCCTGGTCTATGCGGCGGTCGCCTTGACGCTGAATGCGGCCGGGGTGCGTGACGTGGCGCTGCGCCTGATACGCGCGCGCCGGAGCGCCGTCGCATGACCGCACTGATCCATGACAACCCAGGCTGGGCGCCCGCGACGCCCGGACTATCGGTCCTGATCCCCTTCCTGCGCGACGATCCTGAGGCCTTGATGCGGCTTCTGGACCGCGAGGCCCAAGCCCTGGCGGGCGACGTCGAGCTGATCCTGCTGGACGACGGCACGGATAAGCCGTCCCTGACCGCCCGGCTTCGTGCGACCGCCGACGACCTGGCGCTGCCGATCCGGCTGATCACCCTGTCGGCGAACGAGGGCCGCGCCCGCGGCCGAAACCGCCTGACCACCGCCGCGCGCGGCGGGGCCTTTCTGTTTCTGGACAGCGATATGCGCCCCGACACGGCGCATTTCCTGCAGACCTGGCGCGATCTGGTCGTCCAGACCGCGCCGGCTGCGGCCTTCGGCGGCTTTTCTCTGGATCAGGCTCCGACGCAGGCGCAGTTCGCCGTTCACCGTGCCCTGTCGTCCGCATCCGAATGCGTGCCGGCCGCGACGCGCGCCCTGACGCCCGAGAAATACGTCTATACGTCCAACCTGCTGGTTCGACGCGACGTCTTCGCCGCCGAATCCTTCGACCCCGGCTTCACCGGCTGGGGGTGGGAGGATGTGGAATGGGCCATGCGCGTGTCGCGCCGTTTCCCCGTCGTCCACATCGACAATCCGGCGACCCACATGGGGCTGGACACGGTTCAGGATCTGGCGCGCAAGTTCGATCAGGGGGCGGCCAACTTCGCCCGCGTCGTCGCCCTGCATCCGGCCATCGTCCAGACCTATCCCAGCTACAAGGCCGCCCGCGCCCTGAAACGCCTGCCGATGCTTCCGTTGGCCCGGCGGGCGATGAAACAGGCGGCCCTGACGACGGCGCTGCCAGTCAAGGCCCGCGCCTTCGCGCTCAGGCTCTATCGGGCCGCCGTCTATGCGGGTGCGATCTGATGGCCGCCGATGTCGCCGTGATCGTGCCCACCCTGCGTCGCCCCGAGGGTCTGGAGCGAGCGTTGCGATCGGTCTTCGCCCAGGTCGGATCGCTGCACCGGATCGCCGCCGTGGTGGTCGCCGACAACGATCCAGACGGATCGGCCGCCGACCTTATCGAACGTCTGCGTCCCCAGGCGCCCGCGCGCCTGATCTACGTCCACGCCCCCATCCCCGGCGTGGCGACGGCGCGCAACGCCGGTCTGGCCGCGACCGATGCGCCAATGATCGCCTTTCTGGACGACGATGAAGCCGCCTCGCCCGGCTGGCTGGCCGCCCTGCTGGCGGCGCAGGATCAGACCGGCGCCGATGTCGTCTTCGGCCCAATTCGCGGACGCGTGCCCGACGGCACGGGATGGACGACCGCCTATCTGGAACGGTTCTTCGGCCGCGACGGCCCCGCCGAAAACGGCCTGACCGCCGACCTCCACGGCTGCGGCAACAGTCTGATGGTGCGCGCCACCGCCCTGCCCGGCCCGGCGCCCTTCGACGTCGCCATGAACGAGACGGGGGGCGAGGACGACCGGCTGTTCACCGCCCTGATGACGCGCGGCGGGCGGTTCGGCTGGGCCGCCGACGCCTGGGTGGACGAGTTCGCGCCCCCGCACCGCGCCACCCTGGCCTATGCCCTGACCCGCGCCTTCGCCTATGGCCAGAGCCCCAGCCAGATGGCCGCCGACCGGCGCGACTGGCCCGGCGTCGTCAAATGGATGCTGGTCGGCCTGGCCCAGACGGCCGTGTGGGGCGCGACCGGCGTCGCCGCCGCCGTCCTGCGTCGCCCAGACCGCGCCGGGATCTACGACCGCTGCGCGCGGGGACTGGGCAAGGTCTTCTGGACCCGCCGTTTCGAGCCGAAACTGTATGGCGCGGCCATGCTGTCGCGCGGCGGCTGAGCCGCCCTTCAGCCCGTCAGCCGTTGCAGGAAGCCCGGCGCCCGATAGGTCGAACGGTTCATCACCACCCCGGCGATCCGTCCGCCCACGGCCTCGATCTCGTCGCGCAGGATCACCGGCGCATTGGCCGCCGTACTCTCGGCGGCGACCACCAGCACGGTCGTGTCCACGAAGGGCGCCAGGATGATGGCCATGTCGTTGCGGTCGGCGGCCGGCGCATCCACCACGATCGTATCGGCATGAGGCCGCAACGCCTCCCAATAGCGCGGGGCGCCCACCGCCTCGACCCGGTGGCCGGATCGAAGCGCCTCCATGTGGAAATGCGTCACCCACAGCCGCCCGCCCAGGCAGGCGCGCGCGGTCAGCAGCCGCGAATCCGGCACCGGCTTGCCGTCCCGCCCCGTCACACGCGGCGTCACAACATAGAAGCTGGACCCGTCGGGCGAGGCCTGGGCCGCCCTGCCGATCTGGCCGAACCGATCCGGCTCGGCCGATACGGCCTCCAGCTGGCCCTGCTGCGCCAGGTCGCCGTCGATCAGCCATACGGGCTTGCGCGCCCGCACCGCCGCCAGCCGCGCAAACTCGCGCGCCACGGTCGAAACGCCCTCTCCGGTCGTGGCGGCGGCGAACTGGATCACGCGCGCCCGGTGCGCCGGCGCCGGTCCCAGCGCGGCCCACAGACCCGCCATTTCTGAAGTCAGATCGACCATCGAATCGCCAAGGCGCTCCCTCGAACCCTCAGCCTAGCACGGCTTGGATCAGGCCGCCTTCGCCGGCGCCACGGCCAGGACCGGCATATCCAGCGTGCGGCTGACCGAGGCCGGCGTGGTGAAGCCGCGACGCGTGAACACGCGCAGCAACCCCACGCACAGGGCGGTGAAGGCGGCGAACAGGAACACCGCCGCCAGCAGCGGGATCTTCAGGCTCTTGCCCGTGGACGGCGGCTGGGCGCGCTCGATCACCGTGACGTTGTCGGCCCCGGCGGCGACTAGGGCGTTGTCGGCCCGGCTCTGCGTCTCGCGCTGCTGGAACTCCCGGATCGAGGCGCTCAGCACCTCGCGATTGCCAGCCAATGTGGTGTTTTCGGATTCCAAGGCCGTCAGCCGCGTCTGGCGTCCGCGAATGTCGGCCAGCTGCCGGTCCAGCACCGCCAGACGCGCCGATAGCGAGTCGCGCTCGGCCCGGGTGTTGATGCGATTGGTCTCCAGCTCGGTCCACACCGGGTTCGGCCCCGTCCGCACCTCCTTGGCCCCCACTGCCGTTCCGGTCGAGACATAGGCCGACAACTGATTGATGCGCGCCTCGATGTCCTTCACCGGCTGGGCGTCGGGCTGATATCGCGACAAAAGCTGCTCGCGCTCGGTCCGCAGTTGCAGAACCTGATCCTGGGCCGAAAGGTTCAGGTCCTGCTGCAGGGCCACCTCGGCCGGCGTTCCCGCCTGCTGCGCCGTCAGGGTGTTCAGCCGCTGGCCGGTCTGGTTCAGCTGGCTCTGGGTCGACAGCCGGTCGGCGAAGACGCTTTGATAGGTCGCCGCCAGCGTGGCCTTGGCCGCGGCGAAGTCGCCGATCTGGTTGGACGCCAGGAAGTTCTCGTAGGCCCGGTCCGCGTCGCCCAGTTCGTCCTCGAAGGCGACCCTCTGGCTGGCGATGGCCGGCGTCTTGTCCTGGAAGACTTCGCGGCGATAGACCAGATACTGTTCGATCACGGCGTTCAGGACCCGCGCCGCACGCTCGGGATCGTCGGCCTTGTAGGTCAGATGGATCACCGCGCTGCCCGGCGCCGTCGCCACGCCCAGGCTGGCGCCCACAGTCTTGACCGCTGCGGCCCGCGCGCGGTCGGGTGCGCCCTTGGGCGCCTCGCCCAGGATGGCGGCGGGGCCCAGGGCCTCGACCACCTTCTGACGCACGGCGCCCGACCCCAGGATGGCGGCTTCGGAGTTGGCGACCTCGTCGCCCTGCGGCGCCTGTCCCCGCTCGGCCGTGCCGACGCGCGGCTGATAGACATATTCCTGGCCCACGCCGGCGAACACCGAACCGGTGGCGGTATAGCTTTTCTTCAGCGTCATCGCCGCCGCCACGCCCAGCGCCAGGATGATCACAAACACCACGATCATCAGCAGCAGTTCGCGCAGCAAAAGGCCGACGACGTCCAGCACGCCATAGCGCGGGCGGGTCATGACATAGGCCGAAGAGCGCATGGGGTGGGCCGAATCCCTCGGTAAAGGCGTGTTGCGCCACCCTTCGCCCACCGGCGTTAACTGATGGTTACCCATAAATCGCCAAGGTCGCCCCAATTCCCGTCGAGGCCGACCGATTCCCATGTTGTCAGATCGCCGCCTGTTCCTGCTGACCCTCGGGTCGGCCTCCATCGCCGCCAGTCTGGGCGCGTGCGGCGGCGCCAACGTCTCGCGAATGCCCCGCCCGACCGGTGGCCTTCAGCGGGCGCAACAGACGCCGGGCGCCGCCTTCGCCCCGATTCCATTCGCCGACTGGACCGACCAGGAACCGGAATATCTGCTCTATCCCGGCGATGAGATCGAGGTCGCCACCCCCACCGCCGCCGAACTGACCCGCACGGTCAAGATCGGCCCCGACGGCCGGATCACCCTGCCGCTGATCGGCTCGATCATGGCGGCGGACCACACCCTGCCCGATCTGCAGCAAGGGGTGTCGAACGCCTATGCGTCGCAGCTAATCCGTCCGGTGGTCGAGGTCACGCTGCGCCAGGCCGGGCCGATCCGCGTCTGGGTCGACGGAGAGGTCCGCACCCCCGGCGTGCTCGAAATGGTCGGCGATCTGGACGCCTA
The DNA here is from genome assembly GCA_963515305.1 of uncultured Brevundimonas sp. Classification (GTDB taxonomy): domain Bacteria; phylum Pseudomonadota; class Alphaproteobacteria; order Caulobacterales; family Caulobacteraceae; genus Brevundimonas. Next base: position 87,092 of record CAUPWX010000001.1, read on the forward strand.
TCAGGCCGTGATCCAGGCCGGCGGTTTCGCGCCCACCTCGCGACCGGACAGCGTCGCCCTGATCCGGCGCGGTCCGGGCGGGTCGCGCATGATGCGGGTCGTGGATCTGCGTCCGCGTCGCGGCGAGGTCGTGGCCCTGCGTCGTGGCGACATCCTGTTCGTCCCCCGCTCGACGCTGGGCGAACTGGCGGCCTTCTTCACCCAGGTGCGCGCCGCCCTGCCCATCGGCTTCAGCTATTCGATCAACGGATCGAACGGGAACGGCTACGCTCAGTTCTGACGCCTGTCAGGCGACCAGCTGAACCACGCCCTGGTCGATGTAGCGCCGCGCGGCCTTCTGGGCCTCGGCGATCTCCTCGCGTTCCATCTCCATGCTCATCTCGCGGCGATAGACGCGCGCCTCGATCGAGCCCTTCATGGCCGCCAGGTTGAAGATCATGTGAGCCGACACCCGGTCCATCGGGCAACCGCCCGATCCGGCCGAATACATCATGCCCAGTTTGAACAGGTCGTCGCCGGACATATCCGGCGTCGGTAGCGGCAGCCCGTCGTCCTGGGCCTGCAGATCGTGCGCCATTTCTTGCGCGTTCATCACCGTATCTCCTGAACGGGCGCCGTTCTGGCCCCGCCTTACGAGACGCCATCAAATACCGCCGGTTTGAAGTTAAAGTTAACGCCGAACGTCGTCGTGCGGCCTTTTCAGTAAAGCGGGAATGAATGCTCCGGCCGCCGTTCAGACCTCTGAAATCTTTCGCAAACCTGCCGTTTACCTCTGTGACAAACGTCTGCACGCCGCATCGATTTCGTCCGCAAACCTGACGGCGCCATTCAGAAGGCGTTCAGGCGCGGGGGTCGAACCTGATCGTCATTAACGGGCCGATCCGGCGACAGCGTCGACCGCCCATGAATGGAGCACGAAGATGAAACGCCTCATTAAGGCCGCCGTCGTCGCCCTCGCCCTGTCGACCACGGCCGTGCCGATGCTCGTTCAGGCCCAGGATCGCGACCGTCGGGAATATCGCCAGGACCGACGCGACGACCGGCGCGACTTCCGCCAGGAGCGTCGCGAAGATCAGCGCGACTGGAGCAGCGGCCGCTACGACAACCGCCAGGACTATCGTCAGGATCGTCGCGACGACCGGCGTGACTATCGCGGCGAGCGCCGGGACGACCGTCGCGACTGGCGCAACGACCGCTGGGACCGCAACAACAGCAACTGGTGGCGGGGGCGTTCGGACTTCCGCGGCTACAATGGCCCGCGCAGCGGTTATTGGTACGCGCCCAGCTATGGCTACTACCGCGTCGAGCCGCGCTACTACGGCTACCGCTGGCGCACGGGCGGCTATCTGCCCAGCCAGTATCGCAGCTACTATGTGCGCGACCCCTATGTTTACGGCCTGCGCCCCGCCCCGCGCGGCTATCGCTACGTCCACGCCGGCAACGACATCCTGATGATCGCCGTGGCCAGTGGCCTGATCGCCAGCGTGCTGTCAGGCGTCTATTGAGGCGTGCCGCACGTCTCGACGTCTACGACCCCGCAGGTTCGCCTGCGGGGTTTAGTCTTGGCGGCAGTCCCTTGACCGAAAACGATGTTCAGCCTGGGTTCATCGACAGCGGTCCAGTGTCGCTTCAAGCCGCCGGAGAACCGGCGTGCAGGAACTGAACGATCATGAAACGCCGTCTGATGGCTTTCACCGCCATCGCCGCCCTCGCCCTTCCGTTGGCCGCCGCGCCCCTTGAAGCCTTCGCTCAGGAACAGCAGGATCAGCCCCGTCGCGAAAGCCCCGCCCGGGGAATGAATCGCCCGGAGCGCCCGCAGATGGGCCGCGAGGACGGCCCTCGCCCACCTCGCATCGAACGCCCCAGCCGCACGGAAGCCAGCGCGCCGCGTCCCGAGCGTCCGCCCAGCATCCAGCGCCCCGACCGCCCAACCCCGGACGCCCAGCGTCCCAACCGACCGGAAGGCGGCTGGAACCGGCCAGACCGTCCCAATACCGGCGGCCAGCGCCCCGACCGACCCCAAGGCGGATGGAATCGGCCAGACCAGCCCAACACCGGCGGACAGCGTCCCGACCGGCCCGAAGGCGGCTGGAACCGGCCAGACCGTCCCAATACCGGCGGCCAGCGCCCCAACCGTCCCGAAGGCGGCTGGAACCGGCCAGACCGACCCAACACCGGCGGACAGCAACCCGACCGGCCCGAGGGCGGCTGGAACCGGCCCGACCGTCCCAATGCCGGCGGACAACGCCCCGACCGTCCAGGCAGTGGATGGAACCGGCCGGATCGCCCCGGCTCGGGCTGGAACAACGGCCGGGATCGGGACCGTCAGCGCGAAGATTTCCGCCGTCGCTTCAATAGCGACCAATGGCGTCGCGACTTCTATCGCAACCACCGCAGCGACTGGTGGCGCAACGACAGCCGTTTCCGGGGCTATTCCGGCGTTCGCATCGGATTCTATTTCGCGCCAGGCTGGGGCTATTACAGCGTCCCCCGCTCCTATTGGGGGCGCAGCTGGTCGGTCGGCCAATATCTGCCGGACGTCTTCTGGCGCTATCAGTTGAACGACTGGCGCACCTACGGCCTGGGCTATCCGCCCGAAGGCACGCGCTGGGTGTCGGTCGACAACACCCTTTATCTGATCGACGACTACGACGGCTATATCATCGACGTCATCCGCGACGCCTGGCGCTGGTAGTCGCCACATACGTCAAAGGCCCGGAGAGGGATCTCCGGGCCTTTTTTTCCAATCAGCCCGTCACCCTCGGGCTTGACCCGAGGGCCGGACGGTCAGTCGCATTGCGCCGAAGGCGACGCACGCCGTGCCCCAAGCTCCGGTCCTCGGGTCAAGCTCGAGGATGACGGATATCGAAATCAAAGCCCCAGCTTGGCCTTCAGGATGTCGTTGACGGCGGCCGGATTGGCCTTGCCGCCCGTGGCCTTCATCACCTGACCGACGAACCAGCCGATGGCCTGGGGCTTTTCGGCCACCGCCGCCGCCTTGTCCGGGTTGGCGGCGATGATCTCGTCCACGGCCTTTTCGATGGCGCCCGTGTCGGTGACCTGTTTCAAGCCGTGCTTCTCGACCACCGCGGCCGGCGAGCCTTCGCCGTTCCAGACGTGATCGAACACTTCCTTGGCGATCTTGGACGAGATGACGTTCGTCTCGATCAGCTCCACCAACTGCGCCACATGGGCGGCCGACAGGGGGTTGTCGCTGAAGTCCTTGCCCTCGGCCGCCAGACGCGCCGACACCTCGTTGGTGACCCAGTTCGAGACCAGCTTGGCGTCCCGGCCTTTCGCCGCGGCCTCGAAATAATCGGCCTTGGCCTGTTCCGAGATCAGCACGATGGCGTCGTATTGCGACAGCCCATAGTCGGCCATCAGCCGCTTGCGCTTGTCATCGGGCAGTTCGGGCAGCGACGCCTTGATCTCGGCGATCCAGGCCTCTTCCAAATCCAGCGGCAACAGGTCGGGGTCGGGGAAGTAGCGATAGTCCTGCGCCTCTTCCTTGGACCGCATCGAGCGCGTCTCGCCGGCCGTCGGATCGTACAGGCGGGTTTCCTGGGTGATCGACCCGCCGTCTTCCAGGATCTCGATCTGGCGGCGCGCCTCATACTGGATCGCCTGAGAAATGAAGCGGAAGCTGTTGACGTTCTTGATCTCGCAGCGCGTCCCCAGGAAGCTGAAGTCGCCCGTCGCCTTGAACTTTTCGTAGTTCCCGGCCCGGCAGACCGACACGTTCACGTCGGCGCGCAGATTGCCCTTCTCCATGTCCCCATCACAGGTGCCCAGATAGATCAGGATGGTCCTGATCTTCTTCACATAGGCCACCGCCTCGTCGGGCGTCCGCAGGTCGGGGCGCGACACGATCTCCATCAGCGCCGTGCCGGCCCGGTTCAGGTCGACATAGCTCTCGGTCGGCGACAGGTCGTGGATCAGCTTGCCCGCATCCTGCTCCAGGTGCAGCCGCTCGATCCCGACGTTGAAGAAGCTGCCGTCCTCGGCCTCCACCTCGACCACGCCCTCGCCCACGATGGGGTAGTAGAGCTGGCTGATCTGATAGCCGGTCGGCAGGTCGGGATAGAAATAGTTCTTGCGGTCGAACTGGCTGCGCTTGTTGATCTGCGCGCGCAGACCCAGGCCGGTCTTCACCGCCTGTTCGACACAGTGTTTGTTCAGCGTCGGCAGCATTCCGGGAAAGCCCGCATCGACCAGCGACACCTGCTCGTTCGGCCCTGCGCCAAAGCCGACGGCGGCCCCGGAGAACAGCTTGGCCTTCGACGCCACCTGGGCGTGGATTTCCAGCCCCATGACGATTTCCCAATCGCCGGTGCGGCCCTTGATCGTTTTCGCGTTCGAAACAGTGTCGGTCATGCGCCCGTCCTAGCGCCCTCGTCGGCGGCGAGAAAGGGGTGTCTTAATCCTGACGTCAAAGACGTTGCATCTTCTCCGTCCCATCTGGAGATTTCGATGACCAAGACCGTGTTCGCCGCCGCCGTCGCCACCCTGCTGGCCGCCGGCGCCGCCTCCGCCCAAACCGCCCCGGCTCCGGCGCAAGACCACGCCAACCATGCAGCCGGACATCACGCCGCCCACCCCACCATCGACAGCACCATCGAGGCCCTGGTGGCCGATCCGGCGACCAAGGCGGTGCTGGACAAGCATCTGCCGGGCATCGACCGGCACCCCGCCTACGCCCAGTTCAAGGGCATGACCCTGCGCCAGGTCGCGCCCTTCTCTCAGGGCAATATCACGGACGCCAAGATCGCCGCCATCGACACCGATCTGAAGGCCATTCCGGCCGCCTGACCGCAGGCTTTCGCCGACATGAAAGAAGGGGCGGCCGGGCCTTCCAGCCGCCCCTTTCGCTTGATCCGTCGGGGATCAGTTGATGTTCATGACCACCCGGCCCTCGATCTGGCCCTTGTGCATTCGCTGGAAGATGTCGTTGATGTTTTCCAGCGGCTCGACCGACACCGTCGCCCTGACCTTTTCGTCGGCGGCGAACTGAAGCGCCTCCTGCAGGTCCAGCCGCGTGCCCACGATAGAGCCGCGCACCGTCGTTCCGTTCAACACCATGTCGAAGATCGACAGCGGGAAGTCGCCGGGCGGCAGGCCGTTCAGGGCGATGGTCGCCCCACGCGCCGTCATGTTGACCGCCTGTTCGAAGGCCTTGGGCGAGACGGCCGTCACCAGCACGCCCTGCGCCCCGCCGTCGGTCTGGGCCTTAATGTCGGCGGCTGGGTCGTTCGACGTTTTCGCGTTGACCGTCACGCTCGCCCCCAACCGCCGCGCCAGGTCCAGCTTGGCGTCGTCCACGTCCACGGCGGCGACGTTCATCCCCATCGCCTTGGCGTATTGAACCGCGACGTGGCCCAAGCCGCCGATGCCCGAGATGACGACCCAGTCGCCCGGCTTCGTCTCGGTCATCTTCAACCCCTTGTAGACCGTCACCCCCGCGCACAGGATCGGGGCGATGTCGTTGAAGCTGACATTGGCCGGCAGATGGCCGACGTAGTTGGGATCGGCGATGGCGTATTCCGCGAACCCGCCATTGACCGAATAGCCGGTGTTCTCCTGCTCGTGGCACAGGGTCTCCCACCCACCCAGACAGTGTTTGCAGTGGCCGCAGGCGGAATAGAGCCACGGCACCCCCACCCGGTCGCCCTCCTTGACCAGCTTGACCCCGGCGCCCACGGCCGAGACATAGCCGACGCCTTCATGGCCCGGGATGAACGGCGGATTGGGTTTGACGGGCCAGTCGCCTTCGGCGGCGTGCAGGTCGGTGTGACACACGCCCGAGGCTTCGATCTTGACCTGGATCTGGCCCGGGCCGGGCTGGGGCACGGCGACTTCCTCGATGGTCAGCGGCTTGCCGAACTCACGCACGACGGCGGCCTTCATGGTCTTGGGCATGGGACGTCCTCTATCGTTCTCAGGAAAGGTGCGGCGGGCGGACCGGATGCAGGACCGGCCCGCCCGCCTTGGCGTCAGACACGCCGTCGGCTGGCGGCCGCAGCGCACGATTAGGGTGGCCGATCACGGCCCGGCCATCCTTGATCCAGGTCAGAAGAAGCCCAGCTTGTCCGGGCTGTAGCTGACCAGCAGGTTCTTGGTCTGCTGATAGTGATCCAGCATCATCCGGTGGTTCTCACGCCCGATGCCCGACTTCTTGTAACCGCCAAACGCCGCATGAGCCGGATACTGGTGATAGCAGTTGGTCCAGACCCGACCGGCCTGGATGGCTCGCCCGGCGCGATAGGCGGTGTTCATGTCGCGCGACCACACCCCGGCGCCCAGGCCGTATTCGGTGTCGTTGGCGATGGCGATGGCCTCTTCCAGCGTCTTGAAGGTGGTCACGGCCAGGACGGGGCCGAAGATCTCCTCCTGGAAGATCCGCATATTGTTCGTGCCCTTGAACACGGTCGGCTCGACATAGAAGCCGCCGGAGAGGTCGTCCTTCAGCACCGCCTGATGTCCGCCCGTCAGGACTTCGGCGCCCTCGTCTTCGCCGATCTTCAGATAGCCCAGGATCTTCTTCAGCTGCTGGTCGGACGCCTGGGCGCCGACCTGGGTTTCGGGGTCCAGCGGGTCGCCCTGTTTGATGGCCTTCACCCGCGCGATCGCCTTCTCGATGAAGGCGTCATAGATGTCTTCGTGCACCAGCGCCCGGCTGGGGCAGGTGCAGACCTCGCCCTGGTTCAGGGCGAACATGGCGAACCCTTCCAGCGCCTTGTCCAAAAAGGCGTCGTCGTGATCCATCACGTCCTTGAAGAAGATGTTGGGCGACTTGCCGCCCAGCTCCAGCGTCACCGGGATGATGTTCTTGGTCGCATATTCCATGATCTTCTGACCGACGGCGGTCGAGCCGGTGAAGGCGATCTTGGCGATGCGCGGATTGGTGGCCAGCGGCTCCCCCACCTCTACGCCCGTGCCCGACACGATGTTCAGCACGCCGGCCGGCAGCAGATCCTGGATCATTTCGACCACCAGCAGGATCGACGCCGGCGTCTGTTCGGCCGGTTTCAGCACGATGCAGTTGCCTGCCGCCAAGGCCGGGGCGATCTTCCACGCCGCCATCAGGATCGGGAAGTTCCAGGGGATGATCTGGCCCACCACGCCCAGCGGCTCGTGGAAGTGATAGGCGACGGTGTCGTTATCCAGCTCCGAAATGCCGCCTTCCTGCGCGCGGATGCAGCCGGCGAAGTAGCGGAAGTGGTCGATGGCCAGCGGGATGTCGGCCGCCAGCGTCTCGCGGACCGGCTTGCCGTTGTCCCAGGTCTCGGCCTCGGCGACGGCCTGCAGATTCTGTTCGATCCGATCGGCGATGCGGTTCAGCAGCAGGGCGCGTTCCGCCACGCTGGTCTTGCCCCAGGCGTCCTTGGCGGCATGGGCCGCATCCAGCGCCTTTTCGACGTCGGCCGCGTCCGAGCGCGCCACTTCGCACAGGACGCGGCCGTTGACCGGGGAGGTGTTCTCGAAATAACGGCCGTTGACCGGCGCGATCCATTGTCCGCCGATGAAGTTGTCGTAGCGCGCCTTGAACTTGGGGGTCGCGGCGCGGGTGAATTCGGGTTTGGTCATGATGGCTTCCTGACGTGTTCCTCAGGCGTCGCTTGTCGACGTCGTTGGGAACGGAAGCTCGTCCTCGGCGCGCCGGGGCGCCAGAGCGGCGTTTCATGGTGCGCTGCAAACCTGTCGCAGGTTTGCGACAGGTCGGCTCAGTGGGCGGCGCCGGCCAGGCCCAGCCGGTGCAGCTTGCGATGCAGGGTCGCGCGGCTGACGCCCAGCGCCCGCGCCGCCGCCGACACATTGCCGTTGTTCAAGGCCAGCGCCCGCCTGACCGCCCCACGCTCGGCCTCCAGCAGGTCCGCCTCGATGGCCCCGACGCCCAGCACTTCGGACGCCGCCAACTGTGCGGCGATCCGCTCGTCCGTGATCGACAGGGCCAGCCGCGCCGCGCGCGTGGCCCCCACCACCAGATCGTCGCGATCCACCGCCAGCAGGGCCGCGGCGTTGCGCTCGACCGCATCGCCGGCCAGCACGATCCGCGCATCGGAAAAGGCCTGACGGAAGGCCTGCGCCTCGATGGCGCGCGCTGCATCCGCCACCGCCGCCGAGATTAACCCCAGCATGGCCTCGGTCTGGTCGGCCCGGCACGACGACACGTCCAGCGCCCCCGCCAGCCGTCCCAGATGGTCGTAGATCGGATGGCTGGAGCAGCTCAGGCCGGTGTTGCGCGCATGGAAATGCTGGTCGCGATGGATGGTCACCGCCCGCTTTTCCGCCAAAGCGGTGCCGATGCCGTTGGTGCCCTCCACCGCCTCGGACCAGACGGCGCCGGGCCACAGGCCCCAGCGGTGGAAGGTGTCGTCGTCGCTGGCCATGCCGCGCCGCTCCACCGGCACGCCGGTCGCGTCGCACAGCAGGACGCAGCAGCCTGCATCTCCGACCGCCAGAAACAGCCGGTCCAGCACGCCCTGCGCCGCACGCGTCACCGGCGCCATCGCCTCGCGTGCGCCACGCAACTGGGTGTCCGTCAGGGTGGCGACCTGGCCCCGGCTCTCGGGGTCCAGACCATACAGGGTCATCGATCGTCGCCACGACGCGGCCAGCGCCGACCGGGCCGGTCCTGCGCCGTCGTCCAGCACCTGTTTGATCAGGCTGCCGTGGTCGTTTCCCGTTCGCTCGCCCATGGTTGGCTCCCAGGTCTTGCAACGGGGGCCATCAGACGCCCGCGCGGGGCGGGCGTCAATGCGACCTTCCTACGCTGGGAAGCCTACCACCACTTGCCCGGCTTGGCGGTGAAGCCCGCCGCCTGTTCCAGCGCCGCGCCGACCTGGAAGACGGTCGCCTCGTCCAGCGCCTTGCCGATGACCTGAAGACCCAGCGGCAGGCCGCCGGCGTCCACGCCCGCCGGCACCGAAATGCCCGGCAGACCGGCCAGATTGGTCGTCACCGTGAAGACGTCGTTCAGATACATGGTCAGCGGGTCGATCTGCTTGTCGCCCAGCGCAAAGGCGGCCGATGGCGTCGACGGCGTCAGGATGGCGCCCACCTGGCCCCAGACCTTGTCGAAGTCCTCGGCGATGCGGCGCCGCACCTTCAGCGCCTTCACATAATAGGCGTCATAGAAACCGGCCGACAGCACATAGGCGCCGATGGTCAGGCGACGCTGAACCTCCTTGCCGAACCCTTCCGCGCGCGAGGTCGAATACAGGTCGTCCAGCGACTTGAACTCATCCGCCCGATGCCCGAACCGCATCCCGTCATAACGGGCCAGGTTCGACGAGGCCTCGGCCGGCGCCACGATATAGTAGGTCGGCAGGGCGTATTTGGTGTGCGGCAGGCTGATCTCGACGATCTCGCACCCGGCGTCCTTCAGCCAGGCCACGCCCTGGTCCCACAGGGCCTGAATCTCGGCCGGCATCCCGTCCACGACATATTCGCGCGGCACGCCGATGCGCAGTCCCTTGACCGACTGACCCACGGACTTCGTCCAGTCGGGCGTGGCGATGTCCAGGCTGGTCGAATCCTTGGCGTCGAACGAGCACATGGATTGCAGCAGCAGGGCCGCGTCCTCGACCGTCTTGGTGATCGGCCCGGCCTGATCCAGCGAGGACGCAAAGGCAACCATGCCGAAGCGGCTGGCGCGGCCATAGGTCGGCTTGATCCCGACCGTGCCGGTGAAGGCGGCGGGCTGACGGATCGACCCGCCGGTGTCCGACGCGGTCGCGGCCAGGCACAGGTCGGCAGCGACGGCCGAGGCCGAACCGCCCGACGAACCGCCGGGCGTCAGATCAGCGTTCGAACCGGTCGACTTCCACGGATTCTTCACGGGGCCGAAGGCGCTGGTCTCGTTGGACGAGCCCATGGCGAACTCGTCCATGTTCAGCTTGCCCAGCATCACCGCCCCGTCGCGCCACAGATTGGCGGTCACGGTCGATTCATACGGCGGGACGAAGCCGCGCAGCATATTCGATCCGGCCGTGGTCTGGACGCCGTCGGTGCAGAACAGGTCCTTGATCCCCAGCGGCGCGCCTTCCAGCGCCCCGCCCTCGCCCGCCGCCAGACGGGCGTCGGACGCCTTGGCCATGTCCATCGCCTTGTCGGCCGTCACGGCGACATAGGCGTTCAGCGTCGGATTGGCGGCCTCGATCGTGGTCAGGAAGGCCTGGGTGATCTCGGTCGACGAGAAGTCCTTGGCCTTCAGCCCGTCGACGGCGCCCTTCAGGGTCAGTTTGGTCAGGTCGCTCATGATCAGTCGACCACCTTGGGCACGACGAAGAAGCCGTCGGCGGACTTGGGCGCATTGGACAGGACGGCGTCGATCTTGTCGCCGTCGGTCACCACGTCGTCACGCAGGCGCAACGGCTGGGCCACGTTCGAGGTCATCGGCTCGACGCCCTCGACATCCACCTGATCCAGCTGCTCGATCCAGGCCAGAATGCCGTTCAGCTCCTGCGCCAGCGGCTCCAGCCGGTCCTCGGGGGTCTTGATGCGGGCGAGATGCGCCACCTTGCGCACCGTCGCAGCGTCGATGGCCATGCGGCCCTCCAATGCACGTCGATAGGGAATGTATCGGCGGGATAGCCTTCCGACCTCGGATTCACAAGGCGACGCCTTTGACTTCCGCCGGTTTGCGGCCTACCGCCCGCCCGTGCCCGCTCTCGACCTCCTCGACCTGCCCGCCGCCTGCCCGCCCGACACGCCGTGGATGGGGCTGGATCTGGGCGAAAAGACCATCGGGGTCGCGGTGTCCGACGCCACCCGCCTGATCGCCTCGCCGCTGGAGCTGATCCGCAAGTCCAAGTTCACGGTCGAGGCCGAACAGCTGTTCAAGCTGATGGCGCATCGCAAGGTCTCGGCCCTGGTCATCGGCCTGCCCGCCAACATGGACGGGACCGAGGGCCCGCGCGCCCAGTCGTGCCGCGCCTTCGCCCGCAATCTGGAGCGGCTGCGCCCCATCAACATCGCCTTCTGGGACGAGCGACTGTCCACCAGCGCCGTCGAACGCTTCCTGATCGAGGACCTGGACCTGAACCGCAAGCGCCGCGCCCAGGTCGTGGATCGCACCGCCGCCGCCTGGATCCTGCAGGGCGCGCTGGACCGGGTGCGCGACCAGGCGAGCTGGATTTGACGGGCCTGATCGCCGGCATCCTGCCGGTCTTCTGCATGATCGCCCTGGGCTATGGGCTGCGAAAATCCGGCTTCCTGCCCGACCACGCCTGGCGGCCGATCGAGAAGCTGTCGATCAACATCTTCTACCCCAGCTTTCTGATCCCCGCGATCTGGCACGCGAACCTGGCCGGCGGCGGCGCGACCGTGGCGGGCGCGGCGGCGGTGGGGGCGACCCTGATCGTGGCGGCGGCGGCCCTGGCGGCCAAGCCCCTGATCACCCTGGACGGCCCGGCCTATACCAGCGTCTTCCAGGGCGTGATCAGATGGAACAGCTTCGTCTTCGTGCCGGTGATCCAGTCGGTGTACGGCTCCGAAGGCACGGCGCTTGCCGCCGTGGCCATCGCCTTCATCATTCCGGTGACGAACATCGCCTGCGTCGCCGTGCTGGCGCGATGGGGATCGCTGCACCGCGAGCCGTCCATTCTGGGCCTGGCGAAATCAATGATCGCCAACCCGATCCTGCTGGCCTGTCTGATCGGCCTGGCGCTGAACCTGCTGCGCGTGCCCGTCATCCCCGGCGTGTCGGGGGTGCTGGACCTGCTGGGCGTCGCCGCACTGCCGCTGGGTCTGATCGTCGCCGGGGCCGGCCTGTCCTTCGCCGAGGTCCGACGCCGGCGCACCACCATCGCCGCCGTCACCTTGGTCAAGCTGGGCGTCATGCCGCCGCTGATGTGGTTCATCGCCTGGGCGTTAGGCGGCGACAGCCTGGCGCAGGGAATCGCCCTGATCTGCGGCGCGGCCCCCGGCTCGGCCGCCTCCTATATCCTGGCGCGCCAGATGGGCGGCGACGCCCCCCTGATCGCCGGGGTCATCGCCCTGACCACCGTGGGCAGCGCGGTCGTCATTCCCCTCCTGCTGGCCCTGTTCCACTTCGTCTAATTCTTTACCTCGGCTGGCGTTTCGACGGACTCGGCCGTATAGCCGCGTCTCGATGACCCAGCCCGTACACGTCACCGACCAGACCATTCAGGAGCGGCTGGTTCCGTTTCCTGCGGCCCATTTCCTGGCCGCCTCGGACCTCAATCCCTTCGTCACGCCGCAGCTTCTGGATCTCGGCGACGCCTTCGTCGACTTCAATCGCCAATCGTCCAAGGCGCTGGACCTGCTGCACGGCCGAACCGTCGTGAACCTGTTCTTCGAGAACTCGACCCGCACCAGTTCGTCGTTCGAGATCGCGGCCAAGCGGCTGGGCGCCGATGTCGTCACCATGCCGGTCGGCTCCTCCTCGGTGAAGAAGGGCGAGACGCTGATCGACACGGCGGTCACCCTGAACGCGATGAAGCCCGACATTCTGGTCGTGCGCCACTCAGCCTCGGGCGCGGCGGAATTGCTCAGCCAGAAGGTCGGCTGCGCCGTGGTCAACGCCGGTGATGGCCGCCACGAGCACCCGACGCAGGCCCTGCTGGACCTGTTGTCGCTGCACCGCGCCTTTGGCGACGTGACCAGCCTGACTGTCGCCATCTGCGGCGACATCACCCACAGCCGCGTGGCCCGTTCCAATGTCGCCCTGCTGCAGATGATGGGTGCGCGCGTCCGCCTGATCGGCCCGCCGACCCTGGTGCCGGGCGACGCCGACCGCTGGGGCTGCGAGGTCTTCCACGATATGCGCGAGGGGCTTCAGGGCTGCGACGTGGTCATGATGCTGCGCCTGCAGCTTGAGCGGATGGCCGGCGCACTGGTGCCCTCTACCCGCGAATATTTCCGCTTCTGGGGCCTGGATCGCGAGAAGCTGGCCTGGGCCAAGCCCGGCGCCAAGGTCATGCACCCCGGCCCGATGAACCGGGGCGTCGAGATCGATTCCGACGTCGCCGACGACCTGGACGTCTCCCTGATCCAGGATCAGGTCGAGATGGGGGTCGCCGCCCGCATGGCCGTCCTCGCCTCCCTCTCCGCCCGTTGGGGAGACAAGTGATGACCACCGTCGCCATCATCAACGCCCGCCTGCTGGACCCGGCCAACGACTATGACGGTCCCGGTGCTCTCCTGATCGCGGACGGCCGCATCGTCCGCGTCGTCCACGGCGCGTCGCCCATCGACGCTGACCAGGTCATCGACGCCGACGGCCTGTGCCTCGCGCCCGGCCTGATCGACATCCGGGTCAAGACCGGCGAACCGGGCGCCGAACCCAAGGAAACACTAAAGTCCGCCAGCCTGGCCGCCGCCGCCGGGGGCGTGACCACCATCGTCGTACAGCCCGACACCGACCCAGCCGTCGATGATCCGGCGATGATCGACTTCATCCAGCGTCGCGGCGCGGCCCTGAACCTGGTCAATGTCCGCGCCGCAGGCGCCGCGACCAAGGCCTTGGACGGCCAGCGCATGGCCGAGATCGGCCTGATGGACGAGGCGGGCGCCCTCTACTTCACCGACGGCGACAAGGTCATCGTCAACAGCCGCACCCTGCAACGGGTGATGAGCTACGCCGCCGCCTTCAACGGCCTGATCGCCTGCCGCCCCTCCGACCCCTGGCTGACCGAAGGCGCCGTCGCCGCCTCCGGCGAACTGGCCACCCGCCTCGGTTTGTCCGGCAGCCCCGCCATCGCCGAGCGGATCGGGCTGGAGCGCGACCTGGCATTGGTCGAACAGACCGGCGCCCGTTTTCTGGTCGATCAGATCTCGACCGAAGGCGCGCTTGAAACTCTCGCCCGCGCCCGCGCCAAGGGGCTGGAGGTCGCGGTCAGCGTCTCGATCAACCACCTGTGCTTCAACGAGGTGGACATTGGCGACTATCGCACCTTCTACCGGCTGGACCCGCCGCTGCGTTCGGAAGCGGATCGCCAGGCCCTGATCGAGGCCGTGCGCGAAGGCCTGATCGACGTCATCACCTCGGCCCACGCCCCCGCCCCGGCCGAAGACAAGCGCCGCCCGTTCGCCGAGGCCGCGCCCGGGGCCGTCGGCCTTGAAACCCTGCTGCCCGCCGCCCTGACCCTGCACCACGAGGCCGGTCTGGACCTGCTGGACGTGCTGCGCCCCCTGACGCAAGGCCCCGCCGCCCTGCTGGGCCTCGACGCCGGCGTCCTGGCCCAGGGCGCGCCCGCCGACCTGATTCTGTTCGACCCCGGCGCGCCGATCATCGTCGACGCCGACGCCCTGCATTCCAAGTCCAAGAACTCCCCGTTCGACGGCCGCCGTCTGCAAGGCAAGGTCGTCGGAACCTGGGTGGCGGGTCGCAAAGTTCACTAAAGGCCCCTGCTGTCGTCATCCTCCGGCGAGCGTAGCGAGACCGGGGGACCCAGGGGCGCGTGACAGCGCGAACCTTTCCCGGATGCCGCTTCCGACAGTGTGCTTGAACAAATCGCCTTCGGCGCCGCTGGGTACCCCGATCTGCGCCGCGAAGACGCGGCTTGCCGGAGGATGACGACCATTAGGCTCAAGCCGTCAGCATCCGTTTCACCACCGCCTTGAACGGCGCCGTCACCTGCCCGGCCCTCAAGGCCGCACCGCGCGCCAGACGCGCGGGCGGCGTCTCTTCGGTAAACAACCGCACCAGGGCGTTGGTCCCCCGATACAGCGACCAACTGGCCAGCCGGTGTTCGCGCTCATAAGACGCCAGCAGACGCCCCGAACCGATATCGCCGCCCCGCGCCGACCGCACCACCCGGGCCAGCGTCTCCTGCCCGCGCAGGCCCAGGTTGAAGCCGTGGGCGGTCACCGGGTGCATCCCCACCGCGGCATCGCCGATCAGGGCGAAGCCCTCGCCCGCGAACCTGTGGCTCCAGGTCGTGGCCAGCGGATAGGCATGGCGCGTCCCCACCAGCTCCAGCCCGGTCAGCCGTCCCTTCAGCCGCCGCTCCATCTCGACCGCAAAGGCCTGCGGCGTCAGGGTCGTCAGCTCGGCGATGGCCGGCGCCGCCAGGGTCAGCACCACCGATGACACGCGCTGTTCCGGGTCCGCGACGGGCAACAGGGCGACCGTCTGGCCGTGGTCGAACCATTCGGTCGCCACATGGCCGTGCGGCTGGTCGTGGCGCATCCGGCACACCATCATCGACCGGCCCAGACGATGGATTTCGGCCCCGACACCCAGCTGATCCCGCACCCCCGAAAAGCGCGAATCCGCCGCTACGATCAGCTTCGCCCGGATCGTGGTTCCGTCGTCCAGCACGACACGCCCACGCGGCGACGCCGCCTCGACGGCGCAACCCGCCACCCGCCGGCCGGCCATCAGGGTGACGCCCGCCTGCCCCTGGACGCTTTCGAACAGGCCGCGCCGGATGAGATGGTTGGGGATCAACACGCCCAGCCGGTCCGCATCTGCGGCGCCGAACGTCAGGGCGAAGGCCGAGCCGCCGTCCAACACCCGCGCCTGGCGCAGGTCCGATATGTGATCGGCCAGAATGCGGTCCCACACCCCCATCGCCCGCAGCAGCCGCATCGAACGATGGGTCAGGGCGATCTCGCGCCCGTCATAGGCCGGCTCGCGAAGACCCGCCTCGGCCTGCCCTTCGATCAGGGCGACCGACAGGCCTGCCCCCGCCAGCGACCGCACGAAGGCCAGGCCCGCCGGTCCCGCGCCGACCACGGCGATGTCGAATGTCGAACCTTCAGTCATCGCCTGCTCCTGCCCGATCTCGCGCGCGTCGCCCTTGATGCAGCGCAAATCAGCGCGGGCGCGGACAGGTCGCTGCCTTGGCCACCTCGGCGCCCAGCACGGACTTGACGGCCAGCGGCGTATCCGTGGCGATCACCGTCACCCCCTGGCGCACCAGGTCGCGATATTCCGACACGTCGCCGTCCGCCGCATAGCGGTCGTCGCGCCGCACGCCTTCGGCGCCCAGGGTGCCGAACTGAACCTCCACCCCCGCCTGGCGCAGCGCGCGCCACAGAGCCGGCCGCTCCTCGCGCGTGCCGGTCCAGGCCAGAATCTGCGGCGCATTCAACCCAGCCAGATCGTCGACGCCGCCCAGCCCGGCCGAGATCATCATCTCGGGCGCCAGGGCCGCCACCGCCCGCGCATCGGCGTCATTATAGGTGATCAGGATCACGCGATCCTGCGCGCCCGAGCGCCGCACCTGGGCGATCACCGCCCGGGCCAGATCGACGGTCGTGCCACCTTCCGCCGGTTTCAGGTCGATGCTGGCGATGGCGCCGACCCGCCCTGCGGCGTCCAGCGCCTCGCCCAGTGTCGGAGGCGCCGCGCGCGTCAGGGCGCCGTTCGACGCCTTCAGCCGCGCCTGTTTCACCTGAGCCAGCGTCAGGTCCGCGACGCGGCCCCGGCCCGTCGTCGTCCGCTCCATCGTCTCGTCGTGCATCAGCACCAGATGGCCGTCGCGCGTCAGCACCGCGTCAAGCTCCAGGATCGCATTGGGGATGGCCCGCCCGGTCGCCTCAATGGCGGCGATGGAGTTCTCGGGCTGATCCGGCGCGGACACGGCCCGGTGCGCCGATATGGCTGCGCCGCCTTCGCGCACACAGTCGAAATAGGCCGCCATGGCCGGCCCCGTCGCCGGCGTGGCGGCAGGCGTCGGCGCGCCCACGCAAGCGGCCGTGGACATCAGCAGGGCAAGGGCGGCGGCGGGGATCGAACGCATGACAACTCTCCGGCAAGGTCGGCGGAAAAGACGCTGCGTGAACCCGGCGGTCAAGAGGTCGGATCGCCCTTGCTCCGCGCCCTTCGCCGACGCATTTTGCCGCAACGACACGCGGGGAGCGAATCACGGTGCAGGATCTGGCGGGCCCGACATTGGGGACCTTGGCGCTCGTCGCCCTGGGCGGCTATCTGCTCGGCTCCATTCCGTTCGGCGTGGTCATTACCCGTGCGGCCGGCGCGGGCGACGTTCGAAACATCGGTTCGGGCAATATCGGCGCGACCAATGTGCTGCGGACGGGCCGCAAGGATTTGGCCCTGGCCACCCTGCTGCTGGATGCGGGCAAGGGCGCCGCGGCCCTGCTGATCGCGCGCCATCTGTTCGACAGCGAACTGGCCGGCGCCGTCGCCGGGGGCGCGGCCTTCCTGGGCCATCTGTTCCCCGTCTGGCTGGGCTTCAAGGGCGGCAAGGGGGTGGCCACCTTCTACGGTCTGCTGCTGGCGGCCGCCTGGCCGCTGGGTCTGATGGCGGCGGCCGTCTGGCTGATCTGCGCCTTTGCGCTGCGGTATTCGTCCCTGGCGGCCCTGATCTCCTCGGCGGCCGCGCCCTTCCTGGCGATGCTGCCGCTGGCGGCGGTCGGCCTGCCGGTCGGGTCGCCCATCCTGGCCCTGACCGTCTTCGCCGCCATCCTGATCTGGGTGCGTCACCACCAGAACATCGCCCGGCTGCTGAAGGGTCAGGAGCCGCGCATCGGGGCCAAGTCGGCGTGAGCCTGTCGGCGGACGAACGGTTCGCCCGGTTGCGGCTGGCCCGCACCGACCGCATCGGCCCCGTCGCCTTTTCCCAGCTTGTGGCCCGCTACGGCTCGGCTCTCGCCGCCGTGGACGCCCTGCCCGGCCTGGTCCGCAAGTCCGGCGCCGCTTCCATCCCCCCGCCGGTCGAGACAGTGGACCGCGAACTGGTCGCCGGCCGCGCCATTGGCGCGCGCCTCCTGGTGCTGGGCGACGCCGACTATCCGGCGATGCTGGCGGCGCTGGATCCGCCGCCGCCGCTGCTGTGGGTTCGCGGCGACGCCGCCCTGCTGAACCGTCCCTGCGTCGCCATCGTCGGCGCCCGCATCGCCTCGGCGGGCGGTCAGAGAATCGCGCGCGGCCTGGCCCAGCAACTGGGTCAGGCCGGCCATGTCGTCGTCTCGGGTCTGGCGCGCGGCATCGACGCCGCCGCCCACGAAGGGTCGCTGGCGACCGGAACCGTCGCGGTTTTGGGCGGCGGTGTGAACGACATCTATCCGCCCGAACACGCCGACCTCTACGCGCGCTTGGCGGATCAGGGCTGCGTCGTCTCCGAAAGTCCGGTCGGCGCCCGCGCCCAGGCCCGGGACTTCCCGCGCCGCAACCGCATCATCTCGGGCCTGTCGCGCGGCGTGGTGGTGGTCGAGGCCGAAATCCGCTCGGGCTCCCTGATCACCGCCCGCCTGGCCGCCGAACAGGGTCGCGACGTCTTCGCCGTGCCGGGCTCGCCCCTGGACCCCCGCGCACGCGGCCCCAACGAACTGCTGCGTCAGGGCGCCATCCTATGCGAGGGGATCGAGGACATCGAGCGCGCCTTCGACACCCTCCGCACCCTGCGCGAGCCGCCCGCGCCGCCCTTGCGTTTCGACGACGATCTGGACGACGCCTTTCTGGACCGGGTCGCGGCCCTGCTGTCGCCCACGCCTGCGCCCCGCGACGAAATCGCCCGCGCGCTGAACGCGCCCGTGGCTCAGGTCGCCGCTGCCCTGCTGGAGCTCAGCCTCACCGGCCGCGCCGAACTGCTGCCCGGCGGCCTGACCTCGCTCTAGAATGCGGTCATCACCCGAACCTCAGGCCGGAGGCAGGGCCGCCGCCCCCGCCGCCTGTTCCAGCAGGCCCGCCAGTCGCCCATCGCCCTCGTCGCGAGCCATGCGTGCCATTTCCAGCGCCATCGCGCCGATATATTCCCGCGTCGGAAAATCGCCCGCCTCGATGTCGCCGCTGTCGTCCGTCCCGTGCGTCGTTTCGCGTCGTGCGCTGGCCATGATCGCCTCCGTTGCCGAACCCGCAATCTAGCCGGGTCTGATTAAAATACAACTACTCTAGGCTGTAAGGCGAACAGGCCGATTGACTCACGGCTCCGCTCCAACCACGTTCGCGCCCCTTCCCGAGACCGGACCGATATGAACCTCGTCATCGTCGAGAGCCCCGCAAAGGCCAAGACCATCAACAAATATCTCGGCTCGGACTACGAGGTCCTGGCCTCCTACGGCCACGTCCGCGACCTGCCGTCCAAGGACGGCTCGGTCCTGCCCGACGACGACTTCTCCATGCACTGGGAGGCCGACGCCAAGGGCGCCAAACGCCTGTCCGAAATCGCGGAGGCCGCCAAGCGCGCCGACCGCGTCATCCTGGCGACCGACCCCGACCGCGAAGGGGAAGCCATCAGTTGGCACGTGCTGGAAGTGCTGAACAAGAAAAAGGCGCTGAAAGACACCCACGTCGAACGCGTCACCTTCAACGCCATCACCAAGTCCGCCGTGCTTGAGGCGATGGCCAATCCGCGCCAGTTGGATATGGAGCTAGTCGAGGCCTATCTGGCCCGCCGCGCCCTGGACTATCTGGTGGGCTTCACCCTGTCGCCGGTCCTGTGGCGCAAGCTGCCGGGCGCCCGCTCGGCAGGGCGCGTCCAGTCGGTCGCCCTTCGCATCGTCGTCGATCGCGAGATGGAGATCGAGAAGTTCAAGCCTCAGGAATACTGGTCCATCGAGGCCGACCTGAACGCCGACAGCCCGCCCTTCACCGCCCGCCTGGTCAAGCACGCCGGCAAGCGTATCCAGCGTCTGGATATCAAGGACGAGGCCACGGCCAGCGCCGCGCGCGCCGCCATCGACGCCGGCGACTTCACCATCCGGTCGGTCGAGAAGAAGCCCGTTCGCCGCAACCCGGCCCCGCCCTTCACCACCTCGACCCTGCAGCAGGAGGCCGCGCGCAAGCTGGGCTTCAGCGCCCAGCGCACCATGCAGGCGGCCCAGAAACTGTATGAGGGCGTCGATGAGACGGGCGGCCTGATCACCTATATGCGGACCGACGGCGTCCAGACCACGCCCGAGGGCATCGCCCAGGCGCGCGAGGTCATCGGCAAGGAATTCGGCCCGGCCTTCGTTCCGCAGGAACCGCGCTACTACAAGACCAAGGCCAAGAACGCGCAGGAAGCGCACGAAGCCATCCGTCCCACCAACATCGCCCGTCATCCCGACAGCGTGCGTCTGGATAGCGATCTTCAGCGCCTCTATGAACTGATCTGGAAGCGGATGGTCGCCTCCCAGATGGAGGCCGCGCGTCTGGACCGCACCACGGTCGAGATCGAGACGCCCGACGGCCAGACCGGCCTGCGCGCCACCGGCCAGGTGGTCACCTTCGACGGCTTCCTGGCCGTCTATGAGGAAGGCCGCGACGAGAAGCAGAAGGGCGCCGAAGGCGAAGAGGGCGACGACGACACCAGCCGCCTGCCCGCCCTGAAGGAAGGCGCCAAGGCCCAGGTCGACGCCATCCGCACCGACCAGCATTTCACCGAACCGCCCCCGCGCTATTCGGAAGCCACCCTGGTCAAGAAGCTGGAAGAGCTGGGCATCGGCCGCCCCTCGACCTACGCCTCGACCCTGTCGACCCTGCGCGACCGCGAATATGTCCGCGTCGACAAGAACCGCTTCTATCCCGAGGACAAGGGACGGCTGGTCACCGCCTTCCTGGAGCAGTTCTTCAAGAAGTGGGTCGAATACGACTTCACCGCCGCCCTGGAGACCCAGCTCGACGAAGTGTCCGCCGGCCAGTTGGACTGGAAGGTGCTGCTGCGCCAGTTCTGGCAGGATTTCCACGCCGCGACGCAAGCCGCCGGCGAACTGCGCACCACCGCCATCCTGGACGCCCTGAACGAAAGCCTGGGCGCCCACATCTTCCCGGACAAGGGCGACGGCTCCGACCCGCGCGAGTGCCCCCTGTGCCACCAGGGCCAGCTCAGCCTGAAGACCAGTCGCTTCGGCGCCTTCATCGGCTGCTCGCGCTATCCCGACTGCAAATACACCCGCCCCGTCGCCAGTCCGTCGGCCGAGGACGGTTCGGCCGAGAGCGGCGACCGCGAACTGGGCATGGACCCGGCGACGGGTCAGCCGGTCCAGCTCAAGATCGGTCGCTTCGGCCCCTATGTCGAAATCACGCCGCCGGACGGGGAAAAGCCCAAACGCTCGTCCCTGCCCAAGGGCTGGTCGCCGGCCTCCCTGACGCTGGATCAGGCCCTGCGCCTCCTGGCCCTGCCGCGCGAGGTCGGGGAACACCCCGAGGACGGCAAGATGATCACGGCGGGCTTGGGCCGCTATGGACCCTTTGTCCTGCACGCCGGCACCTACGCCAATGTCTCCGACATCGACGAGGTGTTCGAGGTCGGCCTGAACCGCGCCGTCGCCCTGCTGGCCGAGAAACGCGCCGGTCGGGCCGGTCGCGGCGCGGCGGCGGCCCCGCTCAAGGATCTGGGCGCCCACCCCGAGACGGGCGAGCCGATCCACGTCATGGCCGGCCGCTTCGGCCCCTACGTCAAGTCCGGCAAGATCAACGCCACCCTGCCGAAAGGCACGGCGCCCGAAGACCTGACCCTGGAAGACGCCCTTCCCCTCCTCGCCGCCAAGGCCGGCGCCGCGCCCAAGAAGAAGGCGCCCGCCAAAAAGGCCGCTGCGCCCAAGAAGGCCGCCGCCAAGAAACCCGCTGCGAAGAAGGCCCCGGCAAAGAAGGCCGCAAAGCCGAAGACGGAAGACTGATCCCTCTCCCATTGGGAGAGGGCTTGAGCGCCCGAGAGCATCAGCGATCGGTCTTCGCGCGAAAGGGTGAGGGTCGCGGTGTTGCGAACTGGCCCACCGCACGCCCCTCGCCCGGCCCTTCGGGCCACCCTCTCCCGCCGGGAGAGGGAAGCGATGGTGCATGGCGCGAATCCCCCTCGCCCCCTATCTTCCTGCCCTCATGCCCATCCGTCGTCTCTCCCCCGAAACCGTCAACCGCATCGCCGCCGGCGAGGTGGTCGAGCGGCCGGCCAGCGCCATCAAGGAACTGGTCGAGAACGCCATCGACGCGGGCAGCGCCAATATCGAGATCCAGGCCGACGGCGGCGGCCTGTCGCGCATCCTGATCGCCGACGACGGCAAGGGCATCCCGCGCGAAGAACTGCCTCTGGCCATCGAACGCCACGCCACCTCCAAGCTGGAGCCGGACGACGCCGGGGACGTGGACCTGCTGCGCATCCACACCCTGGGCTTCCGGGGCGAGGCCCTGCCCTCCATCGGCTCGGTCGCCCGCCTGTCGATCACCACCCGCTCCAAAAACGCTTCTGGCGACGCCTCCGACGCCTGGGCCATCCAGGTCGAGGGCGGCGAGCATCGCCCCCTGTCCCCCGCCCCCTTCCCCGGCCCGCACGGCGCGCGGGTGGAGGTGCGCGACCTCTTCTACGCCACCCCCGCCCGGCTCAAGTTCATGAAGTCCGAACGGGCCGAGGCCATGGCCATATCGGAAGAGATCAAGCGCCAGGCCATGGCGCACGAAAGCATCGCCTTCACCCTGTCGCTGGACGGCAAGACCACCCTGCGCCTGCCCGCCGAACATCCGGGCGACGCGGGCCGCCTGCGCCGCCTGGCCGCCCTGCTGGGTCGCGACTTCGAGGCCAACGCCCTGCTGATCGATCAGGAACGCGACGGGGTGCGGCTGAGCGGCTACGCTGGCCTGCCCACCTATTCGCGCGGCAATGCGGCGCATCAGTATCTGTTCGTCAACGGCCGCCCGGTGAAGGACCGACTGCTGCAAGGGGCCCTGCGCGGCGCCTATGCCGACTTCCTGGCGCGCGACCGGCATCCGGCGGCGGTTCTGTTCCTCGACATCGATCCGCTGTTCGTCGACGTCAACGTCCACCCCGCCAAGGCCGAGGTCCGGTTCCGCGATCCCGCCCTGGTGCGCGGCCTGATCGTCGGCGCCCTGAGGCACGCCCTGCACGCCGCCGGCCACCGCGCCTCCACCACGGTCGCCGGGGATGCGCTGTCCAGCTTCCAGCCCCACACCGGCCTGAACACGGGCGTCGCCTACAGTCCCTCATCGCCATCAGCCCAAGGATTCAGCGGCTGGACCGGCTGGTCCCAACCCGCCGCCGCCGCCCAGATCATTCCCGGCCTCAACGAACGCAGCGCCCGCGTCGAACCCAGCTGGGACGGCCCATCATGGCCCCGAACCCCCGGCCAGCCCGACGACCTCGCCACTCACCACTCGCCACTCGCCACTGAAGCAACCGATCCCCTCGACTACCCCCTGGGCGCCGCACGGGGCCAGCTTCACGCCAACTATATCGTCGCCCAGACCCGCGACGGCCTGGTCATCGTCGACCAGCACGCGGCGCACGAGCGGCTGGTCTATGAGCGGATGAAGGCCCAGATGGCCGAGGGGGCCGTGACCCGCCAGGCCCTGCTGACGCCCGAGGTGGTCGACCTGGACCCCGCCGAGGCCGAGCGTGTCGCCGGGCGGGCTCAGGAACTGGCCGAGATGGGCCTGATCGTCGAGGCCTTCGGCGCCGGCGCCGTCCTGGTGCGCGAGACCCCCGCCATGCTGGGCGATACGGATGTTCAGGGCCTGATCCGCGACATCGCCGACGACCTGTCCGAACACGGCCAGGCCCTGTCGCTCAAGGAACGCCTCGCCGCCATCTGCGGCACCATGGCCTGCCACGGCAGCGTCCGCTCAGGCCGCGTCCTCTCGGCCCCCGAAATGAACGCCCTGCTGCGCCAAATGGAAGCCACCCCCCACTCGGGCCAGTGCAACCACGGCCGGCCGACCTATGTGGAGCTGAAGCTGCACGATCTGGAGAAGCTGTTCGGGAGACGGTGACAGGAAACGGCCCGTGTCACAGAATAAGATCAAAGCAAAATAATAAAGGCTATTCGACAGTATTTTCTTCTGCTTCTAAGTGAGAAATACGTTCTTTTATTTCATCACTTAAATAATCTTCGTTTATATTCCGCAAATACCTAAGTGCTTCATCATCATTTGCTTGGTATTCAAGCCGACGCTTGTAGAATGTGAGCCGGCCTTCGGCTTCCTGAATAATTTCGCCCCACGTTTTTGCCCACACTCGGATTTTTATGGGGTCATCAATTTCTAAGACCATCCCCTTTGGCTTGTCTTTTTGACGTGCTTCAAATTCCGCATCCTTTGTAAATCGATTGGCGATCGCAACAAAATCCCATTCGACACTTGAATGCTTGAATCGATCATCAAGAGCGACGGCTTTCGCATATTTTTTGATCTGCCCTATTACGTCTTCGTTTAAATTCTGACTAGGTCGCTTAAGCTCGATTATAAGATGCTTCCGTTCATCATCAGTGGCGGTAGGAACCCTGCAAGATAGCATTAGATCAACGATTGCCGCCTTACCGTCAGCGTCTAAAACAGGTTGGTTGGGCGCAAGCTTGTCTCTAACGCCACCTCCATCGCTATCAGTCCCCAGCAACTCGACGTGACTACGAAGCACTGCAGAGAGATCCTCATCGTCGTTCATTAGGTTGAACTGCTCACCAAATATCCACGTCTCTTGCGCGATCACCCGGTGCAGCTGCGACCTTTCGAGCATTTGACGCTTGGATTTCGGATCAAAGACCAGAATCTGTAATGCCCTCAGAAATTCAAGACGGTCAGTGACCGCCTTTGCGGCATTTATCACAGCCGTAAGCGAAGTCTTCCTAAGAAGATCCGCAAGTTCCTCTTGTTTACCTTTGGGGAGATCAACAACTTTTTCGAGAATAGCAGGAAGAGCGCTCGGTCCGCTTTCGATGGCCGCTTTCACTAATTGCAGAATTAGCTTCTGCTGTTTCGCTGGAGCTTTATCGAAGTCTGGACTGTAGTCAGCCAAGTTCAGCGCAACGACGTCAAATACCTGTCTCTCGTTAACTTCTATCGGACCAGCAGCCTTTCCGTCATAAGGATAGACTTTAGATTCTTTCCACTCTTGAATCTTGCTGCGGGAACGTTCTGCCTCACGGAGGCGAAAATGCTCGCGCAACTTTGCTTTTGCTGCCTCAACGAGCGCCATTGATGCAGGGTCAAGCTCGACTAGACCTTCAGCGTTCTCGTCCGCAAGACCTTGGAAATGATCGGCCGTCACGTAACCGGTGAATTCAAATCCTCGTGCTTGGATACCTGGTGCCATTTCATGAAAGCTGAATCGACCCGGCACGCAAAGCATAAGCTTCCGCTCGACTTTTTTCTTCCATTCAATAACATCCAACACCCCGTGATACTCGCGCCCGTCCTCAAGCGTGGCCGATATCTCGTATGGTGTTACACCCTTGATAGCTTCTCGCGCGTCAACCTCTTCGCCGTCGTAGACAATGCGAAACTTGGGGTCTTCATATAGCTGCAGTGCGAACACATCCCGTATCTGATCGGCAAAACCGTCTTCAGCTCGGATTTCAAAGTCGCGAACGACGTTCTCGATTTCAACGGTGCAACCGTTACTTCTGGACGGAACGCTATCTGAAACTGAGAACCGTTTTAGGTTAGATTTTTCGCCGCTTATCGAGAACTTTCTGCCACCATGCCTAGATATCCATGTCACGCGGTCTCCAAGCGCAAATGCTTTGAATCGACCTTGACCTTTTTCGCCGTGGATTGCCCGACCACCATCGGTTCTGGTGGCTCGTTTCTTCCATGACCCACCTAGAGACTGGAAGAATGTCTCTACGCCATCCGCTGGGATGCCTCCGCCATTATCTACAACCCGAATAATTCCGAGTTTGGTGAGCTGCCCTTCTTCGAGCTCCACACGAACTTCATCAGCGTCAGCGTCGTATGCGTTCCAAATCAACTCTGAGAGGGCAGCTAGAGGCTTTGCGGTCGTGATCCGCTGAATGTGATCGTTTTCAACCTTAACTTCGATCTGCTGCACAGAGAGTCCCCGAAAGTATTCGTACCCTGAACCCATCCCACGACCGGCCAGCGCTTTCAACTGAGGGTTAAGGGCGAGAACGATGAAAGGGTGTATCTTTCAGCAACTGATCCTACGGACGTCATCTCCATGCCCTCCATCCTCTTCGTCTGCCTCGGCAACATCTGTCGTTCCCCCCTCGCCGAAGCCGCCCTGCGCGCCGAGGCCGAGCGTTTTCGCCTCGACCTGATCGTCGATTCCGCCGGGACCGGGGATTGGCATGCGGGCGAGCCGCCGGACCCGAGGGCGCAGGCGACGGCGCGGCGGCATGGGGTCGAGATCTCGGGGTTGAAGGCGCGACAGGTGACGCAGGCCGATTTCCGCCGCTTTACCCATGTGGTGGCCTTGGACCACGACAATCTGGAGAACCTGCGCCGCCTGGCGCCCAAGACCGAGAGTGGCGACGCGACCGCCGAGCTCAGCCTGCTGCTCGACCACGTCCCCGGCCGCGAGGGCCAGGCCGTGGCCGACCCCTATTTCGGCGACGACGATGGGTTCGAGATCACCTGGGCCGAGGTGACGGCGGCGGCGAAGGCGTTGGTCGCAAAGCTGTAACCCTCTCCCATTGGGAGTGGGCTTGAGGCTCGCAGAGCGCAGCGATGCGCTAAGCCGACCCGAAGGGCGGCGCGAAGCGTCAAAGGGTGAGGGTTGGATGCTCGACCTCTGCCCCTGCGACGGCTGACGCCGACGGATGGACCCGACCCTCATCCGGCCCTTCGGGCCACCTTCTCCCAACGGGAGAAGGACAGGAAACTCCACGTCCGCATCTGACGTATCTTTGGTTTACGGCTGGCGGCATGACCGAGCCCTATCGCATCCGTGAAGCCGCCATCTGGGCCCAGGCCCGCACCGACTATCTGTCGGGCCTTAGCGCCGAGGCGGTGTGTCGCCGCCACGACCTGGGCCTGTCGGCCTTTCGCCGTCGCGCCCGCAAATACGGCTGGCGACGCAGCGATCAGGTCGAGCCGCCGCCCGGCGAGATCGACCTGAACCTCTATTCCGACCTGGATATGGACGATCTGGCCCGCACCGCGCGCCTGCGCTTCGCCGAGGCGGTCGAGGGCGGACGCGCGTCCGACGCCCGTCGCTGGCGCGCCCTGGCCGACGAACTGACCCGCGAGTCCCGCGCCTTCGACAAGGACTTCTTCAGGGGCATGAGCCGCGAGGAGGTGGCCGCCTCGCTGGAAGGGATGCGGCGCGAGATCGAGGAAGAGGACGAGGCCCTGCTGGGACCGCCGCCCGAGGACTGAGACAGTTGCGACCCGCTCGCAAAAATCTGCACGAAAGTGCACTGTAAAAGTTCACAGTGCACTTTTCCCCGCTCAGACGGCGGGGTCCGCCACCTTCAGGAACAGCACCCGCGCCGCGCCATAGTCCCGCGCGTCCAGCCGGTCATAGCCGGGGGTGTCGATCTCCGGCTCGTCCGATCCGCGCTCGAACACCACCAGGGCGCCGGGCTTGAGCCAGCTTCCCTCGATCAGCCGCGCCAGCGTCTGCTCGCCCAAATTCTGGGAAGATGGACCCTTGGCGTAGGGCGGGTCCAGGAAGGCGATGTCGAACGCCTCAGCCACGGGGCCGGGCCGGACGCCCAGGTCCGTCGCGCTGCGTCGATGAACGCGCGTGCGTCCCATCAGCCCATAGGCGTCGGCGTTCTCGCGGATGGCGCCGCGCGCCGCATCGTCCGTCTCGACGAACAGGCCGAAGGCCGCGCCCCGGCTGATCGCCTCGAACCCCAGGGCGCCCGATCCGGCGTACAGGTCGATGACCCGCAGCCCTTGCAGGCTCGCGCCCCAGGCCGCGTGTTCCAGCACGTTGAACACGGCCTGGCGCGCCCGGTCGGACGTGGGGCGCGTGCCCTGCCCGTCCGGCGCGACGATGGCCCGGCCCTTCAGGCTTCCGGCGACGATCCGCATCGGCTCAGGCCTCGGGCGGCGCGAACTGGGCGAACAGTTCGGCCGTCGTCAGGCGCGGCCGGTCCCCCGCCAGGGCGTAGGCCTCGGGCTTGCTCTCGATGCAGAACTCGTCCTCCAGCGCAAAGCCGGACGGATCGTCGAACGCCTGGGCCGAGACCATGGTGATCGCCCCGTCGTTGGACCGCCAGAACAGGCCCGTCCCGCAGGCCGGGCAGAACTGGCGCGTGGCCCATTCGGACGAGACATAGGTCGCCACACCCCCCTCGACCCGCACGCTGTCGCCGCAGTCCACGCTGAACAACACCCCGCCCGACAGGCGTCGGCAGGTGGGGCAATGGCAGGCGTGCATCCCGCCGTTGGGTGTGGCGGTGAAGGTCACGGCCCCGCACAGGCACCGGCCGGTCTGATCACGCATGGGCTGCACGGTCATGCACCCGCTCCTGAGCTAGGGGTTCAGCGCGGGCCGCGCGGCTTGCCGCCCGGTCCACGTCCGCTGGTCCCCGACGGCCCGGCCGGCTTGCCGCCCGTGCGGGGCTTGAAGTCGCGGCCGCCCGCCGGCTTGGCGCCGGATCGGCCGCCGGGCTTGGCGCCCGCCGGCTTGCGCCGGTCGTCGATGAACTGGTCGTCGCGCGGCTTGAAGGCGCGCTTGGGCCGGTCGCCGTCTCTAGTGGCGCCGTCTTCGCGTGACGGGCGGTCGCCCGCCGGGGCGGTGCGCTCGCGCGGCTTGAAGGACTTGGAATGCTCGAATCTGGGCGCCGCCTTGGCCCAACCTTCCTTCTTGACCGGGCGCTCGCGGCGTTCGACCGCGTCCGCCTGGGCCGTCTCGGCGGCGCGGACGCGGCTGGGCTTGCGCGACGGGTCCGACATGGCCGAACCCGACCGCCCCTTGACGATGGGCGTCGACACCCGGCGGCCGGGGATGGGCGCGGGCGTCTCGACCGTATTGCCGGTCGGCAGGTTCTCGGGCCGGATGTAGTCGGCCAGCATCTCGCGGATCACGCGCGGCCCCACCTCCTCGACCGCACCGACGGGCAGGACATCCAGGCGGAACGGGCCATAGGCCAGGCGGATCAGCCGGTTGACCGTCAGGCCGACGGACTCCAGCACCTTGCGGACCTCGCGGTTCTTGCCCTCGGTGATCGACACCGAGATCCACAGGTTCGCCGGCGCGCGACCGTCCTCGGACTTCGACTCCTTGGCCTTGTCCAGCGTCGCCTCGATGGGACCATAGGACACGCCGTCGACGACCGCGCCGTCCTTCAGCGCGTCCAGCTGGGCTTGGGTGATCTTGCCCCGCGCCCGCGCCCGGTACTGACGCACCAGCGAGGTCGAGGGCAGTTCCAGCGCCCGGCTCAGCTCGCCGTCGTTGGTCAACAGCAGCAGGCCCTCGGTCGCCAGATCGAGGCGTCCTACCGAGATCACGCGCGGCAGACCGGCCGGCAGGGCGTCGAACACCGTGGGGCGGCCCGTCGGATCGCTGTGGCTGGTCAGCAGACCGGCGGGCTTGTGATAGCGCCACACGCGCGTCGCCTGGGTCGAACCGATGGGCTTGCCGTCCACGGTGATCACGTCGTCGCGCGTCACCAGGGTCGCGGGCGTGTCCAGGATGCGGCCGTTGACCGCCACCTTGCCCAGGCCGATCAGCCGCTCGACCTCGCGGCGCGAGGCGATGCCGGCGCGGGCCATGGTCTTGGCGATTCGCTCGGCGCGCAGGGGCGTTTCCGGCGTCTTGGACTTGGCGTCCTTGCCGCCCCTATCGCTGCGCGGCTTGTCGCTGCGGGGGCGGTCGCCCCGGTCAGGCCGGTCGCCGAACCGCTTGGCGCCGTCGTCGCGAGGGCTGCGTGGCTTGTCGCCAAAGGATTTCGTCCCGTCGCCGCTCTTGCGGGGACCGGAGGATTTAAAGGGCCGGGGCGACCGTTCGTCTTGACGGGCGCGGGGCTTCTTGTCGTTGTCGTCTGTATGGCGGACCATGATGAGCGGTTCATGCGCATGGCGCTGGACCAAGCGCAAGCGGCGGCGGACGCAGGAGAGGTGCCGGTGGGCGCAATTCTTGTCGATCCGACCTCGGGAGAGGTGATTTCGACCGGCGCCAATGGTCCGATCGCAGCCCACGACCCCACCGCCCACGCCGAAATCGTCGCCATGCGTCGCGCGGCGACGGCGCTGGACAACTACCGCCTGACGGGCCTGACCCTCTATGTGACGCTGGAGCCGTGCGCCATGTGCGCGGGCGCCATCAGCCACGCCCGCATCGGCCGCGTCGTCTGGGCCGCCGACGATCCCAAGGGCGGCGCGGTCATCCACGGCCCACGCCTGTTCGAACAACCCACCTGCCACTGGCGCCCGACGACGGACTCAGGCCTTCTAGCGGACGAGGCGTCCACCCTGCTCAAATCCTTCTTCCGTCAACGGAGGGGAACGGCCGCAGGCGGCGCACGTTAGATCGCCGCGAAAAGCTGCGCCGTTTGGCGGCGCCGTGGAGGGAAATGCGTTGTTCAAGCCGGATCTGCCGCAGTCGATCGTGTTCAGCGGCTTAGCCGCCCTGGCTCTTTTGACCGCCTGCGGTCCCGACCCGGACAAGGCTCCGCGGACCGGCGAAGAGGTCAAGGAACGCGCCATCGAGGCCCAGACCGCCCGCCAGCGCACCGGCGCCGAGATCCAGGACCGCACCCTGAACCGCGTCGTCCATACCGTCTATCTGTGCGACAACGGCGAGCGTCTGTCGGTCGATTTCGACAATCCGCGCCAGATGGCCACCATCCGCAACTCGTCCGGCGAGGCCATCGACCTGTATCAGGAACGCGCCGCCGACGGCATCTGGTATCGGGCGTCCAACGTCGAACTGCGCGGCAAGGGCGTCCTGGCCACCTGGTCCGTCGAAGGCCGCCAGCCCACCGAATGCCGGGCCGTGGACTGACGAACCCTTAGGTCCTGCGCGACGTGGGCCGCAGGTTCAGTCCGTCTAAAGCGTCGGCGTTGTCCCGCCCCCAGGCGTAAAGCATCTCGACCGGCTCGACGAAGCGATGGCCCAGCGGCGTCAGCCTGTATTCGACGCCCGCCGCCGGGTCGTCGTGAACCTGGCGGTCGATCAGGCCGCTGCCCTCCATCTCCCGCAGCGTCTGGGTCAGCATCTTCTTGGAGATGCCTGGCAGGCTCCGCAGCAGCACCCCCGTCCGCGCCGCGCCGCCGTGGCGGGCATGAAGGGTGTGCAGCACCATGCTGGTCCATTTGACGGCGAACAGCTCCATCACCCGCCGCGGCGCGCAGTCCTCGCGCCAGTCCTGTTCCTCACCGATCGCCTGCATCCCTGCCCTCGCTCAGAAGCGGTCCCCAAATGGTGCCTTCTAGCGACCCGACGATCCGGCAACTAGGTGGGGGCGATCCATAGGAGCAGACGATGACCAAGACAGCACTGGTGGTGGGCGCAAGCGGCATAGCGGGCGGCGCGTTGAGCGCCGAACTGGCGGCGGACGGCTGGTCTGTCCTGGGTCTGTCGCGCCGCCCCACGGGTCAGACCGGCGTTGTCCCCGTCGTCGCCGACCTTCACGATCCGGTCGCCACCCATGCGGCGCTGGCGGACGTGCGCCCCGATGCGGTCTTCTTCACGACCTGGGCGCGGCAGGACAGCGAAGCCGAGAACATCCGCGTCAACGCCGCCATGGTCCGCACCGTGCTGGACGCCGTGCGCCCGGCGGCCAGCGTCTCTCACGTCGCGCTCGTGACCGGACTAAAACACTACCTCGGCCCGTTCGAGGCCTACGGCCAGGGAACCCTGCCTCAGACCCCGTTCCGCGAGACGCAGCCGCGCCTGGACGTCGACAACTTCTACTACGCCCAGGAAGACGAGGTGTTCGCCGCCGCCCAGCGCGACGGCTTCCGCTGGAGCGTGCATCGGCCCCACACCATCATCGGCAAGGCCGTCGGCAACGCCATGAACATGGGCACCACCCTGGCGGCCTATGCCAGCCTCTGTCGCGAGACGGGCCGGCCGTTCCGCTTCCCCGGATCGGCCGCCCAGTGGAACGGCCTGACCGACATGACCAGCGCCAGCCAGTTGGCGCGTCATCTGATCTGGGCGGCCACGACGCCGGCGGCGGCCGATCAGGCGTTCAATGTGGTCAATGGCGATGTCTTCCGCTGGAGCTGGATGTGGGGGCGGATCGCCGACTGGTTCGGTCTGGCGCCCGCCGCCTTCGACGGCGCGACCCTGCCGCTGGAGGTCCAGATGGCGAACGACCAGGACGTCTGGCGCCGCCTCGCCGCGCGCGAGGGGCTGGCCGAGCCCGAACTGGTGCGCCTGGCCTCGCCCTGGCACACCGACGCCGACCTGGGCCGGCCGATCGAGGTGGTGACCGACATGGGCAAGAGCCGTAGCCTGGGCTTCACCGGCTATGAGCAGACCGACGCCGCCTTCTTCGCCCTGTTCGAACAGCTGCGCGCGGAGCGGTTGATCCCGTAAAGACCCGTCGCTCAGGAAAAGGCCGCCAACCGGCGATCCAGCCCGTCGCGCACCTCGAGCCAGTCGTCGTCAGTGACGGCGAACACGGCTGTGTCGCGCACCCGGCCGGTCCAGGTGATCTTGTGCTTCCTCAGCACGCCCTCGGCCTTGGCGCCCAGCTTCAGGATCGCGGCCTGGCTCTGGGCGTTGACGGCGTCGGTGATGATCTCGACACGGACCGCGCCGGCCTCGAACGCATGGCCGAGCAGCAGGCGCTTGCAGGCCGGATTGATCGGCCCGCCGCGCGCCTCAGGCCGATAGAAGGTCGAACCGATTTCGCAGCGCCGATAGGCCGGGTTGATCTCATAAAGGCTGGTCGTACCGACCACCGCCCCGTCCGACAGCCGCCGCACCGCATAGGCGATGCGCGTCCCCGCCGTCATCGCCGCCAGGGCTGCCGTCCACCACGCCTCGAAATGCGGGCCGTAGGCTGGCGCCACCATGACAGCCCAGGCCTCGGAATCGCAGTCCAGCGCCGCCTGCACCTCGGCCTTCAGCCCGTCCTCGAACGGCTCCAGCCGCACGAACCGATCGTCCAGCGGGACCGTGGCGATCCGCATCACGCGGTTGCGCCTTCCTCGATCAGGAACGCTCGCACCGCGTCCGCATCCACGCCCTTGACCACAAAGGCCTGACCGATGCCGCGCGCCAGGATCAAGGTCAGGGCCCCGCCCTCGGCCTTCTTGTCGCCGGCCATCAGGGCCAGCAGCCGGTCGGCCGCGAACGATCCCGTCTGATCCAGCCGCGTCGGCAGGCCCGCCGCCGCGACCACCGCCTCGACCCGCGCCACATCGGCGGCCGAACACAGGCCCTGGGCCGCCGAATACCGGAAGGCCATGCAGCAGCCCAGGGCCACCGCCTCGCCGTGCGCCAGGGCGCCATCGTCGAAACCGACCTCCGTCTCGACCGCATGGCCGAAGGTGTGGCCCAGGTTCAGCAGGGCGCGCCTCCCCGCCTCCTTTTCGTCCTCGCCGACCACCGCGCTCTTGATCTCGACCGAGCGGATCACCGCCCGCTCCAGCGCCGCCGGATCGCCCGCCGCGCCCACAGCCCCCTCGCCGGCCAACCAGTCGAAGAACGCCGCATCGCAGATCAGCCCGTGCTTCAGCACTTCGGCCCAGCCGGACTTGACCTGACGGGCCGGCAGAGTGGCCAGCACGTCGATGTCGGCCAGCACCAGCTGCGGCTGATGAAAGGCGCCGACCAGGTTCTTGCCGCGCGCGGTGTCGATGGCGGTCTTGCCGCCCACCGACGAATCCACCTGGGCCAGCAGGGTCGTGGGGATCTGGACGAAGTCGATCCCGCGCATGAACAGGGCGGCCGCCAGACCCGCCAGATCGCCCACGACCCCGCCGCCCAGGGCGATGACCACATCCTTGCGGTCCAGGCCGATCTCCAGCAGCCGGTCCAGCACCCGCTCCAGCTGGGCGAAGGACTTCGACCCCTCGCCCGCCGGCACGGCGACGATCTCGCTGGCGACGCCCGCCGCCTGTAGCGACGCCGTCAGAACTTCGGCGTGAATGGCCGCCACCGTCTCGTCCGTGACGACGACGGTGCGCCCCTTGGCCAGCGGCGCGATGCGTGGGCCAGCCTGGGCCAGCAGGCCGCGTCCCACCACCACGTCATAGGCTGCAAACGCCCCGCCGCTGACCGGAATGATCGTCACGTCTTCGTCTCCGCGCGTCGTCTCTGGCGCCAGTGGCGGCGCAGGTTCTTGTGAATGGCGTCGACCGCCTGACCGTGCGAGCCCTGCCCCACGTCCACCGTCACGTCCGCCTCGCCATAGATGGGATAACGCGTCTCGGCCAAGGCGGTCAGCACCGCCAGCGGGTCCTTGCCGCGCAACAGGGGCCGGGTGTCGCGCCGCGCCACCCGTTCCGCGATCACGCCCAGATCGGCCCGCAGCCAGATGGTGTCCGCCTTGTCCTTCAGCAGGGCGCGCGTCTCCGGGTTCATCATCGCCCCGCCGCCGGTGGCCAGCACGATCGGCGGCCCCTCCAGCAGCCGGCGGATCACCCGCGCCTCCCCGGCGCGAAACTCGGCCTCGCCCAGGGCGGCGAAGATTTCCGACACCGTCATGCCGGCGGCCTCTTCGATCTCCACGTCCCCATCGGCGAACGGCAGCTTCAGCCGATTGGCAAGCCGACGCCCCACCGACGATTTGCCCACGCCCATCAGGCCGACCAGGGCTATGGTGCGCGTGGGCGCCGGATTCGCGCGCCGCCTCATCCGGCGGCTCGGGCGGAACGGACGGGCGAAGGAACGGCGAAGGCGACGGCGCAGGCAGGCATGATCCCAGAAACCTCTACACCAAGCCAGACCGCGCGCCAGCCGTTCGACGGGCTGATCGGTCGATGACGCCCCAGATCGAGGCCTTTCTGGAGATGATGGCGGTCGAACGCGACGCCTCGCCCCACACCCTGGCCGCCTATGGCCGCGATCTGGCGGACGCCGAGACGGCCTTGTCCGACGCCGGGGGCCTGATGAAGGCGGACGCCGAGGCGGTCGAGGCCTGGTTCGCCGACCTGTCGCGACGCGGCCTGTCCGCCGCCACCGCCGCGCGCCGTCGCTCGTCCGCGCGCCAG
The DNA here is from genome assembly GCA_963515305.1 of uncultured Brevundimonas sp. GTDB lineage: Bacteria > Pseudomonadota > Alphaproteobacteria > Caulobacterales > Caulobacteraceae > Brevundimonas. The sequence goes on from CAUPWX010000001.1 coordinate 121,815, forward strand.
TTCTATCGCTTCGCCCTGGCCGAGGGCTGGCGCACCGACGACCCCTCGCGCCGTCTGGATGCCCCGAAACAGGGCCGCGCCCTGCCCAAGGTGCTGACCCGCGCCGAGATCGACGCCCTGCTGGCCGCTGCGGCCGCGCGCGATGCGGCGGCGGGCGTGCGTCTGGTCGCCCTGGTGGAGATGGCCTACGCCTCGGGCCTGCGGGTGTCCGAATTGCTGGGACTGAAGGTCGAGGCGGTGCGCCGCGACCCCGCCTATCTGATCGTGCGCGGCAAGGGGGGCAAGGAACGCCTTGCGCCCCTGAACACCGCTGCTCGCGAAGCGATCAAGGCCTGGCTGACCGCCCGCGATGCGAAACGCAAGCCCGAGGCGCCCGACAGCCCGTGGCTGTTCCCCTCTTCAGGCCGCACCGGCCACCTGACGCCACGCCGCTTCGCCCAGCTGCTGGATGAGGCGGCCCTGGCGGCGAACCTCGACCCGGCCCGCGTCAGCCCCCACGTCCTGCGCCACGCCTTCGCCACCCATCTGCTGGAAGGCGGCGCCGACCTTCGCGTCGTCCAGACCCTGCTGGGCCACGCCGACATCGCCACCACCCAGATCTACACCCACGTCGCCACCGACCGCCTGACCCAGGTCGTCCAGCAAAACCACCCCTTGGCGCGTGACGACTGAACCGTCGCTTGCCCGGCGGCGTTGACGTCTCTAGGTTCCCCCGCCTTCCCTTAGGGCGCTTTCGCCCGTTTGCAGTCCCGGACGCCTTGATGGCCACGCACTATCTCGACTTCGAAAAGCCGATCGCCGATCTGGAGGCCAAGATCGAGGAACTGTCGGTCCTGTCCGAAACCTCGGGCGATTTCGACAACGAGATTTCCGCCCTTCGCAAGAAGGCCGACCAGCTTCGCAAGAAGACCTACGCCGGTCTGGATCCCTGGATGAAGACCCAGGTCGCGCGGCATCCGCAGCGTCCGCACTTCATCGACTATGTCGGCGCCCTGTTCACCGACTGGAACGAATTGCACGGCGATCGTCAGTTCGGTGACGACCAGGCCATCCTGGGCGGCCTTGCCCGTTTCCGCGGCCGTCCGGTCGTGATCATGGGCCATGAAAAGGGCCACGACACCGCCACCCGCATCACCCACAACTTCGGCATGGCCCGGCCCGAGGGGTATCGCAAGGCAGTGCGCCTGATGGACATGGCCGAGCAGTTCGGCCTGCCGGTGCTCAGCTTCATCGACACGGCCGGCGCCTATCCGGGCCTGGGCGCCGAGGAACGCGGTCAGGCCGAAGCCATCGCCCGCTCGACCGAACGCTGCCTGACCCTGGGCGTGCCTTCCATCGCCACCATCACGGGCGAAGGCGGTTCGGGCGGGGCCATCGCCATCGCGGCGGCCAGCCGCGTGCTGATGCTCGAACATTCGATCTATTCGGTCATCTCGCCCGAGGGCGCGGCCGGCATCCTGTGGCGCGACGGCGCGCGGGCCAAGGACGCGGCCATGGCCATGAAGATCACCGGCCCGGACCTGATGCAGCTGAAGATCGTCGATCGCCTGATCGAGGAGCCAACCGGAGGCGCCCACACAGATCGCACCGCCGCCATGGCCAAGGTCGGTGACGTCCTGGCCGAGGAGCTTAAAGGCTTCGCCGGCCTGTCGCCGCAACAGATCAAGACCCAGCGCGCCGACCGCTTCTACGCCATCGGCGCGCTCTGAAGGCGCGACTGAACGAACACCGTTAACGCGGCGTCCATCATCGTCTGACAAGCTTGGCCTCCATCCACAGCGGTATCGGGGCGTGCGACCGGCCATGATCAAGACGGCGGGGCCGACACATCGCAACGGGAACCGCGCGACATGAGCGGCGGCGAATCCCTGCGTGAAAGCGCGGTCTTCAACCTGGGCGGGGCGGTGACGATGATCGTCGACGATTCGCCCTTCTCCCTGACCCTGACCGCCAATGCCCTGGCCGGGTTCGGCATCCGGCCGAACTTCGCCATTGGCAGCGGGGCCGAGGCGAAGCGTCTGTTGGCCGAGAAGACCATCGACCTGCTGGTCATCGACACGGATATGCCCGACATCGACGGGTTCGAGCTGATCCGCTGGCTGCGTCGCTCCGGCCCCAATCCCAACGCCTTCATTCCCGTGATCATGACCGCCAGCCACATCCGGCGCGGCCGCGTCGCCGAGGCGCGCGACTGCGGCGCCAACTTCGTGGTGACCAAGCCGTTCAGCGCCGCCCTGTTGCTGGAGCGGATCCTGTGGGTGGCGCGCGACACCCGCCCCTTCCTTGAGGTGGGCGATTATCTGGGGCCGGACCGTCGGTTCCGTCACACCGACTACGAAGGCGTCGAACGCCGCGCCGATATGTTGCGCCGCAAGACCGCGATGGAGAGCGTCGCCCTATGACCGTCATTACGCACAATCAGAAGCGCTCTCGCCTGGCCGAGATGGTGGATCGCCCCGGCGGCGTCAGCGTGGGCGTCGCCCTGGCCCAGGCCAAGGCCAATCTGGACGCGCTTCAGGGCCAGGCCCGCGACATCATCGCCGAGAACATCGCCATCCTGCTGGCCAAGCCTGCGGCGGACATGATCGAGCCGATGCGTCTGGACGCCGCCTATTCCGCTTCGAGCCAGATCATCGACGCGGCCAGCCCGTTTGCGATGGACGACCTGTGCACGGCGGCCAAGGGGCTGTGCGACCTGCTGGACGCCGCGCCGCGCCAGGGCGGTTTCGACTGGCGCATCGCCACCGTCCACGCCCAGGCCATGAAGGTGCTGCTGTCCCTGCCGCCTGAAGAAGCCCAGGCCCGCAGCGCCATATTGAGCAATCTGCACGAGGTGCTGCGGCGCAAGCTGCCGGCCGATCCTCAGTCCGGGGCCTGAGCCGCCTTTCCGGTCCGCGTCTGCTTCTTCCACAGGGCGGCGTACTCCCCACCCTGACGCGCGACCAGTTCATGGTGTCCGCCGCGTTCGACGATCCGGCCGGCCTTCAGCACCAGGATCTGATCCGCGTCGGCCACGGTCGACAGGCGGTGGGCCACGACCAGGGTGGTGCGTCCGTTGCGCGCCTTTCGCAGCGTCTTCTGGATGGCCGCCTCGGTGCGGCTGTCCAGGGCGCTGGTCGCCTCGTCCAGGATCAGAATGCAGGGGTCGGCCAGCAGGGCGCGGGCGATGCCGACCCGCTGGCGCTCCCCGCCCGACAGTTTCAGACCGCGCTCACCGACCTTGGTCTGCATGCCTTCGGGCAGCCCGCGAATGAAGTCGGCTAGTTCCGCCGCCTCGGCCGCCGCCCAGACCTGGGCTTCGTCGGCGTCGGGCCGTGCGAAGGCGATGTTGGCGGCCAGGGTGTCGTTGAACAGGGCTACGTCCTGCGGCACCAGGGCCACCGCCGCCCGCAGCGACGCCTGACTGACCGCCCGTGCATCATGCCCGTCGATCAGCACCCGCCCCTCCTGCGGGTCCAGCAGCCGCAACGCCAGTTTGACGATGGTGGACTTGCCCGCGCCCGACGGCCCGACCAGCGCGGTCGTGGTGCCCGGCGCGGCGAAGAAGCTGACGTCGTCCAGGCCGTTGGCGCGCGCGTCGTGGCGGAAGCCGACGTGCTCGAAGGCGACCGAGGCGCCGCGCGCATCGACCGGCCGCGGCAGGGCCAGGGCGCCCGGCGCATCCGCCACCTGGGGCGTCTGGCGCGTCACCTTCAGCATCTCCTCCATGTCGATGAAGGACTGGCGGATTTCGCGATAGGCGAAGCCCAGGATGTTCAGCGGCGCATACAGCGAGATCATGATCAGAACGGCGGCCGTCACGTCGCCCGGCCCCATCCGACCGGCCGCCGCCTCGAATCCGGCCATCACCGCCATGACGCCCAGCCCCAGGTTCATCACCAGGGCCTGCATCCCGTTCAGCATGGCCAGGGAGCTGTTGGCCTTCAGCGACGCCTCGGCATAGTCGCCCAGCGCCCGATCATAGGTCTGGGCCGCACGCGTCTCGGCGCCGAACGACTTGACCGTCTCATAGTTCAGCAGGGCGTCGACCGACACGCCGGCCGCCTCGGAATCCGCCGCGTTCATGACGCGCCGATGCTCCAGCCGCCAGTTGGACATGGCGAAGGTGGCCACGGTGTAGACGACGACCACGGCGACGGCGACGGCGGCGAACCGCCAGTCGTATTTGCCGCCCAGAACGGCGGCGGCCAACACCAGCTCCACCCCGGTCGGGATCAGGTTGAAGGCCAGGATCCGCAACAGGAAGTCCACCGCCCGCGACCCACGATCCATCGTCCGCGACAGGGCGCCCGAACGTTTGGTCTGGTGGAAGTCCAGCGACAGGCTCAGCGCATGGGCGAAGGCCTCGGCCGCAGTGGCCCGTTGTGCGGCGGCGCGAACGGGTGCGAACACCACGTCCGAAATCAGGGGCGCCGCCGCCGACAACAGCCGAACCAGCGCCCAGCCCACCGCAAAGGCGGCGAAGCCCCAGCCGACGGCGACCGCCGCCCCCTGCCCGGCCGCCAGCCGATTGACCGCCGCGCCCAGCACCAGCGGCGCCAGCACGCCCAGCCCCTTGCCCGCCAGCGTCAGGGCGATGGCCGAAATCAGCCGCAGCCGAAGCTGCGGCGCGCCTGAACGCGCCACCAGCCGCGCCAGGTCCGCCAACGCCGTCAGCGTCGGCGGTCCATCCGCATTGTCCTGTATGCTCCCGGCCTGCTGCGCCTTGACCATCGGGTCGCGCCGGCCGCCAGAGCGTTCACCACGCATCGCCATGATCCTGCATATGGAATGTCGATGCGGCCGGCGAAAGGCCACGCTGTCGCTGAGGCGTCATTTGGGTCAGCCCAGGCCGACGATCGCCTCGATCAGTTCATCCACCGCCGCGCTCTGCGTCGCCCACGAACAGACGAACCGCACCGATCCGTCATCGAACCCATAGCAGGCCCAGCCCAACGCGTTCAGCCGGGCGTGCGCCTCAGGCGGCATCCGCAAGAAGACGGCGTTGGCCTCGACCGGATGGGCCAGGACGAAGGGCGACCGCGTGGCGATCCCGGCCGCCAGCCGCTGGGCCATCAGATTGGCGTGGGCGCCGCCCGCCTCCCAGTCGCCGCTTTCCAGCAGACCCAGCATCGGTCCCGACAGCAGCCGCGTCTTGGACGCCGTCTGCCCGGCCTGTTTCAGCCGATTGTCCAGCCGCCGCGCCAGCCCCTTGTCGAACAGGACGATGGCCTCGGCGCAGTTGGCGCCCGCCTTGGCCCCGCCGAACACCAGAACGTCCACGCCCAGGCGGGGGATGTCCTTCAGATCGAACCCGGCCGCCGCCGCATTGGCCAGCCGCGCTCCGTCCATGTGAACCCCGTATCCCAGGGCCTTCACCGGCTCGATCAGATGGCGCAGCTCCTCTTCGGTATAGACCGCGCCGTATTCCGTGGCCTGGGTCAGGGACAGGGCGGCGGGCGGCTGGCGATGACCGACCTCGGGTTCGGCCAGTTGCGCCTGCAGGGCCAGCGGATCGATCTTGCCGGAAAAGCCCGGCAGACCGATCAGGCCGACGCCATGACCGAAGAAGCCGGGCGCCCCCGTCTCGTCGGTGCAGATGTGCGCCGCATGATGCGCCAGGACCGCCTCATAAGGCTGGGCCAGCATCGACAGGGCGATGGCGTTCGCCGCCGTGCCGCTGAAGACGAAGCGCACCTCGGCGTCGGCGTCCAGCCGCTGGCGGATCTGATCGGCCGCGCGCGCGGTGATGTCGTCCCCGCCATAGGCGCGGGCGAAGCCCTTGTTGGCGCGCACTAGGCCTTCGATGGCGCTCAGCGCCATTCCCGCAGTGTTGTCGGAGCCGAAATCGTAGCGCATCAGCGGTTCGTCGTCTTCAGATCGGCGTGGTCGTCTTCGACCGTGCGAACGCGCACGACCGGCATCACGTCTTCGTCGCCATAGGGCACGGCGACCTGGTGCGGGAACGGGATTTCGATCCCGGCGTCATCCAGCGCCTCCTTGCCGCCCTGCATCAGATCGGCCTGGGTCTGCCACCAGTCGCTGACCTTGACCCAGGCGTGCAGGGTGATCTGGACCGAACTGTCCAGCAGGCCCGTCACGCCCGACCACGGGTGCGGGTCGTGCAGCACCTTGTCGTGGGCGCCCGCCATGTCGACCAGCACCTCGCGCGCCTGGCCCAGGTCTTCGCCATAGCCGACGGTGAAGTTGATCTCGATCCGGCGGGTCTGCTGTCCCGTCAGATTGGTCAGTGGGTCGCTCAGGACCTTGGAGTTGGGGATGACGATCTTGTGGTTGCTGGCGTTCGACAACTGGGTCGTGAACAGGTCCAGCCGCTGAACCGTGCCGGCCATGCCGCCCACATCCACCACGTCGCCAACGCGATAGGGCCGCAGCACCAGCAGCATGATCCCCGACGCCACGTTTGACAGCGTCCCCTGAAGCGCCAGACCCACCGCCAGCGAGGCGGCGCCCAGCACGGCGATGATCGAGGTCGTCTGCACGCCCAGCCGCTGCAGCACCGCGATCATGCCGACGATGATCACCACCACCCGCACCACCTGCACGGCGAAGCTGAGCACCGTCGGATCGTGGCGGAACCCGCGCACGCGCGACAGCGTCCTGCGCGCCGCGCCCGACGCCCATTTCGCCGCGAACAGGGTCGCGACGAAGATCAGGATGGCGACGGTCAGATTGATGGCGAAGTCGCCCGCCATGTCGGTCAGTTTGGCGACCATGGCGGCGTCCACGGCGATGGCCTGACGCCCGGCGGCGACAGCTTCGGCGATGGGGGTTGCGGTAAGGGACATAGGCCGGGTCTAACGCCTGTCGCGTCGATTGGAACCCCCGCAAGACCGTTTTTCAGACCTTGGCGATCCTGCCGCCCCCGCTTTCGATGGCGTCCAGCAGGGTCATCACATTGTCCAGGGTGTCGGCCTCTCGCGCAGGCTTGTCCCAGCGGATGCGGCTGACGCGGGGAAACCGCATCGCCACGCCGGACTTGTGCCGCGTCGAACGGTTCAGACCTTCGAAGGCGATCTCCAGCACCAGGCCGAAATCCCGCTCGGCCCGCACCGAACGCACGGGGCCGAACCGGTCCACCGTGTGATCGCGCACGAACTTGTCGATCTGTTTCAATTCCTCGTCGGTGAAGCCGAAATAGGCCTTGCCCACAGGGGTCAGCGCCCCCTCCTCGGTCCAGACGCCGAAGGTGTAGTCGGAATAGAAGCTGGAGCGTTTGCCATGGCCGCGCTGGGCGTACATCAGCACCGCGTCGATGACGTGCGGATCGCGCTTCCACTTGAACCACGGCCCCTTGGGTCGTCCCGCCAGATAGGGGCTGTCCCAACGTTTCAGCATCAGCCCTTCGGCTGCTGCCCCAACGGGTGGGTCGGCCCGAAGCCGCGCCAGTTGATCCCAGTCGGCGTAATCGACCAAAGGCGACAGATGCAGCCGCTCGCCGGCATGGTCCGCAACCATCGCCTCCAACCGCGCCCGACGCTGGCGCAGCGGCAGCCCCCGCAAATCCTCGCCGTCCTGGGCCAGCAGGTCATAGGCGACCACCGCCGCCGGAAAGGCCTGCATCGCCTTGGCGTCCACGCTCTTGCGGTTCAGCCGCTGTTGCAGATCGCCGAACGGGGCGACGGCGCCGTCGCGCCACACGATCAGTTCGCCGTCGATGGCGCCCTGAAACGCCAGGGAGTCCATCACATCGGGAAAGGCCCCGGAAATCTCGTCGCCGGTGCGCGAATACAGTTTGCGGACCTCGCCCTCCAGCACCGCCTGCACCCGGATGCCGTCCCACTTCCATTCGGCGGCGTAATCGGTCGGCGACAGCTTGGGCAGATCGACCGCCTCGTCGATCGCGACCGCCAGCATGACGGGCCGGAACCGGCCGGGCGCGTCGGGGCTGGGCCGCTCCGCCCGGCCTTCCAGCCAGGCGAACAGGTCGGTATAGGGCGGCTCGATCGCGTGCCACACCTCTTCGATGGCCGAGGCGTCCAGCGTCTCCAGCGGCGTTTCGGCCGCCTGGCCTTCAGGCGACGGCGGCGCGGGCGCAGCGTCGGGGCGCATCATCGCCGCCGCCGTCTTGGCCAGCCGCGCAGACAGGCCCACGCGCAGCGCCCCGGTCATCAGCTTCAGCAAGGCCCACCGCCCCTTGGGCTCCAGCGCGTCCAGCCAATTCTCCAGCAGGCCCCGCACCTCGGTTCGGCTGGCGGTCCGCAGCGCCTCGACCACCTCGCCCAGGTCCGGCTCGCGGTTGGGACGGCGGTCGGGCGTGACCGGCCAGATCAGGGCGACCGTCTCTGCCAGATCGCCGACATAGTCGTAGGACCAGCCGAACAGCACGCTGTCCACCCGACCCTCGACCGCCTTTCGGATCATGGCCGGCTTGGCGGCGTCGAACGTCAGGTCGCCGGTCAGGGCCGCCAGCGCCCATCCCCGGTCGGGATCCGGCGTCGCCCGCAGATAGTCTCGCAGCAGCACCAGTTTGGCGTTGCGTGACGCCGTCAGCGACAGGCGATCCAGAAGTTCGGCGAAGGCGCGCATGACGATCCCGTTCGGGCGCCCCTAGCGTCGCCGTCTTCACAACGAAAAACACCCCGGAGGTTTCCTCCGGGGCGTCCGTCCGATCAATGACCGATCAGTTGAACAGGCCGGCGATGACGGCGGTGATCAGGCCGCCGGCGACGGCCGCCAGCACCACGTCGTTGCCGCTGCGGACATATTGATAGCCGCGCGGCGGGGCGCGCAGGCCATAACGGCCGTAGTCGTTCACCACATAGGCGTTGGTGCGATAGTAGGCCGGCATCCGCTGACCATAGCTCCAGGTCCGCACCGCATAGCCGCGCGGGGCGACGTAGCGCGGGGCGCTGTAGCGACGCTCCGCCCGCTGCCAGCGGGCATAGGCGCGTTGATCCTGACGATAATCCCGACGGTCGTCGCGACGGTCCTGACGATATTCACGGCGGTCGTCGCGGCGGTCCTGGCGCCAGTCCTGACGATCCTGACGCTGCTCGTAGCGGTGATCGCCGCGCGACTGAGCCGAGGCGGCGCCGGCGGCGCCCAGGGCGGTGGTGGCCAGGACCGCGGCCATCGTGGCGGTGAGGATCTTCTTCATGATCGTATCTCCATGTGCGGCCGAAACGTTTCGACGTGACGCCTTTATGGAGCGGGGCCTCTGAGGCGCGTCTGAACGCGTCCGGCCCCTATCGTTCATCAGGCGGCCGCAGGGCCGCCGCAATCAGGCGGCGACTGACGCCTGCGACGGCGCCTGGGCCATCTGCGCCACGGCCTCGCGCCCGCCGCCGACGCGTCCCATCAGGGCCGCCAGGGCGCTGAAGTCGATGGGCTTGTTCAGATAGGCGTCGGCGCCGGCGTTCAGGCCCGCCTCGTGATCCTCGGTCCGGGCCGAGGCCGACAGCACGACGATGGGCGTCTCGGCGTTGTTTCCCACGCCGTCGCGAATGATGCGCGTGGCGGTCAGACCGTCCATCACCGGCATATTCACGTCCATGATGATCAGGTCGAACGTCTGATCGGCCGCGATCTCGACCGCCATCTGACCGTTTTCCGCCGTCGAGGTGACGTGGCTGGCCGAACTCATCCACGCCTCCAGAATCATGCGGTTGACCGGGTGATCCTCGACCACCAGCACACGCAGCGACTGGCCGCCCTCGATTTCGGCGCGGACCTCTTCGGTCACCGCCCGCTTGGCCCACTCGACCACCTCGGCCTCGATCTCCAGGGTGAAGCACGAGCCCTGGGCCAGTTCGGACGTCACGGTGATGTCGCCGCCCATGATGTTGGCCATGCGGCGTGCAATGGTCAGGCCCAGGCCCGTGCCGCCGAAGCGCCGCGTCGAGGAACTGTCGACCTGGGTGAAGGGCAGGAACAGCCGCTCCAGGTCCGCCGCCGCGATGCCCGCCCCGCTGTCCTTGACCACGAACTGAAACCGCACCCGCTGGTCCGAGATTCGCTGTCCGCGCACGATATAATGGATTTGGCCCGCCTCGGTGAACTTGACGGCGTTGGACAACAGGTTCTGCACGACCTGGCAGACGCGCAAGGGATCGCCGCGCACCACGGTCGGGATCTCGCCCTCGAAGGTGGTGACGAAATCCAGCCCCTTGGCTTCGGCCTGGGCCTCGAACGGGCCGGTGATGCGTTTGTGCAGGGCGTCGACGGCGATGTCGATCACCTCGAAATTCATCTTGCCCGCCTCGATCTTGGTCATGTCGAGGATGTCGTTCAGCAGCGACAGCAGATTGTCGCCCGAGTTGCGGATGATCGACAGATATTCGCGCTGCGTCGTTTCCAGCCGTGTGGCGCTGAGCAGTTGCGCGGCGCCCAGCACCCCGTTCATCGGCGTTCTAAGTTCGTGCGAAATGACGCCGAGGAAGTTGGACTTGGCGTCGTTGGCGGCGTTGGCCTTGTCGCGGGCGGCCTCCAGCTCTTCGATCAGATGGGCCTGATGCAGCTGGAAGGCGCGTATGCGGTCCTCGCGCAACAGGGTCATTGTGACCAGCACGAACAGACCCGCCGCCGTGAAGGGCAGCACCACAAGCATCGACCAGAACTCGTTCGTGCCCCAAAGGCTGGCCAGGATGATCGCCGCCGCCGCGCCATAGGGCGACGAAATGATCAGCGCCTGACGCGGCGAACTGCGTAGCTGGGCGAACACCAGCACATAGCCGGAAATGATCAGCGCCAGGGCCAGCGGCTGGCCAAAGCTGGAACCGGAGAACCAGGCCAAAAGGGGCGCGGTCGCCCAGGCTCCGGTGGTCACGGTGGCCACGATAGGGAAGATGACGCCCCAGCTGGTATCGACCTGGTGGCTCAGCCGGTGTTCGACCAGGCCGCGCACCGAGCCGGCGGCGACAGTCAGACCGAACCACAGGGCGGCCTTCCAGAAGCCGACCGTGCCCAGAAGACCCACCGCCCAGGAGGCGATGATCATGTAGCGGAGATACTGCGTCTGCAGGATGGCCGTCAGGGCCTGGGACGCATCTCCGGCGCGTTGATCGCCCGGAAGCGCCTTCGCGACGCCGTCAGATTCCACCATAGCCCAGAGCCCCACCTTCTGTTTGGTCGCGTGACGCTATGACGAAGGTTCTAAGACGATGTGAACGTTGTTTTTTTCAACCGGCTTCCTGTGGCGTCAGCGCCTTGATCGACAGGGCGTGCACCGGGCCGGCCAGTTCGACCTTCAACAGGGCGTTGACGGCGCGTTGACGTGCGACGCGTGACTGACCTTGGAAAACGTCCGAGACGATCACCAGATTGAAATGGCTCTCGCCGCCGGGTTTGGCGTCCATTCCGCCCTCGTGATGGTGGCCGGCATGCCGCCAGCTGTCATCCTCGATCTCCAGCCGCTGCGGCGCGAGACCATCCGTCAGTTTTGCACGAATAATTGTCGCTACGGGGCCTTCCGACATGATCGATTCCTTGATGCCGTCCAATTCGGCCCTACACTTCGGCTGATGTCCGCCTCCTTTCAATACAAGCCGCGCTTCACCGACATCCGCGTGAAGCCGCCCAAGCCCGAGGAAGAGGCGGCCAAGGCCGACGTCCTTCACCTCAAGCCGGGCGAGAAGCCGTGCCAGTGGCCCGACTGCCGCAAGGCCGCCTCGGCCCGCGCGCCCAAGTCGCGCGAGCGGCTGAACGACTTCTACGAATTCTGTCAGGCCCACGCCGGGGAATACAACAAGGGCTGGAACTTCTACGCGGGGATGAGCGAGGGCGAGGTCCGCAGCCTTCAGGAGAACGAGGCCATGACCGGTGGCCGCCCGACCTGGGAGATGCAGGCCGGCAAGTTCACGCGCGAGGCCGCCGCCTTCTCGGCCAAGATGGGCACGTCCAACACCACCGGCGCAGGTTCCTGGCGCGACAGTTTCGGCCTGTTCGGCCGCAAGGGTGATCAGGCCCCGCAGTCCGCAACCGAGGATCGGCGTGTGGGCAAGCTGGAACGCGCCGCCCTGGCCGACCTGGGCCTGGACCCCGGCGCCGACAAGGCCAAGGTCAAGGCCAGCTATCACGAGATGCTGAAACGCTTCCACCCCGACACCAACGGCGGCGACCGCGGCGCCGAGGCCAAGCTGCAGCGCGTCATCAAGGCCTGGAAGACGCTGAAGAAAGCCGGTTTGGCCTAGACGCCGCCGCCGACGCTCACTCGGCGTAGATCATCTTGCGCGTCATTCCGCCGTCCACGCTGAGAACCTGTCCCGTCATGAAGCCCGCGTCAGCGAGGTAGAGCACCGCTTCGGCGATGTCGTCGGGGCGGCCGACGCGGCCGACGGGGTGCTGTCGGTGGTCGACCGGGCGCAGATCCTCGCCATTCGAAATCCAGCCCGGGGCGATGGCGTTGACGCGGATTCTGGGCCCCAGACTGATGGCGAGGGCGTGGGTTAGGGCGATCAGAGCGCCCTTTGACGCGGCATAGGCTTCCGTCTCCGGCTCGGACATGAAGGCGCGCGTCGAGGCCATGTTGACGATGGCCCCGCCGTACTTGAGGCGCGGTATCGCCGCCCGACACATCAGAAACGCGCCGGTCAGGTGGCTGTCGACAACCTTTCTCCAGTCCGCCAGAGACAGGTCGGCCAGAGGCCCCGTGACGGGATCGGCGACCCCGCCGTTGTTGACCAGAAGATCGATCTCGGCCCAGTCCAGGGTTTCGAAGGCCGCGGCGACCGAGGCCTCGTCGGCCAAATCGCATTCGACGTGACGCGCCGGACCGTCGCCCGGCTTCAGGTCGAACGACGCGACATCCCACCCTTTTTCCGACAGGGCCGCGCACAGACCCGCTCCGATCAGGCCCGATCCGCCTGTGACGATGGCTTTTCTCATGGGCGTCAAACCGGCTGGACGCCGGTTGGTTGCGCGCGTGTCAGGGCTGGCCCGCAGCGGTTTCGGTCGAGGCCGTCATCATCGGGGCCGCGGGTTGGCGGAAATAGCGGTCGATGCCGTCTGCGACCGTCTTCATCAGCCGACGCCGCGCGCGCTCGTCCGTCAGCATCCGCTCGTCTTCGGGATTGGTGATGAATCCCATCTCCAGCAGCACCGCCGGCACGTCGGGCGCCAGCAGCACGGCCAGGCCCGCATCGCGATGGCTGCGACGCAACAGCGGCGTTTCGGAGCCTTCCAGATGGGTCAGCAACACGCGGGCGAACTGGGCCGATCGGTTCTGGGTGGCCCGTTGGGTCATGTCCAGCAGGATGCGGTCCACCGACGGATCGCGCCCCGGGAGATGCAGTTCGCGGTGCCAGTTGTCGCCGCGCGTGAACTCGCGCACCGCCCGCCCGGCACCCTGTTCGGACAGGGTATAGACGCTGGCGCCGCGCAGGGCCGGATCGGCGCCGGCGTCGGCGTGCAGCGAGATGAACAGATCTGCATCCGCCTGACGCGCAATGGCCACGCGGCGATACAGATCGACGTAGCGGTCGTCGTCGCGCGTCAGGCGTACGCGATAGCGGCCGGTCCGCTCCAACTCGTTCTTCAGGGCCAGGGCGGCGGCCAGTGTGACGGTCTTTTCGCGCGCGCTGGCCCCGCTGGCGCCCGGATCATTGCCGCCATGGCCGGCGTCGATGACGATCAACGGCTTTTCGGCGCGGCGCGGCGCGGGCGCCGAACGCGGCGGGGGCGTGCGTGCGGCGGCGACCGCCCCGCCCGTCGCCTTCAGGTCGATGACATAGCGATAGTGGGCGACCCCGTCGCCGGGCGGCAGCAGAAAGCGACGCTCGATCTCGCTGCCGCGCGCCAGGTCCAGCTGGATGTGCGACGACCCGCCCGACGCCGTCACCGCATAGGCGCGCACCAGACCCGATCCGCCGCCCGTTAGACCGCGTCCCGGCGCGACGCCGTTCAGGGCCAGGGTGACGCGCCCCTGCGCGCCCGCATCGACCACGCGGCCTTGCGCGGCCTTTTCCAGATCGATGACGACGCGGGTGCGATCGCCGTCTGCGCCGAAACGCACGGCCAGCACATCGCTCTGCGCGCCCCAGGCGAAACCACGCGTGCCGAACAGACCGACCACGCAGATGACCACGAAGGCCAGGGCGGTCATCGCCCATTCCTTCGCGCCCCAGCGCATCAGACCTGTCAAAACGCGACCGCTCATTGCGCCGACGAACCCACTTTAAGCCTACTCGACGCGCATGATGCCAGACGTGCGTGTGCAGGGGGTTAAGGCGAACGCCTTTTAATTCGCGACTTGCGTGACTATGCTGTGACCGCTCGCGAACCGATCGCGCCGATTTCGCCCGTGCGAAGACTGGCGCGCCCTCCTCGCGGCGCTGACTTTCACCAATCCTAGAATCTCCCGGCATCGCCGAGGGTTCGAAGAGCGGACCAGGGACGCGGCCTTCCCAAGGGATTGGCGCGCCCGGTTCAGGACCGACGACTTCCATGGGCCTATACGCCTGCGCTCCCCAACGGCTTGATCAAGCCGACTTCGCCGTTCTCGGCGGGGGGATGTCGCGCGCCTCGGCCCCCTCACCCGTTCGGCGAGCCGCCATGACCCTGCCCGGTGTTCCGGGTCGGTCGGCCAGTGCGCGCCAGAGAGAGACTTTCCATGTCAAAGACAATGCTGATCGACGCGGCCCACCCGGAGGAAACCCGGGTCGCCATCGTGGACGGACGCCAGATTGAGGAATTCGATTTCGAATCCCGTGCGAAGCGTCAGCTTCGCGGCAACATCTATCTGGCCAAGGTCACCCGCGTAGAGCCCAGCCTGCAGGCCGCCTTCGTCGAATACGGCGGCAATCGCCACGGCTTCCTGGCCTTCAACGAAATACACCCGGACTACTACCAGATCCCCGTCGCCGACCGCGAAGCCATCATGGCCGAGGCCCACGACGACGAGGACGAGGATGATCTGGATCGCGAATCGACCGGCGACGACGTCGACCCGGAAGCCGCCCTGGCGGACGAGGAGCGGCTGAAACGCCGCCTGATGCGCCGCTACAAGATCCAGGACGTCATCAAGCGCCGCCAGATCCTGCTGGTGCAGGTCGTCAAGGACGAGCGCGGCGCCAAGGGCGCGGCCCTGACCACCTGGCTGTCGCTGGCCGGCCGTTACTGCGTGCTGATGCCCAACACGGGCAAGGGCGGCGGCATTTCGCGCAAGATCACCAATACCTCGGACCGTCGCCGTCTGAAGAGCGCCGTCGCCGCGCTTGAAGTGCCCAAGGGCATGGGGCTGATCATCCGCACCGCCGGCGCCAAGCGCACCAAGGCCGAGATCAAGCGCGACTATCAATATCTGCTGCGCCTGTGGGAGACGATCCGCGAGACGACCCTGGCCTCGCACGCCCCCTCGGTCATCTACGAGGAAGAGAACCTGGTCCGTCGCGCCGTGCGCGATATGTTCGACAAGGACTTCGACGGCATTCAGGTCGAAGGCGTCGAGGGCTTCAAGGAGGCGCGCGACTTCATGCGCGTGCTGATGCCGGCCCAGGCCAAGAAGGTTCACCTGTACCGCGGTTCTCGTCCCCTGTTCGCCGCCAACGGCATCGAAGAACTGCTGACCCAGATCCACCAGCCGGTCGTGCCGCTGAAGTCGGGCGGCTATCTGGTCATCAACCAGACCGAGGCCCTGGTGGCCATCGACGTCAACTCGGGCCGCGCCACCAAGGAACGCAACGTCGAACAGACGGCGTTCAAGACAAACATGGAAGCGGCCGTCGAGGCCGCCCGCCAGCTGCGCCTGCGCGACCTGGCCGGCCTGGTCGTGATCGACTTCATCGACATGGACGAGGGCAAGAACAACCGCGCCGTCGAGAAGGTGCTGAAGGACGCCCTGTCGTCCGACCGCGCCCGCATCCAGATGGGCCGCATCTCGCCCTTCGGCTTGATGGAGATCAGCCGTCAGCGTCGCCGCCTGGGCGTGATCGAGGGCGCCACCGAGGCCTGCCCGCACTGCCAGGGCACGGGCCGCATCCGTTCCGCCGAATCCGCCGCCCTGATGACCCTGCGGGCCGTCGACATCGAAGCCGGCAAGAACGGCGCGGGCGTCGTGGTGCTGAAGGTCTGCACCGCCGTCGGCCTGTACATCCTGAACCACAAGCGCGCCTATCTGCAGGGCCTCTTGGAGCGTCGCGGCCTGAACGTCATCGTCCAGATCGACGACAGCCTGGGTCAGGGCGAACACAATATCGAGCGCACCGAGACGAACGAGGACTTCGTCGCGCCCGAGATCGAAATGCCCAACCTCGACGACGACTTCGACGCCTCCCTGTACGAGGATGAAGACGAGGACGAAGACGAGGACGTCATCGACCGCGACGACGAGGACGAAGACGAGGATTCGCTGGAGCGCGAGGACACCGACGACGACGAGGCGCGCGAGCGTTCCGAGCGGGACGGCGGCGGTCGGGGCCGCGGTCGCAACCGCCGCCGTCGCGGCGGTCGTCGCGACGAGGAAACATCCGAATCCGTCAGCCTAGACGAAGTGTCGGACGACGAGGAAGACGAGAACGGCCGTCGCCGTCGCCGGGGCCGCCGCGGCGGTCGCCGGATGCGCGAAGACGGCGAACGCGACGTCTATACCTGGGTGCGGGGCCGCACCCCGTCGCTGGACGACCCCTATGTCTGGTTCGATCCGCTGAACCCGGGCCGGTCCGACGCGCGTCCCGAACGGGCCGAGCGCGCCGAACGGGTCGAGAAGACCGATGCCGAACAGCCGCAGACCGAGGGTCTGGATGTCGTGGCGTCCGAGGGCGCGGGCGAGGACGGCGGGCGTTCGCGTCGCCGCCGTCGTCGCGGCCGGGGCCGGGGCGGCGACGCCGCGCACGAGATCAAGGTCGAGAACCGCGCCACCAACGAGGGTATGCCGCCCGACGGCTCGCCCGACACGCCGATGGCGGTCGTTGTCGAGGCCCCGGCCGACGCGGCGCCCGTCGCAGCGGTCGAGGCCCCGGCCGAACCGCAACGCCGCCGCGTGCGTCGCAAGACCAAGGCGGCGACCGAGGTCGAAGCCGCGTCCGTCCCTGCCGAACCGACCGCCGACGCCCACAGCGAACCGCACCCCGACACGGCCATAGAGCCGAACGAGGCGACGGTCGAAGGCGCGCCGGTCGAGCTGGACGTGACGCCACAGGACGTGCTGACCAGCGAAAGTGCGATCGCCCAGGCGGCGCCCGCCCCTGAACCAGTCGACCCTGAACCCGTCGCCCCTGAACCGGCCGTCCTGGCCGAGCCGTTTGTGGCCCCGACGCCCGAAATCGACGTCGAGGCCATCATCGCCGAAGACCCGAACCAGATCGTCGCACCGCCCGAAAAGCCCAAGCGTGGGTGGTGGCGCCGCTGATCGGTCACGATTAGACTGTCAGGATGCAGGCGGGGGCCGGTCGCTATTGGAGTAGAGCCATGAGGTGGCTTCCCCGATCTGCATCCCGCGTTCTGGCGGCGACGGCGACGGCCTTGATGGCGCTCGCCGTCGCCGGCCAGGCCTCGGCTCAAAGCCTGATCCGCGACACCGAGGTCGAGGGGATCGTGCGCGAATGGGTCGACCCGGTCTTTACGGCCATGGGGCTGAACCCGTCCGACATTCAGGTTCTGCTGGTCAACGACAACGACCTGAACGCCTTCGCCACGCGCGGGCGGATCATGGGCGTCAACACCGGTCTGATCCTGCGAACCAAGACGCCCAACGAACTTCTGGGCGTGATGGCGCACGAGGCGGGGCACATCAAGAACCGCCACACCCAGCGCGACGGCGCCCAGAACGCCGGCAAACAGCCGATGTTCATGACCATGGCCCTGGGCGCCCTGGCCATCGCGGCCGGCGCGCCCGACGCCGGCGTGGCCCTGCTGGGCTCCAGCCAGTATTTCGGCGCCCTGGGCGCGCTGCACTATATGCAGAGCCAGGAGGGCGAGGCCGATCTGACCGGCGCGCGCGGGCTGGAGGCGGCGGGCGAATCGGGCGCCGGCCTGGTGTCCTTCTTCGACAATTTCCGGTCCCAGGAGGTCTTCTCCGACGCCCGGCGCTATCCCTATTTCCGCAGCCACCCCCTGTCGTCGCAGCGTATCGAGACGCTGCGCCGCTATGTGCAGGAACAGTCCCACTACGATCATCGCGACAGCCCAGAGCGGCTGGCCCAGCACGCCCTGATCCTGGCCAAGATCCACGCCTTCATGGATCCGCCGAATGCGACGCTGCGGGACTATCCGTCCAGCGACGTCTCCCTGCCAGGCCGCTACGCCCGCGCCATCGCCTGGTATCGCGACGGTCAGACGGACAAGGCGCTGACGGCGGTAGACGTCCTGATCGCCGGCGACGTGACCAACCCCTATTTCCAGGAGCTGAAAGGCCAGATCCTGTTCGAGGAGGGCCGCCCGGCCGAGGCCGTCGCCGCCCACCGCGAGGCGGTGCGGCTGAAGCCCGATGCGCCGCTGCTGCGCGTCAACCTGGCCCACGCCCTGATCGAGACCAACGACAAGGCCAATCTGGACGAGGCCATCGACCAGTTGCGGCGCGCCGTCGTCGCGGAAAAAGACAACACCATGGCGTGGCGTCTGCTGGCTCAAGCCTATGCCTCGCAAGGCAAGGAGGGCGAGGCGCGCCTGGCCTCGGCCGAATACTATTTCGCCGGCGGCGACGAAAACCAGGCGACCCAGTTCGCCCTGCGCGCCCGGTCCATGCTGGACCCCGGCTCGATGGAATGGCGCCGGGCGGTGGACATCGTCCTGGCCTCGGGCGCCACGCCCGACGACCTGCGCGACCTGGACCGCCGCGACGCCGCGCGCCGGCCGGCGACCCTGAACTGACTTTTTCACGACTGCGAGCCTTCATGACCGACGACGCCCCCGCGCCTGCCTCCCCGTCCCCGAACGAACCCCAGCCCCGCAAGGCCGCAGTCCTGAGCGGCGGACGCGCCGGCTATGTCGCCCTGGGGCTGTCGGTCGTGGCCCTGGGCCTGGCGGCGGCGCCCTATCTGACCGGGGGTTCGAACGTACGCGCCTATCTGCTGGAACATCCCGAGGTGTTGCAGGAGGCCAGCCAGGCGCTTCAGGCCAAAGAGGGTCAGGCCCGCGTGGACGACACCAACGCCGCCGCCGCCGCCAACGCCGGCCTCCTGGCGCCCGACAGCCGCGACCCGGCCTTCGGACCGGCGGACGCCAAGGTGACGGTGATCGAATTCTTCGACTTCCGCTGCCCGGGCTGCAAGGCCGTGGCCCACGACTATCGCGCCCTGATGGCCGCCCACCCCGAGGTCCGGTTCGTGTTCAAGGACTGGCCCATCCTGGACCGGGGCGAGGACGTCACCTCGCAATACGCCGCCCGCGCCGCCCTGGCCGCGCATCAGCAGGGCAAATATCTGGCCGTCTATGACGCCCTGATGGACGAACGCGCGCTGACCATCGAGACGATCGACCGCATCCTGGCGGCCAACGGCGTGGACATGACACGCGCCAAGGCGACCCTGGCCGCGCCCGAGACGACGCGCCACATCGCCGACATCCACACCACGGCCGCCGCGCTGCGCCTGCAAGGCACGCCGACGTTCTTTGTCAACGGCAAGGCGGCCGCCAGCATCGACCCGGCGGAAATCGGCAAGATGATCGAGGCGGCGAAACGCTGATCCGCAGACAGGGCCAACCCCAGCCGGCGCCGGCCCTGTTTCGCCCCATCAGGCCGAGGTCGCGCCCATGCCGCCGTCGATGCGGTAATAGGCGCCGGTGATGAAGGCTGCCTTGTCCGACGCCAGGAACAGCATCAGGTCGGCGATTTCATCGGCGGTGGCGTAGCGGTTCAGCGGCACGGCGGCCTGGAACTTGGCCCGCGCCTCGGCCTCCTTGCCGGGCGCCGTATTCTTCTCGATGTCGTGGATCATGGCCGTGTCCACGCCGGACGGCGCGACCGCATTGACCCGGATGCCATAGGGTGCGGCTTCCAAGGCGACCGATTTGTTGATGCCGATCAGCGCGTGTTTGGATGCGACATAGGCGCTCATGCCGGGCGAACCCAGCCACCCGCCGTTCGAGGCCGTGTTGACGATGGCGCCCGACTTCTGCGCGATCATCACCTTCATGACGTACTTCAAGCCCAGGAAGGCGCCGATGACGTTGACGCCGAACACCTTCTGATAATTTTCGACCGTCTGATCCACGATGGGCGCCGTGGCGCCGTTGATGCCGGCATTGTTCACGAACACGTCGATCCGCCCAAACCGCTCGACCGTCCGATCGACGTAAGCCTTCACGTCCGCCTCTTCGGCGACATTGGCGGCGATCAGAAGCGGGTCGCCGGGTATGCTCTCGGCCGCCTTGGTCAGGGCGTCCAGCGACAGATCGACCAGCGCCAGCTTGGCGCCCTCGGCGGCGAACTTCTTGGCGGCGGCGATGCCGATACCGCCGGCGGCGCCGGTGATGACGACGACTTGATCGTTGAACTGCATGGTCTGCTCTCCGTAACGGGGGAAGTTACAGACCTATGTGCTCGGCCGGTTGATCGCTAGGCTTCGCCCAGGCTCATTTCCCCGCCGATCCATTCGATTCCGGCATGGCGCAGGGCGTCGTTCGCCGCCGCCTCGTCGCCCATCGCCTGTTCGGCGCGATACAGGACATAGTAGCTGTAGGGATCGCTGGGCCAGTCCTTCAGCAGTTCGTCGATCTTGGCCTTGGCCCCGGCCGCATCGCCCGAGGCCAGCATCGCCGCCGCCAGGCTGCGTCGGGTCGGATACCAGATGACGGGCGGATCGCCGCCCTCGGGATTCATGGCCTGAATCTGGGCCGCGCGACCATAGGCGGCGATGGCGGCGGGATAGTCGGCCTGGATCATGGCCGCCCGCCCCTCCAGCACCTTCTGGAACAGTTCGGCGAACCCGATCTGGCGATCCGCCATCGGCCCCTTGAACGCCTTGTCGGCCAGCAGGGACGCGATGGCCTGCGTCTCAGCCTGCACCGCCCGGGCGTCGCCGCGCCGGGCCGCCGCCTCGCCGCGCGCATAGCGCCAGCCCACCTGCATCAGCGGCCGGCCGGCGTCCGGCTCGGCCAGGCTTGCGACCTGCGCCGCCGTCCCGAACCGGCCATAAAGCGCATAGGCGTCGGCCGCCATGATCTGGCGATAGACCGCATAGCCGTCCTCGCCCGCCTCGGGCGGTCCCAGCAGTTGGGGATAGGTGGCCATATACCAGTCGGCCAGTTCCAGTCCCCGCTCGGCCCCGCCGGCCATCAGGGCGCCGCCCATGCCGAAATGGATGTTGTGGGCGTGCAGCCTCATACCCCGAACGCCCCCGGGCGGGCTGGCCATCCGGTCATAGGCCTTGTCCAGCGCCACAGCCTGGACGTTGGACATCATCGCGTCCTTGTAGCGTCCGACGCGATAGAAGGTGTGCGACGGCATATGCACCAGATGGCTGGCGCCCGGCGCCAACAGGGCCAGTCGCTCGCCATAGGCCAGGGCGCGGTGCGGATCGTCCGACCATTCGGTCAGATGAATATAAAGATGGATCGCGCCGGGATCGTTCGGCTTGACCGTCAGCGCGTGCTCCAGGATCGACATGGCGCGCGTCACGGCCGGATCGGCGGCCTTTCCTTCCTTGTCCCACCATTCGCCCTCGGGCTGCAGCATCCAGGCGTCGGCGGCGATACTGGCGATTGAGACGTCGTCGGGATGGCGTTTGGCGATCCGGTCCATCGCCCGCGCATAGCGCAGGGCGCGGCTGTCTTCCTTGCCGGAATAGCGTTGGATCAGGGCGTCGATCATCTGGCGCTGCACAGGGGTCGCGTCCCGCGCCAGACGACGGGCCTCGCGCGCCACCCTCAGGCCCGTGGCGATGGACTCCGGGTCGCCGCCGCCGCCGTTCAGGTTCGGCCCGATGGCCCAGGCTTCGCCCCAGGCGCACATTCCGCACGTCGGATCCAGAAGCCTCGCCTTTCGGAAGGCTCGCACCGATTCCGAATGTTCGAACGCCCAGCGCAACCGCACCCCATAGTCGAACCAGGCCTGAGCCTCCGGCGTCTTGGCGTCGACCAGGAAACCGTCGCTGCCAAAACCTGGAACCATGACCATGTCCGCCGTGGGCTGGACATCGCCCACCGCCCCGACCCGGCCGCAGATCTGCGGATTGGCGATCAGGGCCAGGGTCGCCGCCGTAGCCGTCGCATCGGCGAGGGCGACCGGCGCAATCAGACAGGCGACCGAAACCGTCGCCACCCACAGGCCCTTGCGCATCGCCGCCTCCCCCGCGTTTGCGAAGACCATTGTGCGCCGAAATCGCCTGCGCGCCAATGCCGCGCGAAAGACGCCGAAGTTGGCCTCAGCGGATGGTGATCGGCAGGGTGTCCTCGGGCCGCCCATCGCCGGCGGGCGCGACGATCCCCAGCATCCGCGCCAGGAAGGGCTGCACGTCCACACTGTCCAGATCGGTCAGCCGACGCCCGGCGATCACGCCCGGTCCGTGGGCGATGAAGACCGCCGCCATCTCGGGCGCCTGATTGTCATAGCCGTGAGCGCCGCCCGAACGGGTGACGGGCCGGTCGCGCGTCGCCGTCAGCCAACCCGTCTCGACCAGGCAGACGATCTGCGCCACGCGGGGGTTGGCCCCATAGACCAGGCGCGCGGGCACATCGGCCTTGTTCCAGCATTCCATATGCGGATGGCGCCCGACCAGTTTCTGCTGCACCTCGGCCTCGCGGCCCGGCGCCGGATCGGCGGTCAAAACCGCACCGCCATAGCCGATCTTCAGGGCGGCGGGGTCGATGATGTCGTCGAGCCAGACGACCCGATCCGGCGAGGTCGCGGCCATGCCGTGATCGGACACCACGACCAGCATCGTGCCGTCGTAAAGCCCCCTCGCCTTCAGTCCCTCGACCAGCCGCCCGATGGAGGCGTCGACCGAGGCGACGGCGGCGCGCGTTTCGGGCGCGTCAGGCCCGTTGCGATGGCCGGCGGTGTCGACGATGTCGAAATAGAGCGTCTCCAGCTTCGGTCGCTGCGCCTCGGGCAGATCCAGCCACGACAGAACCCGGTCCACGCGCGCGTCGCCGGCCATCGCCTGATTGAACGGCGCCCACTGGCTGGGACGCACGCCGTGAATCTCGACCTCCGAGCCTGGCCAGAACATGGTGCCGGTCCGCACGCCGGCCTTTTCGGCGCTGACCCAGATCGGCTCGCCCTGATCCCAGAAGCCGGTCTCCTTGGTGGACATGGTGAAGACGCCCAGCTGCGCGTCGGTGAAGCGGTTCGCCACGACGCCGTGGTGATCGGGATGCAGCCCCGTCACCAGCGTATAGTGGTTGGGAAAGGTCACGCTGGGGAAGGACGGACGCATCGGTCCGAACGCCCCGCCCGCGACCAGACCGTCCAGCACCGGCGTCTGCCCCTGGCCCAGATAATCGGGACGGAACCCGTCGATGGAGATCAGAACGACCCGGTCGGGTCGCCCGGTCGTCGTCGCCTGATCCGCCTGAGCGACCGCCGTCGCCGGGAGAGGCGCGGACGGCGCCCCGGCGCAGGACGCGACCGCCAGGGCCGCGCCGATCATCAGGCCGGCGGTCAGGAAACGGGACATGGGCGAACTCCGAGACGACATGAAACCATTGCCTAAACTTAATGCACGACAGGTGCGCGACGGCTTGTGGGAACGGCGTTCTCGCGCCAAGCTCGCCGGATGGAAACCGTCATAGAAATCCGCGACCTGACCAAGACCTATGGCGCGGTCAAGGCGCTGGACGGACTGACGCTGTCGATCCCGCGCGGCGGGGTCTATGGCATTCTGGGTCCGAACGGCGCGGGAAAGTCCACGCTGTTTCGCACCCTGTTGGGCCTGATTCGCCCCACGTCCGGCGAAGCCACGGTGATGGGCGGTCGCATCGGCGATCCCGCGGCGACCCGGCGCATGGGTTCGATGATCGAGACGCCGCGCTTCCCGCCCTTCATGACCGCGCGCCAGGTTCTGGTCTGGCTGGCCCAGGCGCATGGCGGCGTGCCCTCGGCCGAGATCGACGGCTGGTTGAAACGCGTCGGCCTGATCGAAGCGGCGGACCGGCGCGTTCGCGGGTTTTCCGTGGGAATGCTGCAGCGCTTGGGCGTTGCCGCCGCCCTGATGACCAAGCCGGATCTGGTCATTCTGGACGAACCCACCAGCGGCATGGATCCCCCCGGCATCCAGGAGATGCGCGCCCTGATCCGCAGCCTGGCCGACAACGACGGGATCACCATCATCCTGGCCAGCCACCAGCTGCAGGAAGTCCAGCGTGTCTGCGATCGCGTGGCCATCTTCAACAAGGGCAAGGTCATCACCGAGGGTCGGGTTTCCGACCTGACGGCTTCCGGCGAGCGCCTGCGCCTGTCGGTCACGCCCCTGGCCAAGGCGATGGCTGTGCTGGGCCCGCGCGCCAGTCTGGACGGCGACGCCATTCTGGCCGCCGTGCCGCGCGCCGAGGCCGCCGCCGCGATCCGCGCCTTGGTCGAGGGCGGGGTGGACGTCGAGGAGGCCCGCTGGATCGGCGCCGATCTGGAAGACGTCTTCATGAACCAGACCGGCTGGACCGGCGTTCAGGCCGAGAATCTGCCGGCTCAAACGGACAAGGGAGGCGTCTGAGCCATGCTGATCGACGCCTTCAAATCCGAAACCTATCGTCTGTCGCGCAACTGGGTGCAGGTCGCGGTCGCCACACTGATCGTGCCGATCCTGTTCGTCGCCGGCGGCGCCTTCGTCCTGTTGCAGGCCAAGGCCAAGGGCGGGCCGATGGCGGCGATGGTGGGGATCAATCCCGCCCTGCCCGCCGCCCCGCTGAACCTGATGGACGCCCTGATGATGGGCGCCGACAAGGGGGCAAACGGCGTGACCCTGATCCTGATGCTGATCGCGGCGGCTACCCTCTACGTCGGCGACTATCGCTGGGAGACGTGGCGGCTGATCAGCGCCCGAAACAGCCGCACCTCTCTGCTTTTGGGCAAGGTGGCGGTGATGAAGGGGCTGGCTCTGGCGGGAATGCTGGCCTTCCTGGCCGCCGCCATCATCTTCAACCTGATGAAGGCGGGGATTTTCGACCGCAGCCTGACCTTCTCGGCCGAAGCGTCCGATATGGGCCAATTCGCCCTGGTGTGGCTGTTGTCATGGCTGCGGATCGTGCAGTTCACCCTGATCGCCCTGCTGACCGGCGTCTTCACCCGCTCCTTGCTGGCCGCCCTGTTCGTGCCCTGGGCGCTGGGCTTCGCCCAGACCCTGATGGGCCAGATCCTTCCGGCCCTGGGCTGGGAACCGACCAGTTGGAAGATGCAATTGCTTCTGCCCGGCGTGGCCTATGACACGCTGAAGGCGGTGGTTCAGGGCACGTCGGGGATCGACATCTGGCCGGCCTTGACCGGCCTGGTCCTGTGGACCCTGGTTCCGCTGATCGTCGCCCTGGTCTGGTTCAACCGCCAGGACCTTTCGAAGGAATAGGCGCGGGCGGACTGCACGCGCCTTCTGCGACCAGCCAGTCGCGGAAGGCGTCCACCGCCGCGTCCTTGCGCCCCTCCGGCCGCAGAAAGGCGAACCAGGACGGTCGCGCGACGAAGCCGAATGGCGCAGCCAGCCGTCCGGCCATGACGTCGGGCGCCACGAAGGCCCACGGCGCGATGGCGACGCCCATGCCCGAGATGGCGGCCTCGACCAGGGAATGATTGTGCGCGAACTCGCGCTCCGCCGCTGTCGGCAACGCCAGGCCGGCCAGATCGGCCCAGACCGACCAGGCCTGACGAAAGGTCGCCGAACGCAGGCGAGGCGCGGCCGCCACGGCCTCGAACGTCGTCAGGTTCGCCATCAACGCCGGCGATCCCACGGGCCCCTGGTGCTGGCCCATGAACCGCGTGCTTTCGGTGCGGAGGTGAAGCTGATCCGGCTCGACGATACGGATCGCGCCATCGAAACGATCGCGGCGATAGTCCACCGGCGCATAGGATTCCGAAAGTCGCACCCGCACCTCGGGATGCGCCTCGACAAAGCCCGGCAGGCGCGGGATCAACCATTTCAGGGCGAAGGTGCCCAGGCACGAGATTTCGATCTCGCGCCCACCCGCGCGGCGCACGTCGTCGACCGCCTGGGAAATCGCACCGAAGGCGGGCGTCAGTTGTTCGGCCAGTTGCGCGCCCGCTTCGGTCAGGGCCAGGGCATGACGCGGGCCGCTGACCAATCTGACGCCCAATGACGCTTGCAGGGCGGAAATCTGACGGCTGACCGCGCCATGTGTCACGCACAGCTCGGCGGCCGCCCGTGTCATACTGGCGTGGCGGGCGAAGACCTCGAAGGTCCGCAAGGCGTTCAAGGGCGGCGGCGCACGGCCCATCATGTGATGTGTCCTCACAAAGCCCTTACCGCTTAATCGATTTCACGCCCGCCGCCTATCGGCTTCAACCGGGCCGATGACCCGATCCAATCCGCACCCCGAACCGCCCCGCAAACCGCCCAGCAAACCGCCGTGTCGCCCGCTGCGCGACCAGATCGCCTATGGTCTGTGCATCGTGCTGATATGGACGATGGCCCTGGCGGCGATGCTGGACGGCTAAAGCCGCTTTTCCATGAAGACGTCGGCGCGGGCATAGGGCGTCGGTCGCGGCGGCAGGTGAACGAAGCCGAAGCTTTCATACAGGGCGATCGCCGGCGTCAGGCGGCTGTTCGTTTCCAGATAGAGCCGCGCAGCCCCGACCTCTCGCGCCGCAGCCTCGCACGCCGCCAGCAGCCGACGCGCCAGACCCAGGCCGCGTGCGGCGGGCGTGACAGTCATCTTGCAGATCTCGACCCCGCCGTCCGTGGACGGAACCAGGGCGCAGCAGCCTACGACCCGCCCATCCCGCTCGGCCATGAAGATGCGCCCGCCCCTGTCCAGGAAGCTGCCTTGGGGGTCGTCCAGCGCCGCCCGGTCCTTGGCCTCGACGACGAAGCCGCCCTCGGCCAGCCAGGCGGCGTTCAGCTCCGCCCAGGCGGCGGCGTGATCAGGACGGTAGTCGACGATGGCGGCGGTCATGGCCGTCTCATGCGCCATGCGTCGGCAAAGCAAAAGGGCGGCCGGATCGCTCCGACCGCCCTTTCGGCGTCTGATCTTTCGACCAGGTCTTAGTCTTCGTCGGCTTCGAAAGCCAGGACCGGACCGGAGTCCTTGCCCTTGGCTTCCACGTCGCGATCGACGAACTCGATCACGGCCATCGGGGCGTTGTCGCCGTGGCGGAAGCCGGCCTTCATGATGCGGATATAGCCGCCGTTACGCTCGCTGTAGCGCGGGCCCAGCGTTTCGAACAGCTTGCCGACCTGCGGCACGTCGCGAACCTGGCTGATGGCCTGACGACGAGCGTGCAGATCGCCCTTCTTGGCCAGGGTGACCAGCTTTTCGACGAAGGGACGCAGTTCCTTGGCCTTGGGCAGGGTCGTGGTGATTTGCTCGTGCTTGATCAGCGAGGCGGCCATGTTGGCGAACATGGCGGTGCGGTGGCTGCTCGTGCGACCGAGTTTACGATGGGCGGCGCCGTGGCGCATCAGGGTCTCTCCTACTCCGGCCCCGGTATCTCCACGCAGGAGACCTAGGGCCGTAATCTTCTAACCGCCCCGACATTCTCCCCGAGAGGAGACGGGCGGAGGGTTGAACTTAGATCTGGTCGTCGAACTTCTTGGCCAGATCTTCGATGTTTTCGGGCGGCCAGTTCGGCACATCCATGCCGAGGCTGAGGCCCATCGTCGCGAGAACTTCCTTGATCTCGTTCAGCGACTTGCGGCCGAAGTTCGGGGTGCGAAGCATTTCGCCCTCGGTCTTCTGGATCAGGTCGCCGATGTAGACGATGTTGTCGTTCTTCAGGCAGTTGGCTGAACGAACCGACAGTTCCAGCTCGTCCACCTTCTTCAGCAGGGCCGGGTTGAAGGGCAGGTCGGGCTTGCCGTCCGACTGCTCGACAGCCTTCTTGGGCTCTTCGAAGGTGATGAAGATCTGCAGTTGGTCCTGCAGGATGCGCGCAGCGTAGGCCACGGCGTCCACAGGCGTCACGGCGCCGTTGGTTTCGACTTCCAGCAGCAGCTTGTCGTAGTCGAGCGATTGACCCTGACGGGTCGGCTCGACGCGGTAAGCCACCTTCTTGACCGGCGAATACAGGGCGTCGACGGCGATCAGGCCGATCGGCGCATCTTCCGGGCGGTTCAGTTCGGCGGCCACATAGCCCTTGCCGTTCTGAACGGTCAGCTCCATGCGGACCGACGCGCCGTCGTCCAGCGTGCAGATGACGTGATCGGGGTTCAGAACCTCGATGTCCGCCGGCACGTCGATCTGGCCGGCCGTCACAGCGCCGGGGCCCGTGGCGCGCAGGGTCATGCGCTTGGGGCCTTCGGCGTGCATACGCAGCGCCAGTTGCTTGATGTTCAGGACGATGTCGACCACGTCTTCGCGCACGCCTTCCAGCGACGAGAACTCATGGACCACGCCGTCGATCTGGATGGCGGTGACCGCCGCGCCTTGCAGCGAGGACAACAGAACGCGACGCAGCGCGTTGCCGAGCGTCACGCCGAAGCCACGCTCGAGGGGTTCGGCCACCAAACGCGCCTTGCGCTGGGCGTCGGAACCGGTCTCGATCTGAGGCTTCTCGGGACGGATCAGCTCTTGCCAGTTTCTTTCGATCATTTTGTCCCTCGAACGGGTTTCGCCTGCTCCGGCCTTGTCGACGAGGCCATGATGGAGCGGACGGAGATGGGGTGTGCCTAGGACGTGATCGCTTAGACGCGACGACGCTTGGGCGGACGGCAACCATTGTGCGGCATCGGCGTGACGTCGCGGATGGTCGTGATCGTCAGACCGACGGACTGCAGGGCGCGCAGGGCCGATTCACGACCGGAACCCGGACCCGAGACGTTGACTTCCAGCGTCTTCACGCCGTGTTCCTGGGCCTTCTTGCCCGCGTCTTCGGCAGCCATCTGAGCGGCGTAAGGGGTCGACTTGCGCGAACCCTTGAAGCCCATGTGACCGGCCGACGACCAGGAAATCGCGTTTCCTTGCGCGTCGGTGATGGTCACCATCGTGTTGTTGAAGCTGGCGTTCACGTGGGCGACGCCCGAGGTGATGTTCTTGCGCTCGCGCTTCTTTACGCGACCCGGTTCCTTGGCCATGTGTCTGTCTTACTTCTTCTTGCCGGCGATCGGCTTGGCGGGACCCTTGCGGGTGCGGGCGTTCGTATGGGTGCGCTGACCGCGGACCGGCAGGCCCTTGCGGTGACGCAGGCCGCGATAGCAGGCCAGATCCATCAGACGCTTGATGTTCATCGACGTCTCGCGGCGCAGGTCGCCCTCGACGGTGTGATCCTTGTCGATCGTTTCGCGGATCGACAGGACTTCGGCGTCCGTCAGCTGGTTCACGCGGCGAGCGGACTCGATGCCCACCTTCTCGGTGATGTCCTTGGCGGCGGCGGGGCCGATACCATGGATATACTGAAGCGCGATCTCTACGCGCTTGTTGGTCGGGATGTTGACGCCAGCAATACGGGCCACGAAATTCTCCAGATACGCGTTAGTCAGACGCAACAAACGCTCCGGTTAACAAACCAGGAGCGTGGCGCCCTTCGCGGGAAGGCGCCCTTATACAGATGATTCACAGGCCGTCAACCGGACGGGGTCGGTCAACGTGGCGGACGCCCGAAATCGACGCCGACGGTGACGCGCTGGCCTTCCACGGGACGGCCGTTTTCGGTGGGCGGCTGGAAGCGGAAGACGCCAGCGACCTGAAGGCCGGCAGCGCCAAAGCCCAAACCTGGCGGAGTCTCGCTGACGACGCGGCAGTCGTCCAGTCGGTTGTCCAGCCGTATCACGCAGGACAGTTCGGCCTGACCATATCGGCTGCGGGCGCGTGGAGGATGGTTGGCGCGAATCTGACCGATGGTCGGGCCGGTCACCAGGCGCGGTCCGGTCGATCCCGTGCCGGGGCCAGAGCCGGCCCCGAGGCCGGAACCGCTGCCGCTGCCCTGCCCGTCCTGACCGAAACCGGGCTGCGGCGACGGCGCGGGCGCAATGCCGACGACCGGCGCGGGGGTCGGCGATTGCCTGGGTGGCGACGGCAGTTCGGGCGGACGCGGTTGTTTGGGCGGCGGCGGCGTGTGGATGCGAGAGGGGGCGGCGGGCGCCCCTCCCCCCGCCTGTGGCGCCGGCGGCTGTTGCGACTGTGGCGGGGGCGGATCGTACAGCACGACCTCGAACGGCTGCGGCTCCGGCGCGACAGAAGGGCTGGGCGCACGACCGTCGACTTCCCCCAGCAACAGAAACAGCCCGCCCTCAAGCCCCGCGACGGCGCAGAAAACGGCGAAGGCGCGCCAACGTCTGCGGGCGCGCCTGTGTCGAGGATGGGCTTCGTCGTTATGCATCGGACGTCTAACGTCCGAGGCCGGCTTTGGTCACGCCAGGGCTTCGTCGATAGCCTTGGCGACCGAGGCGATCGAACCCATGCCATCGGCCTCGGTCAGCTTGCCCTGGGCTTCATAATAGGGAAGCAGCGGGGCGGTGTTGCGGTTGTAGGCGTCGAGCCGAACCTTGAAGGATTCGGGATTGTCGTCGGGACGGCCCTGTTCCGCAAACCGCTTGGCGATCCGGTCGGTCAGGGCGGCGTCGTCGACCTTCAGCCTAACCACGGCGTCGATCTGGGCGCCACGCTTGGCCAGCATGGCGTCCAGCGCCTCGGCCTGGGCCACGGTGCGGGGAAAGCCATCGAAGATAGCGCCGCCGGCGGCCTCGGCCTCGTTCAGACGATCCTCGATCAAGGCGATGACGATCTCATCGGTGACCAGGTCGCCACGCGCCAGCACGTCCTTGACCTTGAGCCCCAGTTCCGAGCCCGAAGCGATCGCTGCGCGAAGCATATCGCCGGTGGAGAGCTGGACCATGCCCTTCTTCTCCACCAGCCGCTTGGCCTGGGTGCCCTTGCCCGCCGCCGGCGGTCCGAACAGGATCAAGTTCATGCTTCAGCCCTCCCCTAGGCGTCTGTCAGCGTCTTGTTTTAGCGGCGAACCGGCGTCGGCGCGCCACGACCACCACGGCCACGCAGCTTGGCCTTCTTGATCAGGCCTTCGTACTGGTGGGCCAGCAGTTGGGACTGGATCTGGGCGACAGTGTCCATCGTCACCGAGACCACGATCAAGATAGACGTTCCGCCAAAGTACAGGCTGTTGCCGAACTGACTGACGATGAACTCGGGCAGCAGGCAGACCGCGGTGATGTAGGCGGCGCCGATCACCGTTAGACGGGTCAGCACATAGTCCAGATATTCCGCCGTGCGCTTGCCTGGGCGAATGCCCGGCAGGAAGCCGCCGTACTTGCGCAGGTTCTCGGCCGTATCCTCGGGATTGAAGGTGATCGACGTATAGAAGAAGCAGAAGAAGACGATCAGGGCGGCGTACAGCGCCATGAACAGCGGCTGTCCGTGGGTCAGCTGAGCCGTCACCAGCGGCAGCCAGCTCATCCAGCTGGGGAGGTCGGCATTGGCCGTCATGGTCGCCACCGTCGTCGGCAGCATCAGCAGCGACGAGGCGAAGATCGGCGGGATGACGCCTGCGGTGTTGACCTTCAGCGGCAGGAACGAACGCTCGCCCCCGGCCATGCGGTTGCCTTCCTGGCGCTTCGGATACTGGATCAGAAGGCGGCGCTGGGCGCGTTCCATGAAGACGATGAAGACCACGGTGGCCACGGCCAGGATGGCGATGAACAACAGGGCGAAGGCCGACATCTGGCCTTGCTGGGCCAGGCCTAGCAGGCGGGCGATGGTCGACGGCAAGACCGCCACGATACCAGCGAAGATGATCAGCGAGATGCCGTTGCCGACGCCGCGCGCCGTCACCTGCTCACCCAGCCACATCAGGAACATGGTGCCGCCCGTCAGGGTGACGACCGTGGAGACGATGAAGAAGATACCCGGATTGTCGACCAGACCCGCCGTGCTGTTCAGACCCGCCGCGATGCCGAAGGACTGAGCCAGCGCCAGGAACACCGTCAGATAACGGGTGTACTGGTTCAGCTGCTTGCGGCCGCTTTCGCCGCCTTCCTTCTTCAGCTTTTCCCAGGGAGGATAAACGGTGCCCATCAGCTGCACGATGATGGACGCCGAGATGTAGGGCATCACGTTCAGGGCGAAGATGGCCATGCGCTCGACGGCGCCGCCCGAGAACATATTGAACATGTCCAGGATGCCACGCTGGCCCGACGGATCCTGGAAGAACTGCAGGAAGGCCTGCGAGTTGATGCCCGGGATCGGCACATAGGTCCCGATCCGGTAGACCAGGAGCGCGCCCAGCGTGAACAGCAGGCGCTTGTGCAGCTCGGTCGCTTTCGCGAACGAGCCCATGTTCATATTGGCGGCGAGTTGTTCTGCGGCCGAAGCCATTATGCGTCCCCACGACTGATTGAGTCGTCAGATAGGCGGAAAGCGGCCCTCATGCGAGGGCCGCTTCCGTTCTTTCGTCGCTGCGATGTGTTCAGTGCCCAAAACGCAAGGATAGGGCCTAACCGACCGCAACGACGCGTTAATCAGGATTTGGCGGCGGTGCGCTTGGCGCGGGCCGAGATCTTGTTCTCGTCGCCACGAGGAGCCTTGGGCGCCGGCGCCTTGCCCTTGGCGGCGTTGCGCTTCTCGACGCGCGCAGCGGCCTTGGCTTCGGCTTCGATGCGTTGTTCGACGACCGAGCCGCCGGCGGCTTCGATGGCCTTCTTGGCGCCGGCCGTGGCCGACCAGACGACCAGGTTCAGCTTGGCCTTGATTTCACCGGTGCCCAGCAGACGCACGCCATCCTTGACACGACGGATCACGCCGGCGGCGACCAGGGCGTCGCCCTTGATTTCCGACTTGGCGTCCAGCTTGCCGGCGTCGATGGCGTCCTGCAGACGCCACAGGTTCACTTCGGCCAGCTTCAGCGCGTTCGGATTGTTGAAGCCGCGCTTGGGCATACGCATATACAGCGGCATCTGGCCGCCTTCGAAGCCCAGCAAGCTGACGCCCGTACGCGACTTCTGACCCTTGACGCCGCGGCCCGAGGTCTTGCCCTTGCCGGAGCCGGGGCCACGGCCCACGCGCATACGCTTCTTGTGGGCGCCTTCGTTGTCGCGGATTTCGTTCAGTTTCATGTGCCTGATCCTTTCGGGTGCTAGCGCCCGGATCATGATCCGGACTCGGCTGTAAAAATTGAAGGGCCGCTGATAGGCGACCCTTGGCGTATTCGCAAGAGCAGAAACGCCCTCCCCCGGGTTCGGGAGAGGGCGAAACGGCTTACTTTTCGACGATCTCGGTCAGGTGGGCGACCTTGGCGATCATCCCACGAACCGAAGGCGTGTCTTCCAGGGTCGATTCACGACCCAGGCGGTTCAGACCCAGGCCCACCAGGGTGGCGCGCTGGTCGTTCTTGCGGCGGATCGGCGAACCGGTCTGCTTGACGGTGACGGTCTTCTTCTCGGCCATGACTTAGGACTCCACAGCTTCGGGCGCCGAGGCGCCGTCGTTGCGACGGCCCATCAGATCCGCGACCTTCTTGCCGCGCTTGGACGCGACCTGACGGGGCGAAGACTGGACCTTCAGCGCCTCGAACGTGGCGCGGATCATGTTGTAGGGGTTCGACGAACCGGTCGACTTGCCCACAACGTCCTGGACGCCGAGGGTTTCGAGCACGGCGCGCATCGGACCACCTGCGATGACGCCGGTCCCGGGAGGGGCGGCGCGCATCATGATCTTGCCGGCGCCCCAACGGCCGTTGCCGTCGTGGTGCAGGGTGCGGTTCTCGCGCAGCGGAACGCGGATCATGGTCTTCTTGGCTTCTTCGGTCGCCTTGCGGATGGCTTCCGGCACTTCGCGCGCCTTGCCGTGACCGAAGCCGACGCGGCCCTTGCCGTCGCCGACGACCATCAGGGCTGCGAAGCTGAAGCGACGGCCGCCTTTGACGGTGGCGGCGACGCGGTTGATGTGGACCAGCTTCTCGACGATGTCGGAATCCGGACCATCGACAGCGGGACCGTTGCGGTTGTCACGACGGTTGCGATCGTTGCCGCCGCCGCCGCGCTGGGGTTGATGCGCCATGCTTCGCGTCCCTTAGAAGTTCAGGCCGGCTTCGCGCGCGGCTTCCGCCAGCGCCTTGACCCGGCCGTGATAGATGTACTCGCCACGGTCGAAGACGACGTCCTTGACGCCCTTCTCGATGGCGCGTTCGGCGATCAGCTTGCCGATCGCGGCGGCCGCAGCCGTGTCCGAACCGCTCTTGCCCTTGCCGCCTTCCAGCGACGAGGCCGAAGCGACGGTCACGCCCTGGGCGTCGTCGATGATCTGGGCCGAGATGTTCTTGTCCGAACGGTAGACCGACAGACGCAGACGACCGTTGGCGACAGCCTTCAGGCGACGGCGAGTGCGCTCCGAGCGGCGCTTGGCTTGTTGTCGAAGAGAAAGAGCCATGACTTACTTCTTCTTGCCTTCCTTGCGACGGACCTTTTCGCCCGCATAACGGACGCCCTTGCCCTTGTAGGGCTCCGGCGGACGCAGCTTGCGGATGACCGACGCGATCTGACCGACGGCTTGCTTGTCAGCACCCGAGATCTTGATCTCGGTCTGCTTGGGCACAGCGAAGCTGACGCCGGCCGGCGGAGCGATGTCGACTTCGTGCGAGAAGCCGAGTTGCAGCGACAGGGCGTCGCCCTTCATCGCGGCGCGGTAACCCACGCCGACCAGCTCAAGCGACTTTTCGAAGCCCGTGGTGACGCCGACGACCATGTTGTCGACCAGGGTCCGCGACAGACCCCACATCGCGCGGGCGCGAGGGGTGTCCGAACGCGGGGTCAGCGACAGTTCGTCGCCTTCCTGCTTGACTTCAATCTCTTCGGCGACGGTCCAGGTGCTTTCGCCCTTCGGACCCTTCACGGTGACTTTCTGGCCGTCGAGCGCGACAGTCACGCCCTTCGGCACGGCGATGGTTTTCTTGCCAATACGGGACATATCAGTAGACCCTGCAGAGGACTTCGCCGCCGACGTTAGCGTCGCGGGCGGAAGCGTCGGACATGACGCCCTTCGAAGTCGAGAGGATCGAGATGCCGAGGCCGTTCTTGACGGGCTTCAGATCGCCGATCGCCGAATAGACGCGGCGGCCCGGCTTGGACACGCGCGCGATCTCGGCGATGACGGGCTGACCGTCGAAATACTTCAGCTCGATCTCGAACTGCGGAAACTCACCCGGGTTCTGAACCAGGTTGTAGCCGCGGATGTAGCCTTCGTCCTGCAGCACGTCGAGGACGCGCTGGCGCAGACGCGAGGCCGGGGTCAGCACCTTGGAACGCTTGCGGGTCGCCGCGTTCTTGATGCGAGCGATCATGTCGCTCAGGGGATCGTTGATCATCATGTCTGTTCGCTCCCCTTACCAGCTGGACTTCGTCAGGCCGGGAATCTGGCCCAGGTTGCCCAGTTCACGCAGCGCGATCCGGCTCATCTTGAGCTTGCGGTAGAACGCTCGCGGGCGACCCGTCACTTCGCAGCGGTTGCGAATGCGGCTCGGCGCGGAGTTGCGCGGCAGGGCGGCCAGTTGCAGGCGCGCCTCGAAGCGCTCCTCCAGCGGCAGGTTTTCGTCGTTGGCGGTCGCCTTCAGGGCGGCCCGCTTTGCGGCATACTTCGCAACCAACGCCTTGACGGCCTCGTTGCGGTTTACGGCGCTTTTCTTAGCCATTGTGCTCTTCCCTTCCCGCTCAGTTCTTCACGAACGGGAACTTGAACTCGGTGAGGAGAGCCTTGGCTTCCTCATCGGTCTTGGCCGTGGTGCAGACGACAATGTCCATGCCCCACATCTGATCGATCTGGTCGTAGTTGATCTCCGGGAACACGATGTGCTCCTTCAGACCCGTGGCGTAGTTGCCGCGACCATCGAAGGACGTGCCCTTCAGACCACGGAAATCCTTCACGCGCGGCAGCGCGATCGTGATGAACCGGTCCAGGAACTCGTACATCTGGTCGCCGCGCAGGGTGACCTTGCCGCCGATGACCATGCCTTCGCGCAGCTTGAAGCCGGCGATGGAGTTACGGGCCTTGGTGGCGACGGCCTTCTGACCGGCGATGGCGGTCAGATCCTTGAGGGCGGTGTTCGCCTTCTTGGAGTCCGCGACGGCTTCGCCGATGCCCATGTTCAGGACGATCTTGTCCAGCTTGGGCACCTGCATCTCGTTCGTGTAACCGAACTTTTCCTTCATCACCTGGCGGATGCGCGCGTGATATTCGCCCTTGAGGCGCGGAGCGTACTTTTCGGTAGCCATCAGATGACGTCTCCCGTCGTCTTGGCGATGCGGACCTTGGTGTCCCCATCGATCTTGAAGCCGACGCGCGTGGCCTTGCCGTTGGCGTCGGCGATCGCGACGTTCGACAGGTGAAGCGAGGCTTCCTTGTTCTTGATGCCGCCCTGCGGGTCAGCCTGGCTCGGGCGCGTGTGGCGTTGAACCATGTTGACGCCCTCGACCAGGACGCGGTTTTCGGTAGGCAGGACCTTCAGCACGTTGCCCGTGCGGCCCTTGTCCTTGCCGGTGAGGACGACGACGCGGTCGCCCTTCTTGATCTTGGCGGCCATGTTACAGGACCTCCGGAGCCAGCGAGATGATCTTCATGTGGTTCTTGGCGCGCAGTTCGCGGGGAACCGGGCCGAAGATCCGCGTGCCGACAGGCTCGTTCTGCTTGTTGACGATGACGGCGGCCGACTTGTCAAAGCGGATGACCGAGCCGTCCTTGCGTTGGATGTCCTTGGCGGTGCGCACGACGATGGCGCGAACGACGTCGCCCTTCTTCACGCGGCCGCGCGGGATAGCTTCCTTCACGGAGGCGACGATAGTGTCGCCGATCGAGGCGTAGCGGCGCTTGGAGCCGCCCAACACCTTGATGCACATGACCCGGCGGGCGCCCGAATTATCGGCCACTTCCAGGTTAGTTTGCATCTGGATCATAAGATCAGATCCTTCTGATTACGAGGCGGAGGCGTTGGAAAGGACTTCCCAGCGCTTCAGTTTGGACTTGGGGGCGCACTCGACGATGCGAGCGATGTCGCCGACCTTGAGCGCGTTGGCTTCGTCGTGCGCGTGGTACTTCTTGGAGGACCGGACGGTCTTCTTCAGAAGCGGGTGAAGCAGGGTGCGCTCCACCTTCACGACGACAGTCTTCTCGCCCTTGTCGGACACGACCACGCCTTCGAGAATTCGCTTGGGCATATTCGTTTCCTTACGAGGCCGCACGCTTCTCGCGCAGAAGCGTCGAGATGCGGGCGATGTCTTTGCGCACTTCACCCACGCGGTGGGTTTTTTCCATCTGGCCGGTGGCCGCCTGGAAGCGCAGGTTGAACTGTTCCTTCTTGAGCTTCAGCAGCTCGTCGGACAGTTGGTCGGTCGTTTGCGACCGCAGATCGGCGATCTTGGTCATTAGGCGGCTACCTCAACATGAGCGACGCCGGCGTCGATACGGGTCACGACCTTGGTGCGGACCGGCAGCTTGGCGGCGCCGAGACGGAGCGCCTCGCGGGCGACATCGTCCGGAACGCCGTCGATTTCAAACAGGATACGGCCCGGGTGGCAGCGCGCGGCCCAGTGGTCCACGGCGCCCTTGCCCTTACCCATCCGGACTTCCGCCGGCTTGCCCGTGACGGGCAGGTCGGGGAAGACGCGGATCCAGACACGGCCCTGACGCTTCATCTGGCGGGTGATCGCGCGGCGAGCCGCTTCGATCTGACGCGCAGTGATGCGTTCCGGCTCCAGCGTCTTCAGGCCGTACGACCCGAAGTTCAGCGAGAAGCCGCCCTTGGCCGAGCCGTGAATCCGGCCCTTGAAGGC
Source organism: uncultured Brevundimonas sp. (assembly GCA_963515305.1). Classification (GTDB taxonomy): domain Bacteria; phylum Pseudomonadota; class Alphaproteobacteria; order Caulobacterales; family Caulobacteraceae; genus Brevundimonas. The sequence continues at coordinate 159,557 of CAUPWX010000001.1, forward strand.
CTTGCGGTACTTGGTCTTCTTCGGTTGCAACATGACTTAGTTCTCACGTCCCCGGTCGCGACGCGGACCGCGGTCGCCACGGGGGCCGCCGCGTTCGCGGCCTTCGTTCGAGGACGGACCCGACGCTTCCTGGGCCCAACGCTTGTCCTGGGCCATCGGATCGTGCTCGAGCACTTCACCTTTGAACACCCAGACCTTAACGCCGATGATGCCGTAGGTCGTCTTGGCTTCGTAGAAGCCGTAGTCGATGTCGGCGCGCAGCGTGTGAAGCGGCACGCGACCTTCGCGATACCATTCCATACGCGCGATTTCAGCGCCGCCCAGACGACCCGAGACATTCATACGAATGCCCTTGGCGCCCAGACGCATGGCCGACTGCATCGAACGCTTCATGGCGCGACGGAAGGCCACGCGGCGTTCCAGTTGTTGCGCGATGTTCTCGGCGATCAGCTGCGCATCGGTTTCCGGCTTGCGGACTTCGATGATGTTCAGGTGAACTTCACCTTCGGTGCGCGCCGAGATGTCCTTGCGGAGCTTCTCGATGTCAGCGCCCTTCTTGCCGATCACGACGCCCGGACGGGCGGCGTAGATGGTGATGCGGCACTTCTTGTGCGGGCGCTCGATGATGATGCGCGACACGCCGGCGGCGGCCAGACGTTCCTTCAGCCACTCGCGCAGCTTCAGGTCCTGGTGCAGCAGGCGGGAATAGTCGGCGCCGGCGGCGAACCAACGGCTGTCCCACGTGCGGTTTACGCCGAGGCGCAGACCGACCGGATTGATTTTCTGTCCCATCAGGCGGCCTCGCCGGCTTCACGGACCACGATGGTGATCTCGCTGAACGGTTTCAGGATGCGCGACGAGCGACCACGAGCACGGCTCGCGAAACGCTTCATCACCAGGTTCTTGCCCACGAAGGCCTCGGCGACGACCAGGTTGTCGATATCGAGGTTGTGGTTGTTCTCGGCGTTGGAGATCGCCGAATACAGGACCTTGCGGACGTCGCCAGCGATACGCTTACGGCTGAATTCCAGCTCGTTCAGCGCCTTCTGCACCGGCATCCCGCGGATCGAGGCGGCCACCAGGTTCAGCTTCTGAGGGCTGATGCGGACGTTGACCAGCTTGGCGCGGGCCTCGGTCGGGGCGACCCGACGGATGTTCTTGGTCTGGGCCATCGGTTACTTCCTTTTGGCCTTCTTGTCCGCCGCGTGGCCCGGGAAATTCCGGGTCGGGGCGAACTCGCCGAGCTTCATGCCGACCATCTCTTCCGAGACCGACACGGGCACGTGCTTCTGACCGTTATGGACGCCGAACGTCAGACCGACGAACTGCGGCAGGATGGTGGAGCGGCGCGACCAGGTCTTGATCACGTCCTTGCGGCCCGACGATTGAACGGCGTCGGCCTTCTTGAGCAGATACCCGTCGACAAACGGGCCTTTCCAGGAGGAGCGGGCCATTCTTAGCGAGCCTTCTTAACGTGGCGGGTACGGATGATGTACTTGTCCGTAGCCTTGTTCTTGCGGGTACGGGTGCCCTTGGTGTCCTTACCCCACGGCGTGACGGGGGTGCGACCACCAGAGGTCCGGCCTTCACCACCACCATGCGGGTGGTCGATCGGGTTCATGGCGACGCCGCGGACGTGCGGACGGAAGCCCATGTGACGCTTGCGACCGGCCTTGCCCAGGTTCTGGTTCATGTGGTCGGGGTTCGAAACCGCGCCCACCGTGGCGATGCAGCCGTCCAGGACCATGCGAAGCTCGCCCGAGCCGAGACGGATCTGGGCGTAGCCCTGATCGCGACCGACCAGCTGGGCGTAGGCGCCGGCCGAACGGGCCAGCTGGGCGCCCTTGCCCGGCTTCATTTCGATGTTGTGGATGATCGTACCCACCGGCATCGAACGGAGCGGCATGGCGTTGCCCGGCTTCACGTCGGTCTTTTCGCCCGCGACCACCGTGTCGCCGGCCTTAAGGCGTTGCGGCGCGATGATGTAGGTCTTTTCGCCGTCCTCGTAGGTCACGAGCGCGATGAAGGCCGTGCGGTTGGGGTCGTATTCCAGACGCTCGACCGTGCCGACCATGTCCCACTTGCGACGCTTGAAGTCGATCTTGCGGTACAGGGTCTTGGCGCCGCCGCCACGGAAGCGGACCGCGATGCGACCGCCCTGCCCGCGTCCGCCCGACTTGGTCAGGCCTTCGGTCAGCGACTTTTCCGGACGGCCCTTATGGAGTTCCGAACGGTCGACCAGCACGAGGGCGCGACGGCCCGGCGAAGTCGGATTGTAATGTTTCAAGGCCATCTGATCAGAGCCCCGTGGTGACGTCGATCGACTGGCCGTCGGCCAGCGTCACGATCGCTTTTTTGATGTCGACCCGGCGACCCAGGATACCCCGGAAGCGCTTGGTCTTGCCCTTTTGAACCAGGGTGTTGACCTTCAGGACGTTGACTTTGAACAGGCTTTCGACCGCAGCTGCGATCTCGTCCTTGGACGCCGTGTCGGCGACGCGGAAGACGACCTTGTTCTGCTCGGACAGGATCGTGGCCTTCTCGGTGATGATCGGCGACAGGATCGTGTCGTAGTGCTTGGCGGTAGGTTGAGCGGCCATTACGCGGCTTCCTTATCGCTGAAGCGGGCTTCGATCGCCTCGATGGCGGCCTTGGTCAGCACCAGCTTGTCAGCCCGCAGGATGTCATAGACGTTCAGGCCGGCGTTCGGCAGCACGTCGATGTGCGGGATGTTGCGTGCGGCCAGGCCGAAGTTCGTGTCGACTTCCGGACCCGCGATGATGAGAGCCTTGGTCCAGCCCAGCTTGCCGAACGTCTCGCGCAGCGAGGCGGTCTTGGCTTCCTTGACCGAGACGCTGTCGACGACGATCAGGTCGCCGGACTTCGCCTTGGAGGACAGGGCGTGACGCAGGGCCAGGGCGCGGATCTTCTTCGGCAGCGAGAAGCCATGGTCGCGAACGACCGGACCAAAGGCGCGCGAACCGCCGACGAACTGCGGTGCACGACGCGAACCGTGACGAGCGCCGCCGGTGCCCTTCTGCTTGTACATCTTCTTGCCCGTACGAGAGTTCTCGTTGCGGGTTTGAACCTTGTGCGTGCCGGCGCGGCGCTTGGCCAGCTGCCAGTTGACGGTGCGGGCCAGGATGTCGCCGCGGATGGCGTCGATGCCGAAGACGGCGTCCGACAGCTCCACGTCGCCAGCAGCCTTGCCGTCGAGTTGGATGACAGAGAGTTTCATTACGCTTCACCGCCTTCGGTCGCTTCGACGGGGGCTTCTTCAGCCGGGGTCGAGGCGGGTTGAGCAGCAGACTTGCTCGACTTCAGCGCGCCGGGGAACGGCGCGTCGGCCGGGCGAGCCTTCTTGATGGCGTCGCGAACCTTGACGTAGCTGCCGTCGTGACCGGGGACAGCGCCCTTGATCAGGATCAGGCCACGCTCGGCGTCCACGCGGACGACGGTCAGGTTCTGGGTGGTGACGGTTTCCGTGCCGTAATGGCCGGCCATCTTCTTGCCGGGGAACGTGCGACCCGGGTCCTGACGGTTACCCGTCGAACCGTGCGAACGGTGCGAGACCGAAACGCCGTGGGTGGCGCGAAGGCCGCCGAAGTTCCAGCGCTTCATGGCGCCGGCGAAACCCTTACCGATGGTCTCGCCCTGGATGTCGACCTTCTGGCCCACCAGGAAGTGTTCGGCCGACAGTTCGGCGCCCACGTCCAGCAGACCGTCCGCATCGACGCGGAACTCGGTCACATAGGCCTTGGGCTCGACTTCCGCCTTGGCGAAGGTCTCGCGTTGAGCCTTGTTGGTGTTCTTGGCCTTCTTCGTGCCAGCGCCCAGCTGGAGAGCGACGTAGCCGTCACGCTCCTGGGTACGTTGGCCGACGACTTGGCAGCCGTCGAGCTGCAGCACAGTGACCGGTACGTGCGCGCCGTCATCGGCGAACACGCGGGTCATGCCCAGCTTCTTGGCGATCACGCCCGTGCGCATCGGATCCCGCCTCTTTCTACTTTAAATCTTGATCTCGACGTCCACGCCTGCGGACAGGTCGAGCTTCATGAGCGCGTCCACGGTCTGCGGGGTGGGGTCGACGATGTCGAGCACGCGTTTGTGCGTGCGGATTTCAAACTGCTCACGCGACTTCTTATCGACGTGCGGCGAGCGGTTCACGGTGAACTTCTCGATCAGGGTCGGCAGCGGAATCGGACCGCGAACGGTCGCGCCGGTGCGCTTGGCGGTATTAACGATCTCGCGCGTCGAGAAATCGAGGACGCGATGATCAAAGGCCTTGAGCCTGATGCGGATGCTTTGATCCATATCGGTGCTTACTTCCAATGCGGTCGGAGGACCGCGTCCCTGTGAACCATTTCAAAGACCGAAGGCCTTCGGGCGCCAAGCCCTCAGGATACGCAAATCCGCAAAAACGATCGGCCCACGCAGTACCCCGCGAAGGCCGTTGAAGTCCCAAGAAGCTGCAAAGAACAGTGACTTAGGTCGTTCTTGCGAACCGCGTCTGCACCGAAGTGCACAGCCGGTCCAACAAGAGTGGTGGCTTATGCCTACCGATTCCGTTTTCGTCAAGCGCCGAAAAGACCGTCAAAGCTCATTCCAGGCCGGAGATCTGGCGGGCCGTGAACAGGGCGAATTCGCCCGTGGCGACCGGTCGTCCATCGCTGGCCGGCGTCAGCGTCAATCGGCCACCCGCCTCGTCCCAGCGCCAGGCCAGAAGACACGGATCGCGATCCCCGCACAGAGCGGGATGCGCCTGGGCCTGCACCCCGTCGTCGGCAAACGTCAGGCTGAGCACCTGAGCGTCCATAGCCTGTATATAGTCGTCGCCCGCGCTGACATACAGGCGCTGCAGACATCCGCCCGTGCCGCAATAGGCGTTGGCGTCGGACGCGCCGTAATCCACCAACCAATCCGGTCGTCCGTCGTGAGAGACATCGACCGCTCGGATCATCCCCTTGGGCGGCGTCAGGACGACGGGCGGCCGGTTCATCGGTTCGGCGTCGTCATCATAAACGGCGTTGATGTCGCGGATCGCCATCCACGCCAGCCCCTCGGGCGCATCCGCCTCTTGAACGGACGATACGAACAGCAGGGCGCAGAGCAGCAAGGGCGTCATGACGGGCAGCCTATGCGTAGGATCGGGCCGTCGCGCGCCCGATCTGGCCAAGAGTTGTTTCAAGCGAACGCGGTCCGACCAACCGCCGTTCAAGGCCCTATCTAATGCGCCATTAACCTCTCGCCTCACCCCCTCCCCGCCAACGACACATTCTTGCCTCACTGCGTGACAGACGCGCAACAGATTGGCGACAGCCGCTTATCGAACAGCGGTTTAATGCTCCGCTTCGTCCGTATGCTGATAGCAGGCGCCCCTCCCGGACCCCCATCCGGGCGCAGACTGCTAAGGATAGAAGAAAATGAAGACGATCCTCCTCGCCACCGCCGCCGCCACGCTGTTCGCCGCTCCGGCCTTCGCCCAAGACGCCATCGGTTCGGTCGGTCTGGGCTACACGCATACCGACACCGAAGGCTTCAAGACAGATGGCGCCACCCTGGACGGCGTCTCCGCCATGAAGGTTGCGCCGGAATGGACCGTGACCGTCAACGGTTCGGTCGCCTATTCCGACAGCGACTTCGGTGACGACACCGTCGGTGCGGCTGCCGCTCACCTGACCAAGACTTTCGGTTCCGATCTGCGTGCCGGCGCCTTCGCCGGCGTGTCGGACATCGGCGGCGAAAACTACTTCTCGGTTGGCGGCGAAGTGCAGAAGTATCTGCTGGCCTCCACCCTGACCGGCGTGGTCGCCTACACCGACCTGGACGGCGCTGACGCCTGGACCTTCGGCGGAGACGCCGCCTATTACGTCAACCCGTCGCTGCGTCTGAACGCGGGCGTGTCCTACAACAACATCGACACGGACGTCGCCGGCAAGGTCGACGCCTGGGCTTACGGCGTCGGCGCCGAGTACCAACTCGACAACAGCCCGTTCAGCCTGTTCGGCTCGTGGCAGCGCGTTTCGCTGAACGACGTGGATGTCGATTCCGACAACTTCGTCGTCGGCGCCCGCTACAACTTCGGCGGCACGCTGCAGTCGCTCGACCGCGCCGGCGCCAACCTGGGCCGCACGCTGGCCGGCCTGCCGGGCATCCGCGGCTTCTAATCCAGCCGCCGGTTCCCACTGGACAATGAGAAGGCCCCGGTGGAGCGATCCGCCGGGGCTTTTTCTATGGCGTATATCAAAAGGCCCCCGGGGTTCCACGACCGGGGGCCTTCCGTTTCAGGCGAAGAGGCGGACCTCAGCGCCCGATATGCAGGGCGCCGGACCCGACCACGGTGCGCGACACCGCCCCCGTCGCCGAGGCGACCCGAACGTCGCCCGATCCGGCGATGGCCACGCTGAGGTCGCGTGTCGCCCCACCGTAACGCACGTCGCCGGACCCGCCGATGGCGATCGAAAGCTTGTCCATCCGGCCCTGGCGCACATTGACCCCGCCCGAGCCGCCAATGGACAGGTCGCCGCGACCATTGGCGCTGGCCACCTCGACGTTGCCCGAGCCGCCGACGGCGGCCTTCACGTCCCCGGTCTGCCCGGCGTAGATGCTGCCCGATCCACCGACGTTGGATTCCAGGGCGCGCGAGCTTCCGGCGCGTATGGAGCCCGATCCGCCCACGCCCAGCGACAGCGGGCCGTCGACATTGGCGATGTTCCAGCTGCCGCATCCGCCGCTGTTCAGGTCGATGGAGCGGGCGCCTCGGCCCACCGAGCCGAACACGGCGCCGCCCGCGCTGACATCCACGTCACGCGGCGTTCGCACCACGATCAGAGGCGCGTCTTCCATGCGGATCCGGCCCAGATCGCGCACCTCGACCGTCGCGCCGCGCCCTGGCTCAGAAGGATCGGCGCGGCCGGTGTTGCAGCCGCCGATGCGATTGCCGCCATTGGCCCAGAAGGCGCCGTCCCGCCCAAGACCGCCGTCGATGCGGACGTCGCGCCCGTCTCGGCGCACCTGGATGGCCGGGAGGCGCGAGCCGCCCTGCGTCACCTCCACGCCGATGTCCTGGCGGTCCTCGACGATCACCACGACCCGCGCCACGGCGTTGCGGATCTGGACCTCGGCGGCCGATGCAGGGGCGGCGGCCAGGCCCGTCAGGGCGGCGGCGGCTGCGGCGATCAGTGCGGTCTTCATATCGGCTTTCCCTTCCCGTCTATGAAGAGAAAGGTGCGCGACGTCCGACGCGAAGTCATTTTAACTTCAGGTCATGAACGCGATTTAACGCGCCGTGAGAGCGCCGGCCCCATCGGCCGCCCCGACCTGAGGCTCGAAATCGCGTTCGAAGGCGGCGATCTTGCTCTTCATCGCCCCAGCGCGTTTCAGGGCCAGCGACGCGGCCCAGCGCGCCGCCAGCTCCGGCGTGGTCATAGCGTCCGTCTGGCGGGGCCGCCCGCCCCGGCTGCGGATCACCGCATTGGTGAACAGGGCGCCGTTTCTGAAACGCGACGGCCAGGTCTGGAAATCCATCGACAGGCTGACGCAGAACCGGTCCAGATTCTCCACCCGGTGTGGGGCATACAGCGGCCAGGTCAGGGCCTGCCCCGGCTCCAGATCCATCACCTGGGCGTCGTCTTCGAAGGCCAGGACATAGGGCAGTTCTTCAGTCGTCTGTTTGGCGACGACCTGCTCCATATTGCGCTCGGGCAGATGCCCCTCGTCGCCGGGATAGACGAACAGGCGCTTGCGCCCCCTCAGGTGGAACAGCAGCACGCCGGCCGCGTCGAAATGATAGGGCACCCGCGCCTTGGGCGACGACAGGATCAACTGGCCCGCATTGCGAACCGCGCGCATCCCCGGATAGGTCGCCTGGACCGCCGCGAAGTCCTGCATCGCCGCCGCCCACAGTTCGGGCCAGCCGGTCTCGACCTCACGCAGATTGACCCATAGCCGGCCCTGTTTGATCGCCTCCAGCAGGTCGTCGCCCGACAACCGCCCGCGCGCCCCGGTCCGCAGCGACACCTGTCCCGCATCGTCGTAGTCATACAGGTTGATGTCGAACAGTTCGGCCGGATACCGGTCCAGCACGGCCGCCAGCGCCGCGTCCTCGGCGAAACCCTTGGCGACCAGGGTGTGCGGGTGATGTCGGGCCTCGGCGATGGGGCCGGGATAGCGGGTGCGACGCTGTGTCATGACGGCCTCTCGTTCACGCATGGGCGACGCGCGCCGGCGTCTTCTTCCGGGCGGCGGCCTTGGCGACGGCGGTGCGGGCGGCGACGGCCGCGCCCCTGATCCGGCCCGCCGACGTCGGCTCGCAGGCCTCGATGGTAGCCCAGCGTCGCCGCAGCGAGGCGCGAAGGCCTTCGCCGCCCGCCCCCGCCCGATCCAGCGCCGCCGCAGCCAGATCGCCCAGCACCTGACCCATTCCCGGCCGCGTCACCACGGCCTCGCGCACCGTCTGGCGGGCGTTGATGAAATACTTCTTGTAGCCTTCGCCTTCGAAGCCGAAGTCGAACACTCGGAACCCTTCCGCCGCCGCCAGCCGCATGGTGTCCATGCTCAGCAGGATGCCCGGCGAGCACCGCGCCAGAGAGGGTTCATAGACCGGGAACCAGAAATGGTAGTGTCGCCCGGCGTGCAGCGAGAACTCGATCGCCACCAGCCGGTCGCCCGCGTGCATCGCCGCCATCGAGGCGCCGAAGTCGGCGCGCGGTTCGGCCATCAACGCGTGCAGCAGATCGCGCGTCCAGCCGCAGGCGAAGATGTCGTGCAGGCCTGATCGACGATATTGCGCCGCCTTCAAGGCGATCAACTGGTCCAGCAGCGCCGGGTCGCGCAGCCCCCGCTCAACGCGGATCGGACCCAGCTCGGCCTCCAGGCTGCGGCGCGCCCTTTCCTTGTCCTTGAAATATTTGCCGAAGGTCGCGCGGCGGTTGGCATACCAGGCGTCGTATCCTGCATCAGGCATGACGGCCTGCACCGTCTCGCGCGTTTCGCCCGCCTCGCCCGCCCCGATCCAACCGGGCACGCTGAAACGCCGCGCCTTCAGCAGACGCGCCACATCCTCCAGGGCGATGCGCTCGCCCACGGGTGCAATAACCCCGTGATAGTCGTTCATCGGCGCGCCCAACGGCTGAACCGCCCCGCCGCGCCGTTGATGCGGAAAGAAACCCACGATCCGCTCGCCGCGCCGGAACACCGCGATCGCCGCACCCGGACAGACGCGACTGGCGATCTCGGCATAGTCCCAGCGGAAATAGGGGCTGGCCAGTTCGGTATTGGCGGCTGTCCACGCCCGCCACAGGGCGACGGCCGCGCCATCCAGCGCACCGGCCTCGACGACCTCGACCTGCAGGTTTGCGCTCATGCCCGTCCTCGTCGACCCCTGAAGCAGGGGCCGTTCCACCTCATACCTCTACCGCTCCCGCGTTTCAGCACGGTTGATCGGCATGGTGAACGTTCGTTGACGGAGCCGTCGCGCGCGCCGCGCGTTCCTTGACCTCACACGGAGACACCGATGACCGACGCCCGCCCCGACAGCCACAAGGTCGAGAACGAAAACCTGCGCCCCGGCAAGCCCGGCGAACCGCCGCGCCCCGCGACCGAACCCAAGGGATCCGAAGGCTCCTCGAACTCGGGCGAGACGGAAACCGATCCCGCGACCGGCGAACAGAACTGATCGCCTCCCCCTGCCTGCAAGCCCGCCTGTTGAAAGCCTGTTGATGAACCGTCCCGCCTATCTCGCCGCCTTCGCCATCCTCTCCCTGGCCGCCTGCTCGCCTCAGAACGACGCCAAGGCCCCTGCCGTCCAGGTCGGCCAGACCGGACCGCTGTCGCGCGACGCCATCGAGAACGCCGCCTATACCCCGTCCCCGGCGGCGCCTTCGAACCGAGCGGCTCAGGCCAACGGACAGCCGCCGCAGGCTCAACCACAGCCCGATCCGACCCTGATCCGCGCGCAGGTTCTGCTTGAACGGGCGCGCTTTTCGCCGGGCGCCATCGATGGGTTGGACGGTTCGAATATGCGCCAGGCCATTTCGGCCTTCCAGGCGGCGCAGGGCCTGACCGTCAGCGGCCAGTTGGACGCCGAGGTCATGGGCCGGCTGCGCGCCGCAGGCGTCGGCGCCATCACCTCCACCTATGAGATCACGCAACAGGATCTGGCAGGCCCCTATCTGGGCACGGTCCCGACCGATCTGGCTGCCCAAGGTCAGGCCGCGCACATGGGTTACGCCAATGTGGTCGAGGCGCTGGCGGAACGATTCCATGTGACCGAGGCCCTCTTGCGCGCCATGAACCCCGGAGCCGACTTCAACCGCGTCGGTCAGGCCCTGCTGGTGCCGGCCATCAACCGCACGCCCCTGGCCGCCGATGTGGACCACATCGACGTCGACAAGAAGGAAGGCTCGGTCAAGGCCTATGACGCCGACAACAAACTGATCGCCTACTTCCCGGCCACCATCGGCAGCGGCGACAATCCGACACCGACGGGTACGGTCAAGGTCAATGGGGTCGCCCGCAATCCCGACTACACCTACGACCCGTCAAAGCTCAGCTATGGCGACGGCAAGGCGAAGGTGGTGGTCAAGCCCGGTCCCAACAATCCGGTCGGCGTGGTCTGGATCGACCTGAACAAGCCCAGCTATGGCATCCACGGCACGCCCGACCCCGAACTAGTCGGCAAGACGGCGTCCCACGGCTGCGTACGCCTGACCAACTGGGACGCCTGGACCCTGGCCGACAAGGTCAAGCCCGGCGTGACGGTCCGCTTCCTCTGATCAGTGCACGGCGCCGAACGGCGTGCCGTCCCAGAAGGCGCAATGATGGCGATCGAAGAAGTCGTCGGCCATCCGGTCGCCTTGCGGCGTGAACACCCGGACCGGCCCCGCACCCTCGACGCGGGGCCATTGGGCGGAAAACGCCGCCGTGCCGAAGCCCGCCCATAGACTCTGCATCCGATCCGACAGGGCCTTCTGCTCCGGGGTGAACCGTTTCACGTCGGCAAACACCCAACTGGTTCCGAACACATAGGCCAGTTCGCTGGCGTGATAGGCCCCGAGATCCAGCCCCACGATCCAATCCGGCAGCACGAACGGCGCCTGCCGATCGGCGAACTCATAACCCCAAACCGGCACATGGGCCGACAGAACTCGGCGCAAGGCCTGTGACGGACAGGCGAACCTCTGATCGGTGAAGTTGGTCGCGATGGCGTAGGCTGGCCCGTTCTCTCCGACCGGATAACGCTCCAGCACCCGCTGGCCCTGGTCGCCATACATCCAGATCGTCTCCTTTTGATAACGATCCATCGTCTTGACCTCATTGGCGAACAGCCGACCTTCGTCCAGATTGGTGCCAATCAGGACCGGAACCTGAGTGAACCGTCCGGCGCTCAAGGCCACAGCGGGGTTTTCCGGCACGGTCGCATCCGTATGCACCGGCCCCCACGATCCCGGGCCATTGATCCCGGCCCTCAGCGACGCCGCCCGCGACAACCGCCAGGCCGGCAAGGCCTTTAGGCAGGCGATCTGATCCGCTCCGGCGCAGCCCAGCCGCTCGGCGAACATCGGCCCCGACTGGGCGGCGTCCTGCGCGCTGACCAGGGACGACGGCTCCAGGCAACCGCCGCTCTGCATGATGACGCGTTGATAAAGCCCCTCCGATTGCGGTGACGCCATAAGGTAACAGGCGGTCCACGCGCCCGCGCTCTCGGCGAACAGGGTCACATTGCCCGGATCGCCACCGAAGGCCGCGATGTTGCGATGGACCCATTTCAGCGCCGCCTGCTGATCCATCAGGCCGAAGTTGCCGCCGAACCCTTCACCGCTTGCCTGAAACCCCGGATGGGCCAGCCAGCCCAGGGCGCCCAGCCGATAGTTCATCGTCACCACGACCCGCCCCTGATCTCGGGCCAGTTTGGAGGGGTCGTAGTTGGCGCCAGATCCCACGGTAAAGGCGCCGCCGGGGATATAGATCATCACCGGCCGGGCCTGCTCCCCCTGACCGGCGGGGGCGTAGACGTTCAGATAAAGACAGTCCTCCGACCCGGTGACGACGCCCCCACCGCCGCCCAGAATGGCGCGCGGCCCGATGGCCTGGGTGCAGTCCGAGCCGATCCGCGTCGCATCGCGCACCCCGGACCAGGCCTGAACCGGCTGCGGCGCCCGCCACCGCCGATCCCCTACGGGCGAGGCGGCATAAGGCAGACCCAGGAAGGCGCGCGCCCCATCGCCCTCGACGCCGCGCACGCGTCCAGCCTCGAAGGACGCCATAACCGGTGTCGCGTCGCTGGCGAAACGGACGTGATCGACCTTGCCAGGGTGGGTAGCACAGGCCGACAGCGCCAAAAGACAGACAAGCAAAGTGATCAGACGCATCTAGAACCTTGGCTTTTATGCAGGCCATCCTAACGCCCCACAAGGCGCCGCGTTGCGGCCGCTCAAAGCAAAACGGCCCCCGGATCGCTCCGGGGGCCGCTCTGTACGCTACTTTTGGGTCGGCCTATGCGCGCCTCGCGGAGGCGCGCGATGTGAGGCCGAATGATCCCCGATTACTCGGTGATCTTGGCCACGACGCCGGCGCCGACGGTGCGGCCGCCTTCACGGATGGCGAAGCGCAGGCCCTGGTCCATCGCGATCGGCGTGATCAGTTCGACGCTCAGCTCGGCGTTGTCGCCCGGCATGATCATCTCGACGCCTTCCTTCAGGTGCACGATGCCGGTCACGTCGGTCGTACGGAAGTAGAACTGCGGGCGATAGTTGGTGAAGAACGGCGTGTGACGACCGCCTTCTTCCTTCGTCAGGATGTAGGCTTCGGCCTGGAACTTGGTGTGCGGGGTGATCGAACCCGGCTTGCACAGAACCTGACCGCGCTCGACGTCTTCACGCTTGGTGCCGCGCAGCAGCACGCCGACGTTGTCGCCCGCTTGACCTTGATCCAGCAGCTTGCGGAACATTTCCACGCCCGTGCAGGTCGTCTTCTGGACCGGACGGATGCCGACGATCTCGACTTCCTCACCGACCTTGACGATGCCCTTTTCGACGCGGCCCGTGACCACGGTGCCGCGGCCCGAGATCGAGAAGACGTCTTCGACCGGCATCAGGAAGGGCAGGTCGACCGGACGTTCCGGCTGCGGGATGTAGGCGTCGACGGTTTCCATCAGGGCCAGAACGCGCTGTTCGCCGATTTCCGGGTTCACGCCGTCGGTCGCGGCCTTGGCCGAACCCTTGGTGATCGGAATGTCGTCGCCCGGGAACTGGTACGACGACAGCAGCTCGCGCACTTCCATCTCGACCAGTTCCAGCAGTTCTTCATCGTCGACCAGGTCGACCTTGTTCATGAAGACCACCAGGGCCGGCACGCCGACCTGACGGGCCAGCAGGATGTGCTCGCGGGTCTGCGGCATCGGGCCGTCCGCGGCCGAAACCACCAGGATCGCGCCGTCCATCTGCGCCGCGCCGGTGATCATGTTCTTCACATAGTCGGCGTGGCCGGGGCAGTCGACGTGCGCATAGTGACGGTTGGCCGTCTCATATTCCACGTGCGCCGTGTTGATCGTGATGCCGCGGGCCTTTTCTTCCGGCGCAGCGTCGATGTCGGCGTAGTTCATCGCCTTCGCGCCGCCGGCCTTCGCCAGCGTCATCGTGATCGCCGCCGTCAGCGTCGTCTTGCCGTGGTCAACGTGACCAATCGTGCCGATGTTGCAGTGCGGCTTCGTGCGTTCGAACTTTTCCTTGGCCATTCTCTAGCTCCTAAGGTCCCCGAACCGGGGTTCCTGCAGTTTGGGGGTTAAGGACGCCCGGTCCTTGCGGTCCGGGCGTTATTTAGGTGGGCTTTCCCGAAAGGGAAAGCTTAGGCGTACTTCTTGATCACTTCGTCGGCGACGTGTTGCGGCACCGGCTCGTAGTGATCGTATTGCATCGTGAACTGGGCGCGACCTTGCGACATGCCGCGCAGCGTATTCACATAGCCGAACATATTGGCCAGCGGCACGAAGGCGTTCACCACGGTGGCGTTGCCGCGCATGTCCTGACCCTGGATCATGCCGCGACGGCCGTTCAGGTCGCCGATGACCGAACCCAGATATTCCTCCGGGGTCACGACCTCGACCGCCATGATCGGCTCGAGCAGCTTCGGCGCGCCCTTTTCCTTCAGTTCGCGGAAGGCGGCGCGGGCCGCGATTTCGAACGCCAGCACGCTGGAGTCGACATCGTGGTACTTGCCGTCCGTCAGGGTCGCCTTGAAGTCGATCAGCGGGAAGCCCGCCAGCAGACCCGAATCCTTGATGGAGTTCAGGCCCTTTTCGACGCCGGGGATGTATTCCTTGGGCACTGCGCCGCCGACGATCGAGTTCTCGAACACGAAGCCCGAGCCCGGCTCGCCGGGTTCGAAGGTCAGCATGACGCGGGCGAACTGGCCCGTACCGCCGGTCTGCTTCTTGTGGGTGTAGTCGATGTCGACCTTGCGGCCCAGCGATTCACGATAGGCGACCTGCGGCGCGCCGATGGTGGCCTCGACCTTGTAGGTGCGCTTCAGGATGTCGATCTTGATGTCCAGGTGAAGCTCGCCCATGCCCTTCAGGATCGTCTGGCCCGACTCGTGGTCGGTGGAGACGGTGAACGAGGGATCTTCCGAAGCCAGCTTGGCCAGGGCGACGCCCAGCTTCTCCTGGTCGGCCTTGGTCTTGGGCTCGACCGAGATCTCGATGACCGGAGCCGGGAACTCCATCTTCTCTAGGATGACCGGCGACTTGATCGGGTCGCACAGGGTGTCCCCGGTGCGGGTTTCCTTCAAGCCGGCCAGAGCGACGATGTCGCCGGCATAGGCTTCCTTGACGTCTTCACGGTTGTTGGAGTGCATCTGCAGCATCCGACCGACGCGCTCGCGCTTGTCACGGCTGGAGTTCAGCAGGCTCATGCCCGTTTCCATCTTGCCCGAATACAGGCGGCAGAAAGTCAGCGAACCGACGAAAGGGTCGTCCATGATCTTGAAGGCCAGGACCGACAGGGGCTCGTCGTCCGACGCCTTGCGAACGACGGGCTCTTCGGTCTTGAAATCGATGCCCGGCGTCGCGGGGATGTCCAGTGGCGACGGCAGATAATCGACCACGGCGTCCAGCAGCGTCTGCACGCCCTTGTTCTTGAAGGCCGAGCCACACAGGATCGGATAGAAGGCGCCGGTCAGAACGGCCTTGCGGATGCACTTCTTGATGGTGGCTTCGTCGGGCTCGTTGCCTTCCAGATAGGCCTCCATCGCCTCGTCATCCAGCTCGACGGCGTTGTCGATCAGGTACTGACGCGCTTCGTTGGCCTTGTCGACCAAGTCGGCGGGGATCGGCACGTCCTTGTAGGAAGCGCCCAGGCCGTCGTTGTCCCAGACCACGCCGGTCATGCGGACCAGGTCGACCAAGCCCGACAGCGACGACTCGGCGCCGATGGGGAATTGGATCGGCACGGCCTTGGCGCCCAGACGGTCGCGGATCGACTCCACCGACTTGTCGAAGTCGGCGCCGATCTTGTCCATCTTGTTGACGAACACGATACGCGGCACCGAATATTTGTCGGCTTGGCGCCAGACAGTCTCGGTCTGCGGCTCGACGCCGGCGTTGCCGTCCAGCACCGTCACGGCGCCGTCCAGGACGCGCAGCGAACGTTCGACCTCGATGGTGAAGTCAACGTGTCCGGGGGTGTCGATGATGTTCAGGCGCTTGTTCTGCCAGAAGGCGGTCGTCGCGGCCGACGTGATGGTGATGCCGCGTTCCTGCTCCTGGTCCATCCAGTCCATGGTGGCGGCGCCGTCGTGGACTTCGCCGATCTTGTGGGACTTGCCGGTGTAATACAGGATTCGCTCGGTCGTCGTCGTCTTGCCCGCGTCGATGTGGGCCATGATGCCGAAGTTGCGGTAGTCCTCGAGTTTGTGCGTGCGGGCCATGAAAGCGTGCCTTGCCAGAAGTGCGGACGCCGCCGGCGCCCTTGGGAATGTTTTCAGGACGCGGACGGCGCCCTCAGGAAATCGATCTGTGCGGATAAGCGAGCGCGGGCGATTTAGCTCAAACCGCCCGCGCCGGATAGTCTCAGATAGTCACCGCAGTTGGCGGTTTTAAGACGCTTACCAGCGATAGTGGCTGAAGGCGCGGTTCGCTTCGGCCATCTTGTGGGTGTCTTCGCGCTTCTTGACGGCGGTGCCGCGGTTGTTGGACGCGTCCAGCAGTTCGGCGGCCAGCTTTTCCGTCATGGTGTTCTCGCCGCGCTTGCGCGCCGCGTTCACCAGCCAGCGGATGGCCAGGGCGCGACGCCGGTCCGGGCGGACTTCGACGGGCACTTGGTAGGTGGCGCCGCCGACGCGACGCGAACGCACTTCGACCGACGGGGCGACGTTGTCCAGGGCGGCGTGGAAGGTAGCGACCGGCTCTTGGTCTTTCTTCTTGTCGGCCAGGATGTCGAAGGCGCCGTACACGATGTTTTCGGCGACGGCCTTCTTACCTTCGTACATGACGTAGTTCATGAACTTGGTGACGATCAGGTCTCCGAACTTGGGATCCGGCAGAACTTCACGTTTCTGGGCGCGGTGACGACGCGACATGGGTTATTCCTTGCAGGGCCCGGCGGTCGCCGGGAAAATCTCGAAAAGGCCTCCGGGCGCACGGCCCGGAGACGAATGGACGCCGAGAACGGCTTACTTCGGACGCTTGGCGCCGTAGTGCGAACGGCGCTGCTTGCGGTCCTTGACGCCTTGCGTGTCCAGCACGCCGCGCAGGATGTGGTAGCGAACGCCGGGCAAGTCCTTGACGCGGCCGCCACGGATCAGAACGACCGAGTGTTCCTGCAGGTTGTGGCCTTCACCGGGGATGTAGCAAACGGCTTCATAGCCGTTCTTGGCCAGACGGACCTTGGCGACCTTACGCAGAGCCGAGTTCGGCTTCTTCGGGGTCGTGGTGTAAACGCGGGTGCAGACGCCGCGACGCTGGGGCGAACCCTCCAGAGCCGGCACCTTGTTGCGGGTGGGCTTGGGCTTGCGCGGCTTGCGGATCAGCTGGTTGATCGTAGGCATTGAGACAGGTCTCGACTTCTATGGGGGGCGTGTGTCTTTCGACCGAGGCGCCCCGCGCCTTCTTTTGTGAACGAGGGACCATTCCCCCGCCCGGGTGTCATCGAGACCGATCACGTGCCGACAAACAGAAAAACCGGAACGCGCGCTTCGGGCGTTCCGGCGGCGCACAGGCCGTCCGTTCGATTGTCACGATCTCAGCAACCGGCGAACCGGCCACGCCTCGAAAGTGCGCGGCTTCTACGCGCGAAGGGCGAACAGGTCAAGGGCGCCGCCGGGCGTGTCCACTCCCCGCGCATCAACACAACCCGGGCTAGATTGCGGCCGTAGCTCGCCTGAAAGCCGCCATGCTTGCCGTTCAGCTTCGTGCATGAACCGGAGGGCGGGGATTTGGCGAGCGTGGGGCGCAGGGTCGATTGGCGGACGGGCGCCCTGTTCGGCCTGGCCGTTGCGCTGAACGGCGGCGTGATTCTGTTGCTGTCGCTGCCGGATCAAAGGCCGACGCGCGCTCGACCCGGCTCCGTCCCCCTTCTGTATCTCGACATCGAACCACAGTCCGTCTTCACGACAAATCGGTCGTCAGTTTCCGCCGCGCATAGATCGACGCCGGTCGCGCCTGCGAACAGGGCGCCCGATGCCGCGCGGAACGGCCATGAAGGCGTTTCGCCACCCTCGGCTGCCTCGCCGGCGAAGGGTGACGCCCCGTCGGACATACCTGCGATCAACCCCGCCTGGCGCGTCACGGCCAATGGCGGCGACGGGCGAATGCCAGCGGCCTTGCGACAAGCAGTCTTGGATTGCGATGCGACCGAGCGGCTGACGACAGCGCAACGCCGCCGTTGCGATCCCTCCCCTATAGCCAATCCTCACCTCCCGCAGCCTCTCGGGGCGGCGCTGGAGGCCCGGTTCGCGACGCAGGCCGCCTGGAAGAAGATGTGGCGCGACTACTACGAAGGCGACGGCGCCTACCCGGGCTTACGAAGCCTTCGCGAGCCTCAGCCATGAGCCGGGCCGCCATAACGTGCGACGCGCTTGCGCCCGTCGGCCGGCAGCCCGGTCGCCCGGCTGTCGACTGGCGCAAGATCGGTCTTGTCGTCGTCTCCGCCGCAATAAACATGGCGCTGATCGCGTTTCTGTCGTTCACAAAGCCCGTCCAGCGTGCTGACCAGCCGTTCGCGGCAACGCCGCTCTATCTCGACATCGAGCCGCAACCGCGCGTGGCGGCCGTGCCGACACGCGATGCGATCTCACCCGCTGCGCCGCGCATCAAGGCGCCTGTTCACGCGCCCAGACTGGACATGGATGAAGAGCCGGCACCGGTTACGCCCGCCGTTTTGACTATCGTCCAGCCGCAAGCGGCGCCACCCACGCCCGTTGTCCAGCCGCCCTCACTGACGCAGCGCGACGCCATCGCGCGCACGATGCGCCAGGGCTTGTCCGATTGCACCGCCCTGATCGCCGACGAGCGCCAAGCCTGTCTGGATCGCAGGACCCGCTGGGCGCGCAACGCGTCGCCCATCTCAGGCACGGGAAGCCCAGAGCGCGACGCCGCCCTCGCCCGGCAGGGCGCGCGACGGTTGGCGACCTGGGAGGCCCAGCGGGCGGAGCCGCCCCGCGGAGATCCGCCATGCGAAACCCCACATCCCATGGCAGGATGCGAGGGCGTGAACATTCAGGTCGATCTCTTTTCCTCGCGAGACGGCTTCCTGCCCAATCTCAGAAAGCGTCGCGAATGACCGCCGTTTCCGCGCCCGGCCTGCGTGCCCCGCACCGCTCGCGACGGCCGGATTGGCGCAAGATCGGTCTGGCTTCGGTCTCGGCCGCCATCAACGTCGCCCTGATCGCGGCGCTGTCATTCTCCGCCCTGGGGATCGACGACCCTGCCGTCACGCCGCAGCAACCCATCCTGTATGTCGACATCACGCCTCGGCCCCTGTTGCCGGACGAGCGGCCGCGCATCGTGGTTCAACCCTTGGCCGAGACGGCGGCGACGACCACCCAGGCCCATGCGCCGCGCACCGTGTCGTCCACGCCCAGACCGACGCCTACCCAGCCGGATGCGCGCCCTGCCCCCTTGCGCCCACGTATCGCCGCACCGACGCCACAGGGCGCGCCGACCCCGGCCGACCCCTGGCGGGTCGATCCGAACGACAGAACCAACGCCATGGCGCGCACCCTGCGTCAGGGCTTGATCGGCTGCACCACGCCGGATCAGCTGACCGCCGCCGAGCGCGCCCACTGTCGCGAGGACGCCATGCGACGCGGCCTGAACGCCGCCCCCATCACCGGCACCGGCAATCCCGAACGCGACGCCCGCTTCGCGCGTGAGGGCGCACGGCGTCTGGCGGAATGGGAGGCGCAGCGTCGCCCCCTATCCGGCGGCGTCGGCGTGGTCGGCCCCGCCGATTGCGTCGGCTCCAACTTCGGCACGGGTTGCGCAGGAGCGCAGTTGAACCCTTCCTTGGCGCCGGACTCCAGCCGAAACGTCCAGACCCGCCGCGACGGCCACCGTGCAGGCGGCGCCCCGATCACGCCCGGCGCCGCTGCGCCTATGGAACGGTGGAAGGACTGATGAAGAAAAAGGGCGGCGCCGTCGCCAGCGCCGCCCTCTTCAAGTCTTCGCTTCCGTGACCGGAGATCAGCCTTCGCTGCTCTCCAGCTCCAGTTGCAGATCGGCCGGCAGCGGCTCGATCGCGTCCTCGCGGGCTTGCGTCAGTTCTGCATCGCGATCGTTGGCGATCTTCTGCAGGCTGCGCAGATAAGCGCCCGTACCGGCCGGGATCAGACGACCGACGATGACGTTTTCCTTCAGGCCTTCCAGCATATCCTTCTTGCCGTGGACCGAGGCGTCGGTGAGGACGCGCGTGGTCTCCTGGAAGGACGCCGCCGAGATGAAGCTGCGGGTCTGCAGTGACGCCTTGGTGATGCCCAGCAGGACGGGCTGGGTGGTGGCCAGACGGCCGCCGCGCTTCTCGACCTTGGCGTTTTCCAGAACGGCTTCGGCCACTTCAACGGTGTCGCCGCGGATCAGGGTGGTCTCACCCGAATCCAGCACTTCCACCTTCTGCAGCATCTGACGCACGATGACTTCGATGTGCTTGTCGTTGATCGGCACGCCCTGCAGTCGATAGACCTCCTGCACTTCGTTCACCAGATACTCGGCCAGCGCCTCGACGCCCTGAATACGCAGCAGATCGTGCGGATCGGGGTTGCCGTCGATGATGTAGTCGCCCTTCTGGATCAGATCGCCGTCGTGGACGGAGATGTGCTTGCCCTTGGGGATCAGGAACTCGACCGGTTCGCCCTGCACGCCGTCGGCGTTGACTTCCGGCGTGATCTTGATGCGACGCTTGTTCTTGTAGTCGCGACCGAATTCGACGCGGCCATCCATCTCGGCGATGACGGCGCAGTCCTTCGGACGACGGGCTTCGAACAGTTCGGCGACGCGCGGCAGACCGCCGGTGATGTCGCGGGTCTTGGCGCCTTCGGTCGGAACGCGGGCGATGATCTCGCCCGGCTTGACCTCATCGCCGTTCGACACAGACAGAACCGCGCCGACCGGCAGCAGATAGCGGGCGTCGGAACCCGACGACAGCTTGGCGTAGGCGTCGCCCAGGGTGACGCCCATGGCCGGACGCAGGTCCGAGCCGCGCGGGCTGGCGCGCCAGTCGGAAACCACGCGCTGGGCGATGCCCGTCGCTTCGTCGGTCTCTTCCTTGACGGACAGGCCCTCGACCAGATCCTCGAAGCGAACGACGCCGCCCACTTCGGTCAGGATCGGGGTGGTGTAGGGGTCCCACTCGGCCAGACGCTGGCTGCGCTTGACCTCGCCGCCGTCCTTGACGCGGATGCGCGCACCGTAAGGCGCCTTGTGCGTCTCACGATCCTTGCCATCGACGACCACGGTCACGGTGACGTTGCGGCTCATGGCCACCAGATCGCCGTGGGCCGCGACGACGGTCGGACCGGCGATGCGGGCCACACCGGCGTTGGTCGCCTCCATGAAGGAGGTTTCCGCCACCTGGGCCGTGCCGCCGATGTGGAAGGTCCGCATCGTCAGCTGGGTGCCGGGCTCGCCGATCGACTGGGCGGCGATGACGCCGACCGCTTCGCCGATGTTGACGTTGGTGCCGCGCGCCAGGTCACGCCCGTAGCAGTGGGCGCAGATGCCGGCTTCCGCCTCGCAGGTCAGGGCCGAACGAACCTTGACCGACTGGACGCCCGCGGCGTCCACGGCCTCAACCACTTCTTCCACCAGATAGGTGTCGGCGGGGAACAGGACGGTATCCGTGCCTGGCTCCTTGATGTCCTCGGCCGCATAGCGACCCAGGATGCGCTGACCCAGCGAGACCAGCACGTCGCCGCCTTCCATCACCGCACGCAGGGTGATGCCGCGCGTCGAGCCGCAGTCGATCTCGGTGACGATCGAGTCTTGCGCCACGTCCACCAGACGGCGGGTCAGATAGCCCGAGTTGGCGGTCTTCAGCGCGGTATCGGCCAGACCCTTGCGGGCGCCGTGGGTGGAGTTGAAGTATTCAAGGACGGTCAGGCCTTCCTTGAAGTTCGAGGTGATCGGCGTTTCGATGATCTCGCCGGACGGCTTGGCCATCAGGCCGCGCATACCACCCAGTTGCTTCATCTGGGCCTGCGAACCACGGGCGCCCGAGTTGGCCATCATGAAGACCGAGTTGATGTCGGGGTTTTCACCCTCGATCAGCACGCGCGGTTGCGCGATCTCGCCCATCATCGCGTCGGCGATACGGTCCGTGGCCTTGGCCCAGGCGTCGACGACCTTGTTGTACTTCTCGCCGCGCGTGATCAGGCCGTCGGCGTACTGTTGTTCGTACTCCTCGACCTGGGTGCGGGTCTCGGCGACCAGCTCGACCTTCTTGGCCGGAATGACGATGTCGTCCTTGCCGAAGGAGATGCCGGCCTTGGCGGCTTCGCGGAAGCCCAGGCCCATCATCTGGTCGGCGAAGATGACCGTCGCCTTCTGACCGCAGTGGCGATAGACCACGTCGATCAGATTGCCGATTTCCTTCTTGGTCAGGTTCTTTTCGAGCAGGCGGTAGCCGACGTTTGGGTTGCGCGGCAGCAGGGCCGCCAGCTTCATCCGGCCCGGCGTGGTGTCGATGACCTTGGTCACCTCCTTGCCTTCGGCGTCCTGTTCCGTCCAGCGCGCCTTGATGCGCGTGTGCAGGGTGACGACCTTGGCGTCCAGGGCGGCGTCGATTTCGCCGATGTTGGCGAACAGCTTGCCCTCACCCGGCTCGCCGTCCTTGACCAGCGACAGATAGTACAGACCCAGGACGATGTCCTGCGACGGCACGATGATCGGCTTGCCGTTGGCAGGCGACAGGATGTTGTTGGTCGACATCATCAGGACGCGCGCTTCCAGCTGGGCCTCAAGGCTCAGCGGGACGTGCACGGCCATCTGGTCGCCGTCGAAGTCGGCGTTGAAGGCGGTGCAGACCAGCGGGTGCAGGCGGATAGCCTTGCCCTCGATCAGCTTGGGTTCGAACGCCTGGATACCCAGACGGTGAAGCGTCGGCGCGCGGTTCAGCAGGACCGGGTGCTCGCGAATGACCTCGTCCAGGATGTCCCAGACGGCGGGCTGCTCGCGCTCGACCATGCGCTTGGACTGTTTGACGGTGCCCGACAGACCCTTGGCGTCAAGGCGCGCATAGATGAACGGCTTGAACAGCTCCAGCGCCATCTTCTTGGGCAGGCCGCACTCGTGCAGCTTCAGTTCCGGTCCCACGGTGATGACCGAACGTCCCGAATAGTCGACGCGCTTGCCCAACAGGTTCTGACGGAAGCGACCCTGCTTGCCCTTCAGCATATCGGCCAGCGACTTCAGCGGACGCTTGTTGGCGCCCGTGATGACGCGACCGCGACGGCCGTTGTCGAACAGGGCGTCGACGGATTCCTGCAGCATCCGCTTTTCGTTACGGATGATGATGTCCGGCGCCCGCAGCTCCATCAGGCGCTTCAGGCGGTTGTTCCGGTTGATCACGCGGCGATAAAGGTCGTTCAGGTCGGAGGTCGCAAAACGACCGCCGTCCAGCGGCACCAGCGGACGCAGTTCCGGCGGGATGACCGGCACGATGGTCAGGATCATCCACTCGGGCTTGTTGCCCGATTCCAGGAAGGCCTCGATCAGCTTCAGGCGCTTGGACGCCTTCTTGGCCTTCATTTCCGACGGATTGTCGGCCAGCTCGCCGCGGTGCTTCTCAGCCTCGGCGTGCAGGTCGATGCCCATCAGCAGGTTGCGGACGGCCTCGGCGCCGATCTCGGCGGTGAAGCCGTCATCGCCGAACTCTTCCTGGTAGTGATAGAATTCGTCTTCCGTCAGAAGCTGGTTCTGCTTCAGCGGGGTCAGGCCCGGCTCGGTGACGATGTAGTTCTCGAAGTAGAGGACGCGCTCGACGTCCTTCAGCGCCATGTCCAGCATCAGCGAGATGCGCGACGGCAGCGACTTCAGGAACCAGATGTGGGCGACCGGGGCGGCCAGGTCGATGTGACCCATGCGCTCGCGACGGACGCGGGCCAGGGTGACTTCGACACCACACTTCTCGCAGATGATGCCCTTGTACTTCATGCGCTTGTACTTGCCGCACAGGCATTCGTAGTCCTTGGTCGGGCCAAAGATACGGGCGCAGAACAGGCCGTCACGCTCGGGCTTAAACGTACGGTAGTTGATGGTTTCCGGTTTCTTGATCTCGCCGAACGACCACGACCGGATCTTCTCCGGCGAGGCTAGGGCGATCTTGATCTGGTCGAAGGTCGGGGTGACCGGGACCGGGTTGAAGATGTTCAGGACTTCCTGGTTCATCTTTGTTCCTTCTGCGGGATAGTCCCGCGATAAATCTATGACAGCGGAGCGGCGGCTGTGAAAAGTGAGGAGTGAGCAAAAAGTGAGCGATGATCGGTAAGCCCGCGCTCACCTCTTCGCTCACTTGTCACCACTCGCTCACTCGAACTCAGCTGTTCTCCAGCTCCACGTTCAGACCCAGCGAACGCATTTCCTTAATGAGCACGTTGAAGCTCTCGGGAATGCCGGCCTCGAAGCTGTCGTCGCCACGGACGATGGCCTCGTAAACCTTGGTCCGGCCGGCCACGTCGTCGGACTTCACTGTCAGCATTTCCTGCAGGGTGTATGCGGCGCCGTAGGCTTCCAGAGCCCAGACCTCCATTTCCCCGAAACGCTGACCGCCGAACTGCGCCTTGCCGCCCAGCGGCTGCTGGGTGACCAGCGAGTACGGGCCGATCGAGCGGGCGTGGATCTTGTCGTCGACCAGGTGGTGCAGCTTCAGCATGTAGATGTAGCCCACCGTGACCGGGCGCTTGAACTGCTCGCCCGTCTGGCCGTCGTACAGGATCGACTGGGCCGACTTGTTCAGACCAGCTTCTTCCAGCAGACGCTCGATGTCGCCGATGTGCGCACCGTCGAAGACCGGGGTCGCGAAGGGCACGCCCTTGGACAGGTTGCGGGCCAGTTCGACCAGCTCTTCCTCATCCTGCGGCAGAGGGGTTTCCTCGCCGTAGATTTCGGTCAGCCGCTCGACCAGGGCTTGCTTCTGTCCGCCCTGCTGCCAGGCTTCCAGCAGACCGGAGATTTGCTTGCCAAGACCAGCGGCGGCCCAACCCAGGTGGGTTTCGAAGATCTGGCCGATGTTCATGCGCGACGGCACGCCCAGCGGGTTCAGAACGACGTCGACGTGCGTGCCGTCTTCCAGGTGCGGCATATCCTCGATCGGCAGGATCTTGGAGATGACGCCCTTGTTGCCGTGACGGCCGGCCATCTTGTCGCCGGGCTGCAGCTTGCGCTTCACGGCCACGAAGACCTTGACCATCTTCATCACGCCGGGGGGCAGTTCGTCGCCGCGTTGCAGCTTCTCGACCTTGTCTTCGAAACGACGGTCCAGTTGCTTACGCGCGTCCTCGAACTGGCGCTTCATGGCTTCCAATTCGCCCATGGTCTTTTCGTCGTCCAGGGCGATCTGCCACCACAGACCCCGGCTGACCTCGGCCAGTTTCTCGTCGGTCAGTTCACCGCGGCCGATGCCCTTTGGACCCGAAACGGCGGTCTTGCCGACGATCAGCGGCTTCAGGCGGCCGTAGACGTTGCGCTCAAGAATCTTGAGCTCGTCGTCCCGGTCCTTGCCCAGGCGTTCGATCTCGGCGCGTTCGATGGCCATGGCGCGCTCGTCCTTGTCGACGCCGTGACGGTTGAAGACGCGAACGTCGACGATCGTGCCGGCGACGCCGGGCGGCAGGCGCAGGCTGGTGTCGCGCACGTCAGAAGCCTTCTCACCGAAGATGGCGCGCAGCAGCTTCTCTTCCGGGGTCATCGGGCTTTCGCCCTTCGGCGTCACCTTGCCGACAAGAATGTCGCCCGGCTGAACTTCGGCGCCGATGGCCACGATGCCCGCCTCGTCGAGGTTACGCAGGGCTTCTTCACCGACGTTGGGGATGTCGCGAGTGATTTCCTCCGGCCCAAGCTTCGTGTCACGCGCCATCACTTCGAACTCTTCGAGGTGGATGGAGGTGAAGACGTCGTCGCGCACGATGCGCTCCGAGATCAGGATGGAGTCCTCGAAGTTGTAGCCGTTCCACGGCATGAAGGCGACCAGCGCGTTGCGGCCCAGGGCCAGTTCGCCCAGGTCCGTCGACGGACCGTCGGCGATCACGTCGCCGCCCTTCACTTCATCGCCCACGCGTACGATCGGGCGCTGGTTGATGCAGGTCGACTGGTTGGAGCGCTGGAACTTCGACAGGCGGTAGATGTCGACGCCCGAACGGGCGGCGTCCACGTCGCCGGTGGCGCGCACGACGATCCGCGTGCCATCGATCTGTTCGACGACGCCGTCACGACGGGCGACCACGACGGCGCCGGAATCCACGGCCACGACCGCTTCCATGCCGGTGCCGACCAGCGGCGCGTCCGACTGCACCAGAGGCACGGCCTGACGTTGCATGTTCGCGCCCATCAGTGCGCGGTTGGCGTCGTCGTTTTCCAGGAAGGGGATCAGGGCCGCAGCGACCGAAACGACCTGTTTCGGCGACACGTCCATCATGTCCACGGCGTCCTTGTTCAGGAGCTGGGATTCACCGTTGATCCGCCCGGGGACCAGGTCTTCGACGATCTGGCCGTTCTTCAGTTCGATGTTGGCCTGGGCGATCGTGTATTTCGACTCTTCCATGGCCGAGATGTAGACCACCTCGCCCTGGGCCTGACCGTCCTTCACGCGACGATACGGACTCTCGATGAAGCCGTATTTGTTGACGCGCGCGTGGGTGGCCAGCGAGTTGATCAGGCCGATGTTCGGGCCTTCCGGCGTTTCGATCGGGCAGATGCGGCCATAATGGGTCGGGTGCACGTCGCGGACTTCAAAGCCCGCGCGCTCACGCGTCAGACCGCCCGGGCCAAGCGCCGACAGACGACGCTTGTGGGTGATTTCCGACAGCGGGTTCGTCTGGTCCATGAACTGCGACAGTTGTGACGAACCGAAGAACTCGCGGACCGCGGCGGCGGCCGGCTTGGCGTTGATCAGGTCGTGCGGCATGACCGTGTCGATATCGACCGAGGACATACGCTCCTTGATGGCGCGCTCCATCCGCAGCAGGCCGACGCGGTACTGGTTTTCCAGCAACTCGCCGACCGAACGGACCCGGCGGTTGCCCAGGTTGTCGATGTCGTCGATCTCGCCCCGGCCGTCCTTCAGGCCGACAAGGATCTGCAGAACCTTCAGCACGTCGTCCTTGCGCAGCACACGGATCTCGTCGGAGACCTCGGGGCTTTCCAGACGCATATTCATCTTGACCCGGCCCACGGCCGACAGGTCGTAGCGTTCGCTGTCGAAGAACAGCGAGTTGAACATGGCTTCGGCGGCTTCCGGGGTGGGCGGCTCGCCCGGACGCATCACGCGATAGACGTCGAACAGGGCGTCCTCGCGGTTGTCATTCTTATCGACGCGCAGGGTGTTGCGCATATAGGCGCCGACCGTGACGTGGTCGATGTCCAGCACCTCGATGGTGGTGAAGCCGTTTTGCTCCAGCACTTCGATGGTCGGGGCGTCCAGTTCGTCACCGGCCTCGGCGAAAATCTCGCCGGTCTCGAAGTTGACGGCGTCATTGGCCAGATACTTCGTCAGCAGGGCGTCGGCGGCCAGCGACAGCGAGGTCGTGGTGTCGCCCAGCTTCTTGGCGGCGCGCGCGCTGATCTTCTGGCCGGCTTGAGCGACCACTTCGCCGGTGTCGGCGTCGACCAGATCGAACTCCGGCTTCACCCCGCGCCAGCGTTCCGGCTTGTACGGCGTGACCCAGCCCTCGCCGCGTTTCTCGTAAGGCACGGTTTCATAGAAGGTCTTCAGGATTTCTTCGCCGTCCATGCCCAGACCCATCAGGAAGGTCGTGGCCGGCAGCTTGCGGCGGCGGTCGATGCGGACATAGACCACGTCCTTGGCGTCGAACTCGAAGTCCAGCCACGAACCGCGGTACGGGATCACGCGAGCAGCGAACAGCAGCTTGCCCGAGGAGTGCGTCTTGCCCTTGTCGTGGTCGAAGAAGACGCCCGGCGAACGGTGCATCTGCGACACGATCACGCGCTCGGTGCCGTTGACGATGAAGGTGCCCTTGTCGGTCATGAGCGGGATGTCGCCCATGTAAACGTCCTGCTCCTTGATGTCCTTGACCGAACGGGCTCCCGTTTCCTCGTCGGTCTCGAACACGATCAGGCGCAGCTTGACCTTCAGCGGCGCGGCATAGGTCATGTCGCGCTGAATGCATTCCTCGACATCGTACTTCGGCTCTTCGAACTCGTACGAGACGTATTCGAGGATGGCGCGTTCGTTGAAGTCCTTGATCGGGAACACCGACTTGAAGACCGCCTCGATGCCCTGCTCCTTGCGCTGGCCCGGACGGACCTCGCGCTGCAGGAACTGCTCGTAGGAGGCGCGCTGCACCTCGATAAGGTTCGGCATCTGAACCGCTTCGGGGATACGCCCGAAGGATTTGCGGATGCGCTTCTTGCCGGTGAACGAGGTGGCGGAAGCGATCTGACCGTTGATGGCGAGATCGTGGGCGACGTCAGTCATTCAGTGTTTCCCATGGCGCACGATCCGGGAGAAACCGCGCGCGAAATGCAGCAGCCACGGCGCGTGTCTCCACGTCCGCAGCCAGGGTTTCGGCGTCCACCCTCGGCCCGCTGCCGGGCCAGGACGCCTGAAATGTACCGGCTCCCTGGGTAAGGAGCCGCGCCTTCGCTCGGTCGGAGGGCGACGGACCGGGCCTCGGCGCTTGCGCGCAGACTCAAATGGAGTATTGCGGGAACGCGCACATATACGCGCATTCGCGACGAAATAAAGACCCTGCCTGCAGATCGTCGCGTTGCAGGGGTGCGGAGACACAAAGCCGCGCTTGACGCAGGGTCCGGCGCCCTCGACGGTGCGTCCTTGCCTTCATGCCTGGATGACCTGATGCCGCGTAAACGCCTGACCGCCGCCTGTTTTGTCGTATTGATGACTGGCGTCGCCGCCCCCGCCCTGGCGCAGAGCTTTCAGTCCACCCCGGTCATCACCGATGCGACCCAGGCGCCGCTGGCCCTGCCCCGCGCCCAGCCGGCCATCCCCGCCCCCCAGAACAAGCCTTATCCGGGCGTCATCCAGTACCGCGCCGACATCACCGACCTGGACCGCCGCATAATTCGCGTCAGCCAGACCATTCCCGTCGCCGGTCCCGGTCCGCTGACCTTGCTCTATCCAAAATATCTTCCGGGCAACCACGCCGCCACCGGCCCGATCCAGTTGCTCTCTGGCCTGACCGTGACTGCGAACGGCCAGCGGATCGAATGGCTGCGCGATACGCTGGACCCCTACGCCTTCCACCTGGACATTCCCGCAGGCGTGACCGCCATCGACGTTCAGTTCCAGCAACTGACCCAGCCCGACAGCTCCAACTGGCGCGTGCTGATGACCCCGGCCATGGTCAATCTTCAGTGGGAGAAGGCCATCCTCTATCCCGCCGGCTTCTTCAGCCGCCAGATTCAGGTCGCCCCGTCCGTGATCCTGCCCGCCGGGTGGAAATACGGCACGGCCCTAACGACCGCGTCGCAGGACGGCGACGTGGCGACATTCGCGCCGACCGACCTCTATACCTTGATCGACAGCCCGATCTTCGCCGGCGCCCACTATCGTCGCGTAGACATCGACCCCAGCGGCGACCGCGTTCACCTGAATATCCTGGCCGACGAGGCCAAGGGGCTGGCGGCGACCGATGACCAGTTGAAGCTGTTCGAGACCATGGTCCAGCAGGCCGACCGCCTGTTCGGCGCCCGCCATTTCGACCACTACGAGTTCCTGTTCGCCCTGACCGATCAGATGGGCGGCATCGGGCTGGAGCATCATCGCAGCTCCGAGAACACGGGGGCTCCCGCCTTCTTCACCGACTGGGCCAAGAGCGCCGGCGACCGGGGCCTGCTGCCTCACGAATACACCCACTCCTGGAACGGCAAGTTCATGCGCCCGGCGGACGAACTGACCGCCAACCACAACGTCCCAACCCAGAACACCCTGCTGTGGGTCTATGAGGGCCAAACCGAATACTGGGGCGACGTGCTGGCCGCCCGTTCAGGCCTGCATTCCAAGGCGGTCGCACTCGCCACCCTGGCCAATGTCGCGGCATTCTACGATCAGCAACCAGGCCGCCAATGGCGCGCGCTTCAGGATACCAACAACCACAACCTTCTGGGCTATCGCGTGCCCGGCCAGTATCCGTCGTGGATGCGCGGCACAGGCGACTATTACCGCGAAAGCCTGCTGGTCTGGCTGGACGCCGACACCCTGATCCGCGAAGGCACCAATGGCCGCAAGTCGCTGGACGACTTCGCCAAAGGCTTCTTCGGCCACGACGACGGCGAATGGGCGCCTCAGGGATATCGGTTCGAAGATGTGGTCGCGGCCCTGAACGCCGTCTATCCGCACGACTGGGCGACCTTCCTTCGCACCCGACTGGACGCCGTCGGCCCCGACGCACAAGCTCCGCTGGCCGGGATCGAGCGCGGGGGATGGCGACTGACCTATACCGACGCGCCGAACGCCGACGAAAAATCGGTGCAGACCGGCTGGGCCAACGACTTCCAGTATTCGCTGGGCTTCACCCTGTCGGGCGACAAGCTGACCAACATCCGCTGGGACGGGCCGGCCTTCGAACAGGGGATCGGCGCCGGCTGGTCGCTGGTGGCCGTCAACGGCAAGGCGGGCTCGGCCGAAGTGCTGCGGACCGCCGTCACTGCTGGGAAAGGAACGGACGCCCCGCTGGAACTGCTGCTGAAATCCGGCGATCGTTTCCGCACCGTCGCCTTCGACTATCGCGAGGGTCTGCGTTACCCCCGTCTGGAACGGATCGAAGGCACGCCGGATCGTTTATCTGACATTCTGGCGCCGCGTAGACGTTGAGCCGACGCAAAGTCCCCTTCCCGCACGGCAGGGAGGGACGTCGAATCAGGGCCTGAGCAGGTTGAGCAGCGCCTCGGCCGCCGCGCGCGACGATCCGGGGTTCTGACCGGTCACAAGCTTGCCGTCGGTCAGCACATACGACCCCCAGTCCGGCCCCTTGGAATAGTCGCCGCCATCAGCGATCAGCACGTTCTCGACCAGGAACGGCACCACGTCCGTTAGGCCCACCGCATCCTCCTCGGAGTTCGTGAACCCCGTCACCTTGCGTCCCTCGACCAGCGGCTTTCCGTCCGGGCCGGTCACGGACTTCAGCACGCCGGGCGCATGGCAGACGAAGCCCGTCGGCTTGTCCGCCTTGGCGAAGGCCTCGATCAGGGCGATGGAATCCGCGTCATTGGCCAGGTCCCACAGCGGCCCGTGACCGCCGGGATAGAAGACGGCGTCGAAATCATCGGCCTTCACCGACGACAGCACGACGGTCGCGGCCAGGGCGGCCTGCGCCTCGGCGTCTGCCTTGAAGCGGCGCGTGTCGTCGGTCTGGGCGTCGGCGTCGTCGCTCTTGGGATCCAGCGGCGGCTGTCCACCCTTGGGCGAGGCCAGCACGACCGTCGCCCCCGCATCCTTCAGCGCGTAATAGGGGGCCGCCAGCTCTTCCAGCCAGAAGCCGGTCTTCTTGCCGGTATCGCCGAGTTGATCGTGCGACGTCAGCACCAGCAGGATTTTCATAGGGGGAGGCTCCGTCTCTTGGGGTGTCCACAGATGGGAAGCCCCACGCCGCCCCTCAAGGCTGGCCTCCACGGCGAAATCCCCCCACCCTGCCGGCTTCGTTCACGAGAGGTGAAATCGCATGAAGCGCTGGATCGGCCTGTTCGCCGCCCTGCTGGGCCTGATGACCTTCACCCAGGCGGCCCAGGCCCAAACCCAAGTGTCGGCGCCCTGCGGCATCGGCCAGGCGGGCGCGACCCAAACCATCGCCATCGGCCAGACCGGCCGCTCGATGCTGCTCCACCTGCCCGTTGGTTTCGATCCGAACACGCCCGCGCCCCTGGTCTTCCTGCTGCACGGCAGCGGCGGCACTGGCGAGAAGATGCTGGCCTCGTCTCGCCTGGCGGAAACGGCGGACAGGCACGGCTTCATCGTCGCCGCACCCGACGCCGGCATCTCGGTCGAGCGGGGCTTCGTCTGGAACATTCCCGGCGTCCCGACCATCACCGGCGCCGTTCCCGGCCCCGGCGACGCCGACGATGTCGCCTATCTGACGACCGCCGTCCGCTATCTGGCGGACCAGGGCTGCGTCGACGACAGCCGGGTCTATGCGACGGGCCTGTCGGGCGGCGGTCGAATGACCTCCTGGCTGGGATGCGTCGCCGCCGACCGGTTCGCCGCCATCGCCCCGGTCGTAGGCCTGCGCGCCGGCAACCCGAAGAAGGAGCGGCCGGAAGAGCCCGATCCCGCCACCTGCCGTCCCTCACGCCCCATGCCGGTCATCGCCTTCGCCGGCGACGCGGACACGACCAATCCGATCCAGGGCGGTGGCGCAGGCTATTGGCATTACACCATGCACGCCGCCGAACAGCGCTGGGCCCAGATCAACGGCTGCACCCAGGTGCGCGACACCCGCTGGGTCGCCGACAAAGTCTATGAGGAAGGCTACGCCGCCTGCCGCGACGGCGCGGACGTGGTGGGCCGCATCACCGCCGGCGGCGGCCACAGCTGGGTCGCCGACAACGACGCCCTCTGGACCTTCTTCGCCGCTCGCATCCGACCGCAAAGCTGAGCCGAAGCAAGGGGCGGCGCTTCACTCCATCGCCGACCAGACACCGATCGGCCTCAAGTAGCGTTCCGCGCGGTAGGCCAAAAAGAAAAGGCCCGGCGGTTTCCCGCCGGGCCTTTCCGATATTCAGCAGATGCCGAAAGTCAGATCTTACTTGATCTGGACCTTGGCGCCGGCTTCCGTCAGCTTCTTGGCGACTTCGTCGGCGGCTTGCTTGGAGACGTTCTCGACGACGTTCTGCGGAGCGCCTTCGACCAGGTCCTTGGCTTCCTTCAGACCCAGGTCCGAACGGACGCCACGGACTTCCTTGATCACGTTGATCTTCTTGTCGCCGCCGTCGATCAGGACGACGGTGAACTCGGTTTGCTCTTCGGCGGCTTCAGCCGGAGCGCCACCGCCAGCGGCCGGGGCGGCCATGGCGACGGGAGCAGCGGCGCTGACGCCCCACTTTTCTTCAAGCAGCTTCGACAGTTCAGCAGCTTCGAGAACGGTCAGAGCGGACAGGTCTTCGACGATCTTGGCGAGGTCGGCCATTGTCAGTTTTCCTTCGGAGGATTGGTTTTAGAGAGTGATGCAGAGATGAAAGGCGGGGCCGCTTACGCGGCTTCCTTGGTGGCGTAGGCGTTGAACACGCGAGCCAGCTGACCGGCGGGTGCTTGCAGCACGCCGGCGATACGGGTCGCAGGCGCGTTGAGCAGGCCGATGAGTTGACCACGAACTTCGTCCAGCGTCGGGAGCTTCGAGAGAGCCTCGACACCCTTCTGATCGACGACGGTTTCGCCCATGAAACCGCCGATGATCTTGAAGCGATCATTGGCCTTGGCGAACTCGGTGGCGACCTTGGCGGCCGTACCGGGGTTCTCGGAGTAGGCGATGCCCACCGGGCCTTTGAACAGGCCGTGGTAGTCGCTGCCTTCTTCGGCTTCGAGCGCCTTCAGCGCCAGGCGGTTCTTGACCACCTTGAACGCGCCGCCTTCTTTGCGAAGGCGACCACGCAGGTCTTCCATTTCCGCAACGGTCAGACCCAGGTTGTGGGTCACGACCACGCTGCCGGCCTCGGCGAACACGCCCTTGAGCGATTCGATAGACTCGGCTTTTTGAGCGCGATCCATTGCGGTCTCCAGTCTTGGTATTCGCCGCCGGGCTTATTCCCGACGACGGATTGGTCAAAGCGCAGTGCATCGCTGCAAGGCGTTCGAGCCGGTCGTATTGTCCGAAGGATGCGTCTGACGGCGTCCGTCCCGGATTGCGGGCCGATACGCGGCAAGGTCGCGTCCCCATCTCCCCACGGCGCCAGAGGGCTCTCTGACAGTTACGGCCTGGGTGACCCCCACGCCCCGAAGTTCTCGGACAGGACCGTCAGAAGATGAACCTCTGACGGGAAGCGGCGCTCATACAGGCAGCCCGACAGGAAATCAAGGAGTGCATCGCATGGCCTACGAACTGTTTTACTGGCCGACCATCCAGGGGCGAGGCGAGTTCGTCCGCCTGGCGTTCGAGGCGGCCGGCGCCGACTATGTCGACGTTTCTCGTCACGACGACGGCAAGGCGATGACCGACCTGATGAACCAGGCCGCGACGCCGCCCTTCGCCCCGCCCTTCGTCCGCCTGGGCGACCGCACCATGGGGCAGGTGGCGACCATCCTGGCCTGGTTGGGGCCGCAGCTGGGTCTTTCACCCGACGGCGACAGTGACCGCGCCTGGTTGAACCAGATCCAGCTGACCCTGGCCGATCTGGTGGTCGAGGCCCACGACACCCACCATCCGGTCGATCTGATGGCCTATTACGACGACCAGAAGCCCGAGGCGGCCCGCCGTGCCGAGGGCTTTCGCCAGCACCGCATCGCCAAGTTCCTGACTTGGGCCGAAACGGTTCTGACCCGCAATCCGCGCGGAGCCGACTGGATGGCCGGCGACCGGTTGACCTATGCTGATCTGTCCCTGTTTCAGGTGGTCGAAGGCCTGACATACGCCTTTCCCAAGGCGACACGGCGGGTGCTGCAGGATACGCTGAAGGTGGCGGCGGTTCGCGACCGCGTCGCCGCCCTGCCCCGCATCGCCGCCTACCTGGACAGCGAACGTCGCATTCCATTCAACGAAGACGGCATCTTCCGCCGCTATCCGGAACTGGATGCGTGACCTCTTTGCGTCTAGCGTCTGGACTTTGCGCCGGTCTGGCCGGCGCCGTCGCAGTTGAAGCGCGCGCAATATTTGCCCTCCAGCTCGGTCATGAAGTCGGTCAGGACGTCGACCTGCGCCTCTTGCAGTGCGACGCCCAACGCCATCGACTTGGCGGCGACGGCGCGCCCGACCGGACTGCGATAGAATTCGATCTGCGCGCGCAGTTCTTCTTCGGTGTAGATTTCGGCATAGGCAGGGACCATCTCGTCCATCAGCCGCACGATCATCCGGTTCATCATCGGCGGCATGGCGGCGCGGATCCAGGCGGCCTCCTCACCTTCGCCGTCGCCGATCTTGTCCATCTGCTCGGCGATCGTGCGTTCGAACTCCTTGGCAAAGTTTGGCCCGGCCGACAGACCGATCAGTTCGCGCGCCAGGCCGTTGCGAAGCGTCAAACCGGCATCCGGCGTCG
Source organism: uncultured Brevundimonas sp. (assembly GCA_963515305.1). Lineage (GTDB taxonomy): Bacteria > Pseudomonadota > Alphaproteobacteria > Caulobacterales > Caulobacteraceae > Brevundimonas. The sequence goes on from CAUPWX010000001.1 coordinate 194,421, forward strand.
CGGGTTCGACACGAGTGACGACGACAGTTTGCGTGTCTTCTTGGTTCTGCGCCTCCGCGCCTGTCGCGAACAACCCAAGCGTCAGCCCCACAACGAGAATTCGAATGATCATGATGACAGCCTCCCGCCGCCCTTATCGGCGGGACACGACCGGACTGACCAGAACAAATCGCCCGTCGGTTGTCTAATCGTCCAGCGGCGTGGCGTCGAAGTCGCGGATCAGGGCCGCCAGGTCCGGCTCATGCACCAGGTCCGCCGCTTCGCCCAGGCTCATCCAGCGTCGTTCGCGTTGATGCGCCTCGGGCCAGGCGCCCATCTGGATCAGGACCTCCAACGGATAGACCGACACCACGCATTGGCGCACGCCACCGTCTTTCACGCCCTTGGCGTAACGGAAGACACCGATGGATTGGGTTTCGATGTCGCCCTTGACCCCCGCCTCCTCCATCGCCTCCTGGGCGGCGGCCTCGGGGTCGCTCTTGCCGACCATTCGCCCACCTTTGGGAATGACCCAACGGCGCGTCTCGCGCGAGGTGATCAGCAGAATGCGGCGCTGGCCGTCCTCCAGCCGCCAGGGCAGAGCCGCCACCTGACGCGTTTCCGACCGTGCCGTGCGTTTGGACCCGACCCGCGCCAAACCTCAGCCCTCGCCCGCGCGCAGGCGGCGGATGGCGGCGTCGCCAAATCGGAAATCGGGTCCAGTCTTCACGTCTGATCTCAGGTCTGCATCGTTCGCGGCGCCTTCGAAACGGGATCGCGAAGGCTGCGTCAAGTTGTCAGCCTACGGACGACCGGATTATTTCTGGCCCGGCGCCTTGGCCTCGGGGTCGCCCAGCACGTCCTGACGATACAGCATCGTGACCAGGGTGTGCAGCACCAGCGCCAGCGGCGTGGCGAACAGCACGCCCAGCGGCCCGAACAGCGTGCCGATCCCGACCACGGCGAAGATGCCCAGAACGACCGGCAGATTGGCCACGTTCTTCTGCACCATCGGGGTGATGAAGTTGCTCTCCAACTGGGAGATGATGACGTGGACCAGCACGGCCAGCAACGCCGTCTCCCATCCTTGGGTCGCCGCCACCAGCACGGAGGGAATGGTCGAGACGATGGGGCCGACGATCGGCACGAACTGCGCCAGCCCCGTCAGCAGACCCAGGCCCAGGGCCGAGGGCACGCCGATGATGGCCAGGCCGATCCCGGTCAGGGTGCCCACCAGCACCATGGAGAACAGCTGCGCCTTCAGCCAGCCCTTCAGCGCCTTGCCACAGGCGTTCAGCACTTCGCGCATCCGCGGGCGCCGATCCATCGGCAGCACCGACAGCAGACCCTCGCGCGACTTGGCCGGTTCGATGGCCAGGAACACACCCGCCACGATGACCAGAACCATCGTCGTTATGCCGGACGCAAAGCCCAGGGCGAACTTTTGCGCCACCTGCAGGGCCTCCCCTGCCCGGCTGCCCAGGTTCTGCAACTGCTCCAGAATCTGCGCCGCATAGGGCTGGGCGGCGATCCAGGTCTGAACCTGCGCCCATCCCTGGGGCACGATGGCGGCTAGGGTGTTCACCTGGTCGGCGATCTGCGCGCCGAACAGGGTCAGCACGCCAGCCAGCACCGCAACGACGATCAGCAGCGACAGGAAGACGGCCAGCGGATCGGGCGCCTTCAAGAACCGCACGATCGGATCGGCCAGGGCGCGCAGGATCACCGCGACCACAATGGCCCCGAAGATCAGCAGCCACAGCGTCTGCAGTGCGACCACAAGCTGGACAACGAAATAGCCCGCCACCAGCACGACCGCCCCAAAGGCCAGTCGCGCCTTCCACGGATCGCCGCCCGTCACGGGCTTGTCGCCCCTCAACCTGCCCAAACCAAACATATCGCCCCCTTCACAGTCGCGACAGGAACGCGGGTCGAGCGTGGCCGTTCGCCGCCGACGATAAAAAAATCAGTGGACGTCGCCCGATCGCGCGTCATAGGCGGCCTGGGCCGCGCCGACCGCCGGCATCTGCGTCTCGGCCCAGTCGATCATCGACTGCATCGCCGCCATCAGGGTTCGGCCAAGCGGCGTCACCGAATAGGTCACCGACACCGGCACGGTGGCGATGACGGAGCGCGAGACCAGTCCGTCGCGCTCCAGCGCCTTCAGCGTCTGGCTCAGCATCTTCTGCGAGACGCCGCCGACCCGCTGTTTCAGCGCGTTGAAGCGGATCGGACCTTCGCCCAGCACGATCAGGATCAAGACGCTCCACTTGTCCGCGATCCGGTCCAGCAACCGCCGCGTCGGACATTCGGCCGCGAACACATCGCCGCGCGTCCAGGTTTCGTCCAGGTGACCAGGTGTCTGAAAGGTGCCGTCTTGCATGGTCGCCCTACATAGCGCACCTGGTATCCATTGGAAACCTATAGGAGCCTTCCATGAAAGTCGCAGTGCTCGGCGCCAGCGGTCGCGCCGGATCCGAAATCACCAAGGAACTGGCCGCGCGCGGTCACACGGTAACGGCCATCGCCCGCAAGCCCGAAGCCATCCCGGCCGCACCAGGCGTGACCCCGGTCACCGGCGACGCCGCCGACCCCGCCGCCCTGGCCAAACTGATCCAAGGTTCGGACGCGGTGATCAGCGCCCTGCATCACAACGTCGTCGCCGCCACACTGTTGACCGCGCTGAAGACCGCCGGCGTGCCGCGTCTGCTGGTCACCGGCGGCGCAGGCAGTCTGGAGGTCGCGCCCGGCGTGCGCCTGATCGACACCCCTGCCTTCCCCGAAGAGTTCAAACCCTACGCCGTGCCCGGCATCACCTTCCTGGACGATCTGCGCGGTGAAAAGGACATCGACTGGACCTTCTTCTCGCCCGCCGCCCTGATTGAGGAAGGCCCGCGCCTTGGCCGGTTCCGCACCGGCACGGATCAGTTGATCGTGGACGACAAGGGCGACAGCAAGATCAGCTTCGCCGACTACGCCATCGCCATGGTCGACGAACTGGAACAGCACAATCACAGCCGCGCGCGCTTCACGGCCGCCTACTGAACGCCTTAGGCTTGGTGCACGAAAAAGGCCCCGGAGATCGCTCTCCGGGGCCTTCGGTCTTTTTTGGCCTATCGCGCTTGCGCGCGACATGAGGCCGTTTCGCGAGAGCCTATCAGGCACCCAACGAGGCCGGGTCGACCTTGAAGCCCGGGCCCATCGTCGACGACAGGCTGATGCGCTTCACATAGGTGCCCTTGGCGCCAGACGGCTTGGAACGCACCAGGGCGTCCACGATGGCCTTGACGTTGGCTTCCAGGGCGTCCTGCGTGAAGGACACCTTGCCGATACCGGCGTGGACGATGCCCGCCTTCTCGACGCGGAACTCCACGGCGCCGCCCTTGGCGTCCTTGACGGCCTGAGCCACGTTCGGGGTCACGGTGCCGACCTTCGGGTTCGGCATCAGGCCGCGCGGGCCCAGCACCTTACCCAGACGACCGACCAGGGCCATCATGTCCGGCGACGCGATCACGCGGTCGAACTCCATGAAGCCGCCGGCGATCTTCTCGTACAGATCTTCGGCGCCAACGTGTTCGGCGCCGGCCGCGGTGGCTTCGGCGGCCTTGGCGTCCTTGGCGAAGACGGCGACGCGAACGTCACGGCCCGTACCCGACGGCAGGTTCACCACGCCACGGACCTGTTGGTCGGCGTGACGCGGGTCGACGCCCAGGTTGACGGCGATTTCCAGGGATTCGTCGAACTTCGACTTGGCGTTTTCCTTGGCCAGCTTGATGGCGTCAGTGAACGGCAACAGGTCTTGGGTCACGCCGGTGCGGGCCTTTTGAGCCTTGGTTTGCTTAGCCATGGATTAGCCCTCCACCACTTCGAGGCCCATCGCGCGGGCGGAGCCTTCGATGATCTTGGCCGCCGCGTCGAGGTCGTTGGCGTTCAGATCCTTCATCTTCTTTTCGGCGATCTCGCGCAGTTGCGCCTGCGTGATCTTGCCGGCGACTTCACGGCCGACCAGCTTCGAACCCGACTTCAGGCCGGTGGCCTGCTTCAGGTACCAGGTCGCCGGGGGCGTCTTGGTGATGAAGGTGAACGACTTGTCCTGATAGACGGTGATCACGGTCGGAAGCGGGGTGCCCTTGGCTTCCTTCTCGGTCCGCGCGTTGAACTCCTTGCAGAAGCCCATGATGTTCACGCCGCGTTGACCCAGAGCCGGGCCGATCGGGGGCGAAGGCGTGGCCGAACCGGCCGGCACTTGCAGCTTGATATAGCCGAGAATCTTCTTGGCCATTGGTCTCTCCTATGAATGACCCAGCGAACGAACGCAGGGCCGGTGAGCCGTGGTGCGGCATGGCTGCCTCCCACGGATTTGACGCTCCACGGACCAGGGCCTGTCGAGCGAAGGCGCGCGTGTATCAGACAGGGGGTGGAAAGGCAAACGCGCCGCCCTCCTTGGCCGCTAAGACGAAAAGAAGCCGCGCCCTTTCGGACGCGGCTTCAAAAATCTCGACAGGAGGTGAGCCTCAGCCCGCGACCTTCTCCACCTGGGCGTATTCCAGTTCGACCGGCGTGGCGCGGCCGAAGATGGAGACGGCGACGCGCAGACGGGCGTGTTCCTCGTCCACGCTTTCGACCGAACCATCGAAGCTGGCGAACGGGCCGTCGATGACCTTGACCTTCTCGCCGATGTCGAAGCGGATGGTGGGCTTCGGACGTTCGACGCCCTCTTCCACTTGGCCGATGATGTTCTGAACTTCACGTTCCGACACCGGCAGGGGCTTGGTGCCGCCCGCAGCGCCCAGGAAGCCGGTGACCTTCGGCGTGTTCTTGACCAGGTGATAGGCCTGGTCCGTCATCTCCATCTTCACCAGCACATAGCCGGGGAAGAATTTGCGTTCCGAGTTCACCTTACGGCCGCGACGGATCTCGACGACGTCCTCGGTCGGAACCAGGATTTCGGAGAAGGCGTCTTCCAGGCCCTGCTGCTTGGCCTGATCGCGCAACTGCTCGGCGACTTTCTTTTCGAAGTTCGAATAGGCGTTGACGATATACCACTTGTGGCGCGGGTTGGCCGGCTTGGCGGGCGCTGCGTCGGTCATGACGGTTCTATTATCCTTACGAGCCGAGGCCGATGATCCAGCGGAAGGCGAAGCCGAGGCCCGTATCGACGATCCAGAAGAAGATCGAGGCGATGATCACCATGATGAAGACCATCACCGAGGTGATCCAGGTCTCCTTGCGGCTGGGCCACACGATCTTGCGGCCCTCGGCGCGAACCTGGCTGAAGAACTGGGCCGGGCTGGTGCGGGGCTTCTTGGGTTCGGGCGAATCGACCGCGATGGCGGCAGCGCCGCCGGCGGCCTGCGCCTTGGCGCCCAACTGGGGCTTCGCATTGGCCTGAGGCCGCTTGCCGGGTGTCTTGGCCTTGGCCATCAGTTGCTCTTCACACAATTGTTCCTGTCGCCCCAGATGGGAAGTCCCATCCAGAAGCGACAGGGGGATTGGCAGGAGTTGGGGGACTCGAACCCACGACCCCCGGTTTTGGAGACCGGTGCTCTACCAGCTGAGCTAAACTCCTAGACAAAGACGTGAACCATCGGTCCGCGCGTTCGCCAGAGGGGGGCGTATGCCCGACACCGCCCGCCATTTCAAGGGCGATGTGACGCCTTGTCCCCTACTCTTCCAAATGGGCCGCGACGGCGTCGCGCTCGTCCTGGGCCTTGATCAGCTCCTTGAAGATCAGCTTGTCGATGCGGCGGTCGTCCATGTCGACGACCTCGACCTCGAATCGGCCGACCTGCAGCACTTCACCTTCGTCCGGCACGCGCGAGATCTGATGCAGGATCAGGCCGGCGACGGTGTGAAATCCTTCGTGGTCGCCGAAATCCTCGCCCAGGGTGTCGGCCAGGTCGTCCAGGTCCGTCTGGCCGTCGACCAGCCAGCTGCCATCGGCGCGCTGCTGGATCCAGCTGCTATCGTCGTCGTGGCCTTCGTCGAAGTCGCCGGCGATCATTTCCAACAGGTCGGTGGCGGTGATCACGCCTTCGAACGCGCCGAACTCGTCGACGACGAAGGCCATATGGACTTTCGAGCCCTTGATGATCTCCAGCGCCTTCAGCACCGAGGTCGACTGCGGAATGAAGGCCGGCTCCTGGACCAGGCGTTCGACGTTGAACTCGCCATTGTCCAGCAGGCTGTCCAGCAGATCCTTCTTGTGCACCACGCCCAGCGGATTATCGACGTCGTTCTCGCGCGCGACCACGATGCGGGAATAGGGGCAGGTGCGAATCTCTTCGCGCAGCACTGCCTCCGGGTCGTCCAGAGCGATCCAGAACACGTCGTGGCGCGGCGTCATGGCCACACGCACCGGGCGGTCGCCCAAGCGCATGATCTCCTCGATCATGACCTGCTCTTCCGGTTCGATCAGACCGGCGGAAGTGCCCTCGGCCAGGATGGTGGCCACTTCTTCCTGCGTCACGTCCGACCCGTCGCGGTCCTTGACGCCCAGCAGTTTCAATATGCCCGAGGTCGAGGCCGTCAGCAGCAGCACGAACGGCTTCAGCACGATGGCCAGGGTCGAGATCGGACCGGCCATCTTGGAAGCCACCGTCTCGGGGAAGATCAGCGCCAGACGCTTTGGCACCAGCTCACCGATGATCAGCGAGACATAGGTGATGCATACGACCACCAGGGCCGTGGCGAAGAATTCGGTGTAGGCGGCCAGCGCCGGGAAGGCGACTTCCAGAATCCGATCCAGTTCGCCCGCAATGGTCGCCTGGCCATAGGCGCCCGCCAGAATGCCGATCAAGGTGATGCCGACCTGAACGGCCGACAGAAACTGAGTCGGCTCTTCAGACAGTTTCAGCGCGGCCCTGGCGCCCCGATCCCCCCGTTCCGCCCTGGCCTGAAGTTTCGATTTCCGGGAGGAGACGACCGCCAATTCGGTCATGGCGAACAAGCCGTTGAGCACCACCAGGAGCAGAACGACGGCAATAGCGATGAGTAACATCTAGGGGTTTTTGGAGACCAACGCGGCGCAACATTCGGCGTCCGCAGCGCTACATTAGGGCAGGAACGCGTCCAGCGCCACGTTTTCCTTAATCCTCAGCCGGTCCGCCCGGCGTCCACCGACCCATAGGCGCCGGAAACGGGTCGCCCGTCCGCATCGTAGTGGGTCGCGCAGGCGCTCATCCCGATCACGGTGCCGATGAAAAGACCCAAGCGTATGGCGCGTCGCATATAGTTACCGAAAGATTAACGTCCGTAGCGAACGTAAACGTCGGTTTGCGGTTGCAGGCAAGATCGCTCGCGTCGTCGACGAAAACGACACGACATCCTGCCCGGGCCGCGTTGCGACCGCCCCAAAGCAAAACGGCCCCCGGATCGCTCCGGGGGCCGCTCTGTACGCTACTTTTAGGGTCGGCCTATGCGCGCCTCGCGGTGGCGCGACGTGAGGCCGAATGATCCCCGATTACTCGGTGATCTTGGCCACGACGCCGGCGCCGACGGTGCGGCCGCCTTCACGGATGGCGAAGCGCAGGCCCTGGTCCATCGCGATCGGCGTGATCAGTTCGACGCTCAGCTCGGCGTTGTCGCCCGGCATGATCATCTCGACGCCTTCCTTCAGGTGCACGATGCCGGTCACGTCGGTCGTACGGAAGTAGAACTGCGGGCGATAGTTGGTGAAGAACGGCGTGTGACGACCGCCTTCTTCCTTCGTCAGGATGTAGGCTTCGGCCTGGAACTTGGTGTGCGGGGTGATCGAACCCGGCTTGCACAGAACCTGACCGCGCTCGACGTCTTCACGCTTGGTGCCGCGCAGCAGCACGCCGACGTTGTCGCCCGCTTGACCTTGATCCAGCAGCTTGCGGAACATTTCCACGCCCGTGCAGGTCGTCTTCTGGACCGGACGGATGCCGACGATCTCGACTTCCTCACCGACCTTGACGATGCCCTTTTCGACGCGGCCCGTGACCACGGTGCCGCGGCCCGAGATCGAGAAGACGTCTTCGACCGGCATCAGGAAGGGCAGGTCGACCGGACGTTCCGGCTGCGGGATGTAGGCGTCGACGGTTTCCATCAGGGCCAGAACGCGCTGTTCGCCGATTTCCGGGTTCACGCCGTCGGTCGCGGCCTTGGCCGAACCCTTGGTGATCGGAATGTCGTCGCCCGGGAACTGGTACGACGACAGCAGCTCGCGCACTTCCATCTCGACCAGTTCCAGCAGTTCTTCATCGTCGACCAGGTCGACCTTGTTCATGAAGACCACCAGGGCCGGCACGCCGACCTGACGGGCCAGCAGGATGTGCTCGCGGGTCTGCGGCATCGGGCCGTCCGCGGCCGAAACCACCAGGATCGCGCCGTCCATCTGCGCCGCGCCGGTGATCATGTTCTTCACATAGTCGGCGTGGCCGGGGCAGTCGACGTGCGCATAGTGACGGTTGGCCGTCTCATATTCCACGTGCGCCGTGTTGATCGTGATGCCGCGGGCCTTTTCTTCCGGCGCAGCGTCGATGTCGGCGTAGTTCATCGCCTTCGCGCCGCCGGCCTTCGCCAGCGTCATCGTGATCGCCGCCGTCAGCGTCGTCTTGCCGTGGTCAACGTGACCAATCGTGCCGATGTTGCAGTGCGGCTTCGTGCGTTCGAACTTTTCCTTGGCCATGGCCAAAACTCCTGTGGCCCGGGTCCGTCAGCGGAGGGGCGCGATGCTGATCAAAAAACCTGGAGCGGGTAGACGGGATCGAACCGACATCCTCAGCTTGGAAGGCTGCTGCACTACCATTGTGCTATACCCGCGCGGAGACTGCGGAAGTTCGCGAACGAACGCCGCAGCCGCTTCCTCTGTGTCGTCCTGATCCGCCGTGTTCGTCGAAGGCGCGTGGTGGGGGAAGAAGGACTCGAACCTTCGAAGCTTACGCAGGGGATTTACAGTCCCCCCCCTTTGCCACTCGGGACATTCCCCCAGCGCGCCTTGTCGAACCGCCGGACCCTCGTTCCGCCCATGAAAGACGCGGGACGAAACAAAAGCCTTCGGCTTGTCGCCTCCTCTAGGATAGAGGGGGCGCCCAGACCCGAAAGCCCTTGGGGCTCCAAATCGGAGGGCGTCTTATAGTGTCGTCGAAATCAGAACGCAACGACCGTAAAAGCGGTAAAAAACCGGTCTTCGCAAACCGGCCTTCTGGCCCTCGCGAAAGAGGCCAAAAGCCCGCAGCACAAGGGTTTCCTGCGCGCGAGGATGCACCCCGTGCGCCTCGTTCGGGCGATCGCGGCAAGTCGGACGCCGATAATTTTCTGTGGGGCCGTCACCCGGTTCTGGCGGCGCTGGCGAATCCCGCGCGTCGCGGCACGGGTCGTCTGATGGTCACCGCCGACCGCGCGCAGGAGATCGAGGACGGCCGGCTGAACCACGGCCACAAGATCGAGTTGATGGACAACCAGGCCCTGACCCGCATCCTGCCCGCCGGCGCGGTGCACCAGGGCATGGTTTTCAAGGTCCAGCCGCTGGAAGGCGTGTCGCTTGAAGAGCTGGCCGAACCCGCTCACGGCGTGATCGTCATGCTGGACCAACTGACCGACCCCCAGAACGTCGGCGCCATCTTCCGCTCGGCCCTGGCGTTCGGCGCGCGGGGAATCATCGTGCAGGACCGTCACGCCCCGGCCCTGGCCGGCGCACTGGCCAAGGCGGCCGTCGGCGCGACCGAACGTCTGCCCCATGCGCGGGTGACGAATCTGTCGCGCGCGTTGGAGCGTCTGGCCGATCTGGGCTGGCGCGCCGTGGGTCTGGACGGCACGGGCGAACAGACGCTGGAAGAGGCGCTTGATTCGCAACCTACCGTCCTGGTCATGGGGTCGGAGGGCGACGGCATCCGCCGCTTGGTCGCCGAACATTGCGACGTCCTGGCCAAGATCCCCATGCCCGGCGGGTTCGAGAGCCTGAACGTCTCCAACGCCGCCGCCGTCGCCCTTTATGAGGCCGCCCGCGCGCAACGCGGCTGACAGAAGGTCGCACCGGGGTTAAGGAGCGGGGATGGAATTCCTCTCGTCTCCCGAACTCGCCAGCCAGGCCACGGCCCTGGGCCAGGTCCTGCTGATGGATCTGGTCTTGGCCGGCGACAACGCCGTCGCCGTGGGCCTGGCCGCCGCCGCCCTGCCCCAGGACCAGCGCAAGAAGGCCATTCTGATCGGCCTGGCCGCCGCCGTCGTCATGCGGATCGGCTTCGCCTTGATCACCGTCCAGCTTCTGGCCCTGGTCGGCCTGTTGCTGGCGGGCGGCCTCTTGCTGCTGTGGGTTTGCTGGAAGATGTGGCGCGAGCTGCGCGAACAGGCGACCCACGATCAGGCCGAGGCCCAGGCCGAACTCGAACTGGCCATGAGCATCGAGCACGGCAGCGGCCCCTCGCCCGAAGAGCTGGGCGTCAAGCGCAAGAGCTTCGGCGCCGCCCTGATCCAGATCATGGTCGCCGACATCACCATGTCACTGGACAATGTGCTGGCCGTCGCTGGCGCAGCCCACGAACATCCCTGGATCATGGTTTTCGGCCTGATCCTGTCGATCGCCCTGATGGGCGTCGCCGCCACCTATATCGCCAAGCTGCTGCATCGCTTCAGCTGGATCGGTTATATCGGCCTGGTCGTGGTGCTCTATGTCGCCCTGCACATGATCTGGGACGGCGCACGTCAGGTCGTGGTCCGCACCGGCCATATGGAACAGTTCAACGCCTCGGCCCCCGCCTTCCTGGAGATCGGCCCCGAAGAGGCCGCCAAACACCTGGGGCAGAAACGCACCGAGGCCAGCACCATGCCGGCTCCCGCAGAGCCCACGGCGACCGCCCGATGACCGTCGCCACGGTCACCGTCGATGAGGCCGCCGCCTGGCTCCAGTCCGGCGAGGCGGTGCTGATCGATGTACGCGAGCCGGACGAGTTTGCGGCCGCCCACGTCGACGGCGCGATCCTGGCCCCACTCAGCGAAATGCCGGCCGCCTGGGAGGCGTTGGACCTTCCGACGGACCGCAGGATCGTCGTCATGTGCCTGAAAGGCGGCCGCAGCCATCAGGTCTGCGCCTTTGTCGGCCCGACCGGACCCGACGATCAACCGCTGTTCAATATGCTGGGCGGCATTCAGGCCTGGCACGCCGCCGGCCTTCCCGTGGTCTTCGCACCGGATCAGGCTGCTTCCGCGAACTGATCGAACGCCCGCAGGGCGTCCGCCGCATACATCAAGGCTGGCCCACCGCCCATGTAGACGCACATGGCCATGACCTCTGCGATTTCGTCGCGCGTAGCGCCCAGGTCCTTCAGCGCCTTGGCGTGAAAGCCGATGCAGCCGTCGCAGCGCTGAGTCACGCCGATGGCCAGGGCGATCAGCTCTTTCGTTTTCTTGTCGACCGCGCCGTCGGCTGACGCGGTTTTCGCCAGAGCTGAAAAGGCCTGCATCGGCTCGGGCTGGGCGCGCCGAAGTTCGCCGACGTAGGTGGAGATGTCGCGCGTCAGCGCCGTGTAGTCCTTGGCCATGAGGCCCTCCTTTTCATTTCGTATTTTTATGATATGATCGAAATATGAAATGTAAAGACGCCGCCGTCATGGCCTTGCCCGACGCCCTGCCGCCCCGCGCGGACGAGGCGGCGGCCTTTTTGAAAGGCCTGGCCAACCCCCATCGGCTGTTGATCCTGTGCGCCCTGGCGCAGGGCGAACGGAACGTCGCCACTCTGATCGCCGAGACCGGCGTGGCCCCCACCTCCATGTCCCAGCATCTGTCAAAACTGAAGGACGAAGGCGTGGTCGACTTCCGCCGCGACCACCGGACCCTGACCTATTTCATCGCCCATCCGGCGGCGGTCGAGATCATGACCGTGCTCTACACCCACTTCTGCGCGAAGGACTGAACCAATGGTCGAAGCCGTTTCCCCTCGACAGGCGATGGACTGGCTGGCGACCGGCCAGGCGGTGCTGATCGACGTGCGTGAGCCGGACGAGTTCGCCGTCGCCCACATTCCTTACGCCCTGTCCGCGCCCCTGGCCCGAACCACCGCGATCCTGCGCGACATGGATCTGCCCGCCGACCGCAAGATCGTGTTCCAGTGTCAGAGGGGCGCTCGCGGCGGCCAGGCCTGCGCCGCAGTGGGCGCCAGCGCACCGGGCGGCCAGCCGGTGTTCAATCTGAACGGCGGGATCGAGGCTTGGCGCGACGCCGGCCTGCCCCTGATCGCCACAGGGGCGGCCCCTCGCCTGTCGATCTTTCGTCAGGTTCAGATCGTCGTCGGCCTGCTGGTCGTCGTCAGCGTTCTGGCCGGCTTCGCCTTCGGCCCGGCCGGTTTTGTCGTCGCCGGCCTCTTCGGCGCTGCCCTGGCCACGGCAGGCGTGACCGGCTGGTGCGGCATGGCGATCCTGCTGAACCGCGCGCCATGGAATCGGCCGTAGATTTCAGGCGTCCGCGCCGCCGAAGCGTTCGGACCATTCCGCCACCTGGGCGTCCTCGATCTTGGCGAACAGCACGCCCTGGGCCTCGACCTTGCCGCCGACCGGCAAGACGTTCAACAGATCTTCTTCCGCCCCTGGCCAGCTCAGGTCTTCCACGCCCACCGAGGCCGCAATCTTCGGCGCGGTGAACGGCAGGATCGGCGCCGCCAGACGAGCGAACAGGGCGACCAGGTTCAGACCCGTCCGCACCCCCGCCGCCGCCTGATCGCGGTCGGTCTTCAGCGCCGTCCAGGGCGCCGCGACCTGCAGATATTCGTTGCCCAGCACCCAGGCGGCGCGGATGGCGACGGCGGCCTTTCTGAACTCCATCGCCTCGAATTGTTCGGTCGCCTCGGCCACGGCGGCCTTGATGTCGGCTTCCAGTTTAGTTTCGACCGGCCCAGCCTCGCCGCCCTCGGGCACCACGCCGTCAAACTTCGACTCGGCGAACTTGACGATCCGGTTGACGAAGTTGCCCAGCACATCGGCCAGGTCCTTGTTGGTCGAGGCCTGGAAATCCTCCCAGGTGAAGGCCGAATCGGCGTGTTCCGGCCCATAGGCCGTCAGGCGCCAACGCCAGTAGTCGGCCGGCAGGAGCTCCAGCGCCTGGTCCATGAAGACGCCGCGCTTCTGGCTGGTTGAGAACTTGCCGCCGTACCAGTTCAGCCAGTTGAAGGCCTTCAGCTGATCCACCGTCTTCCAAGGCTCGCCCGAGCCGATAATGGTCGCCGGGAACGACACGGTGTGGAAGGCCACGTTGTCCTTGCCCATGAACTGGACATAGCGAACATCCTCCGCCCCCTCATCCAGACGCCACCAGTCGCGCCAAGTCCGGCCCGTCGCCTCGGCCCACTCCTCGGTCGCCGCGATATATTCGATGGGGGCGTCGAACCAGACGTAGAAGACCTTGTCCTCCATACCCGGACGCGGGAATCCGTCCTTCAGCACCGGCACGCCCCAGGCCAGGTCGCGGGTGATGCCCCGGTCGATCAGCCCCTCGTCCAGATGCTTGTAGGCGATGGACTTGGCCAGCAGCTGCCAGCCGCTTTTGCCATCGACCCAGGCGCGGATCTCGGGCTCGATCTTCGTCTGCAACAGATAGAGGTGGCGCGTGTCGCGCACCTCCAGATTCCTGGACCCCGACACCGACGAATAGGGATCGATCAGGTCGGTGGGATCCAGCAGGCGTCCGCAGTTGTCGCACTGGTCCCCGCGCGCGCCGACATGGCCGCAGTGCGGGCACGTCCCCTCGACATAACGGTCGGGCAGGAAACGCGCGTCGTCGATGGAGTAGATCATCCGATCCACCCGCTCTTCGATCAGGCCGTTCTTCTCCAAAGCCTCGGCGAAATGCTGGGTCAGGCGATGGTTCTGCGGGTTCGACGACCGGCCGAACCAGTCGTAGCTGAGACCGAACGCCTGACCGGCCGTCTTCTGAATCTCGTGCTGCTCGTCGCAATAGGTCCGCACGTCCTGGCCAGCGGCGGCGGCGGCCAGCTCGGCCGGGGTGCCGTGCTCGTCCGTGGCGCAGATATACAGCACCTCATGCCGGCTTCCATCAGGAAGAACTTGGGCCCGCTTGAACCGCGCCCAGACGTCGGCCGGCAGCATGGACCCCGCCAGATTTCCCAGGTGCTTGATGCCGTTGATGTAGGGCAGCGCCGAGGTGATGAGGATGCGGGCCATGATCGTCCAGGAGTTCGGGGAAGCGCAGGGATATAGAGCGGCGGGGACGTTTCCTCAAACGCCTTGCGGCAATCGCCGCGCTACACGGATGAATCGCCCCGTCAGCAGGGTTGAGGAGGCCAGGCTGGCGATCACCACCGCCCAGACCAGACCGTTGACGCCCATCTGGTGCGCCAGGATCCAGCCTAGCGGCATCATCACTGCGCCATAGGCGACGAAATGCATGATTGTGGGCCACCAGACATCGCCCGCCGCCCGGTTGGCTTGGGCCGCCACGACCTGGATCCCGTCGGCGACAAAGAACAACGTCGCCAGCACCAAGGCCGGCGCGGCGATGGCCAGCAGGGCCGGGTCGCGGTTGTAGGCCCCGACGATCAGATGAGCGCTGGGCCAGACCAGCAGGGCGACCACCAGGGTCAGGGCCGTGACCACCCCCAGCCCGACCAGACCCGCCCGCAACACCCCGCGCCCGTCCCCGGCGCCATAGCTGCGTCCCACCAGCACCGCCGTCGCCGACGACAGCCCCATGGGCAGCATGAAGACGATGGCCGACACGTTCAGCACCACCGCCCAGGCGGCCGTCTCCGCCGTGCCGATCTGGCCCGCAAAGAAGGTGAAGCCGGAAAACGCCCCGACCTCGATGAAATAGGAGGCCCCGGCGCCCAGGCCGACCTTGACCTGTTCACGCGCCGCCTGGGGATCGCGCTCGGGCTTGTCGAACACGCCCAGCGACCGCGCCTCGGGCAGGCGCAGGATATAGATCACCAGAAAGATCGCCAGCGCCGCCCGCGCCCCGAACGTCGCCCAGGCCGAGGCGAAGGCGCCGTCGAAGCCGACACCCAGCAGATCCGGCACCAGCAGCAGGTTCAGCGCCAGGTTCACGCCGTTGGCGATCCACATCGCGACCATGCCGGGCTTGGGCCGGCCCAGGGCCTCCAGGAAGAACTGCCCCGTCACCGAGATCAGGTAGAAGGGCATAGACAATGCGAAGACGACCAAAGCCGGCCCCGCCCCTTCGGCCAGTCCGTCTTCCAGCCCCAGCTTGCTCAAGCCCCAGGGACCGATCGCGATCAGGGCGATCATCGAGATCACGCCGATCTGCAGCGAATAGGTCATGCCTCGACGCAGCACCGACCCCACGGCGTGGCGACGCCCCTCGCCCAGCATCCGCGCAGTCATCACCTGCACACCCAGCATCAGCCCGACTGCGGTCGTCACGACGATCGACGTCGGCGCCCAGGCCAGCGAATGAAACGCCAGTTCCTTGCTGGAGAAGTTGCCCACCACGATGGCGTCGGTCAGGCCCATGGTCATGATGCCGATCCGCGCCAGGATCACCGGCCAGGCCAGGTTGATCAGGTCGCGGAAGGCGGAACGGGTCTGGGGGCTGAGGGCGATCATGGGAGCCGGCACAGGCCATGCGCGCCCGTCGGGGTCAACTCCCAAAAACTTTGTGGATTTGGCGCTACCAGGCGCCCAGTTCGCGCAACTGGCGCACCAGGTCTTCCGGCGCCTCGCCCGCATCCAGTTCACTCATGTCTGCCGGGGCGTCTTTCGCTTCGAAATAGCGCCACCCCTGGAATGGGCGGCGCGCCATCGGGGCGGTGCGAACGACTTGTGGCGCCAGGGTGATTTCGCAGCGACTGTCCTTGCCCTCACCCCGTGTGGCGATGTCCACCACCGGCTGACGACAGACGATCACGCCCTTGACCACCCAATAGAGAGAACCGCCGTCCTCGATCTCCGCCGCGCGCTTGGGCGTCATCCGCGTGTGGACGATCAGGGGCGCGCCCTTGGCGGCGCGGGCTTCCAGCCATTCGACATCGGGCACGCCCACGCCCAGCTTGATCATGTTAAGCGACATCGGCCCCACGTAATGACCCTTAGAGGCGTTGGCCAGATTCTTAATCTACAGGGCGCTAAGCATGATCGTGCGCACCCCTCCCTCTGCGCCGCCTCGGGATAAGTATGTACGGATTGATTACCCGCCTGACGGCCCACGCCGGTCGTCGCGACGAGTTGGGCCTGTGTCTGCTCGACCCCAACATCAGGCGGCCGGGATGCCACAGCTATGTGGTGGCCCACGATCTGACCGATCCCGACGCCCTGTGGGTCACCGAGGTCTGGATGGACCAGACGATGCACATGGCCTGGTCGAAGGCCATCCGCGAAACCCACGAACTTCTGCCAGCCCTCAGCCTGATCGCCACCTTCGGCGATACCGTCTTCACCCGCGCCATAGGCGGCGTGGGGCTTTAATCCGCCTTCACCACCGCCAGAACTGCGGCTTCCATTACCTGATCGCCCAGGGTCGCCACGCTTTCCACCACGCCGTCGAACGGGGCGGTCAGGGCGTGTTCCATCTTCATGGCCTCCAGCACGACGACCGGCTGCCCTTTTGCGACGGTTTGGCCCGCCTGGACCGGCGTGGCGACGATCTTGCCCGGCATCGGCGCCCGCAGAGAACCGTCGGAAACCGCGCCCGCGCCTGATCCCACGTCCGCGCGATAGGGCGTCACCCGGCGCGCCTCGCCATCGACGAACAGCACGAAACCATTTTGCGCGGCCTGATAGCCGAACAGCCGATCCCCGGCCTGAACCTGGTCGAAGCCGACCTGAGCCATCACGCCTTCTGAACTACGCCATCCCGCCTCGACAGGCGTCACGGAGGCCGAAACAGCGGCGCCGTCGATCCGAGCGTAAACGGTCGTCTGCGGCGCCGCGTTCAGGCGCACGCCATACGACAGTCCTGGATGACCGCCCCAGGGGCTGAAGCGATCCGCGCGTGTATCCATCTGCTCGGCCGCCGCCTCCGCGATCAGGGTCAAAGCCGCCAGCATGGCCTCATTCGACGCCTGCGGCTGCAACGCCGCCTCCTCCGCCGCGATGAAGCCCGTGTCCACGTCGCCCGCGACGAAGCGCGGATGCTCAAGACAGCATTTCAGGAAGCCGGCGTTGGCCTTGACCGGCCAGACCTCGACTTCGCCCGCCGCCTCGGCCAGCCGTGCCGCCGCCGCCTCGCGCGTGTCTTCATGCACGATCAGCTTGGCGATCATCGGGTCATAGAACTGGCTGACCTCTCCACCCTGCTCCACGCCGGTGTCGACCCGAATTCCGTCCGGCGTGACGAAATGCTCCAGTCGGCCGATGCTCGGCAGGAAGCCGTTCGCCGGATCCTCGGCATAAAGACGCGCCTCCATGGCCCAGCCGTTCAGCTTGATCTGATCCTGCTTCAGCGGCAGGGGCTCTCCCGCCGCGACGCGGAACTGCCATTCGACCAGATCGACGCCGGTCACGCTTTCGGTCACCGGGTGTTCGACCTGAAGCCTAGTGTTCATCTCCATGAACCAGACGCCGTCTGCCTTCAGTCCGTCGGAGGCGTCGGCGATGAATTCGATGGTCCCGGCGCCGACATAGTTCACCGCCCTGGCCGCCTTGATCGCGGCCCCGGTCACGGCGGCGCGCACGGCCTCGCTCATACCCGGCGCGGGCGCCTCCTCGATCACCTTCTGGTGGCGGCGTTGCAACGAACAGTCGCGCTCATACAGGTGGACGACCTCGCCGTGCCTGTCGCCGAACACCTGCACCTCGATATGGCGCGGGCGGGTGATGTAGCGTTCGATCAGCACCCGGTCGTCGCCGAAGGCCGCCGCCCCCTCCCGCTTGGCGCTGGCCAGACCGGCGGCGAAGTCGGTGGGATCATCGACCCGTTTCATGCCCTTGCCGCCGCCGCCCGCGACCGCCTTGATCAGCACCGGATAACCGATCCGCGCCGCCTCGGCCGTCAGCGTCTCTTCCGATTGATCCGCGCCCTGATAGCCGGGCGTCACCGGCACCCCGGCCTGGATCATCAGCGCCTTGGCCGCGTCCTTCAGCCCCATCGCCCGGATCGAGGACGGGTCCGGCCCGATCCAGATCAGGCCCGCCGCCGCCACGGCCTCGGCGAAGTCGGCGTTCTCGCTCAGGAAGCCGTAGCCGGGATGGATCGCCTCCGCCCCCGTCGCCTTGGCCGCCGCCAGCACCTTGGCTCCGTCCAGATAGCTCTCTCGCGCCGCCGCCGGGCCGATCAGCACCGCCTCGTCGGCCTCGCGCACATGAAGGGCGTCGGCGTCCGCCTCGGAATAGACGGCGATGGTGCGTAATCCCATCCGCTTGGCGGTACGGAAGACGCGACAGGCGATTTCGCCACGATTGGCGACAAGGACAGACTTGAACATGAGCCGTTCTTAGCCGGATCATGCCCGTCAGGCGAGAGGCCGCGCACGACCCTTCTCAGGCGACGCCGCACGGGTTAAGCCCACTGAATGTCCTTGCGCCCCCTCTTCGTCACCCAGGTCTATGAAGCCTCCCTCGCCGAAGGTCGAGGCTGGCCCGATTTCAATGAACAGCTGATAGACGTCGTTCGCATGATGGCCGAGGAGGACGCCGCCGGCCGACGCTGGTGCCGCGACAACGCCTATCGGGGCTACACCTCCTACGCCTCCCTGAACGACCTGCCCCAGCGCTTCCCCGAGTTCGCGGAGCTGAAACGCCACCTGGATCGGCACGCCGTCGCCTATGCCAAGGCGTTGAACTTCGACCTGGCGCGCAAACCCCGGCTGGACAATCTGTGGGTCAATATCCTCAAGCCCGGCGGCGGCCATACCGGCCATATCCACCCCCACGCCTTCCTGTCGGGCACCGTCTATATCGACGTCCCGGACGGCGCGTCTTCGCTGAAGATCGAAGACCCCCGGCTGCCCTTCATGATGGCCCGCCCCGGCGTTACCGACGAGGCGTCCGAGGCCGAACGCCCCTTCGTCTATCTGCATCCAAAGGCCGGAACGGTGCTGATGTGGGAAAGCTGGCTTCGTCACGAGGTGCCGACCAACCTGGCCAAGGCCGACCGGATTTCGATCAGCTTCAACTACGCCTAATCTCTAAAGAAGAACCGGCCGCCGCGGGCGACGACCGGTCTAAGCAATCAGACCGTCCAGCTGGCCTTGCGCTTTTCCAGAAAGGCCAGCACGCCCTCTCGGCCTTCGTCCGACACGCGCGCGCGAGCGATGCGTTTGGCGGTTTCGTCCAGCAGGCCGGTGTCGATCTTGTGGTGGGCGATGTCGTTGACCAGCCGCTTGGCCTCGCCCATCGCGCCCGGCGCATTGTTGGTCAGGCTGTCGCTCAGCATCGAGATGAACTCGTCCACCGATCCTTCGGGCAGGACCAGATCGATCAGTCCGGCGTGGGCCGCATAGTCTGCGTCGAAGGCGTTGCCGGTCAGGAACAGCTGACGCGCGCGCCGCGCGCCCACCGCCTCGATCACATAGGGGGCGATGGTCGCCGGGATCAGGCCCAGCTTGACCTCGGAAAAGGCGAACCGCGCGCCCTCGACCGCCACGGCCATGTCGCAGGCGGCGACGATGCCGGCCCCGCCGCCCATCGCATTGCCCTCGACCACCGCCACCGTCAGAGCCGGCACGTCGTGCAGCGCCTTCAGCATTCGCGCCAGACCCAGGGCGTCGTCGCGGTTGTCGCTCTCGGACCAGCCCGCCGCGTCGCGCATCCAGTTCAGGTCGGCGCCGGCGCTGAAAGTGCCGCCCGCCCCGCGAATGAAGACGGCGCGCACCTTGTCCGCCCCGTGCAGCGTCTCGAACGCCTCATGCAGGGCGGCGATGGTGGCGGCGTCGAAGGCGTTCTTCTTGTGCGGCCGGTTGATGGTCACGAACACGAAGCCGTCGGTGGTGGAATCGATCTGCACCAGATCGTCGTTGGCGTCGGGTGCGGCATCGGGCACCAGCGGCTGGGCGATGCTGTTGATCTCGGCCGCCTCGGCGTCGGTGACGTCCAGGGCGTTCAGATCGGCTTCGGTGGGTTTGTCGGTCATGGGGGACTCCTTCGAAGGGGCAACGCGCCAGTTGGGGAATAGTACTCGTGAGCAAGAGATGAGCGAACGCGCGAGAGCAGCAGCCAGCTCACTCTTTGCTCACTAACACCCCTTGCTCACTCAACCTCACATCCTGAACAGGCCGAACGTCGTCTCCGGGATCGGCGCATTCAGACTGGCGCTGATGGCCAGGCCCAGCACGTCGCGGGTCTGGGCCGGGTCGATGACGCCGTCGTCCCACAGGCGGGCCGTGGCGTAATAGGGATTGCCCTCGTCCTCGTATTTCTGGCGGATCGGCGCCTTGAAGGCCTCGGCGTCGTCCGGGCTCCAGGTCTCGGCGTCGCGGTGAACGGTGGCCAGGACGCTGGCGGCCTGTTCGCCGCCCATGACCCCGATGCGGCTGTTGGGCCAGGTGAACAGGAAGCGCGGGCTGTAGGCCCGGCCGCACATTCCATAATTCCCGGCGCCGAAGCTGCCGCCGATCAGGACGGTGAACTTGGGCACCTCGGCCGACGCGACGGCCGTCACCAGCTTGGCGCCGTCCTTGGCGATGCCGCCGGCCTCGTATTTGCCGCCGACCATGAAACCACTGATGTTCTGCAGGAACAGCAGCGGGATCTTGCGCTTGCAGGCCAGTTCGATGAAGTGCGCGCCCTTCTGGGCGCTCTCCGAAAAGATCACGCCATTGTTGGCCAGAATGGCGACCGGATAGCCCCAGATTCGGGCGAAGCCGCAGACCAGGGTCGAGCCGTACAGGGTCTTGAACTCGTCGAACTCCGACCCGTCGACCAGGCGGGCGATGACCTCGCGCACGTCATAGGGCGCGCGAACATCGTCGGGGATCAGGCCGTACAGTTCGGCCGGGTCGAAGGCCGGCGCGCGGGGCTCGCGCACATCCATCTCCACCGACTTGGTGGTGTTCAGATTGGCGACGATGGACCGCACGATCTCCAGCGCGTGTTCGTCGTCCTCGGCCACATGATCCACCACGCCCGAGCGACGCCCGTGGGTTTCCGCCCCGCCCAGCTCCTCGGCCGAGATGACCTCGCCGGTCGCCGCCTTCACCAGCGGCGGCCCGGCCAGGAAGATGGCGCCCTGGTTCCGCACGATGATCGTCTCGTCCGACATGGCCGGCACATAGGCGCCGCCTGCGGTGGACAGACCCATGACGCAGGCGATCTGGGCGATGCCCTTCGCGCTCATCCGGGCCTGGTTGAAGAAGATGCGGCCAAAGTGATCGCGGTCGGGAAAGACCTCGGCCTGGTGCGGCAGGTTGGCCCCGCCGCTGTCGACCAGATAGACGCAAGGCAGACGGTTCTGCTCGGCGATCTCCTGGGCGCGCAGATGCTTCTTCACGGTCATCGGGAAATAGGCGCCGCCCTTCACCGTCGGGTCGTTGCAGACGATCATGACCTCGCGGCCCGAAACCCGGCCGATCCCGGCGATCACGCCGGCCGCCGGAGCGTCATCGTCATACATTCCATGCGCGGCCAGCTGGCCGACCTCCAGGAAGGGCGAGCCGGGATCCAGCAGCCGCTCCACCCGGTCGCGCGGCAACAGCTTGCCTCGCGCCACATGACGTTCGCGCGCCTTGTCCGACCCTCCCCGCGCGGCCTTGGCCACATGGTCGCGCAATTCGGCGACCAGGGCGCTGTTATGCGCGTGCAGGGATTTGAACTTTGGGCTTTGCGGATCGACCGCTGACGTCAGCTTCGGCATGGGGCTGGTTTAGGGGTGCTGGGTGAAAAGTGCTAGTGAGCAAGGAGTGAGCGGCAAACCTCGATCGGCTCACCCCTTGTTCACTAGCACTTTTCACCCACGCGCCCGCCATCCTTGCCTCCCCGCGCCTTTTCCCCTATAGGCCCCGCCTTTCCAGGGCTTCGGTCCTGACGCGGAACACCAAAGGGTTGGACGTTCGGTCCGGCCGCCGCGCCAGGAGCCATCGTGGGAACCGACTTACCCGGTCGTTTCCGCGCCGACACCCACAAGGGAGATTACCGCATGGCTCTTTACGAGCACACGGTCATGACGCGCCAGGACATCTCGGCGCAACAGGCCGAAGCGCTGAACGATACCATCAAGGACCTGATCACCCAAGGCGGCGGCTCCGTCGCCAAGATCGAGTACTGGGGTCTGCGCAACCTGACGTACCGCGTGAAGAAGAACCGCAAGGCTCACTATTCGCTGCTGGCCGTCGACGCCCCTCCGGCCGCCATGGCCGAAGTCGAGCGTCAGCTGTCGATCAACGAAGACGTGCTGCGCTGGCTGACCGTCCGCGTCGAGGAACTCGACCTGGAACTGTCGCCGCTGCTGGCCCGCCGCGAGCGTGAACGCGAGCGCGAGCGTGAGCGCACCCCGCGCGAAGACGCCGCTTCCGACGCCGCCGAATAAGGAAACCGGAACATGACCGATACAACCGCCCCGACCCCGGGCGCTCCGGCTGGCTCCGGCGCCGCCGGCCGCCGCCCCTTCTATCGTCGCCGCAAGGTCTGCCCGTTCTCGGGCGCCAATGCGCCGAAGATCGACTACAAGGACGTCAAGCTGCTGCAGCGTTACGTCTCCGAACGCGGCAAGATCGTGCCCTCGCGCATCACCGCCGTCTCCCAGAAGAAGCAGCGCGAACTGGCCAAGGCCATCAAGCGCGCTCGCTATCTGGCCCTCCTGCCGTACGTGGTGAAGTAAGATGAAGGTCGTTCTGCTGGAACGCGTCGAGAATCTCGGCGCCATCGGCGACGTCGTGTCCGTCAAGGACGGCTTCGCCCGCAACTTCCTTCTGCCGCGCGACAAGGCCCGCCGGGCCACTGCCGCCAACCTGAAGGCGTTCGAACTCGACCGCGCCGCCATCGAGCAGCGCAACGAGAAGAACAAGTCCGACGCTCAGAAGGTCGCCGACAAGATCGACGGCCAGACCTACGTCATGATCCGTCAGGCCGGTGAAACCGGTCACCTGTACGGTTCGGTCGCCGGTCGCGACGTCGCCGAGGCCATCCAGGCCGAAGGCGGCAAGGTCGAGCGTTCGCAGGTCGTCCTCAACACGGCGATCAAGAACCTGGGCGTCCACGAAGTGCCGGTTCGCCTGCACGCCGAGGTCCGCGCCACGGTCAAGATCAACATCGCCCGCTCGCAGGAAGAAGCCGAGCGTCAGGCCAAGGGCGAGGATGTGATCCGCAGCCAGTTCGACGATGAGCGCCAGGCCGCCGAGCAATCGGCCCAGGAGCTGATCGAAGGCGGCGCCGGTCAACAGGAAGGTTTCGGCGACGAAGCCTGATCCGACCGGATCACCGAAAGATTGGGGCGCGTTCCGTACGGGACGCGCCCTTTTTCTTTGCCAGCGAACGCCGTGACGTCCTCCCTGCCTGTCGCTGAGACGCGCTCGCACCTACTATGACAAGTTTGCAACGCCGACCGCGCGATACGTAACACAGCGCTACACGACGCAAAAGTCTGTCTTGACCGTAGGCATATGCGGTGAACACCTTCACTCAAGGCCGTGATTTGGTCGCCTGACGACGATTTCGTTGCGCGGCGACTGATCGGCTGCGGGCGGCGTCTCCGTGGCCGGTCATCGCCCCAGAACAACAGGCCGCTGACGTTTGGGGATCTTCATGACGCTGTTGACCAGTCGCGCCTTGCTGTTGGCGTTCGCTTCCACCACCGCGCTGATGGCCGCGCCGCAAGCCTTCGCGCAACAGTCCACGCCCGCCAGCGACCAAGCCACCGACGTCGATGAAATCGTCGTCACCGGCACCCGCACCGCAGGCCGCAGCCGGTTGGACAGCGTGGCGCCTGTCGATGTCATTTCCGGCGAGACGCTGACACGCAGCGGCACAGGCACGGAAACAGCCACAGCCCTGGCGGCGGCAGCCCCTTCGATCAACTTCCCGCGCCCCGCCATCTCGGACGGCTCGGACCACGTTCGCCCAGCGACCCTGCGCGGCCTAGCGCCCGACCAGGCCCTGGTGCTAATCAACGGCCAACGCGGCCACGTCAGCGCCCTGGTCAACGTCAACGGCGCCTTGGGACGCGGCTCGACCGCCTTCGACCTTAACACAATTCCTTCGGTCACACTGGGCACGGTCGAAGTCCTGCGCGACGGCGCCTCCGCCCAGTATGGGTCCGACGCCATCGCGGGCGTCATCAACTTACGTCTCCGCGAAGCCCGCGAAGGCGGCGGCCTGACCCTGAACTATGGCGAATACGACACCAGTTTCGATACATCGCGCGGTTCGCACGACCGCAAGGACGGCACCCAAAAATCCGTCGCAGGCTGGGTGGGCCTGCCGCTAGGCGACGAAGGGTTCCTGACGGTATCTGGCGAGCTTCAGAGCCGCGACCCTACCAACCGCTCCGACTATGCCGACAAGTCGGCGGTGCCCAACGGCGCTTCCGACGTGGTTCTGGGCCGCTTCGGCGACCCGGGTGTGCAGTCGCAGTCGATCTGGTTCAACGCCGGGTCGCCTCTGAGCGGCGGCTGGGAAGCCTACGGGTTCGGCGGCGTCCAGCACAAGGAAACCAACTCCGCCGCAACGGCGCGCGCCTATAACAATCCCAACAATGTCATCGGCATCTATCCGAACGGATTCCTGCCGAAGATCGGCACAGAGATCGTCGACTACAATCTGTATGCGGGAGTAAAGGGTGAGGCGGCGGGAATCCAGTGGGACATCTCAGCCGGCTATGGTCGCAACACCATCGACTATCGGGTGTTCGACAGCATCAACGCCTCCTATGGGAACCAGGGCGACATGACGCAGAAGACATTCGAGGCCGGCGGTCTCGAATATGATCAACTGACGCTCGCCATCGACGGTGTGAAGCCGCTCGAGTTTGGGCTGTACGAGCCGGTCAACCTAGCCTTCGGTGTCGAGTATCGCACCGAGAGCTTTGCCCAAACCGCAGGCGAGCCTAAATCCTACAACAAGCTGGCGGGCAGCAGCCAAGGCGGCGGCGCACAGGGTTTCCCCGGCTTTTCGCCCAGCAATGCTGTCGATGTCGATCGCAACAATTGGAGCGCTTACGTCGATCTTGAAGGCAAGCTGACCGAAGCCCTGACGGTCGGTGTCGCCGGACGCTACGAGGACTATTCCGATTTCGGTGATCAAGCGACGGGCAAGTTATCGGCGCGCTACGACTTCTCGTCCGCCTTCGCCCTTCGCGGCGCGATCTCCACCGGCTTCCACGCCCCGGCGCTGCAGCAGCAGTATTTCAGCTATATCGCTACCAATTTGGTCACCACCGGCTCGCCACCCGTGACTACCCTGATTCAATCCGGCACCTTCCGCGTCGACGACCCCGTCTCGATCGCGCTCGGCTCCAAGCCGTTGGAGGCCGAAACCTCCACCAACTATTCTCTGGGCGCCGTTTTCAGGACCGGCGGCTTCGAATTGACAGTCGATGCCTATCAGATTGGGATCGACAACCGCATCATCCTGTCCGAGAATCTGGGACCGAGCCGGCCGAGCCAATCGACACAAACGACCAACGCAGTCTTGGCCATCATTCAGCCGCTGGGCGTCTTGTCTGCCCGTTTTTGGACCAATGGCCTGGACACCACAACCAAGGGTCTGGACGTCGTCGGCCGCTACCGCCTGCCGACGGACTCGTTCGGACGGTTCGACTTCACTCTGGCCGGAAACTACAACGAGACGACCGTCGACAAAGTGCCGGGCATTCCGACCGGTCTGTCCATTCCGGTCTCGCCCAACTTCCTGTTCGACACCGCCAACATCGAGTCGTTCGAAAAGGGCACGCCCAAATACAAGGTCGTGGGCAGCACCGACTGGGCGTTCGAAGGCTTCGGGGTTACCGCCAAGGCGACCTATTATGACTCGGTGCTCGTGCCCAACAACACGGCGTCCAACAACTACTGGACCGGATCAGCGACCCTGTTCGATCTAGAAGGCCGCTACACCTTCCCCGGCGGCGTGGGGCTGGCCGTCGGTGTCAACAACGTGACGGACGAATATCCGAACTACACGCCTGGCCCCCTAAACGCCGGCACGGGTTCGGTCGGCTTCCCGCAGTATTCGCCCTACGGCTTCAATGGCCGGTTCTTCTATGGGCGGCTCAGCTACAGCTTCTGATCGAAATCGCAAGGATGGAAAGGGCGCTCTTCGGGGCGTCCTTTTTCGTTGGGTGAACGGTCGGTTGTGACTGTTGGAGTTTTCGGGTTCGTCCCCAGTCCGGACAATCTGTCCACGGTCCATGCGGCGTCCGCGTCTGACGCAGGCGTGTGAGAGGGCTAAAGCGTTAAGGGATGAACGCCTTCGCCCCCATGCCTTTCTCGTCTTCGCCCATGGACTCCGGCGGCGTTTCCGCCATGCCGCACAATCTGGAGGCGGAACAGGCGCTGTTGGGTTCGCTGATGTTCGACAACGCCGTGTTCGAACGGCTGAGCGACCGCCTGCGCGGCTCGCACTTCTACGAACCCTTCCACCAGCGGCTGTACGACGCGGTCGAGGACCACATCCGCCAGGGGATGCTGGCCGAGCCGACCATTCTGATGGAGCGGTTCAAGCAGGATCCGGCCTTCCAGGAGTTCGGCGGGCTGCGTTATCTGGCCGATCTGGTCGACCGCGCGCCGCCCGCCGCCAATGCGCCCGACTATGCCCGCGTCGTCTACGATCTGGCGCTGCGCCGCGACCTGATCCGCATCGGCGGCGAGATCATCAAGGAAGCGCCCAACCCGGAAACGCCCGCCGACGAACAGATCGAACAGGCCGAACAGACGCTGTATTCGCTGGCCGAGACGGGCAAGCCGTCGTCAGGCTTCGTCAGCTTCTCGCACGCCCTGTCCGGCGCCGTGCAGATGGCGGCCGAGGCCTATCAGCGCGAAGGCAAGCTGGCGGGTCTGGCCACCGGCCTGAACGATCTGGACCGCAAGCTGGGCGGCCTGCACCCGTCCGACCTTCTGATCCTGGCCGGTCGTCCGTCGATGGGCAAGACGGCCCTGGCCACCAACATGGCCTTCAACGTGGCCCGCGCCTATCAGTGGGAGCCGACGCCGGAGGGGCGCAAGACCGTCAATGGCGGCGTCGTCGCCTTCTATTCGCTGGAAATGAGCGCCGAACAGCTGGCCATGCGTATTCTGGCCGATGCCTCGGGCGTGTCGTCGGACAAGCTGCGCAAGGGCGAAATCGACGCCTCCGACTTCGGCAAACTTCGCGATGCGGCGGTCGAGATCGGCGAAAGCCCCCTCTACATCGACGCCACCGGCGGCCTGTCCATCTCCAAACTGGCGGCGCGCGCCCGGCGGCTGAAGCGGATGGAGCACGGGCTGGACCTGATCATCGTCGACTATCTCCAACTGGTCACCACAGGCGACGGCAACAGCCAGAAGAACCGCGTGCAAGAGGTGTCCGAGATCACCGGCGGGCTGAAGGCCCTGGCCAAGGAGCTGTCGGTGCCGATCATCGCCCTGTCGCAGCTGTCGCGTCAGGTCGAACAGCGCGAGGACAAGCGTCCGCAACTGTCCGACCTGCGCGAATCCGGCTCGATCGAGCAGGACGCCGACTGCGTGATGTTCGTCTATCGCGAAAGCTACTACCTGGGCCGGGCCGAACCCCGCGAAGGCACCGAGGACCACCTGCAATGGCAGCAGGACATGGACCGCCTGCAAGGCCAGGCCGAGGTCGTCATCGGCAAGCAGCGCCACGGCCCCATCGGCATCGTCAAACTGGCCTTTGACGCCGACACCGTCCGCTTCGGCAACCTGGCGCACGGCTATGAAGAAGTCAGCTACGAATAGCGGCTCTTCCATCCAGCCGATGTTGGCGCATAAGGGCGTCATGAACGACCCGACTACCGCCCCTGCCCTTCTGTCCGTCGATCTGGATGCCTTGGCGCGCAACTATCGCACCCTGGGGCGGATCAGCGGCCTGCCGGTCCATCCCGTGGTCAAGGCGGACGGCTACGGCCTGGGGGCCCAGGCGGTGGCGAAGCGGCTGATGGCCGAAGGGGCGCGGACCTTCTTCGTGGCGCGGGCGGCCGAAGGCGTGCGATTGCGCATCGCTTTGGGTTCTTCGGATTCAGGCGGGCCGGTCATCTATGTGCTGGATGGCTGCCGCGAGGGCGAGGCCGAAGCCTTGAAGACAGCGGACCTGCGGCCGGTGCTGAACCACCCCGCCCAGATGCAGACCTGGGACGCGGCGGGCGGCGGGCGTTGCGGTCTTCAGATCGACACAGGCATGAACCGGCTGGGTATCCGGCCCGAGGATGCGCCCGAAGCCTTTGACGGCTTGACCCTGGTCCTGACCCATCTGGCCTGCGCTGACGAGCCCGCCAATCCGATGAACCGGCGCCAGCGCGACCTGTTTGCGGGCGTGGTTGGTCGCTATCCCGGCGCGATCCGGTCTTTCGCCAACTCCAGCGGCTGTTTCCTGGGCCCGGATTTCGCCTTCGATGCGGTGCGGCCGGGGATATGTCTGTACGGCGGCGGCCCCGAAGGGCGGCCCGACGCGCGGATCGCCCCCGTCGTCACCCTGACCGCGCGGGTGCTTCAGGTGCGCGACGTGCCGGCGGGCGAAAGCGTCGGCTATTCTCAGGGCTATGTCGCCGACCGGCCGATCCGGGTCGCCACCGTTGCGGCCGGCTACGCCGACGGGGTTCTGCGTTCCTATTCGCCCGCCGGCGCCGTCTTCATTGCAGGCGAGCAGCGCCCTCTGCTCGGCCGGGTGTCGATGGACGTCTGCGCTGTGGACATCACCGGACTGGACGTCCATGTAGGCGATCCGGTCGAACTGTTCGGTCCGAACCGCTTGCTGGACGATGCGGCGGCGGCGGCGGGGACCATCAGCTACGAGCTGCTGACTTCGATCACGCCACGCGTGGCACGCCATTACATCGGCTAGATGCCGCGAAAGCGCAGCCTTCAGCGGGCATCCTTGACCACGTCGCCGCCCTTGACCACGACGGCCACATTCTGAAGCATGGTCACGTCGGCCAGCGGATCACCCGCCACGGCGATCAGATCGCCATACCGACCGACCGACACCGCGCCGACGTCGGCCTCGCGCCCCAGGGCCTGTGACGCGTTCCAAGTGGCGGAACGGATGGCCTCGGCCGGGCTCATGCCATAACTCACCATGACGGCGAACTGTTCGGCGTTTCGGCCGTGCGGATAGATGGCGGCGTCGGAACCGAACACCATGCGCGCGCCGGCCTGGTGAGCACGGTGGAAGTTGTCGCGCTGGGCCTGGGCGATCTCTCGGTCCTTACGCAGATTGTCTTCGGTGACGCCGAACTCGGTGCCCGTCGCCTGGGTGAAGTCGGTGTTGTAGATGTCCATCGACAACCACGTCCCATGCTCTCGCGCCAGACGTATGCCCTCGTCGTCGATCAATGAGGCGTGTTCGATCGTGTCGATCCCGGCCCGGATGGCGGCCTTGATGCCCTCGGTCCCGTGGGCGTGAGCGGCGACCTTCAGACCCCACATATGCGCCTCGTCCGCAACGGCGCGCAGTTCGGCCTCGGTCATCTGCTGCTGGCCGGGCTCGGTATTGCGGGAAAAGACGCCGCCGGTGGCGCACACCTTGATGACCTGGGCGCCGTATTTACGGACCTCGCGCACACTGTGACGCGCGGCGTCGGGACTATCGGCATTGTATTCGTTCCGCATCTGCATCGAATGCGGCAGACCGGTGTGGTCGCAGTGACCGCCCGTCGCGCCAAAGGACACCCCCGCCGGGACGACGCGCGGCCCCTCGACGAAGCCGCCGTCGATAGCCTGGCGCAGAGCGACGTCGGCAAAGGGCGGCCCTCCCAGATTTCGCACCGTGGTGAAGCCGGCCATCAACGTCGCACGCGCGTGCGGAACCTGAAGGATCGGCTCGAAATCGTCGGCAAACTGCATCGCCTCAAAGCCGGCGACATAGGGCGTGCCGCCCAGGTGGACGTGCATATCGATCAGACCCGGCAACAGCGTCAGCCCTTGCAGATCCAGCCGTTTCGCATCCGTCGGCAGGTCGTCGGGCAAACGCTGGCTCACCGACACGATGCGGCCGTCGGTAATCACCACCACAGGCGCCGCGACATAGACGCCACGCTCGACGTCGACCATGCGATCCGCGGTCACGACCAGCGTCTCGGCCAAGGCCGTGCGTCCTATAAACGTCATCGCCAGCGTCGCCAGACCGACGATGGCGCATTTGCGGAACGTCATACCCATTTTCACCCCCGTGATCCGCCGATCCTGCCATACAATCGGCGGAGCGAAACGGTGAAAGCGATTACCTCACTCGCGCCGCGCGCCTGGCTCAGTAACCGCGTCCCATCGCCGCGATCCCGGCGGTGGAGGCCACGAAGCTGACGGCGATGGCGGCCAGAACCGCAGACATGACGGCGGCCAGCACCACACCGGCGATCAGGATCACGATGTAATAGACGATCTTCTTGTCTTCGGGCGTCTTCATCAGGACTGGCAGACCCAGGAACAGCAGCACCAGGCTGTAGATGCCGCCGATGATGGTCAGGGTGCCCAGGGCCGGGATCAGGTTGAACACGCCGGCGATCCACGACGCGGTCATGGCATAGACCGCCAGCTTCATGGCCTGCACCTGGTTCGGCGCAGAACCGAAGCTGGGGGCCAGAGCGTTGATGATCAGGCCCAGGATGAACACCCCGGCCAGGCTCAGGCCGTAGGATATGATGGCCAGCACAAGCGCGCCGACGATCGAGGCGCCGCTGAACGCCACGCTGCCGATCAGCGTGGCCACTGGGCCGATGGCGGCCAGGATCATCGCATAGCGCGTGAACAGGCTCTTGGTCGTGGCGAATTCCGCGTCGATGACCCGCCATTCCGACGCGGGCTGCAACAGAATGCCCTTCACGCGCGCAGTCAGGGCCGGATCGACGGCGGGTTGCGAAGAAGTCGTCGGATCGGTCATGGCGCGCCTCGGCGATTGAGCGGTTGAGTGTCGACGCCACCCGACCTCGAAAAGCAAGGGTGTGCGACAGGTTCTCAATACCTGACTATTGCAAAGGTTGCGACTACGACCGGATCTGTCGTGTTCATGCGGCATCCGACGCGATGTGGGGCCAAGGACGGCCGATCTGCTAAGGAAGCTCATGGCTCGCGATTCCGCTCTTTACGTCTGTCAGTCCTGCGGTGCGGTCCATAGCAAGTGGTCGGGTCAGTGCAGCGCCTGCGGCCAGTGGAACACCCTGACCGAGGAAAGCCGGTCGGCCCCGCCCGGCGCCATCAAACCCTCGACCGCCGCCTCGGCCCGGTCGCGCGGCATCCAGTTCGAGACCCTGCAGTCCGACACGCCCGAGCCGCCCCGCATCACCACGGGCGTGGCCGAGTTCGACCGCGTCTGCGGCGGCGGCGTGGTGCCCGGCTCGGCCATCCTGCTCAGCGGCGATCCCGGCGTTGGCAAGTCGACCCTGTTGCTGGAGGTCGCGGCCAAGGCCGCGCTGCGGGGATCGCGCGTCGCCTATATTTCAGGCGAAGAAGCCATCGAACAAATCCGTGCGCGCGCAAAGCGGATGGGCCTGGCCGAGGCGCCGGTCGAACTGGCCGCTGCAACCGCTCTGCGCGAAATCCTGGGCACGCTGAAACGCGAGGCGTTCGACATCGTCATCATCGATTCGGTCCAGACCCTCTGGTCCGACGTGCACGACAGCGGCCCCGGCTCGATCACCCAGGTCCGGGCGTGCGCCGGCGAACTGGTGCGTCTGGCCAAAAACAACGGCCCCGCCATCGTTCTGGTCGGCCACGTCACCAAGGACGGCCAGGTCGCCGGGCCGCGCGTGGTCGAACACCTGGTCGATGCCGTCATGACGTTCGAGGGCGAGCGCGGCTATCCGTTCCGCATCCTGCGCGCCGGCAAGAACCGCTTCGGCGCCACCGACGAGATCGGCGTGTTCGAAATGGGCGACAGCGGCTTGCGCGAGGTCGCAAATCCCTCCGCCCTGTTTTTGGGCGAAGGCAAGGAGCGGGCGCCGGGCGCCGCCGTCTTCGCCGGGATCGAAGGATCGCGCCCCGTGCTGGTCGAGATGCAGGCCCTGGTGTCCAAGTCCGCCTATGGCACCCCGCGCCGCGCCGTCATCGGCTGGGAGACGGGGCGCCTCGCGATGGTGCTGGCCGTGCTGGAGGCCCGATGTGGGTTCGGCTTCGGCGATCAGGACGTCTATCTGAACGTTGCGGGTGGCCTGCGGATCAACGAACCCGCTGCGGATCTCGCGGCGGCGGCGGCCTTGATCAGCTCGGCGACCGGCGTCTCCCTGCCCCAGGGCTGCGTCGTATTTGGCGAAATCGGTCTGTCGGGCGAGGTCCGCAGCGTCGGACGCGCCGAGGCCCGCCTGCGCGAGGCGCAAAAGCTGGGTTTCGATCAGGTGCTCGGCCCTGCGCTGACCGCCAAGACCAAGGGCGTGAAGATCACATCGGCGACGCGTCTGACGGATGTGGTCGAACGAATCTCGCAGAACCGCTATTAGACGCGCGTAGCAGCCGCAGGATCCCGCACGCGTGACCGGATACGACGTCTTCGCCATCGTGGTGATTCTGTTTTCCGTCGCCGCCGGCTGGGTGCGCGGCGGGGTGCGCGAGATCATCACCCTGCTCAGCGCGACCCTGGCCGCCCTGGTGGCTCTGATCACCCTGCCCTGGACGGCAGGCGTGGCCCGCGCTTTCTTCGATCCCGAATGGGCCGGTTCGATCCTGGCCGCCGTCCTGACCTTCTTCGTGGTCTATTTCGGTCTGCGGCTGATCGGTTCGATGTTGTCCAAAGGAGCCAAGGACCATCCGCATCTGGGCGTGATCGACCGCGTCTTCGGTCTGCTGATCGGCGGTCTGCGCGCCCTGGTCCTGATCGGGGCGGTGCATCTGGTCATCGTGGCGGCCCTGCCAGGCGAACGCACGCCGCGCTGGCTGGCCAACGCCGCCCTCTATCCCGTTAGCGCGATGGGCGCGCGCATGATCCAGATCGTGCTGCCCAGCATCGGCCGCGGCGCGGATGCGATCACGCCCGTAGTCGATTCGTCCGTACGCAGGGGGTTTTCGGACGACGAAGCCTTGCCCCCGACGCAATCAGAGCCTAACTCGCCGCGCGAAGCCGCCCCTTAAGTTTCCCCGGTCATCGGAGCCCCACGATGCGCCACCATATCGCCGATCCCGTTGTCCACCGCGAGCACTGGCGCGAGCCGGAGGACGACCAGCTTCGTCTCGAATGCGGCGTCTGCGGCGTCTGGGGTGCGGAAGAGGACGAAGGTTCCGCCATCGTGGCCCTGGGGCTTCACGCCCTTCAGCATCGTGGCCAGGAAGCCTGCGGCATCGCCAGCATCAAGGACGAGCGGTTCTACACCGAACGCCACCAGGGCCTGGTGGGCGAGGCCTTCGGCGGCGCGGACCTGATGACGCGGATGCCGGGGCGTGCAGCCGTGGGCCACACCCGTTATTCCACCGCCGGCGGCAGCTTCCTTCGCAACATCCAGCCGATGTTCGCCGATCTGGACCAGGGCGGCATCGCCCTGGCGCACAACGGCAATCTGACCAACTTCAAATTCCTGCACGCCCAACTTGTCGGCGAAGGCGCAATCTTCCAGTCGACCTCGGATTCGGAAGTCATCCTTCACCTGATCGCCCGCAGCCGTAAGGCCAAGATCGTCGATCGCTTCATCGATGCCTTGGCGCGGATCGAGGGCGGATACGCCCTGGTCGCCCAGACGCGTCACAAGATGATCGGCGCGCGCGATCCGCTGGGCATCCGCCCGCTGGTGCTGGGCCAGGTCGGCGAGGCTTGGGTTCTGGCGTCCGAAACCTGTGCGCTGGACATGATCGGCGCGACGTTCGTGCGCGACGTTGAACACGGCGAGGTCGTGGTGATCGACGAGAACGGCCTGACCTCGCTCAAGCCCTTCCCCGCCCGCGCCGCGCGCCCCTGCCTGTTCGAATACGTCTATTTCTCCCGCCCGGATTCGGTCGTGAACGGCCGTTCGGTCTATGAGGTCAGGAAAGAAATGGGCCGCGGCCTGGCCCGCGAACTGGGCGTCGAGGCCGACATCGTGGTGCCGGTGCCCGATTCCGGCGTGCCCGCCGCCCTTGGCTATGCCCAGGAAAGCGGCATTCCCTACGAGATGGGCATCATCCGCAGCCACTATCTGGGCCGCACCTTCATCCAGCCCAGCCAGGGCGCCCGCCAGAAGGGCGTGCGGATGAAACACAGCCCCAACAAATCGGCCCTGGCCGGAAAGCGCGTCGTGCTGATCGATGATTCCATCGTGCGCGGCACCACATCGGTCAAACTGGTCCGCGCGGTGCGCGCCGCCGGCGCCGCCGAAGTCCACCTGCGCTCGGCCAGTCCGCAAATCCTGTTCCCCGACTTCTACGGCATCGATATGCCCGAGCGCGCCCAGCTGTTGGCGGCCAACAAGACGTTGGACGAAATGCGAGAGATGCTGGAGGTCGATTCGCTGGGCTTCCTGTCCATCGACGGTCTTTATCGTGCGATGGGCGAAACCGGCCGCAACAACGCCGCGCCTCAGTTCACCGACCACTATTTCACCGGTGACTATCCCACCCGTCTGCTGGATCGCGAGATCGAGGAAGGCGGCCGGGAATTCTCGGCGCGGCAACTTTCCCTGCTGGTCAGCGCCTGAGGCCTCGGCTCTTGGCTTGAAGGGGCGGGTCGCGCTATCAGCGCCTCATGGCCGACCTTCCTCTCAACGACCGCATCGCCCTCGTCGTCGGGGCCTCGCGCGGGATTGGATACGAGAGCGCCCTGGCCCTGGCCAAGGCGGGGGCGCACGTCGTCGCCACGGCCCGGACGCAGGGGGGGCTGGAAGAGCTGGACGACGCCATCTTCGCCGCGACCGGCCAGCACGCGACCCTGGTGCCGTTCGACCTGGTGGACGGCGGCGCCATCGACCGGCTGGGCGGGGCGATCTTCGAACGGTTCAAGAAGCTGGACGTCTGGGTTCATGCCGCCGCCACGATGGGACCGTCGGGCCTGACGCCGGTTTCCCATGCCGATCCGCGCGAGTTCGCCAAGATCGAAAAGACCAACTTCACCGCCGTCTATCGGCTGATCCGTTCGCTGGAACCCCTGCTGCGCGCCTCGGACGCCGGGCGCGCCATCCATTTCACCACCAGCGTCGCGACGGCGCCGAAGGCCTTCTGGGGGATGTACGCGGCGACAAAGGCCGGCGCCGAGGCCCTGGTGAAGGCCTGGGCGGACGAGATCGAAAGCACCCCCGTCCGCGCCAGCATCGTCGATCCCGGCCGGATGCGCACAGCCATGCGGGCCCAGGCCTACCCCGGCGAAGACCCGCAAACCCTGCCTCACCCGTCGCAGATCGGCCCGCTGGTGATCGAACTGGCCAACCCCGCGCTTACGCCCCCGCTGACGATCCGCTTCCGCGACTGGAAAGCCGGACCGACAACGGAGGCGCTGGTCTAGATCAGCCCCAGGCGCCGCCTGCTTTTGGCTCTTCGCGGAAGGTGAAGTCGCCGTCGGTGGAGATCGACAGATCCCTCCAAGCGTCAAGTTCGGCCTTAAGCCCGGTCGCCTTCATCTCGACCACGCCGACGGCGTCCGTGCCGGCCGACCAGCGGACGGGCGGGTTATCCGCATTCGCCAGGGTCACCAGGGCCTGGCCCAGCTTGATCGGATCGCCCGCCTGGTTATGGCTGCGGGCGTCGTAGAAGGCGCGGATCGCGGCCGAAGCCTCGGCATAGTCCGCAATGGGATTGTCGCCGTAGCGGATCGACGACGCATCAAGGAAGTCGGTGCGGAAGAAGCCCGGCTCGACGATGGTCATGTGGATGCCGAAGGGGCGCACCTCGGCGGCGACGGATTCAGTGAACCCCTCGACCGCGAACTTGGAGGCGCAATAGATGGAGCCGCTCTCGCCGCCCATCAGGCCGCCGATCGACGAGATGTTGAACACCCGGCCCGCGCGCTGGGCGCGCATGACGGGCAGGACGGCGCGCGTCATGTCGAACAGGCCGAAGACATTGGTGTCGAACTGGGTTCGTGCGTCCTGGGCCGCGATCTCCTCAAAGATGCCGAGGTGGCCGTAGCCAGCGTTGTTGACCAGGACGTCGATACGGCCGAAGCGGGCCACAGCGGCCTCGACCCCGGCGGCGATGGCGGCGGCGTCCGTAACGTCCAGCGCCAAGGACAGGACGGTGTCGCTGTCGGCGCCGAAGGCCATGACTAGGGCGTCGCGGTTTCGACCGGCGACGACGACGCGGTCGCCGGCGTCCAGGGCGGCACGGGCGATCCCGGCGCCCAGGCCTCGGGCTGCGCCGGTGACGAGCCAAGTCTTTTGAGTAGTCGTTGTCATGGGAAGTCTCCTCTGTCTGACGAGGTGAAAAAGACGCCCTTTCAGCCCCACAGCGTTAGGGCGATCCGGGCGAAGTCTTGCACGATCCTGTCAAACTCCATCCAGCCGCTTGCGCGGGCGCGAAGACAAGCGTTGGATGAAAGCATGATCCTCTTGCCCGAAATGACCGACATCGTTGCGCGTCATGCGCCGCCGGATCTGTCGCGATCCGCAGTGCCGGGCCTGCGCCTGTATGGTAGCGACGCGCCGACGCGGATGATCGCCGTCGCCTATAATCCCATGTTGTGCCTGGTGGTCTCGGGCGCCAAACAGACGATCCTGGGCGAGACGGTCTATTCCTATCGGGCCGGCGACTGCCTGGTGGTGTCGGCGGAACTGCCAGTATGCGGCAGCATCATCGAAGCGCCGTATCGCGCCCTCAGCTTCGACCTGAATCCCGCGACCATCGCCGGCCTGATGCTGGAAATTGACACCCCCGCCGCCTCGGATCAGCCGCCGCCGACCGGCATCCATGTGACCCGGCTGGAGGACGAA
Source organism: uncultured Brevundimonas sp. (assembly GCA_963515305.1). GTDB lineage: Bacteria > Pseudomonadota > Alphaproteobacteria > Caulobacterales > Caulobacteraceae > Brevundimonas. Next base: position 231,216 of record CAUPWX010000001.1, read on the forward strand.
CTGCTGGAGCTCATGTCGCGCCTACTGCGTCTTCTTGACCGGCCCGGCGAGATCGCCGTGATGACGCCGATGATCGAGCGTGAACTGGTCTGGCGGCTTCTCCACAGCCGCCACGCTGCGACCGTGCGCCAGATCGGCTCGACCGAGAGCCGGTTGTCCGGCGTCGGCCGCGCCATCAACTGGATCCGCGCCCACTACACCGAGCCGATGCGACTGGAGGCCCTATCGGACCTGGCGGGGATGAGCCTGTCGACCTTCCACCGGCATTTCCGCACGGTGACGACGATGAGCCCGCTGCAGTTCCACAAACAAGTGCGGCTGCAGGAGGCGCGCGCCCGGTTGCTGAGCGGCGGCGACGGAGCGGCCGAGACGGGCTTCGCCGTCGGCTACGACAGCCCTTCCCAGTTCAGCCGCGAATACGCCCGCCAGTTCGGCCTGCCCCCGGCCCGCGATGCAGCGCGGATGCGCGAAAGCCTGATGGTCGGCTGACGGTTCGTCCCCACTCGCCGCGCCTCGTCCCTGGCGGGTTGCGGAGGCGCGAAGGCGGCGGCGATGGAGCGGGCATGACCCTGTTCCAGCCCTTCCTGATCCTGCACATCACCGCCGGCTTCGTCGCGGTCGTCGTCGGCTTCGTCCCCCTGCTGACCCGCAAGGGATCGCGCGCGCATCGACTATGGGGGCGCGTCTTCGTCGGGCTGATGGCCACCCTGCTGGCCTGCGCCTGGGTGATGACGGCGCTGCATTTCAACACCTATTTCCTGGCCCTGTCGGCGACCGCCTCCCTGACCCTGTTCTCGGGTGTGCGGGTCCTGAAGCGCAAACGACCGGACCTGCGACTGGAAGACCGGGCCGGAGCCCTGGACTGGGCGGCGGCTCTTGGCGCTTTGGCGATCGGGGTCTGGGTGTTGATCCTGATCGCGACAGGAGAGTCAGACGGGCCGCCGACCGTGTCGGCCGCCCTGGCCTTCGGCGCGATCCAGTCGAGCCTGTGGGATCTGTGGCGGTTCGCCCGGCCGCGCGATTGGCCCTTTTCTGCGGACTTGTGGCGATACGAGCATCTGGTGAAGATGCTGGGCGCGCACTCAGCCGTGCTGAGCGCCTTTTCCGGCAACTTCCTGACCGCCCTGCCCCAACCCTGGAGCCAGCTCTGGCCGACCGTCCTGTTCCACAGTCTGGCCGTGATCTGGGTGGCGACCCTGATCGTGCGGCGACGCCTCGCACCGGCATGAGGCGTGTCTCGCCTGCGGCGGTCGTGACCGGTTTCGCCGCCTATTCCTATGTCGCGACCGTCCTGTCGGTGGCCTGGTATCTGCGCCGAGCCGACCCGGACCTAGGCCTGGCCAGATCCCTGACCTGGGCTGCCCTGACCTATGCGCCCTGGCTAGGCGTCGGCCTGCTGGTCTGGCTGTTCATGCGCCTGTGGGGACCGGGCTGGAAGACCGTGGGGCTTCTGAGCGTCGCCATGCTGGTGATCGTGCCCCTGGTCGCGGCCTGCGACACCCGACTGGGCCTGGCCTTCGCCCAGTCCGCCATTCCGTCGGGCGAATGGGGGCGACGGATCATAGACCGGCTGCCGCTCGCCCTGCTGCTCTATACGGCCCTGATCGCAGCAGGTCTGGCCGCCGCCCACTGGCGACGCGCGCACGAGGCCCAGAAGCGTGTCGACATCCTGACCGAGGCGCTGGCGGCGGCGCGACGGGTCGAGCCGGACATGGGACGAATTCTGGTCTCGATCGGGCGCAGCCGGGCGACGGTCGAGACGCGCGACGTCGAATGGCTCGCCTCGGCCGGCAATTATGTATTGGTCAACTGGGACGGGCGCGAAGGCCTGATCCGGGAAACACTTCACGCCATGGAAGGACGGCTGGACGACCGGATGTTCGCCCGCATCCATCGCTCCACCCTGGTCAATCTGGCGCGAGTCGAGGGGGTGCACCCCCTGTCGGACGGATCCTGGCGGCTGACGATGGAGAGCGGCGCGGAACTGGTGGTCAGCCGCACCTATCGCGACGCCGTGCTGGAGCGAATGGGTCGCGCGCCTTAAGGCAGGCGCGCCAAGACCTTTAACCACCCTTCGGCCTGGGCCAGGTCGATGGTTTCGAACAGCGGAATAGCCAGCAGGAAGACAAGGCCGTCACGGATCGTGGTCAGGAAGAAGGACGGACGCACCGACAGCTCGGCCTCGTCGCGCCAGAGCGATAGACGCGGCCAGAACCGTGGCGTGCGGGCCTGATAGACGGCGTATTGCGATCCAAACGTCGCACCAAGCCACGCCTCTTCACGTTTTACCGTCAGGAAGAAGATGCCATAGGACGCGAGCATGAACAGCACGGCGATGGTCAGGCTGCCGCTCTGGGCGCCCACGCCGAAGGCGCCGAAGAAGCTGAAGACATAGAGCGGATTTCGCGTGATCGAATACGGCCCCCGCGAGACGACCTCGGCCTTCTTGCGCCCACCGATATAGAGCGAACACCAGGCGCGACCGACGATGGCGAAGACGATGGCCGCCAAGCCGATCGCTTCGACGCCCTCGTGCATATGGCTTTCGAGGCCCGTCGCGGACTGCGACACCAGCGTCAGGCCCGTCAGCGCGATCAGGGCTGCCAGAGCGCCGACCTTTCGCACCTTTTGTACGGCCTGGAGATCAAACAGCTGGGTCGTGGTCATCAAAAAGGCTCCGCCGGGGTTGCGACAGTCTGACGCGCCTTTAGTGGCTCGATCAAGGCCTAGAGCAAGGGTGTCAGAATATCCGCCAGCGTTTCAGGCCAGATCGTTTCGGTCGAGGCGCGGATGTCTTCGACGCTCCACCAGCGATGATCAACCAGAACGCCGCGTTCCTCCTCGGTCCAGCCAGCCGACGACAGGTCAAACGCCTCGGCGCGCAGTAGGAAGAACCGCTGGTCCACATCCGCCATGCGGCCGTCCGGCAGGCGGAAACTGACGCGGACCTGGGCGACTTGCGGGCCGGGATCGGCGACGATCAGCCCTGTCTCCTCGAACAGTTCGCGCCGCGCGGCATCCTCATACGTCTCGCCCGGATCGGCGCCGCCGCCAGGCGTGGCCCAGAAGGCCGTCCCGGCCAGAGGCCCGTCGGAAAAGACGAAGTGAAACAGCAGCACCCGCCCCTGCCCGTCCAGGATCAGCCAGCGCGCGGTCGGGCGTTCGGGCAGGACGGGGGCGGCCTCGCTCATCGCTCAGGCCTCGGCCGTCACTTCTTGGCGCCGCCCTTCTGGCCGGTGCGGATCCGGCCGGAGCGCGAGATTTGACGCGCGCCGCCGCGGGCGCCCTTCTGGATCGCCACCGAAGAGCCGGCCTTCTTGGACGCGCTGGACTTCAGGCCGCCCAGAACCTTGGGCTGGGCCTTGCGGGCCTTCTTCTGCTCCAGCGCCTTGCCGGGCAGCTTGGACAAGGCCTCTTCCTTCTCGGCCTTCTTGACCCGGCGCGGCGCAGTTTTGGCGTCGCCCTTGTAGCGTTCGGGGCCGGACTTGGCGCCGCCCTCGGCATAGGGGTTCACGCCGCTGGACTTGACGTTGAGACGGATCGGCGTGCCCGGCAGGTCGAAACTCTCGCGGATCGAGTTGACCAGATACCGCTTGTAGTGCTCGGGCATCGACTCGGCGCGGTTGGCCATCAGCACGAAGGTCGGCGGACGGGCCTTGGTCTGGGCGATGTATTTGGGCTTGATCCGCTTGCCGTCCACGGCGGGGGGCGGGTGCCGCTGGGTCGCCATCGACAGCCAGGTGTTCAAGTCCTTGGTCTTCACCTTGACCGACCAGGTGTCATAGGCCTGCAGCACGGCGGGCATCAGGCGTTCGACGCCCCTGCCCGAGTGCGAGGACAGGGCCACGAAGGGCGAGCCCTTCAGCTGGGGCAGCTTGTCCTCAGCCATGCCCTTCAGCTTGGCCATGCGGGATTGGGGCTCGTCCTCCAGGTCCCATTTCGACGCGACATAGACCAAGGCGCGGCCTTCGCGCTCGACCAGATCGGCCAGCTGCAGGTCCTGGGTGTCGAAGGCGTCGTCCTTGTCCATCATCAGGATGACGACTTCAGCGAAGGTGATGGCCCGGATGGTGTCGGCGACCGACAACTTCTCCAGCTTCTCCTGCACCCGCGCCTTGCGACGCATCCCGGCTGTGTCGACCAGGCGGATGTTCTTGCCTTCGAACTGCCAGTCGACCGAGATCGAATCCCGCGTGATGCCCGCTTCCGGCCCGGTCAGCAGACGGTCGTCGCCGATCAGACGGTTGATCAGGGTGGACTTTCCGGCGTTCGGACGACCGATGACCGCAATGCGGATCGGCTTGTCAGGCTCGTCGATCTCTTCGACGAAGATGTCTTCCGACGCTGCGCGGATGGCCTTGTAGAGGTCGGCCATGCCCTCGCCGTGCTCGGCCGAAATGGCGACGGGTTCGCCAAAGCCCAGGGCGTGCGCCTCGCCGACGCCGCCGCCGCTCTCGCGGCTTTCGGACTTGTTGGCCAGCAGGATGATCGGCTTGTGCACCTTGCGCAGGCGCTCGGCGAAAATCCGGTCCAGCGAAGTCACGCCCTCGCGGGCGTCCATCATGAACATGATCAGTTCGGCGTCATCCAGCGCGGCCTCGGTCTGCTCGCGCATCCGGGCCTCCAGGCTTTCGTCGGTGACGTCCTCGTACCCTGCCGTGTCGATCAGGGTCAGGTCCATGTCGCCGATGTTGCCGTCGGCATAGCGCCGGTCGCGGGTCACGCCGGGGCGATCATCGACAAGCGCAAGGCGCTTGCCGACGAGGCGGTTGAACAGGGTCGACTTGCCCACATTGGGGCGGCCGACGATGGCGACCTTAAGAGCCATGTCGGCTTTCTAGACTATTTCGGGCTGAAAATCAGCGGATGCAGATCAGCTGGCCGTTGTCGGTCAGCACATAGAGGGCGCCGTTGTAGGCGGCCGGCGCGATATAGGCCGGCGCGCCCAGCTTCAGCGTGGCCTGAGCGGCGCCGGTCTTGGGATCGAACGCCACCGCCTCGCCGAACGAGTTCACCATCACCAGACGGTTGGACGCCAGTAGCGGCCCCGACCATTGCGGGCGGATGGTGCGACGGCCGAAGGTCAGGAACCCGCCCTCGCGGCGTTCACGCCCCTCGTTCAATTCGCGCGTCCAGTAGATCTGGCCGCTGTCGCGGTTGGCGACGATCAGCTGACCCGACTTGGACACCACATAGACGGCGTCACCCACCGGCAGGGGCGCATTGACGCCCGTCACCGGCAATTGCCACTTCGGTTGGCCCGAGCGCAGATCCAGCGCCGACATGACGCCCGAATGGCTGACGCCGTAGACCATGCCGCGGCTGATGACCGGACGACCGGCGACGTCGCGCACTTCCGACAGGGCGCTGGTGCGGCTGGTGCGCGACAGGGTTTCCTCCCACACCGCCTGGCCGTTCAGGGTGCTCAACGCGACCAGCTGGCCCGAGGCGAAGGGGGCAACGACCGTGGTGCCGCTGACGGCGGGGCTGGAGGCGCGCATGACGCGCGCCGTTTCGGGAATGCCGCGATAGGTCCAGTCCTGAGCGCCCGATGTGGCGTCGAAGGCGAACAACTGTCCATCCACATCGACCACGAAGACCCGGTTGCCCGACACGGTCGGGGCGCCGTGGATAGGGGCGTCGACCTGCTGGCTCCAGACCACCGCGCCGGTGTTGGCGTCCAGCGCCGACATCGAGCGATAGCCGGACGAGACGAACACCTTGCCAGCGCCCACCGCCACGCCGCCGCCGAAGCCGCCGTTGCGGTCGCGATCCGCGTTCTTGACGTTGACCTTCCACAGCACCGCGCCGGTGTCGGCCGAGACGGCCGAAACGGTCGATTCGCCGTCCAGCACGAAGATCTTGCCGTCGGCCGCCACGATCGGCGACATCACATTGCCGACGTGGGCCGAGCCCTCGCCGATGTTCCGCTTCCAGGCGATCTGGAAGTTCGGCGCCGCGATGACGTGTTCGACCAGATTCTCGGCGGTGCCGCCGGGCTGGGTCCATGCCGTCACGGCCTGCGGACCAGGCAGGAAGAAGTCGCGTCCCGACAGGGCGGCGGACGGAGCCAGGGTCTGTTCGAACTCCAGCACCGAAATACGCTGGCCGGCGGAAGCGGTGGCCGCGGCCTCTTCCTTACCGCCCAGGCCGAACGGCAGATTGCGGCGCACGGTGCCGCACGACGCCATCGTCACGGCGACGCCGCAAATCAGCGCGACTTTCAGAACTCGGGTCATCGGGGGCGTCCTGTAAGGGGTCGTCACTGTTGGGCCGCCGGCGCAGCGGCAGGCGCCGTCGCAGGAGCCGAAGGGGTCATCGCGTTGGCCGCGCCCGCGGCCGGCGGCGCGGCCTTGGACGCCGCATCGACGATGCCTGGCAGGGCGCCGAAGGTTCCGGCGTCGATGGCCTCGACCGCGATCTGGGCGCGCTGACGAATCGGGTCAGGCACGTCCTGGCCCAGTTGCAGCAGGACGAAGGCCTCGCGGGCCTCCTTGGTCTTGCCGTGCTGCAGACGGGCCAGGGCCAAGGCTTCCTGGGCGAAGGCGTGCAGCGGGCGCTTGTCTTCGGCCAGCGGCTCCAGACGTTTCTCGATTTCGGCCAGCGGCGCGGTGTCCATGATCAGGAAAGCCGCCTTCAGCGCGGGCGGATCGGACAGAATCGGATCGCTGGACGCCTTGGCGGCCTCATCGAACAGGCGAACGGCGTCGGGGAATTTGTTGGCGCTCACGGCCAAACCGGCCTGCTGCTGCAGGGCCATGACCTTATAGGCGCCGTTGCCTTCCTTGACCGCTTCCTCGAAGGCGGCGCGGGCGTCCATCGGCTTGTCGGCTCTCAGGGCCTCCATGCCGCGATCATAGGCTTCGGCGGCCTTGCCGGCCTTGTTCGAATTCAGGCTGTCCCAGCCCCACCAGCCCAAGGCGCCGATCAAGGCGACCACCAGAACCACGCCGACGACGGGCAACCAAGTGCGGGCCAGGCGCTTCAACTTGTCGGAGCGAAGCTCCTCCTCGACCTGCTCGAAGACATCAACCACGGAAACGTCGCCCCAAAATCGCTAAAAGCAAACCGGCGCGGACCCTAGAAGGTCGGCTCCTCGCCCGCAACGTGGTCCGTTACTGCGAAGCCGGCTTTTTCGAGAAGTAGGTCTCGACTTCGGCAGGAAAACGGCGGGTTTTCACATCGGCGGCGAAAGCGGCGGCGGCGCGGTCGATCTCGGTGCGTAAATCCGCGTATTTCCGCACGAACTTCGGCGCCCAGTCGAACATCCCGAGCATGTCGTTGACCACCAGCACCTGGCCGTCGCAGGCGGCCGATGCGCCGATGCCGATGGTGGGGACGTCGATCGTCTCGGTGATCTCGCGCGCCAGCGATTCCGCCACCCCTTCGATCACGATACAGAAGGCGCCGGCCTCGGCGGTCGCCTTGGCCTCGGCCATGACGCGCTCGCGCTCGTAATCGGTGCGCCCCTTGGCCTTGAACCCGCCCTCGGCCAGGATCGCCTGGGGACGCAGGCCCACGTGACCCATGACCGGAATGCCCCGCTTGACCAAGAAGGCGACGATCTCGGCCAGTTCAATGCTGGTCTCCAGCTTGACCGCCTGGGCGCCCGTCTCCTTCATCACGCGCACGCAGTTGTCGTAGGCGACGTCCTTGCCGCCTTCGTAGGAGCCGAACGGCATATCCACGACGACCAGGGCGCGCCGCGCGCCGCGCATCACCGCCTGCCCATGCAGGATCATCATCTCCAGGGTGACCCCCACCGTATTGGGCAGACCGTGCACCGCCATCCCCAGGCTGTCGCCCACCAGCAGCACGTCGCAGTGCGGGTCCAGAAGGGCCGCCATCGGCGCGTCATAGGCCGTCAGGCAGACAATCGGCTCGCCGCCCTTGCGACCCGCGATATCGGGCACGGAAATCCGTTTGACGACTTCTTGGGTGTGGACGGACATCGCCGAGCCTCCTGTCTGAACGCGGTTCAGATAGGCGCGTCAGCCGTCGAAGTCACCTCAGACGTCCTGTGACAGCCGCGCCGCGCCCGCCGCCAACAGGGCGACCAGCGCTCCGGCGACGATCCAGAAGGCCAGAACGCCGGTTCCGCTGGACAGGTCGACCGACCCGACGCCCAATCCCTGCAATCCCGATTGCGCCGCGCCCTGGGCCGTCGCCGTCGCCGCGTGCAGCCCCTGGCTCAGGGTCGTGTCGCCGTCCGCCGTGAAGTTGAAGTTCACGCCTTCGCGCACCGCTAGCACCCCGCCGACCGTCCCGGCCGCCGTCAGGATCAACGTGCGCCAGCGCGACCGCTTTTCCATCCGGGCCTGAATCGTGGCCAGAAACAGCGCCTCGTCGGCCAGTCGCGGCGTCTGCGCGAACAGCTTCTCGATCGCCGGATCAAATTCGTCAGCCGACATGGACCGACCTCCCGCCTGAGCCGTGCGCCGGCGAAAGCCGGGCGCGGAGTTTATCCAGACCACGTTTGACATGAGACTTCACCGTGCCCAGCGGCAAATTCATGGCTGCCGCGATTTCGGGATGGGACATCCCCGCGCCGTGGCACAGGGACACGCACACACGCTCGCTTTCGCTCAACGTCTTCATCGCCTCGTCCAGGTCCATCATCCCCCCGCGATCCACGACGACATCGGCCTGTTCGACCTCGATCTCCGCGACGTAGCGCGCCTCACGAGCCACCCGTTTCAGATACAGACGCGCGGCGATCTTCTTGATCCAGCCCGCAAAGGTTCCCTGCCCCCGGAACTCCGGACAGCGCTGAAACCCCTGCAGGAAGGCGTCCTGCGCCACATCGTCGGCCAGGGATGGCGCGGCGCCCATGCGGCGCAGAAGCCCCCGCACCGCCGAGCCGTGGCGGCGCACCAGTTCGCCATACTCCCGCCGTCCGCCGGCCGCCGCCTGGGCGGCAAGCTCCACGTCGTGGAAATCTCGCAAGGCCCTTGTCATGATCGTCCTCCCCCTCGGCGGACGTCAGGCCTTGTTCGGGTTGAAGAAGCCCAGGACGATGAAGGCGATGCCGATGGCGGCGGGGATGCAGGCGATGCCCAGCAGCGCACCCTGTCCGTTGCCACCCCAGATGTGGGTGGTGCCTTGCACCACGATGCCGAAGCCGGCGATGCCGACGCCCGCCGCCAGGCTCAGCACCCCCTTGCGGATGTCCTTGGTACGCGAGGGCAGACCCTTTTCGACATCCTTGGTCATCGCATCCAAAAGCTCGGGCGGCAGTTGCAGCCCCTTGTCCACCGCCTGGCGCACCGTCACCTGCATATCCCGCTTTTCCCGGTATTTCAGGAAGGTCGGGCCGAAGACGATGGCCGTGATCGTGCCGAACACCGCGAAGATGGCGAAGAGCGGAATGAAGTCTTCCATGACGAGTATCCCTTGAACCGTTGCAGCAGCCTGATGCGGCGGCCTTCTGACGACAAGAGGCTGTGGGATGCGCTCACGGATGCACCCGGCCACGTGAAATCTTCGTAAGGTCGCCGTTCCAGCCGCGGGGACTTCGGTCTAGGGTCGCAACCCATCAACCGCAGGAGCGCATCTCATGGCCCATGTCACCTATCGCATCGTCGAACACGACGGGGGCTGGGCCTATCAGTCCGGCGGCACCTATTCGGAAACCTTCGCCAGCCACGACGCCGCCAAGGCCGCCGCCGTGCGCGCCGCGCGCGAACAGAAGGTGCCGGACCAGACGGCCGCCATCGAATACGAGACCGCGAATGGCGAGTGGGTCACCGAAAGCGCCGACGGCCACGACCGCCCGTCCACCGAGGTCGAGGGCTGAGATCACCGATGATCGGTCGCCGCGTCCTGCTGGCCGCCGGCGCGGTCCTGCCCCTGGTCGGTTGCGCCTCGGCGCCGCCGACCGGCGGCGGCCCTGCATTGACCGTCGCCACCCTCAACCTCTGGCACAATCAGGGCGACTGGACCGCGCGAAAACCTCTGATGATCGCGGCCTTGAAAGCCCAGAACGCCGACGTCATCGCCCTGCAGGAGGTGCTTGAAGACGCCGCCGTCGATCTGGAGAATCAGGCCGCCATGCTGGCGCGTGAACTGGGCGGCTATCGCGTCGCCTTCGTCTCGACCGACCCGCTGGGCGCGCCCCGCCGTTACGGCAACGCCCTGCTGACCCGCCTACCCGTCCTGGCCGAGGCCTCGACGCGGCTGGAGCCGTTGGACGACTATCGCACCGCCCTGCGCCTGCGCGTGTCGGTTCGGGGCCGCCCCGTCGACGTCGTCGTCACCCATCTGGCCTGGCAGGACGACGCCGGGTCGGTCCGCGCGCGTCAGATCACGTCCCTGCTCGGCTGGCTGCCGCAGGACGGCGTTCCTCTGATCGTCATGGGCGATTTCAACGCGACCCAGGACGATTCCGGCTTGGCGACCATGACGGGACCGCGCTTTTTCAGCGCCCTGCCGCATGGGTTCGTCGTCACGACGCTGAACCCTGCAAAGGGCCACCCGAACCGCGTGATCGACCATATCTTCGCCGAACCGGAGTTCTTTCGCCCCGTCGCGGCGCGTCTTTTCGGAGATCAACCGACGAACGGCGAATATCCGTCCGACCATTTCGGCGTGACGGCGACGCTTCGCCTTATCTGAACGCCGCCGTGTAAAGCTCGGGCTTGAAACCCACCAGGCGGCGCTCGCCCAGATCCAGCACCGGGCGTTTGATCATCGACGGCTGCGCCAGCATCAGAGCGATGGCCTTGGCCTTGTCGATCCCCGCCTTGTCGGCGTCCGGCAGTTTCTTGAACGTGGTCCCGGCGCGGTTCAGCACCGTCTCCCAGCCGTGTTCGTCGATCCATTGGCCCAGCCGATCCGCATCCGCCCCGGCCTTCTTGTAGTCGTGAAACACATAGTCGACCCCGTTCTGCTCCAGCCAGACCCGCGCTTTCTTTACCGTGTCGCAGTTCGGGATGCCGTACATCGTGGGGGTCATGGGATGCTCCTTTGGTGCGTCGCGCCTTATCGCACGCACAGCCCTTGCGCCAAGGCGACCATCTTGCCGGACGCCACGATCCCCAGGTTTTGCAAATGCGCTGACGCGAGGCAGCGCCGCCTTCAAAGGAAGCGAACCCGTTTCCAAGCGACGCGTCAGATCATCAGCCCGGCCAGAATGCCGGCCCCCGTCAATAGAAGGCCGCCGACGAGCATCATCAGGCTGACGGCGGTCTGCAGCACCAGCCCCTTGCCCAAGCCGGCGGCGACGCCGCGATACCATCGTCCTCGTCCCATCCGCATGAAGACGACGACGCCCAGAACGAACAGGGCCACGCTGCCGATCATCGCCACGGGCCCCGTGCCGTAGATGAACCAGAACAGCGGCAGCATCGGCACGGTCCAGGCGTTCAGATAGGCGAAGGCCGCGCGAAAACCGCAACGCCATCCCAGATCCTCGGCGTCCCACCACCGCACGAACGGCAGCACCGCCAAGGCGTAGAGCGGCGCCATCAGCGGGACGGTTAGAAAGGACATCCAGCCATCCGCGTCGGCCATGAAGGCGTCGTGGGACTTCCCGGACTGGGCGATCAGCGGCCCCAGAACCTCGGCTGGAAACTGATCCAGCATCCCGCCGATGCCGCCACGCAGAAAGGCGACCAGCATCAGGATCGCGTTCAGCGCCAGATAGAGTTTCAGCGGCTTGGCGTAGACTCCGCCACCCGTCGGGCCTTCGATCATCCACGCCTGCAATACAAGACGCGGACGGATCAGCAGGTCGCGCGCGGTTCGCACATCGACGCCGCCGAAGCCCAGCGTATCCTCTGACAGGTCCTTGAACGCCTGTCTGCGCGTGGCTTCGCCTTCGGTCGTCATGGATCGTCCCCCTGGAAGGGGATGCATACACCGCCCGATTGCGCGCGCAAACGCGCGATGGCTCAGAACCGTTTGGCCAGGCCTACGCTGATCACCCGTCCGCGCGGATCGGCGACGACGGGATCGTAACCCAGGGCGAACTGGGCCAGGGGCGGCGCCTTGTCGAACACATTGACTACGCCAAGCGCCAGGTCGAGATCGGCGCCGATGGTGCGGCTATACAGCAGGTCCGCTGTCGTCTGGCTGGCGATGGTGGCGTCGGTGATGCCGCTTCGGTCGTTGCGATAGCTGTCGGTGTAATGAACCAGAGCCGTCAGGGCGTTCGTCCCGCCGCTCCAGCCCAGGGCGAACTCGCCGCGATTGCGCGGCAGGGACCGGCCGATATTGCTCAGATTGGTCGAGCCGACGCCCGAGACCTGCGTCGCTTCGTCGTTCAGCCGAATGTCGTAGCTGTCGACATAGGTCCAGGTCGCCGAGGCCGTGGCCCGACCACCCCACAGTTCGCGGCCATAGCGGGCCGACAGATCGATGCCTTGCGTCTCGATGGATGAGGCGTTGATGAAATACAGTTGCACGAAGGTCAGGGCGCCGCTGGGCGAGCGGGTGATCCGCCCCTGCGCGGCCGTGCCCGTCAGTCCCGCCGCCGTGTCGGCCGCCGCCTGGTCGATCACGGCTTGGGCCGATTCCTTGACCACCTGATCCGTATAGTCGAACCGCCAGGCGTCCAGTCCCAGCTGCAATCCTTCCACTGGCCGCCACAGGGCGCCCAGGCTCAGGCTCTCGGACTTCTCGGGCTTCAGCCCACCGTCGCCCGAGGTCAGGGTGTTGACGAAGACGAAGGCGCCCCGGTCGAACACCGACGGCTGCGCCGCCTGCGCTCCCGACTGGGCATAGACCGACGGCGCGCGGAACCCCTGGCCCCACGAAGCCCGCAGCGCCACGGCGTCGGTGACGTCCCAGCGCACGGCGGCCTTGGGGCTGAACCGCCCTTCCCCGTCGTAGGATTCGTAGCGGCCCGCCGCCTGCGCCTCGATGCGCTCGCCCAGATGGATGCGCGCCTCGGCGAAGGCCGCCAGCGCCTGCTGGTCGCCCTCGAAGTCGGGCGAATAGCCGGCGGTCAGCAGATCGCCCGCATTGACCAGGTCGCTCCAGTCGTGTCGGAAGCCGCTGCGCCGATACTGGAAGCCCAGCGCCAGATCGACAGAACCGCCGTTCCACGCCATCGCCTGGCCGCTGGTCGCGGCCTCGGCCGTCGTCAGGGTGGACGCCCCGCGCAGTCCCGTATAGCCGATCAGACTGTCGACCAGGGCCGCGCCATTGGCCGTCCCGGTCCCCAGATAGGCGCTGCCGAAGGGGTTGAAATACTGGCAGGCGCCTACGCCCGCCGTCCCTGTCGCCGGATTGCATCCTGCCCCGCCAAAGCCGTTCAGTGCGCGCTGCAAGGCGCTGCCGATCACGTCTGGCTTATCGTAGGCGACGTGCTGGCGGCTGCTGGTTGCGGCCAGGTTCCAGGTCCAGCCGTTGGCGAACCGCCCGTCCAGCCCGGCCGACAGTCGCCAGGTCTCATAGTCGAAATCGGCCGCCGACGCCCCGGCCTCCGCACCCAAAAGCCGCCCGCGGAAAAGCACCGCCTCGCCGAACGGATTGTCCGGGTGCGACGCGGGCACGGTCAGCGACTGGGCCAGGATCGGCAGCGACGGCGACTGTCGCGCCACCGTCTCCGTCGACGACCACGTCCCTTGCAGCGACAGGCTCATGTCCCCGATCGGGCGGCGGTAGTCGGCGAAAATCTGGGTGCGCGTCTCCTCCGGCGTCAGGTCAAAGAAGTCCGAATAGTCCAGCCGACAGAAGGTGTCGGTCGGGCTGTTCTTGTAGGCGCTGGCGAAGGCGGGGTTCCCGCACGCCGGATCGGGCGAGAAGCCGTTGCGGCTGGGCCTGAAATAGGATCCCGGCTGGCCATAGCTGGTCACCGCCGTCCACGCCGCGCGGCCATAGCGTTCGGCCTGGGTGAAGTCCCGCTCGTCCGACCCCAGGGCCGAACGGTGGAAATGCGAGGCCGCCAGCGTCAGGTCGCCGCCCAGCAGTTCGAACCCGCCGAGGGCCTGGATCACGCTTTCTTCCGACCCGTCGGCGACGGCGTATTTGGCCGAGACTTCGGGACGATCCACGCCGTGGCGCGTGATGAAGTTGACCACGCCCGCCACCGCGTCCGAGCCATAGACGGCCGAGGCGCCGTCCTTGACGACCTCGACCCGCTCCAGCGCGATCATCGGGACCAGCGAGTTGATGTCCACGAAAGCTGACCCGTCGGTGGCGACCACGGCGCTGCTGGTCCAGCGTTGACCGTCGACCAGGACCAGGGTCGATCCCAGACCCAGGTTTCGCAGGTTGAACTGCGCCGTGCCCGAACTCTGGGGTTGGTTCAGCTGATCGACCTGGGCCTCCGAGCCCGAGTTGGCGGCGACCAAGCGCACCAGTTGCGACGCATCGGCGACGCCGGCTGCGGCCATCGTCTCTCGTCCAACCGTCTCGACCGGGGCGATCCGCTCGCCGCCCGCGATGCGCGATCCCGTGACGACGACATCGTCGATCAGGGACGGGTCGCGATCCTGCGCCTGAGCGCCAGCCGCCACGGCCAGCCAGAAGGCCGAGGCCGTTCCCATCAGGATCTTGCGCTTGGTCATGTCGATCTCCCCACCATTTGCAGCGGGCTTCTAGCGAGCGTCGTCATTTTGCGAAAGATCAATTTTGCAGTTTTGCAAATTCAATCAACACTGAGACGTCTCGCGCCATTGATCCTGCGATGTAACCGGTTACGGTGCGGCAAAACAGAAACGGTTCAGGGAAGCAGGAAGCATGGCGGACGTCCGTCTGGTCGGTGTGAAGAAGGCGTTCGGCGACGTCGCGGTGCTGAAGGGCGTGGATCTGGAGATCGCGGACGGCGAGTTCGTGGTCTTCGTCGGCCCGTCCGGCTGCGGCAAGTCCACCCTGCTGCGCACCATCGCGGGTCTGGAAGAGGCGACGACAGGTCAGGTCTCCATCGGCGGCCGCGTGGTCAACGACCTGTCACCGTCTGACCGGGGCATCGCGATGGTGTTCCAATCCTATGCGCTCTACCCGCACATGACGGCCTATGAGAACATGGCCTTCGGCCTGAAACTGGCCAAGACGGACAAGAGCGAGATCGACCGCCGCGTCCGCGCCGCCGCCGAGGCCCTGAGCATCACCGACTATCTGGACCGCAAGCCCAAGGCCATGTCGGGCGGCCAGCGCCAGCGCGTCGCCATCGGTCGCGCCATCGTGCGTGAGCCAGAGGTCTTCCTGTTCGACGAACCCCTGTCCAATCTGGACGCCGCCCTGCGGGTGCGGATGCGTTACGAGTTCGCGCGGCTGCACGCCGAACTCAAGACCACCATGATCTACGTCACCCACGACCAGGTGGAGGCCATGACCCTGGCCGACCGGATCGTGGTGCTGAACGGCGGCCGGATCGAGCAGGTCGGCGCGCCGATGGACCTCTATGAACACCCGGCCAATCTGTTCGTCGCCGGCTTCATCGGCAGCCCCAAGATGAACCTGCTGGCGGCCGAAATCGTCGAGGCCTCGGCGACCGGCGCGACCGTCAAGACGTCGGCGGGCGAGACGATCAGCGCGTCGGTGAACGCCGTCTCGGCCAAGGCCGGCGACGTCGTGACCCTGGGCGTCCGCCCCGAACATCTTACCCTGGACGGCGACGACGACGCGCTGATCGCCGAGGTCATGTTCGTGGAGACCTTGGGCGCGACGACCATGGCGCACCTGAAACATCCGGCGTCTCAAGACACGCTGACGGTTCAGTTGGCCGGCGAGCTGCGCGCCAAGGCCGGCGAGCACCTGACTCTGCACGTTCCTGCAAGACAGGCTCACCTGTTCGACGCGACCGGCAAGGCGTTTACGCGACTCTGACCACCCTCTTTCATAGGGAGAGGGCTTGAGCGCAAGAGCGCGTCAGCGGTCGTTCTGGCGCGAAAGGGTGAGGGTCGGATGGTGCGACCTAGCCCACCGGCCGACACTCATCCGGCCCACCTTCTCCCAATGGGAGAATGAAGTATACGTCAGCGCAACTCCACCCGCCGCGCTTCCGCCGGAATGACCAACTCGTCATCCGCCCATGTCGCCGCACGGCCGTCGATCCGCACACGTTCCGGCCGCCCCGCTCCCGCCTTCCATTGCAGCACGAAGCCACCAGGCGGCGTGGCGCCCGCGCCCAAGGTCAGGACATAGCCCTGACGTTCTTTGCGATACACATAGGTCAGCGGGCCGTAGGCGGTCCGCAGGTCCTTGACGCCCACGCCTTCCTTCGTATCCAGCCAGGCTTCCGGCACACCGGCCGCCAGCACCAGGGCGTGGTCGCGATCCCGCTCATAGGCGAACAAATCCAGCGCCGAACGGACGTAGTCGGAACTGATCCAGGCATGGGGCATATCGCCGATGAAGCGCGGCTCGCGCTTCTCGCGCCCCACCACCTCGGCCCAGCCGTTCCACGCCTCGGGCCGCCGGTCGGCCATCAGGAAGTCCAGAACGGCCAGCGCCCGGTCCTTCTGGCCCAGTCGCACAAAGGCGCCGACCAGCCGCCATTCATAGGGGGTGTAGTCGTTCCACGCCGTGCGATTGGTCAGCCGGTTCTGGAAGTTTTCCCAGTAAAGGTCGAAGGTTCGCGCCATAAGTTCGGGCGGCAGATTATCCAGCTCGCCCGCCGGCGACAGGGCGATGGTGGTCGAGGTGGCGTCGAAATCGCCCCGGTCAGCAGCGCCGGCGATCCAGTCGATTCCGTGATGCGTCGCCGTGGCCGAAATGGAGGCGCGGATGTCGGCGGCGAACTGATCCCGCGCGGCGGCGTAGCGGGCGGCGGCCTCGGCGTCGCCCAGCGTCTCGGCGATGAAGACGGCGTCCTTGTAGCCCAGCAGCCCCCAGAAATCGTCCCAGTAGGAATAGGCCGCCTTGTCCGAATATCCCTCGTGGCTGATCGTCGGCGGCAAGAGGCCGTAGAGGTGGCGCTGGTCCGCCGCCTGGAACGCCGCCGTGCGCGTCGAGGCGCGCAACTCGTCCATATAGGCGATGGCCTTCTGCACCTGGGGCCAGACCTGACGCAGCAGGGCCTCGTCCTTGGTGTAGCGATAGGTCTCGGCGGCCAGGAAGACGAACTCGCCGTGACTGTCGTTCTCGGGCACCGGATCGGCGCCGCGCGCATCGACGCAGCACGGCACCTTGCCATTCTCGAACACATAGGGCGCGTACCAGCGCAGATAGTCCGCCGAATGCTCGGCCATGCCCAGCCGGTTCAGCCCCTCGGCCATCATGGCCCCGTCGCGGATCCACGAGCGGTTGTAGCTGCGGGTGCCGGGCTGCAGGATCGGCCCCTGACGCGACAACAGCATATGGGCCAGCGAGGACTTCAGCGCGTCCTCGATCCGCTGGGCGGCGGGCGGCAGGGTCAGTTCGACCCGGTCCAGTTTCGCGCGCCATTCGGCGGCCAGCCGCGCCTCCACCGCATCCAGAACCGCAGCCGCCTGTCCTACCGGCTCAGGCGCCATATCCTGACCGGACAGTTGCGAAACCCAACCGACCGTGCGCGTCTCCCCCGGTTGCAACGTCACCTCATAGGTCAGGGCGCCGGCGGCCAGACCGGCGGCGTCCGTCGTGGTCGCAGGATCGCCAGCCGGTCGCTGCACGGGCGGCAGGATCAGGGACTGCGGATCGCTGCCGGCGTCGAAAGTCGCCAGCGCCACATGATCCGGCGTCGCCAGCGGCTGCACCCGAACCGCATCGTTCAGCTTCAGCGCGGCGCCGTCCCAGGCGATCGTCTCGACCGGGCTGACGCCGCCGGGAATGGCCAGGAACTGACGCGGCGCATTCACCTGCATCGGGCGGGCGGCCAAGGCCAGGGTCAGGGTGCGCGGCCGACTGGAGGTGTTGGTCAGATCATAACGCCCCCACAACTGCGCCTGATCGGCCTGACCGTCCGCGAAACTGGTGATCTTGAGCGTCCAGTCGTCGGCAGTCCAGGTCACGGACGGGATCGGCAGGTCGCCGTCCTTCAGCCGCTGTTCGATATTGACGTCGGCCCAGGTGATCAGCCGCCCGTTGTCGACGACGAAGGGTTCGATGCTCGGCCCGGCGCGGCGCAGTTCGACGGCCCCGTCCTCGCCGATCAGGCCGCTCTCCCCGCCCCCATCGACCCCGACCAACGTCCAGTAGGATTGCTCGCCGGAGAAGCCGCGCGGATAGAGGCCGCGTCGGTTTTCCTTGGCGACGGCTTCCAGAAACACCGTCGCATCGGCGCCGAACGCCAGCGGTTCGACCTCGATCTCGTTCAGCGCGTATGTGGTCGCTTGGGCCGCGCCCAGCCTCTGGCCCGCACCGGACGAACCGACGACATCGGACGACGCCACCGGGGTTAGCGGTTCCAGTCGAAGCCAGCGCGCCGTCGCCTCTGGCGTTCTCAGCCAATCGGCGCCGCCGTTGCCGCCCGTGACCGTCGCCAGCTCGCGCCAGTCGCGCCCGTCCAACGAGGCCGAGACGCGATAGTCGGCCGCCGCCCCCCGCTCGCCCCAGCGCAGGGTCAGGCCGCCGAACTCGCGCTCGTAGCCCAAGTCCAGGATCAGGCTGGGCGCCCCTGCGATGGGCGGGGTCCAGGCGGTCTTGGGGTCCAGGTCCACAGCCCGTGCGGCGGTCGATGGTTTCAGGCCGTCGCTGGCGACCGGCTGGGGCGGGACCGCCGGATCGACCGGCAGTTCGCGGATCGCCAGCTGGTCGATCTCGATGAAACCGCGCCCGCCCTCGGCCGCGACCACGACAAACTCGACTCGCTCGGCGTGGCGCAGTTCGGTTTCCGGGCTGGGACCCCAAGCCTTTGACACCTGGCGCCGCTTGATGACGAACCGCGTCCAGCCGTTCGGGAAGTCGTAACGCGCCGTCTGTTTCCACCAGACGTTCTCGGCCGCCGCATCGGTGAACTTGACCTCGAACGTGTTGGTCGGCCCCTCGCCCCGCACCCAGAAGCTGATCTCGTAATTGTCGGGCAGGTCGAACGGCAGATCGCGCGCAGCGAAGGCGTAGCCCGCCTTGCCGTTGAAGTCGTAACTCAGCCGCACCGCCCGCCCGTCATGCCCAGCGACCGACGACACGGTCGAGGACACGTCGGTGGAGGCGTCGGCCGTCCAGACGGCGGCGTCCTCCATTCCATCCAGCACCTTAGTCCGCTGGGCGAAGGCGGGAGACGAGATCGCCATGGCGATGGCGAACAGAGAGGCGGCAAGGCGCATGAGGGGCCTGTTCCTTGTCGTCGTCCCACAGGGGACAGGGAAGGTTCAGCCCTTGACGCTGCCCGCGAGCATTCCGCGGATGTAGTAGCGTTGCAGGGCCAGGAAGAGGATCAGCACGGGCGCGACGGTGAGCACCGCCCCGGCCATCATCAGTTCGATGTCCTGCACGTGCTCACGCGAAAGGGCCGCGAGCGCCACCGGCAGGGTGTAGTTCGACTGATCCGTCAGGATGATCAGGGGCCACAGGAAGTCGTTCCAACTGCCCAGGAAGACGAACAGACCCAGGGTCACGATGATCGGCTGAAGCGTCGGCAGGACCACGCGGCGGAAGATCTGCCCCTCGCTGGCGCCGTCGATCCGCGCGGCCTCCAGCATCTCGTCGGGAATGCTCAGCGCATACTGACGCACCAGAAACAGGCCGAAGATCGACGCCAGCCAAGGCACCAGCGCCCCGGCATAGGTGTTCACCAGCCCCATCCCCTTCAGCATCAGAAACAACGGCAGTGTGCCGATCTGGGCCGGAACCACCAAGGCGGCGACCAGGAACTGGAACAGCCGCTCGCGCCCCTTGAACCTCAGCTTGGCGAAGGCGTAGCCGGCCGGAACCGTGAACCCCAGCGCCAGGATCGTCGCTAAGGTCGCCAGGGCGAAGCTGTTCCACAGATACCGCCCCATGCCCTGGTTCAGGAAAAGGTCGCGATAATGCTCCAGCGTCCAGTGCGAGGGCAGCAGCGGCGGCGGGAAGACGGCCGCCTCGCCAGTCGCCATGAAGCTGACCGACACCATCCAGACCAGCGGGAACAGAACGACCAAGGCGATGAGGGCGACAGCGAGGTTCAGCAGGATCGGGCGGATTTTCATTGATACGCCCCCACCCGCTTCGCCACCGCCAGCTGGACTAGGGTGATGGTCAGGATGCACAGGAACAGGACGAATGCGACGGCGCTGGCCGACCCCAGGTTCCACCATTTGAAGCCCTCTTCGTACATGAAGTAGAGCACCGTGACCGTACTCTGGGCCGGGCCGCCTTGAGTCATCACATAGGGTTCGGCGAACAGCTGGAAGAAGCTGGCGACCGAGATGATCGAGACCAGCAGCATGGTCGGCGCGATGGCCGGCAGGGTCACATGGCGGAACTGCTTCCAGGGCCCAGCGCCGTCGATGCGGGCGGCCTCGTAAAGGTCGTCGGGCACGGTCTGAAGTACGGCCAGAAAGATCAGCATATTGTAGCCGAAGATCTTCCAGACCACGAACATCAGGATGGCGGGGATCGAGGTCGACGGGTCGCCCAGCCAATCCACGGCGGGCAGGCCGATGCTTTCCAGACCCCAGTTGATCACGCCGTAACGGGTGTGCAGCAGATAGCGCCAGACCACCGCCGTCGCGACCAGGGTGGTGACATAGGGGGCGAAGAACATAACCCGCCAGATCGGCCGCCACTTCACCACCCGCGCATTGAGGATCACCGCCGCCGCCAGCGAGGCCGCGATCGACAGCGGCACGCCCAGAACGGCGAAGGTCAGGGTGTTCTTCATCGCCCCCCAGAACAGCGGGTTGGTCAGCAGCCGCTCATAGTTCTGCAAGCCGACGAAGCGCAGATTGTCCAAGTTGGCCAGGGCGTAGATGTCGAAGTCGGTCAGGCTGAGCAGCAGGGCCGCAACGACCGGGATCGCGAAGAACAGGCCGATGGCGAGCATGGCCGGGGCGACGAAGGCCCAGGCAGCCCGCTCGCGCGCGCCGTGTCTCCGCGACGGTTTCACCCGCGTCGCTGCGACGTTGACGACGGTCATACGGCCCTGCCCATTTCGATCATCCAGCGACGCTTCTCCAGCAACCGATCGACACGGCGGTCAATCTCGGCGGCGGCGGTCTCAGGCGTGTATTCGCCGCGCACCATCCGTTCGGCGACGATCTGCATCTCCGTCACGATCCGCTCCCATTCGGGCGCCTTGGGCACGGCCTTGGCGCGTTCCAGCTGCCCCCGGAAGGGCGCCAGCATCGGGTCGCGCTCGACCTGGGCCAGGCCCCAGGCGCTCTGGCGCGCCGGCAGGTCGCCGACGATGGCGTTGAACCGGGCCTGCACGGCCGGTTCGGACAGATAGCGCACCAGCGCCCAGGCCGCGTCCTGATGAGGCGAGGATTTGAACACCGCCAGGCTGGACCCGCCCGGCGCCGAAGCGCCCGGCCCGTTCGGACCCGGCACGCCCGCCGTTGCCCAGTTCGGCTGGAAGGCGGCCGGCAGCTTGCTGCGGAAGTCGCCGACACTCCACGGACCGGAGAAATAGAAGCTGAAATAGCCCTTGGCGAACTCGGTCCAGACGTTCGAAATCTGGGTCGCCGAGGCCAGCGGCGCCAGGCCTTCGTCGAACAAGCTCTTGTAGAAAGCCAGGGCCGAAACGAAGCCGGGGCTGGAGAAGTTTCCGCGCGTGTCCCGGTCGCGCAGCAGCGGTTCATCGACCTGAAGCCCGAAGGTCAGAAGCTGTTCGAACTCATTGAGCGGCAACAGGATAGCATAGTTTTCCGAACCCGCGACCCGCTTGATCGCGTGCATGGCCCGCTTCCATTCGGCCCAGTCCTGTGGCGACGCCGCGAACCCGGCTCGCGCCAGCAGATCCTTGCGATAGAACAGCAGGCGCGTGTCCACATACCAGGGCGTCGTCATGGCCCGCCCGGCGATCTGGTTCGTCTCAAGCACCGCCGGGAACTGATCGGTCAGAAGATTGGCGGCCGCCGCCGGCGTCGGCGACAGTGCGCCGATGGCCGTCAATTCCGCCACCCAGGTGTTGCCAATCTGGCTGACGTCCGGCAGCGAGGCGCCGGCATAGGCGGTCAGCAGCTTCTCGTGCGCCGCCGTCCACGGCAGGGGTTGCACCTCAACGCGCACGCCGGGATTTCGACGCTCGAACTCGGGCATCAGTTGACCGACGGTCCCGCCTTCGTTGCCCATGGCCCAGAAGCGCAGCACGGTCTGACCGTCGCGCCGCGGGGTGCAGGCCGCCGCCGCCCCGCCCGCCATCAGCGCCAGCGCCCCCCTTCTGTTGGTATCGCGTCTGTGCGGCCCTGGGCTCATGCGTTCAGCCAGCCGCCGGTGAAGCCCGCCATCTCTAGCGCCTTACGGATATGCGGCTCGCCGCGCATATAGCGCCAGATGAAGTCGGAGCGGTGGTTTTCGGTCATGCCGACGATCGGCCCCTGGTCGATGCCCAGATAGTCGCCGTCGACCCAGCCGACCCCCTCCACGATCTTGCCGTGCTGCAGCGGCCCGTCGCGCACGGTCAGGGTCGGGTTGAAACTGTCCAGGAAGCCCCATTCGGTATAGATGCCGGCCCCGAACCGGCTCTTCATCGCCTTGACGCAAGGCACGACGATCTCGGGCGCAAAGGCGATGGAGCTGGCCGCCGCCGTCGGCGCGATGGTGCCGTCGTCCCGCTCGCCCGGTCCGCGCGCGGAATAGCTGAAGAACTCCCGCTCCACCCCCGCGATGGTCTGTTTGAAGTCGCCCGGCCCGTCGCACGCCGTCAGCCCCCAGGTTTCCGAGGAATAGCCGACCCACTGTTTGGGGTTGTCGTGGGCGTATTTCTGCTGGGCGTAGACCGCTCGGCGGCTGTTCTCGAAATAGTCGAGGTCGTCGCCCAACTGCGCCGTCTGTCCCCGCATCCAGGCATCCTGAATGCCGCGGAAGTCGATGAACATATGGCTGTACTGGTGGCCGAAGATCGGCGCGAAATTCAGGTGCCAGCTGCCCCATTGATCGGTCCAGCTCTCGCTGTAGCTGGCCGCCCATTCATGCCAGACGTTGACCGAGACGGGGTGGGTCGTGCTGCCGATGGCCAGCAGCAGCACCAGCATTCCTTCGTTATAGACGTGCCAGTCGGACGGGATGAAACCCGTCTCCGGGTGCCAGCCCATGGTGATCCGGTTATCGCGCACGATGGCCCAATCCCATTCGATGCGGTCGTAGATGGCCTGAACCCGGCTGCGAATCTCGACCTCGTCGGCGTGGTCGCCGTCGAAATATTGGGCGGCGAACAGCATCCCGCCGATCAGCAGCGCGGTATCCACGGTGGACAGCTCGTTCTGCGCGAACCGCAGCCCCGTCTCCATGTCCAGGAAGTGGTAGAAGAAACCCTTGTGCCCCGCCGTTCCGGTCGCTTCCGGCCCCTGAGGCAAGCCGTGGAAATACCGCACGGTGATCAGGGTGCGCTCGCGCGCCTCGGCCCGGCTCATCCAGCGCCGCTCGACCCCGATCGGCCAGCACGTCAGGGCGAAGCCCACCGCCGCCACCGAACAGAACGACGGCGTGGGCCAGCGATCAGGCGTCAGGCCCGTGCGCCGATCCGTGACCTTCTCGAACCAGCGGAAGGTGCGCTCCTGTAGTTCCTCGATCTCGCGATCCAGCCGCAAAGGACGCCGCTCCGTGCCGTTCACCGCGCCCGATCCCCGTTGAGCCGCCGCCGCCTGCTGCGCCATCTGCTGTCCCGTCTGCGCCATCGCCATGCCCGGCAGCACCGCCAGGGCGGCCGCGCCGGTCGTGGATCGCATCAGGAAGTTTCGGCGGTTCATAAGCAAGCTCTGGGTCTGTACGAAAAGAAAGGCCGCCTCCCGCGCAAGCAAGAGACGGCCCAGGCTCAGGGTCTTAGAAGGCGTAGCGGGCGCCGATCTGGAACGTCCGCGTCGGGAACAGGACCGAACTGGGTCGGCCGAAATTCGGGTTCGGATTGGTCGCCGAACCCGTTCCGCCGTCGAAGCCGCTGTAGTTCTTGAAGTTGAACACGTTGATGGCGTCGAGATAGACCGACAGCTCGCCCGCGCCCGGAACGGCGAAGTTCTTGGTCAGTCGCAGATCCAGATTCCGATAGGCGAAGGCGTTGGGCAGGAAGAACTGTTCCTTGTCCGGGCGACCTTCGTTTGGACGGAAGTAGAACTGCGAACCGGTGCCGTCCGACACATTGTAAGGCGTGCCCGATCCCAGCGTCAGAATGCCGGACAGTTGGAAGTCCAGCGGCAGATCGACGATGCCGTTGGCGACGATACGGTGACGTTCATCATTGGCGGACGCGCGCTTGGGCGAGGTTTCAACCGAGAAGCAGTCGAAGCAGAAGTTATCCTCACCGCCGTTCTGCTCGGATTTCGACAGGGTGTAGGCGACGTTCAAACCCCAGCCCGCGTCACGCGTATAGGGCTTGTCCAGCTTGACGTAGAGGGCCGTAAATTCGCGCTCCTTGTTGTGGTCCGACACCAGATAGGACCGATAGGGGTTGGTGGCGCCGGGGCTGCAGAAGCCGCCGTTGTCTCCGAATCCACCGCCGTCGTTGCCGTAAGACGGCTCGCGGCAACGGTTCAGATATTGCCAGGTGAATTCGTTCTCGGTCTTGCCGTAGGCCAAGGTGAATTCGGTCTGCCAGTCGCCGACCCGCTGGCGGACGCCCAAGTTCACCTGATCGGTGCGCGGCGGCTCGAAATCGTTCTTCAGCAAGAACGCTTCGCCCTTGGCCGGGATGTTGTTCAGGATGGGATCAAGACCAGCCGTCGTTTCATAGGACGGATTCCACAGGATCGGATCCGTCGCGCTGCCATTCGCCACGCCAGCTGGTCTGCCCGTCGTCGAGAAGAAGACGTTCTGGGTGAAGTCGAACGGCTTGGCCAGTTCATCGAAGGCGAAGTTGAACTGGACCCGATCGTAATAGCGGCCGGCGCCGCCGAAGATCACGGTGCCGCGGTCGCCAAAGATGTCGTAGGAGAAGCCGATACGGGGCTGGAAGGCGTTCTTGAACGGATCGCGATTGTCGCCGGTCGAGACGTAATCGTTGATGTTGAACCAGCTCGGGGCATAGCCTGCCGGCTTGCCGCCGTCGGTCGATGCGATCCACTGTTGCAGGCCCGAAACGACCGAAGCCGGCGTGACATAGTTCTTGTTGTCGGCGTTCGTCTCATAGTCCCAGCGCAGACCCAGGTTCAGCTCCAGCTTGTCCGTCAGCTGCCAGTCATCTTGGATATAGAGCCCATAGACGTTGTTGGTCAGGTCGATGGTCGGGAACTCGTTGCCCAGCTGGACGCGGTACGGCACCGAGGCGCTGCCGCTGGCGGTTCCGTTCAGGTCGTAGAAGAACTCGGGATTTCGGCCGAACTCCTTGACCACATTGTAGTCCTGCCGGCTGAACTTTGCGCCCAACTTGATGGTGTGTGTGCCCTTGAACTCGATCTCGTTGAAGGTCAGGTCGTTACGGACGGTCAGAGCTTCGTCTGTGATGTCCTGCCGGCTGCCCGAACCGCCGATGTTCAGGATCGAGACGCCGCCGAACGGATCGTAGTTGCCTTCGAAGATGCGGTAGCTGCGCCCCACCTGATCGAAGTTCACCGCCGTCGGATTGTAGTTGTAGTTGCGGTAATCGACCGCGAACTCGTTCAAGAAGCCCTGCCCCTGCCACTGATAACGCAGGTTGGCGCTCTTGGTGGTCTGCTGCAGGCCGCTGGCGCGCTCGATGGAGTTCGCGCCGCCGACGCCGGTGACGTCCGCCTCGTCGCGGTAGGTGACGCTAAGGTCGATCAGATGGCCTTCGACGGGCTGGAAGCTCAACTTGCCGAAATACAAGTCTTCTTCGAACGGCGTGGCGAAGGTGCCGATATACTGGCCGAACTGACTGACGTAGGCCGGATTCTGCCGACCCAGGGTGACGGCGGCGGCGCGGTTTTCCTGCTTGTGCTCATAGCTGCCGAAGAAGTGCAGCTTGTCCTGGATGATCGGGCCGCCCAATGCCGCACCGTATTGTTGAACTTCCAGCGCGGGCTTTTCACGACCGGCTGCGCGCGAGAATTCATCCTGTTTGATGAAATCCTGGTCGCGGTAGGTGCCGAAGATTTCACCGTGGAATTCGTTGGTGCCCGAGCGTGTGACGGCCGTGATGATGGCTGACGACGCCTGCTCGTACTCGGCCTTGAAGTTCTGGCTGACCACGCGGAACTCGGAGATGGCCGCCTGCGGGAAGGGGTTGCCGCGACTGTCGTCCTGACCGGCGATACCGCCGCCGATGACGTTCGACTTCAGGCTGGCGCCGTCGATGAAGGCGTTGACGGATTCGGCCCGCTGGCCGCCGGCCGTGATGGTCTGCTCGCTTTCCGACTGCGACAGGCGAACACCTGGAGCCAGGGCGGCGAAGTTCAGGAAGTTGCGGTTGATCTGCGGCAGGGTCTGAATCTGCTGGGTCGTGACGTTGGTGGCGTTTTCGGGCGTACGCACCTCGGCCAGACGCCGGCCGGTGACCACGATGTCGCCAAGGGTGGTCGCTCCCGCTTCCGCCGATTCCGAAACGGCCCCCGCGACCGTCAGATCCAGATTGCCGACCTGGCCGACGCCGATGGACACCGTGTCGGTCGCCGTCTCGTTCTCGGCCGTCGTCGCCGTGATCTGATAGGTGCCGGGCCGCAGGCCCGACAGAGTATAGCCGCCCTGGGCGTTGGCGGTCGCGCGGGTTGTGAAGCCGGTGGCCACGTCACGCGCGACAATGCTGGCGCCAGCCTCGACAGCCGCTCCATCGGTGACATTGCCGCGAATGGTCGAGGTCGCAACCTGCGCCTGGGCGGCGCCGGTGATCGCCAGGCTCAAGGCCATGGCCGAGGCGGCGGCCAGGGCGATCTTTCGTGTACTGAACTGGTTCATCCTGAGTTTTCCCCTCCTGGTGGGATCGGCTGGCGTCGTCATGACGGCCCTCACCCGTTGTTGAACCTGGCGGTCGGGACCGCCGCGGTGGATTGGCGCTCGACCAGGATCGGTCGAACGATTTCGCAAGCGGTGTCGGCGCCTTGGGCGTTCGGTCCGGCGCGGACCATGCCAATCAGGCGCTCCACGCCCCGGCGGCCGATCTCGGCGATATTGACCCGCATCGTGGTCAGCGCCGGGCGGACCAGAGCGGCGATCGGCACGTCGTCGAAGCCGACGACGGCGATATCCTCAGGGCAGCGCAGGCCGGCTTCCTGAAAGGCCAGAAGAGCGCCGACCGCCATCATGTCGTTTGCGGCGAAGACGGCGTCGGGGCGTTCGGGCATGGCCAGAAGCGCCGTCGCCGCACGATGGCCCGACGCCTGGGAAAAGTCGCCCTCAACGATCATCGGCGCCTGATCGCCGAGCGCCGCGACATAGCCGGCGGCGCGGGTGTCGGCCTCGACGTTGCCGGCCGCGCCGCGAATATGGGCGATGCGCCGGCGCCCGGTGGCGCGCAGATGCTGGACCGCCGCGCCCGCGCCGCCGTGGTTGTCGATGACAATGGAGGCGCGGCCCGCCTCGGTCGATCCGGCGTTCATCAGCAGCACAGGCATCCGCCCGGCGAACTCATCGGCCAGATTGGCGGCGCCGACGTGGGGCGACAGCACGATCATCCCGTCCACCCGCCCGCGCATCGAACGCACGGCGGCCAGGGTGTCGTCGGCGCCGTCGTGGGAGCTGGACACGATCAGATGTTTGCCGTGGGCGCGCGCGGCCAGATCCATGCCGCGGATCAGCTCGGAGAAGAACTCGCCGAACAGGTCGGGCAGGATGACGCCGATGGTGTCGTTCTGGCTGGTCGACAGGCTGCGCGCGCCGAAGTGCGGCACGTAGCGCAGATGCTCCACCGCATCGAGAACGCGCTGGCGCGTGGCGTCGGAGGTGACGCCCAAACCGTTCAGAACGCGCGAGACGGAGGCTACCGAAACCTGGGCGCGTTCGGCCACGTCGCGCATGGTGGCGGCCTTGGCGAAAGGCGACCCTGCCTGCCCGGCGGGCGACGCGGCAGTCGGCGCGGCCATATCCAAACTTCGTCTCCCTGAACCGATCGTCCCGGCCTCTTATCGAAGGTCCGTCGATACTGAATGTAAGCGGTTACATGACACAGGAGTAATGCACGCCGCAAGCGTCGTCCGGTCGCAATTCGGTCGATTTTCGGAAATGCGGCGTGTTTGAAACACAGCCGCCCGATGCCATCCCTTAAAGGGGTTTGGCAATTATCGCGCTTTAACAATAGGTTTCGGTGATGGTTGTTGAATGCGGCTGAATTCCTGTCCGCGCGCGTTGGTCGCAGATCAGGTCGAATGAGGCGTTGAGCGAAGCGCCTATGAAAAAGGCCTGCAACGCGGCGGCGTTGCAGGCCTTTCGACGCCCAGGTTGCGACGAATCGAAGGTTCGTCAGGCGTCCAGTTCGGACAGCCGCCCCCGCAGCATCTGCAGCATGGCGGAGAAGTCGCGACCGCCATGACCGATGCCGTCGAACAGGGCGTACAGGGCCTCGGCCTGGGCGCCCAGCGGCGTCGTTGCGCCCGACTTGGCCGCCGCATCCTGAGCCAGCTTCAGATCCTTCAGCATCATGGCCGTGGCGAAGCCGCCCTGATAGTCGCGATTGGACGGCGCCGTCGGCACCGGGCCGGGCCAGGGGTAATAGCTTGTGACGCTCCAGCACTGGCCCGAGGACTTGGACGCTATCTCGAAGAACCGTTCCGGATCCAGGCCCAGCTTCTCGGCCAGGGCGATGGCCTCGCACGTGCCCAGCATCGAAATGCCCAGCAGCATATTGTTGCAGATCTTGGCCGCCTGCCCTGCCCCGTGATCGCCGGCGCGGATGGTGATGCGGCTCATCGGGTCCAATGCCGCCTCGACACGGGCGAAGTCGCTCTCGTCGCAGCCGACCATGAAGGCCAGAGTCCCGGCGTCCGCCGCCGCCGTGCCGCCCGACACGGGCGCGTCGGCGAAGCCGTAGCCCGCCGTCTTGGCCATGTCCGCGACCTTGCGCGCCGTCTCGACGTCGATCGTGGAGCAATCCAGCAGCAGGGCGCTGCTGGGCGCGGCGCCGATGATCTGCTCGCTGTAGACCTTCATCACGTGTGGTCCGGCGGGCAGCATGGTGATCACCACCTCGGCGTCCCTGACCGCCTCAGCGACCGATCCCGCGGGCGTGCAGCCCTGCGACGCCGCGCGCTCCAGCGCGCTGGGCGACAGGTCGAAAGCGGCGACGGCGTGGCCGGCCTTGGCCTGGTTGGCGGCCATGCCGCCGCCCATATTGCCCAGGCCGATGAATGCGATCTTGGTCATGGTCAGTCTCCCTATGATCGGCGCCGCTGTCAGGGCAGAGGCGTCCATTTTTCATTGTCCGGCAGCGGCGCGAACAGCGCATCCAGCGTCTCGTCGGTAACGTCCGACAGGTCCGCCGGCGACCATTTCGGCGCATTGTCCTTGTCCACGATCACGGCGCGCACCCCCTCCTGGAAGTCATGCGTCGCGCCGATGCGGCCGCTGACGGCGTATTCCACCGCCATGTTGTCGTCGAAGGACGCCGCCTTCGTCCCCTCGCGAATGTGGCGCAGGGTGACCTTCAGCGAGGTCGGCGACTTTGTTTTCAGCGTCGCCAGTTGCGCCGCCGCCCAGTCGGACCCGTCGGCGTCTAACGCGGCGAAAATCTTCTCCACCGTGTCGAAGGCGAACATACGGTCGATGGCCTCACGGCGGGTCGCGAGCGGCGCAGGCCCGGCGTCCTTGGCGTGGCGCGCGGCGACCGCCGCCGGATCGGCGGGTTCAGCCAGCAGATCGCCCTTCAGCGCCTCGACGCCCTCTGACGGAACGAAGTGGGTGTGGATGCCCAGAGCCACCGTGTCCGCCGCCTTCAGCCGCGCCCCGGTCAGGCCGATCCAGACGCCGGTGTGGCCCGACAGGCGCGGCAGAAACCAGCCGCCCCCGACCTCGGGATACAGGCCGATGCCCGTTTCCGGCATGGCGTAGGTGGTGCGTTCGGTGGCGATACGGACATCCGCCGGCTCCGAAATCCCGACCCCGCCCCCCATGACTATGCCGTCAACGATGGCCGTGATCGGCTTGGGATAGCCGAACATCAGGGCGTTCAGCCGATACTCCGCCTTGAAGAAGGCGCGCGCATCCACGCCGTCGCCCGCCCCGCTCTCCGCGATCATGCGGATATCACCGCCCGCGCAGAAGCCGCGCTCGCCCGCATGGTCTATCAGTATGGAGGAGACGGAGGGATTCGAACGCCACTCCAAGAGCGCCGCGATCATCGCCTCGCACATCGTCCGGTTCAGGGCGTGGATCGCCTTGGGCCGGTTCAGGGTGATGCGGCCGACGCCGTTCTCGACGCGGGTGATGATTTCGGGTTCGCTCATGCCTTGGCCATCTCCCGCGCGATGATGACGCGCATGATCTCGTTCGTGCCTTCCAGGATGCGGTGAACCCGCAGGTCGCGCACGATCCGTTCCATAGGATAGTCCTTCAAATAACCGTATCCGCCGTGCAGTTGCAGCGCCTCGTCTGCGATCTGGAAACAGACGTCGGTGGCCAGACGCTTGGCCATGGCGCACCATTTGGTCTTTTCCGGGTGATCGGTGTCGATGGCCCAGGCGCCGCGCAGCACCATCAGCCGCGCCGCCTCCAGGTCGGTGGCCATATCGGCCAGTCGGAACTGCAGCGCCTGAAACTCGCCGATGGGCTTGCCGAACTGCTTGCGCGTGGCGACGTATCCTTGAGCCGTCTCCAGCGCCAGACGCGCCCCGCCCAGCGAACAGGCGGCGATGTTCAGCCGCCCGCCGTCCAGCCCGGCCATGGCGTAGCGGAAGCCCGCCCCCTCTTCGCCCAGCAGGTTGGCGACCGGCACGCGGCAATCATCGAACTGGACGATGGCGGTCGGCTGGGCGTTCCAGCCCATCTTCCTTTCCTGCGCGCCGAACGACAGGCCCGGCGTCCCCGCCTCAACGACGATGGCGGACACGCCTTTCGCACCCTCCCCGCCCGTGCGGACCATGACGACATAGAGGTCGCTGGTCCCCGCACCCGAGATGAAGGCCTTGGACCCGTTCAGCACATAATGGTCGCCGTCGCGCACCGCCGTGGTCCTGAGCGCCGCAGCGTCCGACCCCGATCCCGGCTCGGTCAGGCAGTAGCTCGCGATCTTCTCCATGCCGACCAGATCGCCGACGAACCGACCGCGCAGATCGTCTGACCCGAACCGGTCGATCATCCACGTCGCCATATTGTGGATCGAGATGAAGGCCGCCGTCGCCACGTCGCCGCGCGACAGCTCTTCAAAGATCAGAGCGGCCTCGACCCGCCCCAGGGCCATACCGCCGTGCTCTTCGCCCGTATAGATGCCGCAGAAGCCCATCTCGGCCGCCTGTTTCATCGTGGCGACCGGGAAATGCTTCTCCTCGTCCCATTTGGCCGAATGCGGAGCCAGTTCGGCCTCCGCAAAGGCGCGCGCCGCGTCTTGGATGGCTCGCTGATCGTCGGTAAGGGCGAAATCCATGACGGCCTCAGCGCATCGTCGGAATGACGAACGAGTTGTCCGAATGCTCCAGCGCGCTGTCGGGCCAGCGGGCGGTGACGGTCTTGGTCTTGGTCCAGAAGCGGACGCCTTCCATGCCGTGCTGGTTGATGTCGCCGAAGGCCGAACGCTTCCAGCCGCCGAAGGTGTGATAGGCGACCGGCACCGGGATCGGCACATTGATCCCGACCATGCCGACATTGACACGGGCGGCGAAGTCGCGGGCCGCGCGGCCGTTCTGGGTGAAGATGGCGACGCCGTTGCCGTACTGGTGGTTCGACGGCAAGGCCAGCGCCTCCTCGAAGGTCTCCGCCCGCACGATCTGCAGCACCGGGCCGAAGATTTCTTCCTGATAGGACGACATCTCGGGCTTCACATGGTCGAACAGCGACGGGCCGATGAAATAGCCCTTCTCGTGCCCCTGCAGGCTGAAGTCACGGCCGTCGACGACCAGTTCGGCGCCTTCCTGCACGCCCTTCTCGATCCAGCCGGCGATGCGGTCGCGGTGCTGGGCCGTGACCACGGGACCATAGTGGGCGCCCGCATCGGTCGAGACGCCGACCCGCATCGACGGGATCTCGGCGACCATACGCTCGCGCAGTTCGTCCGCCGTCTTCTTTCCGACAGGCACCACGACCGGCAGGGCCATACAACGCTCGCCGGCCGAGCCATAGGCCGCGCCCGACAGATCCTTGATGACCTGATCCATGTCGGCGTCGGGCAGGACGATGCCGTGGTTCTTGGCCCCGCCCATGGCCTGGACCCGCTTATGGTTGGCCGCGCCCGTCTGATAGACATAGTGGGCGATGTCGGACGAACCGACGAAGCTGACGGCGTGAACCAGCGGATGGGTCAGGATGGCGTCCACCGCCGTCTTGTCGCCGTGCACCACGTTCAGCACGCCGTTCGGCGCACCGGCTTCCAGCATCAGTTCGGCCAGGCGCAGCGGCACCGACGGATCGCGCTCCGACGGCTTCAGGACGAAGGTGTTGCCAACCGCGATGGCCACGCCGAACATCCACATCGGGATCATGGCGGGGAAGTTGAACGGGGTGATGCCCGCCACCACGCCCAGCGGCTGGCGCATCGAAAAGACATCGATGCCGGGCCCGGCCCCCTGGGTGTATTCGCCCTTCAGCGCATGGGGGATGCCGCAGGCGAACTCGATCACCTCCAACCCGCGCTGGATGTCGCCCTTGGAATCCGCAACCACCTTGCCGTGCTCGCTGGACAGCAGTTCGGCCAGTTCGTCCATCCGCGCCTCGACCAGGCGCTTGAAGTCGAACATGACGCGGGCGCGGCGTTGCGGGTTGGTCGAGGCCCAGCCGTCGAAGGCGTTCTGCGCCGCCTGCACCGCCCGGTCCACGTCGCCGACACTGGCCAGTTGAACCCGCGCCTGAACCTCGCCCGTATTGGGATCGAACACATCGCTGAAGCGGTCGCTGGCGCCATCGAAGGCGGCGCCGTCGATGAAGTGGCGGATGTCGCGCATGGCTGGAAGTCTCCCGTGATCGTTCTTGTCGTCTGGCAAAGGGCTAGCATCTCAGACCGTTCACCAATAATGCAAAGTTGCAGCAAGCGATCTGCATTATCGCAAGGAACGGGCGCGCCATGTTCGACTGGGACGATCTTCGCATCTTCGTGGCGGCGGCGCGGGCCGGTTCGCTGGGCGGTGCGGCCCAGCGGCTGGGCGTGGATGCGGCCACGGTCGGGCGGCGTGTGGCGCGGTTGGAGACGGCGCTGAAATCGACCCTGGTCGTGCGCTCGACCACCGGCCTGCATCTGACGGCGGCGGGCGCCCAGTTGCTGGACATGGGGCTGGAGGCCGAGAGCGCGATGGAGGCCGTCGCCCGTGTCGCCCGGCCCGACACCCTGGCCGGCGTGGTGCGCGTCAGCGCGTCTGAAGGGTTCGGCGTCACCCTGATGGCGCCCGCCCTGCCCCTACTGCGCCGCGCCAGTCCGGGGCTGCGGATCGAGCTGGCGGCCACGTCGGGATTTCTGTCGCCCAGCCGACGCGAGGTGGACATGGCCATCACCCTGTCCGCGCCCGACGCCGCACGTCTGATCGTGGAACCGCTGACGCCCTACCAGCTCGCGCTGTACGCCGCGCCTGACTATCTGGCCCGCAACGGCCGGCCGGAAACGGTCGATCGCCTCGGCGACTTCGATGTCGTCGGCTATATCGACGACCTGATCTATGCGCCCGAACTGCGTTACCTGGACGAGGTGCGGCCCGGCCTGACGCCGCACCTCGCCTCGTCGTCGATCCGCGCCCAGAGAGAGATCATCGCCGCCGGCGGCGGCATCGGCGTTCTGCCCTGTTTCATGGCGGCGGGGCTGGAGCGGGTACTGCCGGTCGTTCTGATCGAGCGCCGGTTCTGGCTGTCCACGCACCGCGAGGTCCACGACACCGCCCGTCTTCGCACCGTGCGGACGTGGTTGAAGACCCTGTGCGCGGAGCGACGCGGTCTTCTGATCCCCTATGCCCCACCCTCTACGGGCTGATGGGTCTGTGTTGGGATCGACACGGTTCGACGGTCCGTCGATTGGCGATGGAACATCGGTCGCCGTCAAATCTTAATAGGGCGTAAGCGAGACACGCCATGACCCTGATCCTCGGCCTGACACTGATGACCACCCTGCTGGGCGCGCCCACCGACGCCCTGCCGCGCGACCTTGCCGTCATGAAGCCGGCCCAGGTCCAGAAGGCGTCCACGACGCCGCAGGATCGGTTCAGCGTGCGTCTGCGCTGCACGGCTCTGGCGTCCGGTCATGTCACCGACTGCGTCGTGCTGGAAGAAAGCCGTCCCGGCTATGGGTTCGGCGAGGCCGCCCTGGCCCTGATGAACGACGCCGAGGTCACGCCGATCACCCTGAACGGCCGGGCGGTCGATGCGCCGTTCGAACGGACCATCGACTTCACCCCCTGATCGCAGCGTCCGTCTCGAACGCGGTGATGATCGGGCACGGCCCGTCCCGTCCGCGCGCGCAATCGTCGGCCAGCCGCATCAGGGCGACCTTTGCGCCTTCCAGCTCCGCAATCTGACGTTCCAGTTCGGCGATGCGTCCACGCGCCATCTCGCGCACCGTGGCGCGATCCGAGCCGGCGTCCAGCATCAGAAGCTCCCCGATCTGGCTCAGGGTGAAACCCGCCGTCTGCGCCTGGCGAATGAAACGCAGCCGGCTGGCGTCGCCCGCGCCGTATCGCCGCACCGCCCCGCCGCCGTCGGGCGTCCTCAGCAGGCCGCGTCTTTGATAATAGCGCACGGTTTCCACCCCGACGCCGCCCATCTGGGCCAGCGCGCCGATCGTCATCGTGGTCATCGCTTGACTCCGTACCATGGTACAGACCGTACACAGGACGCCGATCCTTGTCAGCGCCCCGTGGAGACGCCCGATGCCGCAAGCTGAAAAGACCGCGATCCTCTACCGCATGGTCATGCCCGAGCACGTCTGCCCCTATGGCCGCAAATCCCTGTGGCTGTTGAAGCGCAAGGGCTACCGGGTTGACGATCGCCACCTGAAGACCCGCGCCGAAACCGACGCCTTCAAGGCCGAGCACGACGTCAAGACCACGCCCCAGACCTTCGTCGACGGTCGCCGCATCGGCGGGCACGACGATTTGCGGCGCTTTTTCGGCCAGAAGGTTCCAGAGCCGGGGGCGACCAGCTACACGCCCGTTCTGGTCGTCTTCGCCGTCGCCCTGCTGATCGCCGCCGCCATCGCCTGGCTGCGTTTCGGCGCCCTGGCCAGCCTTTCGATCCTGCCGACCTTCATCGCTGTGGCCATGTGTCTGCTGGCGATGCTGAAACTGCAGGATGTCGAGAAATTCTCGACCATGTTCCTG
Organism: uncultured Brevundimonas sp.; assembly: GCA_963515305.1. Taxonomy (GTDB): domain Bacteria; phylum Pseudomonadota; class Alphaproteobacteria; order Caulobacterales; family Caulobacteraceae; genus Brevundimonas. Next base: position 266,486 of record CAUPWX010000001.1, read on the forward strand.
AACTACGACCTTCTGGCGCAGAAATGGCCGACCTACGGCTATGTCTATCCGTTTGCGGAACTGGCCGCCGGGGTGCTGATGCTGGCCGGCGCCCTGACCTGGTTGTCGGCGCCGGTCGCCCTGATCATCGGCGGCGTCGGCGCGGTGTCGGTATTCAAGGCCGTCTATATCGACAGGCGCGAGCTGAAATGCGCCTGCGTCGGCGGATCCTCGAACGTGCCGCTGGGCTTCGTGTCCCTGACCGAAAACCTGATGATGATCGCGATGGCGGTCGCCATGCTGCTGATGGCGATGTGATGCAAGGCCCGGAACCGACCCCCATGATCCGAACCCCTTTGAACCGTCGCGGTCTGTTGCGCGGCGTCGCGGCCGGCGGCGGCCTGATGGCCTTGCAGAGCGCGCTCCCGGCTTGGGCCCAGACCGGCTCTCCGGGCCTACGGGCCGACCTGCCGACCCTGACCGGGCCGAACATCGACCTGACCGTAGGCCATTCGCCGTTCACTGTGGGGGGGCGAACCGGACACGCCGTCACCGTGAACGGAACCTTGCCCGCGCCGTTGATCCGTCTGCGCGAAGGCCAGAACGCCCGTCTGAGCGTGACCAACACCCTGGACGAGGACACCTCGATCCATTGGCACGGCCTGCTGTTGCCGTTCCAGATGGACGGCGTGCCGGGCATCAGCTTCCCCGGCATCAAGGCGGGCGAGACCTTCGTTTATGAGTTCCCGGTCAGGCAGTCGGGCACCTACTGGTACCACAGCCACTCCAACCTGCAGGAGGCGATGGGTCATTACGGCCCCATCGTCATCGACCCGGCGGGCGCCGATCCCGTCGCCTATGATCGCGAACACGTACTGGTGCTGTCGGACTGGAGCTTCCTGCATCCGCACCAGATCCTGGACAAGCTAAAGAAGAGCCCCGGTTATTTCAATCGCCAGCGCACGACCCTGGCCGGCCTGATCGACGGCTCGGACCGGATGAGCCTTGATGCGCGGCGGATGTGGGGGTCGATGCGGATGGACCCGCGCGACATTCTGGACGTCAACGGAACCACCTACACCTATCTGGTCAACGGGCACGGGCCGCAGGAAAATTGGACCGGCCTGTTCCGTCCGGGCGAGCGGGTGCGGCTGCGCGTCATCAACGCCTCGGCCATGTCGATCTTCAACCTCCGCATCCCCGGCTTGGCCATGACCGTGGTCAACGCCGACGGCGCGAACGTCCGTCCGGTCGAGACCGACGAGTTCCAGATTTCGGTCGCCGAAACCTATGACGTCATCGTCCGCCCGACCGAGGATCGCGCCTATACCGTCGTCGCCGAGGCCATCGATCGATCCGGCATGGCCCGCGCGACCCTGGCGCCGCGCCCGGGCATGACGGCCGAGGTTCCGCCGCTGCGCCCCGTCCTCAATCTGACCATGCGCGACATGGGCATGGGCGGGGGAATGGCGGGCATGGATCACGGCGGCATGGATCATGGCGCCATGGCGGGAATGGATCACGGCGCTATGACGATGCGCGATCCCGACAACGCCCCGCCCGACATGGCCGTGGGGGTGGGCGTCGACATGATCAATATGTCGCCGATCAACCGGCTGGGCGAGCGGCCGCTGGGGCTTGAGGACGTTCCGCACCGGGTGCTGGTCTACACCGATCTGGTTTCCCTCTCCCCGAACAAGGACCAGCGTCCGCTCTCGCGGACCATGGAAATCCACCTGACCGGCAATATGGAACGGTTCATGTGGGGCTTCGACGGGCGCAAGTTCTCGGAGCTGGTCGAGCCGATACGGTTCGAACGGAACGAACGGGTGCGTGTGACCCTGGTCAACGACACCATGATGGCCCACCCCATCCACCTGCACGGCCATTTCTTCGAACTGGTCACCGGCGGGCCTGACGGCCATCAGCCGCTGAAGCACACCGTCAATGTCGCGCCGGGCGGCAAGGTGACGTTCGACCTGACCGCCGATGCGCCCGGCGACTGGGCCTTCCATTGCCATCTGCTGATGCATATGCACGCAGGGATGTTCAACGTCGTGACGGTGCGGCCGCTGGACGGAGCCGTTGCATGAGCCGCCTGCTCGCCGCCCTTTCGCCGCTTATCCTCGCCGCCGGCGCCGCCCAGGCGCAGACGGCCGACCCGCACGCCGGCCACGATATGTCGAAGATGGCCGCGCCTTCTCAGACCGATCCGCACGCCGGCCACGACATGGGCGCCATGGACATGAGCGGTGCCCAGCCCGACCCGCACGCGGGTCACGATATGTCCGCTATGGGACCGCCCGATGTCCCGACCAGCGCGAACAATCCTGGCCGACCGCCCGAAACCCCGCCGCCGGCCGCCGCCTTCGGCGGTCCCGCCCATGCGGCCGATCTGGTCTTCGGCGCCCAGGCCATGGCCGCCTCGCGACAGGCCCTGGTCGTCGAGAACGGCGACGTCCGCACCACCGCCGTCATCATCGACCGCGCCGAGGCCGGTTTCGGCGACGGCGGCGACACCTATCTGTGGGACGCCCAGGCCTGGACCGGCGGCGACATCAATCGCTTCTGGTGGAAGTCCGAAGGCCACGGCGACGTCGACGGCAAGCTGGAGGACGCCGAGGTCCAGGCGCTCTACAGCCGCGCCATCACCCCCTTCTGGAACCTGCAGACCGGCGTGCGTCAGGACTTCCGCCCCGACGGCCCCAACACCACCCATGCCGTTCTGGGCGTTCAGGGCCTGGCCCCCTATTGGTGGGAGATCGACGCCGCCGCCTTCCTGTCGACCCGGGGCGATCTGACGGCCAAGGTCGAGGCCGAATACGACCAGCGCATCACCCAGCGCCTGATCCTCCAGCCGCGCTTCGAGATCGCGGCCTCCGCCAGCGACATCCCCGAGCTGGAGATCGGTTCGGGCCTGTCCTCGATCCAGGCGGGCCTGCGCCTGCGCTACGAGATCAAGAAAGAGTTGGCGCCTTATGTCGGCGTCGAGTGGACGCGCGCCCTCGGATCGACGGCGGATCTCATCAGGGCGCGGGACGGCGACCCCGATCAGGTCCAGATGGTCGTGGGCCTGAAGACCTGGTTCTGATCCGTTTTCGCCGGATCAGGCCAACAGCAGGGGCGCGGTCTGGAACACCACCCCGACTGCGGCGATCACGCCCCCGGCGGCGGCCAGGCTGAGGGCGAAGGCGTGCGTCTCATCGTCGGGGCGTGCGCGAAGCTGGATCGCCGATCGCCAGACCAGACCGCAGATGACGGCCAGGCAGACGGCGCTGAACGCCAGCCCCAAGGCCCGTCCTCCGGCCGCATCCCGCCACGCCACATCGGCGAAGCTGGCCAGCAGATAAAGCCCCAGGAAATGCGCGGCCCAAACCAGAAGCCCGCCCAGCGTCAACCCCCAGAACCTCACGACACCACGCCGGGGAACAGGCGGATCAACAGGGTCGTGCCCGCTCCCTGAAGCGCCGTGAAGGCCAGGAACAGGGCGATGAGCTCGAAGGTCGCGGGTCGTTTGGGCGACAGGTGGCCGCACAGCCAACGCAAGACAGCAAACGGCCCCATCAACAGGCAGATGCCCACGAACAGGCCCTGCCACGCCAAAAGGGCGAAGACGGTCGCGCCCTGGCTGGTGGCGTCAGGGCGCAGGCCGGAACTCCACCAGGCCGAGGCTTCTGCAGCCCAGGCGCCGCCCGTCGCCAGCGCCGCGACCAGCATAAGGGCGACGGCGATCACCTTGCTTCGTGGACGATCCAGCTTCAACGCCGCCTGCCCCGCCCAACCCCCGGCGCCCGCCACGATCAAAAGCCCCAGCGTCAGCGGCAACGATGCCAAATCGGGCGGCGCCTGCCACAGATCGGGCCGTCGGCTCCACAGGAAGACGTAGGAAAAGCAGGCCATGATCGCGACCATGCCGCCCACGATCAGGGTGATGACCATGGCCCACCAGCCGTGGCTGGACGGGCCCGACACATAGGTGGGCAGACGTATGCCGCCGCCGATGTCGACCGTCTCGTGCGGGTTGGGCCGATCCAGCCGCCACGCCCATTCCCAGAGGCAATAGATGGCCAAGAGGCCGCTGATGACCGAGATCAGATAGGCCTGGACCGTCAGGATCAGGAAGAAGCCCGCCGTGAAGACCGCGCCCCAGACATACCAGCTGGAGGGCCGGGGAATCCGCAGGACATATTGCGGCTCGGCGTTGACCGGGCTGGTGATGATTGTCTCGCGCTCGCCGCGCGGCGCGCCCGGCAGGAAGTAGCGGCCCGCCACCACGTCCCGCTCCAGATCCTTCTGCTCCCAGAGGGGATAGAGGCTCTTGATCACTGGCGTGGACCGCAGCGAATACAGGCCCGACGGCAACCATTCCAGCCCCGGCCCGCCGAACACATTGCCCGCCTCCTTGGCGCGGAAGGGGCGGAAGTTGCGGATCATGTCGATCACCCACAGCAGCACCGCCAGCCCGAACAGGAAGGAGCCCACCGTCGAAATCATATTGGGCAGATCCCAGCCCCGATCCGGCAGATAGGTATAAACCCGCCGTGGCATTCCCATCAGCCCCGTCAGGTGCATGGGCAGGAAGGTGACGTTGTGGCCGATGAACATCAGCCAGAAAATCCACTTGCCCCACCGCTCCGACAACGGCCGCGCGCTGGTCATCGGCAGCCAGTAATAGATGGCCGCGAACAGCGGAAACACCATGCCGCCGATCAGCACATAGTGCAGGTGGGCGACGATGAAATAGCTGTCGTGCGCCTGCCAATCGAAGGGCACCATCGCCACCATCACCCCGGTCAGTCCGCCCATGACGAAGGTGACTAGGCCCCCGACCGCGAACAGTCCCGGCGTGTTGAACCGCATCTTTCCGGCCGCCAGGGTGGCGATCCAGGCGAAGACCTGCACCCCCGCCGGCACGCTGACCGCCATCGAGGCCGCGCTGAAATAGTTGATCGAGATCTGCGGCATCCCGGTCGTGAACATATGGTGCGCCCACACGCCGAAACTGATGAAGCCGGTCGCCAGCATGGCCAGAACGACCAACCGGTATCCGACCAGTTTCGTCTGGGCCACGGCCGGGATCAGGGTCGACATGGCCCCCGCCGCCGGCAAGAAGATGATGTAGACCTCCGGGTGGCCGAAGAACCAGAACAGGTGCTGCCACAACATGGGGTCGCCCCCCTTGGCCGCATCGAAGAAGGGCCAGCCCAGCGCCCGCTCCAACTCCAGCAACAGGGTCGACAGGATCACCGACGGAAAGGCGATGATGATCATGCAGGCGAAGATCAGCATGGCCCAGGCGAAGATCGGCAGCTTGTCCAGCGTCATGCCCGGCGCGCGGGTCTTCAGCACGCCGACGATGATCTCGATGGCGCCGGCGATGGCCGAAATCTCGATGAAGCCGATGCCTAGCAGCCAGAAATCGGCGTTGATCCCCGGCGAATAGGTCATGCCCGTCAGCGGCGGATACATGAACCACCCGCCATTCGGCGCCAGGCCGAAGAACAGGGACGCAAAGAAGCACAGCCCGCCCACCAGATAGGCCCAGAAGGCGTAGGCCGACAGGCGCGGGAACGGCAGGTCGCGCGCGCCCAGCATCTGCGGCAGCAGCAGGACGCCCAGCGCCTCGACCGCCGGCACCGCGAACAGGAACATCATCACCGTGCCGTGCATGGTGAAGATCTGGTTGTAGGTCTCCTGCGCCAGGAACCCCGTCATCGGCAGGGCCAGCTGGGTCCGCATCAGCAGGGCCAGCACCCCGGCCAGAATGAAGAACAACATGGCCGCGCCGACGTAATAGACCCCGACGAAGTTGTTGTTGATCGCGGTGATCCATTCCCACGGCTTGCGCGGGCCGCACCAAACGTCCTCCAGCTGCTCCAGTTCGCCCTCGGGCCGAGATTCAGAGGTGGGGAAGCGTTTGTAGAGTTCGGGATCGAACCCGGTTTCCGAACTCATTTCAGGCTTTCCAGATAGGCGGCGACGGCGCGCAGATCCTGCCCCGTCAGAACAGGATAGGCCGGCATTCGATTGCCGGGCTTGATCGCCTGGCTGTCGGAGATCCAGCCCGCCATCGTGCCCTGATTGTTGGGCAGGATGCCGGCGCCCAAGGTCTGGCGCGACCCGACGTGGGTCAGGTCCGGCCCGGCCAGACCATTGGCCTCGGTCCCGCGAATGGTGTGACAGGCCGCACAGCCGGAGGCCGCAAAGACATCGCGCCCCTGGGCGATCAGGGTCGGGCTGGCCTGGACCGACGGCACGGGTCGGGCGTCGCCGGCCTGACGGGCGCGCCAGGTCTCGAACTGCGCCGGTTCGTGCGCCACGACCACCAGCCCCATCAGGGCGTGCGGCCCGCCGCAATATTCGGCGCACTGTCCGCCATAGGTTCCCGGCTGATCGGCCTGAAGCCGCATGAAGTTGCGCCGACCGGGGATCATGTCGGTCTTGCCCCCCAGTCGCGGAACCCAGAAGCTGTGGATGACGTCGGCGCTTTCCAGCTCGAACACCACCGGTTGGCCGGTGGGGATGTGAACCTCGTTGGCGTCCTGCAGGATCTCACGCCCCTGGCCGTCCAGATAGGCCACACGCCACCACCACATCTCGCCGGTCACGCGGATCCGCATCTCGCCTGGCCGAGGCGCGTCGGCGATCCGCGCCGTCGTGTTCAATCCATAGATCAACAGCCCCGTCAGAACCACGACGGGAAAGGCCAGGCCCGCCGTCCACACCAGCCGCTCGCCGCCCACGCGCTGCTTCCACTTGCGCGGCCCGAACAAGGCCACGCCCAGGGCGACCAGAACCACCGCCATCACCACCACGGACATGGCGAACAGCACCCAGGCCACCGTGTGGATGGGCGCCGCGAACGGCCCCGCCGGATCGAGCACGGGCGGCGGCCAGCCGGCGGTTCCAGGCGTCGGTTCAGTCGTCATCGAGCGTATACAGATAGGCCGCGACGTCGCGGGCTTGGGCGTGGGACAGGGGCATGGGCGGCATGGCGGTCTGAGGATCCAGCGAGGGCGCGTCGATCAGCCATCGGATCAGGACGTCCGGCTGGTTGGGCAATCGACCGGCGATCATGGGTCGGGCGCCGAACCCGGCCAGGTTCGATCCGCTGCGACCCTCGGGCCAGGCGACGCCGGGAATCCTGTGGCAGGCGGCGCAGCCGACCTCGCGAACGACAGCCAGGCCCTTGGCCGGATCGCCCTGCGCCACCGGGCGCGGCAGATCGGCCTTGTCCACGCAGGCGGACAGCATCAGAGGCAGGGCGGCGATCAGCCACCCTGCGCCCTGTCGGCGCATCTGCGTCGATCGTCCCATCCCGCCCCCAAAAGCTTGACCACACAATCCGCCATGCCCGCCGTGGTTCCCGGGTGCGACACGCCGTCCACAGCGTCGACCGGAACCTTCGCCATAGAGGCGGGTTCGAAGGGCGTGCGCGCCCCCCTTCCCTTCCTCGGCCTGTCGATAGGCCTGTCGTTCGCCCTGACGGCGCTTGGCGGTTGCGACGCCACCCCCGGCGTCACGGATCGGGCCTTCAGCGCCGATGGCCAGATCATCGCCATGAGCGGTGGCGCCGGCGGGGCCGCCAACGCCTGTTTCACCTGTCACGGGCTGGAGGGTCAGGGCGACGGCGTTTCGACGCCGCGACTGGCGGGCCTGGACTTCGGCTATCTGCAGAAACAGATGGAGGATTACGCCGTCGGCCTGCGGCCAGATGACCAGATGACGCGCATCGCCAAGGCCTTGAGCCAGAAGGATCGCCGCGCCGTCGCCGCCTGGTACGCCGGTCTGCCCGCGACATCGACCGCACCCGCCGCCGCGCAGCCTGCCCCCGCCGTCTATTTGAACGGCGACGCGGCGCGCGGCATCGTGGCCTGCGCCTCGTGCCACGGCGCCGAAGGCCAGGGCACGGGACAGGGCGGCAATCCGCAGATCGCCGGCCAGCCCGCCGCCTATACGCTGGAGCAGATCGACCGCTGGAAGTCTGGAAAACGCCGCAACGACCCGCGCGGCGTCATGGCCGCCGCCGTCAAACCGCTTTCGGACCCAGAAGCCCGCGCAATAGCCCTTTGGCTGTCGACACGACCCGCCGCTCCAGCGCCCGCCAGCGCCGCTGCCACCGGGTCCGCTTCCGTGGACGCAGCGGCACGACCGGCAGCATCGCGTGAAACACGTCGTCCCGATCGATCAGATGGTGCTTGAGCGCCGCCCCGGCATGGATGGGGATCATCAGCAGCAGGGTGATCACCATCCCCCAATGCATCCACTCCGCCGCCGCCTCGATCGCCCATAGCTGGGTGTTGGAAAGGTTCTGCAACGGCAACAGAGGCCAGGGAATGAAGCCCAGCGCCTCCAACTCACGGGTGCGATCCGTCGCCGAAATCATCGCCCAGCCCGTCAGCGGCAGACCGAACAGGCAGATGTAGAAGACATAGTGGGTGACGTGCGCCGCCCAGCTTTCCCACCCCGGCTGATCCGCATCGTTGATCAGGTCCGGCGCCAGCAGCCGCCACGACAACCGTCCGATCACCAGGATCAGCATCAGCACGCCCACGGCGAAATGCACGTCATAGGCGCCGACCATGGCCGCGCCCACCGGCTGGCGTCCCATCCAGAACCCCCATCCGATCTGGAACACGACAAGGGCCGCCATTACCCAGTGAAAGGCGATTCCGACCGGCGAGTAACGCCCTTCGTCATGGTGTCCGGCCGCCCACTCCAGCGTCTGTTGAAACAGTCGGGCGATCACGCCGCGACCTCGCGCGTCGGCGACAACAGCCGGCCCAGCACCGCCAGGGCGGCGAAAAGATAAAGGGCCGAAGCCGGCGCCCACATGATCAGACCCGCCGCCTGCTGATCCTCAAGCGGCGTCATTCCCCAGGCGAGGGTCGTATAGAAGTGCGGCGCATAGACCGCCTGCCCGGCAAAGGTCAGAACCGCGCCCAGCAGCCCCATGGCCAGCATGGCCGCCAGCAGGGCCGCGACGGCGGCGGGCGCCGACGCCGTGCGCACCTTCATCCAGAACCAGACGGCGCTGGCCAGCAGGCTGATCTGCATCAGCCAGTAGATCCCATCGTTGGATAGAGCCGCCGCATAGAGGCCCGGCGCGTGCCAGGCCCACAGCAGCACCGCCTGCACCACCGTCGCCACGATCAGACCCCGCCCCGACGACTTCGGCGCGGTCCATGCCAGCAGCGGCGCCGCAACGCCGACCAGCAGCACATGATGGATCGTCCGGGCGGAAAACAGCGCCGAACTGAGCGCGCAAAGGGGCGAAACGAAACTGACGGCCAGGACCGACATGGCCGCCAAACCGAACAGCCGCCTCCGCCCCTCCAGACGCAGCGCGATCACCACAGCCGCGCCTATCAGGATCACCAGCAGAAGCGGATCCAGATTCCAGCGCCAATCCCCCGCCTGAGGCGCGACCCCGCAATAGGGCGTCCAGATTGCCCCCATGTCCGTGCCCCTCCGCGAAACTAGCTTGGATATCAAAGCCCCAAACGCAACGCCGTTCCTCAGAGGTCGTTCAACGGTTCAGCTTTCAGACCTTCGCGGCCCTCACTCCCACTCGATCGTGCCGGGGGGCTTAGAGGTCACATCGTAGACCACGCGGTTGACGCCGCGGACCTCGTTGATGATGCGGGTCGCGGTCTTGCCCAGGACATCCCAGGGGAACTGGTAGAAGTCGGCGGTCATGCCGTCGGTCGATGACACGGCGCGCAGGGCCAGAACCTTCTCATAGGTGCGGGCGTCGCCCATCACGCCGACGGTCTTGACCGGCAACAGCACGGCGAAGGCCTGCCAGATGTTGTCGTACAGGCCCGCCTTGCGGATTTCGTCCAGATAGATGGCGTCCGCCTGTTGCAGGGTCTCGACGGCGTCCGGCGTGATCTCGCCGGGAATGCGGATGGCGAGGCCCGGCCCCGGGAAGGGGTGGCGGCCGACGAAGGCGTCGGTCAGGCCCAGCTCGCGGCCCAGGGCGCGGACCTCGTCCTTGAACAGTTCGCGCAAGGGTTCGACCAGTTTCAGCTTCATATAGTCCGGCAGGCCGCCGACGTTGTGGTGGCTCTTGATAACGTGGGCCTTGCCCGACGACGACGACACGCTCTCGATCACGTCCGGATACAGGGTGCCCTGGGCCAGGAATTGGGCGCCCTCGATCTTGGCGGACTCGCGGTCGAACACCTCGATGAACAGGCGGCCGATGGTCTTGCGCTTGGTTTCGGGGTCCGAGATCCCGGCCAGTTCGCCCAGGAATTCCTTCGACGCATCAACGTGCACCAGCGGGATATTGTAGTGCTCTCGGAACAAGGTGGTGACTTGGGTCGCCTCGTCTTTCCTCAGCAGGCCGGTGTCGACGAAGACGCAGGTCAGTTGGTCGCCGATGGCCTCGTGGATCAGCACGGCGGCGACCGAACTGTCGACCCCGCCCGACAGGCCGCAGATCACCTTGGCGTCGCCGACCTGTTCGCGGATCTGGGCGATCTTCTCGTCGCGATAGGCGGCCATGGTCCAGTCGCCCTTCAGCCCAGCGATGTCGTGGGTGAAGTTCTTCAGCATCTGATGGCCACGCGGGGTGTGCATCACCTCGGGGTGGAACTGGACGCCGTAGAAGCGGCGCGTCTCGTCCGCGATCACCGCATAGGGCGACCCCTCCGACGAGGCGACGACGTCGAAGCCTTCAGGGATGGCGACGATCTTGTCGCCGTGGCTCATCCAGACTTCTTCATTTTCGCCGACCGCGGCCAGACCCGCCAGCAGGGGCGAGGCCTTTTGCACCGTGATCTCGGCGCGACCGAACTCGCGCGTGTGGCCGCCCTCGACCTTGCCGCCCAGCTGTTCACATAGGGTCATCTCGCCGTAGCAGATGCCCAGCACCGGCACGCCCGCCTCGAACACGCCTTGCGGCGCGCGGGGGCTGCCCGCCTCATGGACGCTCTCGGGTCCGCCCGACAGGATGATGGCCGCCGGGTTCATGCCCGCCAGGGCGCCTTCCGCCTTCTGGAACGGATGAATCTCGCAATAGACGCTGGCCTCGCGCAGACGGCGCGCGATCAGCTGCGTCACCTGGCTGCCGAAATCGACGATGAGGACCTTTTGGTGATCTTGCGGCGTGGTCATGGCGTGATCGAATCCGGGGCGGGAAGATGGGCGGGGTCTTGGCCTTCAAAGGCCGGGATTTCAAGAGCGGCGAGGCCCTCGGCCTCCAGCACGCCGACCAGACGATCCAGGGCGATCGCCAGGTTCTGGTCCACGTGGTGCAGGGTCGAGGTCCAGTCCTCCAACGCCTTCAGCTCGGCGTGGCCGTCCGACACGCCGCGCAGGGCCACCAGAGGCAGGCCGAAGGTTTGGGCGGCCCGGACCAGGGCCCAGGTCTCCATGTCCACCATCTCGGCGTCGATGGCGTCATAGGTGGCGCCGGAGACGACGTTCGCCCCCGTGGACAGGGTCGCCCTGGGCACGCCGGGAATGGGGCACGGCAGGGCCATGACGGCGGGCCGGTCCAGAAGCGGCGTCACCCCTTTCGGGAAGCCCAACGCACTGGCGTCCATGTCGCGATAGGCGACTGACGAGGCCTGATAGACCGCTGCGTGCGCCAGGGTGCGCGATCCGCACGACCCCAGCGACACGATCAGGTCCGGCAGATCGCCCGCCGCCTCCAATCGCGCCAGGGCGGCGGTCAGCACGACGGCGCCCTCGACCGGGCCGATGCCGGTCATCAGCGGCGCGATGCGGGCCTTCAAATGGTCGCCGTATTCGGCGGGCGCGGCCATGACGTAGAGGGTCGAGACCCCGCCATGCCGCTCCAGCCTCATGCGGGGCGCTCGTATACGGCGGCGAAGAAGCCGTCGGTGTCGGCCGAGGCCGGCGACAGTCGCAGGCGATGGCCGTTGGCCAGTTCCGCAAAACGCGCGAGCGCGGCCTCGGTCAACAGTCTTCCGCCGTTCACGGAGGAGAGGATCGAGACAGGCCGGAACTCGGGATGGGCGGCCTCGAAGGCGTTGGCGCTGGCCTCGTTCTCGCGCGCCAGCATCGAACAGGTGACATAGACCAGACGCCCGCCCGGCTTAACCAGCTTGGTCGCCTGGCCCAGGATGCGGACCTGAAGCGCGTGCAACTTTTCGACCTCCTCCGCCGTCAGACGCCAGGCGTCCTCGGGCCGACGCCGCCAGGTGCCCGAGCCCGAGCAGGGCGCATCGACGAAGACCAGATCGGCCTGACCGTTCAGGTCTTCCAGACCGCCGCCGTTCTGACCGATCAGCACCAGATCGGCCTCGACGCCCGCGCGTTGCAGGCGGGGACGGATGTTCTCCAGCCGCTTGTTCACAACGTCCGAGGCGACCAGTTTCCCCTGCCCCCGCATCGCCTGGGCCAGACCTAGGGTCTTGCCCCCGCCGCCGGCGCAGTAATCCACCACCGTAATGCCGGGCTCGGCGCCCGCCAGCCAGCAGACGACCTGGCTGCCCTCGTCCTGGATCTCGAACCGGCCCGATTTGAAGCCGTCCAGCGCCTGGATGTTGGGCGGCGGCTCCGACGGCACACGCAGGCCTACGGCGGACCAGGGCGTGCGCGACACGTCCAGACCGGCTTCGCGCAGCTCGGCCTCGACCGCATCCACCGTGGCGGCGGCGTCGTTGACCCGCAGATCGATGGGCGCGCGCGGCGCCATCAGGGCGTGGGCTTCCTCGGCCCAACGGTCGCCGAACGTCGCCTTGAAATCCTCGACCACGAACTCGGGCAGGCCGGCCGCGACCCAGCCGGGCAGTTCCCCCTGCCCTGCCGTGATGCGGCTGCGCTCCTGTTTCGACAGCGGCCGCGGGCCATAGCCGTCGCCCGAATGCAGGGCCTCGATGTCTTCCAGCGGCAGGCCGTCGATAGCGTGCAGCGAGCCGATCACCAGGGCGCGCCCGTCCTCGCGTCCGCCCATAATCCACGACAGACGGCCGCGCGCGCGCAGCACCTTGTACACCCGGTCGGCGATGGCGCGCCGGTCCTTGGACCCGGCGTAGCGGTTGGCGGTCCCCCAGGCTTTCATCACGGCCTCGGCCGGTTGGCGGCCCTGGGCGATGGAATCCAGGACGGAGGCGGCGGCGGCGAGACGGGCGGCTGGGGTCACTCTAGGCTTTCAGATCAGGAACAGGGAGGCGATGACCATGATCAGTCCCACGAGAGAGACCAACCAGACCAGCGACCGGACATAGGGAACGCCGAAGGCGTAGAGCGGCACATAGACGACGCGCGCCCAGAAATAGAGCGCCGTGCCCCAGACCGTCAGGGCGCCGGCCGCACCGATCACATGGGCGATCAGCACCGCCCCGATGAACAGCGGCAGGGTTTCGTACAGATTGGCTTCGGCGCGTTCGAGCCGGCCGGTCAGCGGACGGGTGGCGACAGGCGTCTGATCGCGCGCCCCTGCATTCCATTTCGAGCCGAACTCGGCCGTCCGCGCCCCGGCCGGCAGGAAGATCTGCACCAGCGCCAGGATCAGCGTCAGGGCCAGATAGGTCAGTTCGGTCGTCATGACTTTTATCCCTGTCTGTAGTTCGGCGCCTCGCGCGTGATCATCACGTCGTGGACGTGGCTTTCACGCAGGCCCGCACCGGTGATGCGAACGAAACGCGCCCGGTCCTGGAAGTCGGCGATGGTGCCGGCGCCCACATAGCCCATCGAGGCGCGCAAGCCCCCGACCATCTGGTGCAGGACGGGGCTGATCGGCCCCTTGTACGGCGTCTGGCCCTCGATGCCCTCGGGCACCAGCTTTTCGGACGAGACTTCCTTCTGGAAGTACCGATCCGCCGAGCCGCGCGCCATCGCTCCGACCGAACCCATGCCGCGATACGACTTGTAGCTGCGCCCCTGATACAGGAAGACCTCGCCAGGACTTTCGTCGGTGCCGGCGAACATCGAGCCCATCATGGCGACGTTGGCGCCCGCCGCGATGGCCTTGGCCAGGTCGCCCGAATATTTGATGCCGCCGTCGGCGATGACCGAGGCGCCTGAGCCCCGTGCCGCGCGGGCCGCGTCCATCACGGCCGTCAGCTGGGGCACGCCCACGCCGGCCACGATCCGGGTGGTGCAGATGCTGCCTGGGCCGATGCCGACCTTGACCGCATCGGCGCCCGCGTCGATCAGGGCGCGCGTCGCGTCATAGGTGGCGACGTTGCCGGCGATGACCTGCAGACGGTTGGACTCGCGCTTGATGCGCTCGACCACGGCGGCGACCGAGGCCGAATGGCCGTGGGCGGTGTCGATCACCACCACATCGCAACCGGCTTCGGCCAGGGTCATGGCCCGCTCATAGCCGGCGTCGCCGACGGTCGAGGCGGCGCCGACCAGCAGGCGGCCCTGCTCGTCCTTGGCCGCATGGGGGAAGGCCTGGGCCTTCTCGATGTCCTTCATCGTGATCAGGCCGACAGCCCGATAATCCTCGTCCACCACGATGACGCGTTCGATCTTGCGCGTCCGCAGCAGTTCGCGCGCCTCGTCCCGGCCCGCGCCCTCACGCACCGTGATCAGGTCGCCCGTGGTCATCAGGGCGGCGGCCGTGACGTTCAGATCGCTTTCGAAACGCATATCCCGGTGGGTCAGCATCCCGACCAGCTTGCCCGTCGCAGGATCGACCACCGGGAAGCCGGTGATCTTCTTGGCGGCGACGATCTGGCGAACCTCGCCCAGGGTCGTCTGCGGGCCGACCGTCACCGGATTGACCACCATGCCGCTCTCATAGCGTTTGACGGCGCGGACCTCGTCGGCCTGCTCCTCAATGGTCATGTTCCGGTGCAGCACGCCCAGGCCGCCCGACTGGGCCATGGCGATGGCCAGGCGGCTTTCCGTCACCGTGTCCATGGCGGACGACAGCAGGGGGATGTTCAGTCTGATGTCGCGCGTCAGCTGGGTCGAGACATCGACCATCGCCGGCATGAACTCGGACGGACCGGGTTCCAGCAAAACATCGTCGAAGGTCAGTCCTTCGCGTATCTCCATAGGGAGTCTCCGTTTTGCGGGCCGCGTATAACGGGCTGCGGGGGGGCGCGGCAAGGGCCGAGCCTATGCGCGCGATAGATTTTATTGCTTTGCAACCGGCTCAGCCGTTTCCCATTCTGTGAACCATGGTCGGCGTCATCCTCAGCACCGCACGCAAACTGGCGTTGAAAATCGCCAGTTACGGCGTGATGCACCTGGTCGTCGCGATCCTGGTGGCCTTCGCCATCACACGCGACTGGCGCATCGCCTTGGCCGTGGGCCTAGTCGAGCCGATCTTCCAGACCCTCGCCTATTCGATCCACGACCGCGTCTGGCACCGGATCGAGCGGCGACGCCTGGCGTCCGGGCTGGAAGAGGCGACCGAGGCGGTGGCGGCGCGTCTCGACGTCATGTCGCCCCAGGAACAGACCCGCGTCCACGACCACGCGGGCCACGCCCACGCCCTGCCCCGCTCCTTCAGGCAGATCGCGCTGAAGACCCTGACCTACGGCGTCATGCATTTCGCCGTGGCGGTCGCCGTCGCCTTCGCCTTGACCCGCGATCTCGGCACGGCCCTGGCCATCGGCATGATCGAGCCGCTGGTGCAGACGGTCTTCTTCACCCTGCACGACCGCATCTGGACACGGATCGAGAACCGCAGGGCGCGACTGGCCGCCGCCTGATCCTCAGCGCTTGTTCAGCGCCACCAGAAACACCTCGGCGCTGTCCTTTCGGCTGGACGCCGGCTTGACGTATTTTACCGTCTCGAACTCCTCGCGCAGTCGCGCCAGAACTCCGCCGGCGTCCCCACCCTGGAAGTTCTTGGAGACGAAGTTTCCGCCGGGCCTAAGCGTCCGGATGGCGAAATCGGCGGCGATCTCGATCAGGGCGATGATCTTCAGGTGGTCGGTCTGGCGGTGGCCCACCGTGTTGTGCGCCATGTCCGACAGCACCAGATCGGGCTGCCCGCCGATGGCGTCGATCAGCTGCTGGTCCACGCCGGGATGGGTGAAGTCGGCCTGAAGCAGGGTTGCGCCGGGGATCGGCTCGATCATCAGCAGGTCCACCCCCGCCACCGCCGTCGCGCCGCGATCCAACGCCACCTGCACCCACCCGCCCGGCGCCGCGCCCAGGTCGATCACCCGACTGCCGCGCTTGATCAGTCGGAATCGGTCGTCGATCTCGATCAGCTTGAAGGCCGCGCGGCTGCGCCAGCCTTCGGCCCGCGCCTTCTCGGACCATTTGTCGGCCAGTTGACGCTTGATCCATTGCTGGCTCGACATGGACTTGGTGTCAGCCGTCTTCATCTTCGTGCCCATGCCGCGCCCGGCGGCGGTCCCGCCGGTGGGCGGTTTCACCATGCGGCGGCGTTCTTGGGGCTTTTCGTCTTCGCTCATCGTTCCCACATAGCCCCGACAGGCGATGCGGGCTATGTCCCGCCTCAAATCAACTCCAAGAGGACGACCGAAATGGCCGACACCCTGACCTTCACCCTGGACACCGGCGACGGCGAAGCCCGCGACGTGGTCATCAAGCTGCGCCCCGACCTGGCCCCCGGCCATGTCGAACGCATCACCGAGCTGGCCTCGGAAGGCTTTTATGACGGCGTCGTCTTCCACCGCGTCATCCCCGGCTTCATGGCCCAGGGCGGCGACCCCACCGGCACCGGCACCTCGGGCTCCAAGAAGCCGAACCTGAAGCAGGAATTCTCGGCCGAGCCGCACGTACGCGGCGTCTGCTCGATGGCCCGCACCTCGGATCCGAACAGCGCCAACTCGCAGTTCTTCATCGTCTTCGACGACGCCACCTTCCTGGACCGTCAATACACCGTCTGGGGCCAGGTCGAATCCGGCATGGAACACGTCGACGCCCTGCCCAAGGGCGAGCCGCCGCGCAGCCCCGGCAAGATCGTCAAGGCGACCGTCGCCTAAGGCCTTCGCCCGCACAATCTTGACGTTTCCCGCCGATATCCTTCAGTTGCAAAACAGGATCATCGTCGGGGGACGGTCGGGGTGCGAATACTGTTTGTCATCGAGCCGTCGGGCGGCGGTTCGGGGCGTCACGTCGTCGACCTGGCGCGCGCCCTGATCGACGGCGGACACGCGGTGTCGGTGATCTATTCACCGCTGCGCGCCGAACCCCGCTTCGAGGCCGAGATTTCGGCCCTTGCCCTGACGACCCTGGAACGTCTGCCCCTGCGCCGGGCCGTGGGGCCTTGGGACATCAACGCGCGGAGGGCGCTGAACCGCCTCATCGCCCGCCTTGGGCCGTTCGAAATCGTCCACGGTCACAGCGCCAAGGCCGGCGCCCTGGTCCGACTGGCGGCCACGCCCGGCGCCGCGCGTCTCTATACCCCCCACGCCCTGCCGATGATGCGCCCGTCCGGTCCCCTGGTCCGGTTGGCCACCGGTGTGGCCGAAGCAGCCATGACCTGGATCCGATGCGATGCGCTCATCGCCGTCTCGGAAGCGGAGATCGCGACGGCGCGAGGCTGGGGCCTGCCGAAGGGCCGCCTGCATCTGGTGCCCAACGGCGTCGCGCTTGCGCCTTCCACGGATCGCCCGGCGGCGCGATCCGCCCTGGGCGTGGCGGACGACGCCCTGGTCGTCGGCTTCGTGGGTCGGATGTGCCCCCAAAAGGATCCTTTGCGTTTCGTCCAGGCCGTCCGCCTGGCCCAGGCCGCCGATCCCCGCATCCTCGGCGTCGTCATCGGCGATGGCCCGTTGATGGCGCGGGCGCGCGCTGCGGCGGGGGACGCCGTTCGGATCATCGGCCAGCGCGACGCCCGCCCGCTGATGACGGGCTTCGACCTGTTCGCCATGACCAGCCGGTACGAGGCCGGGGCTTACGCCATGATCGAGGCGGCCGCCCTGGGTCTGCCCATCGTGACCACCGACGTCGGCGGCGTCGACGCCCTGCTCGACGCCGGCGCCCGCATCGACCGCCTGCCGAACGATGCGGAGCCCGTGCAACTGGCCCAGGCGATGGTTGCGGCTCTGGCTGCGCGCGGGCCGCGTCAAGCCGTGTCGATGCCCTCCTTGTCGGTCGAACGCATGGCGGAACAGACGCTGGCCGTCTATCGCGCCGCCTTCGCCCGGCGCCGCCTCGGTGCCTGATCCGGTCGTCATCAACGGACGATTCCTGATCCAGCCGTTCAGCGGCGTGCAACGCTATGCGTGCGAGATCGTGCGCGCCTTGGATCGGCGCCCGGACGCGGGCGAACGCTATCTGCTGGTCACGCCGCGGGGGGCCCGGCCTCTGTCGCTGACGCACATCCCCACCCGGGTCGTCGGGGGCGGCGGCGGCCATGTCTGGGAACAGACGGCGCTGGCCTGGGCGGCGCGGGGGCGTCGGCTGCTGTCTCTATGCGGCGCCGGGCCGGTGTTTCACCCCCGGCAGTGGGTCGTCATCCACGACGCCGCCGTCTTTCGACGCCCCGCGCATTTTCGTCCCGGCTACGCCCTGGCCCATCGTCTGCTGGACCGCCAGTTGGCCCGGCACGCGCGTCTGGCCACGGTGTCGCGCTTTTCCCGACAGGAACTGGCCGCCACCCTACACCTGGACCCGGCCAACATCGCCATCGCGCCGAACGGCGCCGATCATCTGAACGCCGTCACGCCCGACACCACGGTGATCGGGGCGCTGGGCCTGACCGACCGCCCCTATTTCGTCGTTCTGGGCAATCTGGCGCCCAACAAGAACATCGACACGGTGTTGCGGGCGATGGACCAAACGCCCGACCCGGCGCTTCGTCTGGTTCTGGTCGGAAGCCGGCCGTCGGCCGTCGCAAACGGCCGCCCCACGCCGCCCGATCCGCGCGTGATCCAGGCGGGACGACGGTCCGACGCCGAGGTCGTCGCCCTGTTGCGCCGCGCCCGGGGGCTGGTGTTCGCCAGCCTGTACGAAGGCTTCGGCATTCCGCCGTTGGAGGCCCTGGCCCAGGGCTGTCCGGTCATCGCCTCGGACATTGACGCCACGCGGGAGGTGTGCGGTGACGCCGCCCTCTATTTCCCGCCGACCGACGACGCGGCCCTGGCGCATCATATACGCACGCTGATGGCCGGCCCGGACCCGGCGCGGCGAGAGGCAGGTCTTCGCCGCGCGAACGCCTACGACTGGGCCGCGTCGGCCGCCATTCTGGACGACTGGCTCTCCACGACCTGGCGATAGACCGCCAAATGCGCCTGGACGATGGCGGCCTCGGTCCATCGGGCGCGGTCCGGGCCGGCGGCGCGCCAGCGATCCGGCGCCGCCAGCACCTGTTGCAACGCCCGGCTCAGGTCCGCCACGTCGCCGGGCGTCGTCAGGATCGCGGCCTCCGCAGCCTGCGCGGCCTCGGGTAGCCCCCCGATCCGCGATGCGATCACCCCCCGCCCCTGCTGCGCCGCCTCGATCACCACCCGTCCGAACGGCTCAATCCAGACCGACGGCGCCACCAGCACGTCGATCCGGCGCCAGAACGCGGCCGGCTCGACCTGACCCAGCCACACGATGCGCGGGTCGCGCCAGGCCTCTTGCAGACGCGCGACATAGGCCGCCGCGCCGCGCCCCGCGATCCACAGCCGCCAGTCACCCGACAGCGCCGCCGTCGCCCGCAGCAGCACCTCGATCCCCTTCTCCGGCTCGATCCGCCCCATGAAGCCGAACGCGACGCCCGCCCCGTCGGCCGGGGCCGGGCGTGGCTGTACCGGCCGATCCGACGCCGCATTGCCGATCACCGAGGTCGAACTGGCCCGAAAATATCCGGCGCCGATATGGGCGTTCAGGACCGGCTGGCTCAGGCCGATCACATGGTCCACCGCCTGTGACCGCGCCCGTTTCGCCGCCGTCGCCAGCACGCAGGCGCCGCACCGACGCACGCAGCGTCGTTCGCGCCGAAACATCGACGCCCTTACGCACATCATCGACCAGTCGCGCAACGTCTGCACCAGCGGCAGACCCCGCCTGGCCGCCGCCCGGTGGACCGACAGGGAAAACCCCGTGCTCAGATGCAGATGGATCAGGTCGGGCCGCGTCGCCGCCACCACCGCGTCCACCGCCCCGTTCATCAGCGGATTGGCGGCCTCCAGCCCATGCCAGATGGCCCTCTGCACGGCGCGTCGGCGCTCGCCGTCATAGGGCCAGTACAGATTGCGAAGCGGCGCGCGATAGACGGTCACGACGCCGTCCCGATCCCGTTCGGTCGATCCGCCCGCGCCCAGGGTCAAGACCGCTGTCTGGACGCCGGTTGCCGCCAATCCCTGGGCCAGTTCGGCGACGCTGCGCTCCGCCCCGCCGATCTGGGCCGGGGGATACAGGGTGTTGACGATCAGCACCCTCATGGCGCCAGCGGCCTTCGCCACGCCAGCGCCGCGACCAGGCACGACAGGAAGACCAGGCCCGCCCCTTGCGTCACATCTTCGCTGAGCATCGCCGCCAGCCCATAGATCGACAGCGGCGTCAGCCCATCCAGCCTGGCTGCCGAAACCAGATGCAGCCCCAGCAGGATCACGCCCGCCAACACCCCCAGCGTCCGCGCCGTGAACAGATAGCCGTTGTGGCTGACCGACTGGGCGCGATAGGCCCCCATCTCGTCCGCCGTGGACCAGCCGGCCCCCAGCGGCCGATCCAGGATCAGATCGACGCTTCGCCGCCACGTCGCCGCCCGCCCCGCCAGATTGTCGGCCAGTTGCGCCGGGTCGAACCGTTCGGCGATCGGGGCCGTCTCCCCTATGCCCGACAGCCTGGCCGCCAGCCCCCCGGCGACCGCCACACAGAGAACCAGCGCAACGCCCAGCGGACGGACACGCTCGCCCCAGCGCCAGCCGACAACGGCGCGCGCCGCCCACGACAGGCCCGCCGCCAGCAGCCCTGCCCGCGACAGCGTGCCCATGAACCCCAGGATCGCCAGGGCCAAACCGAACAAGGTCGTCGGCGCCCCGATCCAACGCCGCCCGGCCAGCAGGATCCCGGCCGGAACCGCCAGGGCGATCATGATCATGGCGGCGTTCGGATGTTCGGCCAGGGTGGTCAGCCGCACATGGGCCGAGACCGTCGTGATCGCCGCGCGAGGCGAGGCCAGTCCGACCGCCTGCAAGGCCTCGCGTCCGATCCACAGCGACAGGCCATAGGTGGCCACATGACAGGCGGCGCCGATCATCAAGGCGGCGAAGAACAGCCGCCTGCGTCGCACCTCCGTCAAAATCAGGCTGGCCGCCGCCGGCGCGATCGCTGCGCTGGCGATCCACCGAAACCAGAAGACGGCGTCCGACGCGTCCAGCGCTTCCCCCACGCGTGACGCCTGCAGCAACAGGGTCACGACCAGCCAAAAGACCGCAACCCCGCCCGCCGCCTGGAACCGACGCGGCATCCGCCGTCCTTCCACCAGCACCAGCGGCAGGGCGGCCAGCAGGGCCAGATCCCCCAGGCGCGGGCCGCTTGTCGATCCCGGCGTCAGATAAAGCGGCAGGGTTGCGCCCAAACCCAACAGCCCGAGCGCCGTCCGCTCATAGGCCGCCCTGACCTGCGACCATCGCAGCCGGCCGCGTGCAGGCGTGACCGCTACGGCGCCGGGCAATGCTCGACCTCGGGATCGAACCGCGCCCCGTCCGCCACCCCGGCGACCAACACGCCTGCCTTGCGCCATCGCCCGGTCAGGGCCAGCCTGCCCGCCAGCCGAAGCCGCGACGCGGCGTATCGCAGCGCCGCCCCCCGCCCCTCGTGCCGACGCTTGGCCAGGATCAAGTTGCGCGTCAGATAGCGATGCAGCCGTTCGCGCCGGGGGTCCGCCTCGGTCGCGATGCACAGCCGGCCCGGCGCCGCCCGCACATGGATCGTCCGACTGGCCGCGACCAGATAGCCCGGCCCCGACCGCGACAGCCTGAGCGTATATTCGGTGTCGTCGCCCCAGATGAACATCGGCGCCAGCGGCAGGCCGTGACGCGCCACCGACGACCGGCGCACCATCAGGGAAACGAACGTCGCCTGACGCACCGGGATCAGCCCCCGCTCCAGCCGCTCGCCCCAGGCCGGATAGCCCAGAACGTTCTCGCGCCGGTCGATTTCGGGCGTATTGGTCAGATGGCCGTCGGGCGATCGCACGCTGGAGCACAAAAAGGCCGGCGTCACGCCTTCGCCGGCCAGCGCGTCTTCGGCCTGCAGCAGCCGCTCCAGCGCGTCCGGTTCGACCAGGACGTCGTCGTCCATCAGCCACAGGCGATCCGCCCCCGCCTGCATGGCCGCGCGAACGCCCGCGTTGAAGCCGCCCGCCCCGCCGGTATTGGCCGGCAGCCGCACCACCACCGCCCGACCCGCCCAGGCGTCGGCCAGCATTTCGGCGGTGCCGTCGTCGCTGGCGTTGTCGATCACCACCACCCCGTCGCAGGCCCGCGTCTGGGCGATCAGATGCGCCAGACAGCGTTCCAGCAGGGCGCGCCGGTTCCACGTCACCACCACGGCCCAGACCGAGGGCGCCCTCATGCCGCCATTCTCGAAATCGCCGGCGCCAGCGCCTTGTCCACCAGGCTCAGCGCCCGCCCGACCGCCTGGTCCATGTTGTAGTAGCGAAAGTCCGCCAGTCGCCCCGCGAACCACACCTGGCCCTCAAGGCTGCGAGCCATCGCCCGATACTGGTCGGCCAACGCGTGCGACGCCTCGGACAGGACCGGATAGTAGGGCTCGTTTTCGCCCGGCCGATGGGCGGTCGGGTATTCGATGACGGTCGCGGTCGTCGGCCCCCGCTCGCCGGTCAGATGCCGAAAATCAGTGATCCGGGTGAAGCCCGGCGCCTGGGGGTGATTGACGGTCCCGACCGGCAGGCCGTCTTTCACATCCACCGCCCGATGCTCGAACCGCACGCTGCGATAGGGCAAGGCCCCGGCCGCGCTTTCGAAATAGTCGTCCAGCGGCCCGCAATAGACCATCCGCGTCCAGGCCTTCGGCTGGACCTGGCTCATCGGCGTGTTCAGCGACACATGGATGTTCGGGTGATCCAGCATCCGCGCGAACAGGGCGGCGTAACCATCGCGCGGCATGGCCTGGAAACGGTCGGTGAAATAGCGGTCGTCCTGGCCGATCACCACCGGCACCCGCCCCAGGACCGACGGGTCCAGATCGTCGACCGCCACACCCCACTGTTTGGCGGAATAGGCGGCGAACACCTTGTCGAACACATAATCGGCCACGAACCGCAGATCCGCATCGTCGGCGGCCGACCTCAGGTCGTGGATCGTGGGACGCGCATCGGCGCCGAACGCCGCGATTAGCCGTCGCGACAGACGCGCCGCCGTCGCCGGCGGAAACAGAAGACGCAGGGACTGCAGATTGAAGGGCAGTGGAACCGCCTGACCGTCGATCATCGCCTGCACCCGGTGCTCATAGGGTCGCCAGGCCGTGAACCGGCTCAGATAGTCGAAGATGCGCGCGCTGTTGGTGTGAAAGACGTGCGGCCCATAGGGGTGGATCAAACGCCCCGCGTCGTCGCGCCGATCATGGGCGTTGCCCCCCACATGATCGCGACGGTCGATCAACAGCACGCGCTGGTTCAGGCCCCGCGCCAGCCGTTCGGCGACCACCGCGCCGGTGAAGCCGGCCCCGACGATCAGCCAGTCATAGGGCCGGGACATGACGGCTCCCTTCGCCCTGGAACAGCGCGCCCCAATGCCCCTTCAGACAGACCAGACCGGCCAGGATCACCGCGACCTCTCCAGCGATCCGCGCCCCGGCCATGCCCACAGCGCCCCCCGTGGGCGTCAGCAGCCAGCCCACCCCCAGCGTCGCGAAACACCCCAACGCCGTCATGGCGGCGAAGCGACGATCCATCCGCAGCGCGGTCATCAGATGCACGCCCAGCACCTGGCTGATCGCCACCAGCGGCAGGACGAGGGCCAACAGCCGCAGGACATCCGTCGCCCCCGCAAAGGCCGGGCCGAACAACAACCGCACCAAAACCGGCGCCGCGATCGCCAAGACGACGGCGAGGGCCAAGAACAGCCCGAATGCGCCGATCAACGTCCATCGCGCCGTGCGAAACGCCCCGGCCCGGTCCTGCGTCAACAGGCCGGCGATCCGCGGCGCGACCATGCCCGCCATCGGCCGCATCAGCGATCCCGCCGCCGAAACCAGCCGGTCCGCCACGCCATACAGCGCGGCCTGGACCGGGCCGGCCAGGGCCGCCGTCATCAGCACCGCCGCCCCCGTATAGGCGACGATCACCGCCCGACTGGCGAACAGGGGCGCGCCGTCGATCAGGGCGCGCCGTATCCCTTGGATCGTCGGCGGCGTCACCGCCTGGCGCGCGATCAGTAGGCCGGCCGTCGCCGCAAGCCCGCCCCACACGCCGGCCGCCTGCACCGCGATCACGCCGCCTGTGCTCAACGTCGGCACGGCCAGCACCGCAACCGCCGCCGCTAGGGCGAAACCGACCTCCAGCAACGCCGCAGGGGCTGGATCTCGCACCCCCTGAAAATACCACAGCAGGCCGGCTCCCTGTCCCACCCCCAGGATGACGGCCATCGCCGTCGCGACCATGTCGCCCTGCAACGCGGGGGTCGCCATCGCCAGGCCGAACCCCACCGCGACGGCCGGCGCGATCAACAGCGCGCGCAGGGCCAACGCCTGGCCCACGACGACGCCGCGTCCTTCAATATCGGCGGCGATGTCGCGCGGTCCCGCCAGCGACAGCCCGTAATCCACCACCACGGCGACGATCAGGGCCAGCGCCAGACTGGCGGCATAGACGCCAAACCCGTCCAGACCCAGCCGTCGCGTTAGGACCGGATAGAGCAGCAGCGGCGCCAGATAGCGGGCCACATGGGCGCCATACAGCCAACCGGCGTCGGCGGCGCTTCGCGCAGACAGCAATGGGCGCCCGCTCGCCACCAGATTTCGCCCCCAAACCTCAACCTGAGGGCGATTTTAGACACGCTTAAGGCGGCGTCCGCAAGGGCGGTACGCCCGCGATCAGCCGAACCGGCCCTCGGCCCAGCGGGCGGCGAAATAGCCGCCTGTCGCGGACGTCGCCGTCAACACCGTGCCCCACATCAGGTCGATCACCGTCAACTTGGCCTGCCACACCGCCAGCGTCGCCTGGTTGGTCAGGTCATAGGTCGCATAGGCCACAAAGCCCAGCACCGCCCCGTTCAACGCCGCCCGCGTCCAGTTCCCGTCCTTCAACGCCGGCGCGATGGCCAGAAACACCGTCCCGGCGATGGAGATAAGATAGAACAGCACCGCCGCCTTCATGTCCGGCTTGTCGGCCATGATCGGCCCCAGCACGGGCCGATAGAGCCGGTCGGTCATCGTGGTCAGCCAGACGAAATCGATGGCTGCGAAGGTCAGGCCGGCGCCCAGATAGGCCGCGACATATTTGATCATCTTCCTCTCCTCAGGCAGGCTTCATTTGGCCGGTTTCAGGCGATAGTGGCTGACCGCCCAGGTGCGGCCCTCGTCGTTGCCGAACAAGCCGGCCGTCGCCAGGTAGAACCGCCGCCAGCGCCGGGTCCACAGTCTGGCGTCGTCGCCATAGGTGTCGCGCATCAACACCGCGACACGCTCGGCGTTCCGATCCATGTTCGCCAGCCAGTCGTTGGCGGTCTTCGCGTAATGCCCGCCGTTCCAGGTCCATTCCTGCTCGACCGCGAACAGATCGGGAAACTGCCGGATCAGACCGTGGCTGGGCATGACGCCGCCAGTGAAGAAATGCTGGGCGATGAAGTCGCCGCTGTCGGTGTGATCGAAGCGATACGGCGCGTCGCGGTGCGTGAAGACGTGGATGAACATCCGCCCGTCGTCCTTCAACCAGCCCCGCGCCTTGGTCAGCAGGGCGCGCCAGTTTGCCATATGCTCGAACATCTCGACCGAGACGATGCGGTCGAACCGCTGCTCCGTCTCGAAGGCGTTCATGTCGCGCGTGATGATCGTCAGATTGGTCAGGCCGCGCGCCGCCGCCTGGGCCTCGATATGACCCCGCTGACCGTGGCTGTTCGACACCGCCGTGATCTTCGCATTGGGATATTTCTCGGCCATCCACAACGACAGCGCCCCCCAGCCGCAGCCCATCTCCAAGATGGCCTGACCGTCGCTCAGTTCGGCATGGGCGCAGGTTTCCGCCAACGCCGCCTCCTCCGCCTGATCCAGCGTCTCGCGCCCGGTCGGATAAAGGCAGCACGAGTATTTCAGCCGCTCGCCTAGACACAGCTGAAAGAATTCGGGCGGCAGTTCGTAATGCTGCTGGTTCGCCGCATCCGTGTGTTCGGCGATGACCCGTTGAGCCATTTCGCGCGCGAACGCAGCCTCGTCGTGCGGGCCGTCGCGATCCAGCCGCTTCCTCGCCTCCGTCACCAGACTGTCGATCGCCGGACGGGTCACGAAATCCGGGAAGGGCGCATCCTGAAGCTGGCGAATGGCGACATTGGTCAGGTTCATTGGAGCGTCCTTGGCGATCAGGCAGAGCTTGCAGATGTCAGGGAATACGCCGCCCTGCCCCTGGCGGATGCATCCGCCCTTGAACACGGCGCCGACGATGCCGACATCAGGTCCGAAGCTGCACGATTTCAGACAAAGTGCACGCTTTGCACCCTGTTTTTCGAAGCCGGTTCGCCGTCGTTTCAGACCAATTAGACGAATTAGACTCTGTTTTTGTCCTCGACCGTCTGAAAATCGCCGCGTCGGATCGCCGCCCCGACTTGCCCCCCGCCCGCCCTCGCGTTAGGCGTGGTCAACAGCCGATATTCACCAGGCAATGAAAAAAGGGAGAGCGATGGGAAAGATCTACGCTGACGTCACGTCCGCGCTGGAAGGGCTGACCTTCGACGGCATGACGATCATGTCCGGCGGCTTCGGCCTGTGCGGCATCCCCGAGAACCTGATCGCCGCCCTGCGCGACAGCGGCGTCAAGGGTCTGACGGTCATCTCGAACAACGCCGGCGTAGACGGCTTCGGCCTGGGTCAGCTTCTGGGCACCCGTCAGATCGCCAAGATGATCTCGTCCTACGTCGGCGAGAACAAGGAGTTTGAGCGCCAGTATCTGGCCGGCGAGCTTGAGCTTGAGTTCAATCCCCAGGGCACCCTGGCCGAACGCATCCGCGCCGGCGGCGCGGGCATCCCGGCCTTCTTCACCGCCACGGGCGTCGGCACCCTGGTCGCCGAGGGCAAGGAGGTCCGCACCTTCGACGGCCGCGACTATGTGATGGAAACCGGCCTGATCGCCGACCTGTCCATCGTCAAGGCTTGGAAGGCCGACGAGCGCGGCAACCTGGTCTTCCGCAAGACCGCCCGCAACTTCAACCCGATGATGGCCACGGCCGGCAAGGTCACCGTCGTCGAGGTCGAAGAGATCGTCCCCGTCGGCTCGCTGGACCCCGACCACATCCACACCCCGGGCATCTACGTCGACCGCCTGATCGAGACCGTGTCCGAGAAGCGCATCGAACAGCGCACTGTCCGCAGCCGGGAGACCGCATAATGCCTCGTAGCCGCGAACAACTCGCTGAACGCGCCGCCAAGGAGCTGCAGGACGGCTTCTACGTGAACCTGGGCATCGGCATCCCGACCCTGGTGGCCAACTACATCCCCGCCGGCATGACGGTCACCCTGCAATCCGAGAACGGGATGCTGGGCATGGGCCCCTTCCCCTATGAAGGCCACGAGGATCCGGACCTGATCAACGCCGGCAAGCAGACGATCACCCAGATCCCTGAAAGCAGCTACTTCAGCAGCGCCGACAGCTTCGCCATGATCCGCGGCGGCCACATCAACCTGTCGATCCTCGGCGCGATGGAAGTGGCCGAGAACGGCGACATCGCCAACTGGATGATCCCCGGCAAGCTGGTGAAGGGCATGGGCGGCGCGATGGACCTGGTCGCGGGCGTCAAGCGCGTGGTCGTGGTGATGGAGCACGCCAACAAGCACGGCCAATCCAAGGTCTTGAAAGCTTGCACCCTTCCCCTGACCGGCACGGGCGTCGTCAGCCGCATCATCACCGATCTGGCCACCTTCGACGTCAAGCCCGACGGCGCTGGTCTTGAGTTGGTCGAACTGGCCGACGGCGTCACCCTGGAAGAGGTCGCCGCCAAGACCGAGGCCGCCTATTCGGTCGCCCCCGGCCTCGCCTGACCGGTTACGCCGCTCCGGGGCTTCAGTTCCGGGGCGAAGGCTCCAGCCTGCGATAGGCGGCGCCGACAAAGGCCATTGTCAGCGGCGCTTGGATGGCGATCATCACCGTGACGAACACGACCAATCCCGCCCTCCCCGACAACAGCCCGGCTCCCCACAGCAGCACCAGACCGATCTTGGGCGCGCCCGTAACGATCAAGCCGACCAGCAGGGGCCAGAAGGCGCCGCGCGCCAGTGTCATGCTTTGCAGCGACACCATATGCCCGCGCCCGATCGTCGCCGGGACGGACAGCGACAGCCGAACGGTGAAGGCGACCACGGCGAACAGGGCGAAGGCCGTCACCAGAGCCAGAAGAACCAGCTTCCAGACCGGCCCAACCGCCGCCCACTGGCGCGCCTGGATCGCCTGGGTGTTCAGTTCGGCCATGCCGAACACGGCCAGCAGAGCCAGGGCGACGACCGACAGGATCATGGCCAGGAAGACCCCGCACAGCAGACCCGCGCCCAACAGCCTCAACTCGGGCCGTCCGAACTGAAGCCCCGCCGGGCCCAGGCCCAGCCGCCGCGCCTGCTGCGCGTCATCGGTGATGGCGATCCGACCCAGCGCGCCGGTCAGCACCAGGATCGCGACCAGGCCGAACGGCGCCCAGATCAGGCCCGCCGCGCCCGCCGACATCGGCTTCACGCTCCACGCCACCGCCGCCAGCAGGATCGCCCCCAAGGCCCCGCGCCACAGCCGAGGCAGAGCCTGGACCGCCGCCGACAACGTCTCGCCCAGTGGCAGAACCTGATGCCCGTTCAAATCTCGCCCCCTCGATTACGGACCGCGGATATAGCAGGGGGCCATGACACCGCGCCAGCCAATGGCTAGAAGGCCGCGATGAGCGCTTCTTCTCCCTCCCCCATCCACGTCATCGGCGGCGGCCTGGCCGGCTCCGAAGCCGCCTGGCAGATCGCTCAGGCCGGCGTGCCCGTTATCCTCCACGAGATGCGCGGCGTTCCCGGCGTCAAGACCGACGCCCACCACACCGACGGCCTGGCCGAACTGGTCTGCTCCAACTCGTTCCGGTCCGACGACTGGGAATACAACGCCGTGGGCCTGTTGCACGCCGAGATGCGGGCGCTGGACTCGGTCATCATGGCCTGTGGCGACGCCCATCAGGTGCCGGCCGGCGGCGCCCTGGCTGTCGACCGCGAAGGCTTCTCTGGCGCCGTCACCGCCAAACTGGCGGCCCATCCGCTGATCACCATCGTTCGCGAGGAGGTCGCCGGCCTGCCGCCTGAAGACTGGGACAACGTCATCGTCGCCACCGGCCCCCTGACCTCGCCCGCCCTGGCCGAGGCCATCCTGAAGGCGACCGGCGAAGAGTCCTTAAGCTTCTTCGACGCCATCGCCCCCATCGTCCACGCCGACAGCATCGACTTCGACATCGCCTGGCGCCAGTCCCGCTACGATAAGGAAGGCCCCGGCGGAGACGCCGCCGCCTACGTCAACTGCCCGATGGACAAGGCCCAGTACGACGCCTTCATCGACGCCCTGCTGGGCGGCCCCAAGGCCGAGTTCAAGGACTGGGAGAACGTCCCCTATTTCGACGGCTGCCTGCCCATCGAGGTCATGGCCGAGCGCGGGCGCGAAACCCTGCGCCACGGCCCGATGAAGCCCGTCGGCCTGACCAATCCGCGCAATCCCACGGTCAAGGCCCACGCCATCGTCCAGCTGCGTCAGGACAACGCCCTGGGCACACTGTTCAACATGGTCGGCTTCCAGACCAAGCTGAAGCACGGGGCGCAGGCCGAAACCTTCCGCATGATCCCGGGGCTACAGAATGCCCAGTTCGCGCGCCTGGGCGGCCTGCACCGCAACACCTATCTGAACAGCCCGCAACTGCTGGACAAGCAGCTGCGCCTCAAGGCCATGCCGCGCCTGCGTTTCGCGGGCCAGGTTACGGGGGTCGAAGGCTATGTCGAAAGCGCGGCCATGGGCCTGTTGACCGGCCGTCTGGCCGCCGCCCAAGCTTTGGGCCGCGACCTGTCGGCCCCGCCGCCCGAGACGGCCATGGGCGCCCTGGTCGAACACATCACCGGCGGCCACATGGAAGGCTCCAAGTTCCAGCCGATGAACATCAACTACGGCCTTCTGCCTCCGCTTGAGGCGCCCAAGGTCGACGAGGACGGCAAGCGCATCCATCCCAAGGAACGCGGTCGCGCCAAGAAACGTCTGATGAGCATCCGGGCGATGGAAAGCCTGAAGGCGTGGCGCGACGTGGGCTAAACCCGCCCTCGCAGCGTCGCCCATAGCAGGCGCAGTCGCTTGACAGGCTCGGGCGCGTCCTGATGGATCAGGGCAGCCGAGGCCACGCCCGGAAAGGCCGCAGGCGGCAATGTCTTCAAAGCCAGGTTGGCGCCCGCACGCGCCGCCTTCGCCTCGTCCACGCGCCCGACCTGTCCCAGTCCCCTCACACGCCCGGCCTCGACCACCTTGTCGGCATGGCCAGGACCCGCCAGCACATGGACGGCGATCTGCATCGGGCCGACGTAGAAGGCGTCGAGGTCATGGGGCTGGCCGTGGACGCGGCCGATATGGGCCTCGATCAGGCGGTCGAAGGGCGCGCGGTCCAGCCGATGGCGGGCGACGAGGTCGGTCAGGGCTTCCAGAACCGGATGGCCCTTGCGCGGGATACCGGCGAAAACGCCATCCATCTGTTCGGCCCACCACGTATAGCGCATCTCGGCCAGCAGGGGCTGGGTCACGCGCGTCGGGATGGCCATCAACTCGGCCTCAAAGGCGTAGAGGGCGATCAGGTCGGCGCGGGCGTGGGGATCGGAAACCAGGCGGCTGGACAGCCAGCGATCAAGGTCGGCCTCGCGGACCTGGGCCTCCAGCGGGGACGCTGTCTGGGTCACGCTCAGGCCGCGCGCGACACCGCGAAATCGGCCAGGTCTTCCAGGGCGTTGCGCCAGTCGCCGGCCGGCAGGACGGACAGGGCCGCCTTGGCCTGATCGGCGTAGTCGCCCGCCAGATCCAGCGTCGCACCGATGGCGCCGGAGCCGACCACCAGTTCGCGGGCGCGGGCGAAGTCCTCGGGCGTGCGTTCGCCCTTGGTCACCGTGCGGTCCCAGAAGGCGTCCTCGCGCCCCTTGGTGCGGGCGACGGCCAGCAGCAGCGGCAGGGTGGCCTTGCCCTCGTTGAAGTCGTCGCCGGCGTTCTTGCCCAGGGCCTCGGCCGTGGCGCCGTAATCCAGGGCGTCATCGGCCAGCTGGAAGGCGATGCCCAGCGCCATGCCATAGTCGCGCAGGGCCTTGATCGCCTCGAGCGAAGCACCCGCCCCGACCGCGCCCGCCTCGGCGGCGGCGGCGAACAGTTCGGCGGTCTTGGCCGAGATGATCTGCAGATAGGTGGCCTGATCCAGGTTCAGATCGTGTGCGCGGGTCAGCTGCAGCACCTCGCCTTCGGAGATCACGCGCGACGCCTCGGCCAGAATGCCCAGGGCCCGCATCGAATCGGTCTCGACCATCAGTTCGAAGGCGCGGGCGAACAGGAAGTCGCCGACCAGAACGCTGGTCGGGGCGCCCCAGATCAGGTGGGCCGCGACCTTGCCGCGACGCAGTTCGGACGCATCGACGATGTCGTCGTGCAGCAGGGTGGCGGTGTGAATAAACTCGACCGCAGCAGCCAGCTTCTTGGGCGAGGCGATGTCGTCGGCTGCGCCCGAAGCCCGCGCAGCCGCGACCGTCAGCAGGGGGCGCAGGCGCTTTCCGCCCGCGGAAACCAGATGTTCGGCCAGTTTGGGAATGATCGGCACATCCGACTGCATCCGATCCAGGATCAGGGCGTCGACGGCGGCCATGTCGACCTCGGCCAGCCGGACAAGGGCGTTGACGTCCCCCTTGGGGCGGGGAGCGGCGGCGAGAGCGACTTCCAAGGGATACTCTTTCACTGGCGCGGCGAACCGCGTCGAAGGATTGGCGGACGGTTCGACTTGCCCCGGCGCACTGCGGCGCACAATGATGTTCACCCCCTTGAGGGTCAAGGAGATTGAGGCTTGGACGCGGTCGAAACGACGCCGCCGCAGATCGTGGAGAACGGGCTGCTGAACGGACGGGTGCGGTTGCGCCAGCTCACGCGCGGCTATCGCGCCGGCATGGATGCGGCCCTGCTGGCGGCGGCTGTGGCGCCCCAGACGGGCCAGTCGGTGATCGAGGCCGGATGCGGCGCGGGCGCCGTGCTGATGCAGATCGCGGCCCGCCATCCGAGCGTCCAGTTGACGGGGCTTGAGCGCGATCCGGTCATGGCGGATCTGGCGATGCAGAACGCCGTGCTGAACGGGGTGGAGGCCGCCACGACCATTCGTCAGGGCGATGTGGCGGCGGGGTTTCGGGCGTTGAACATGACGCCGGCGGACTGGGCCATATCCAATCCGCCCTTCTTCGACGATGCAGGCGCCCTGCGCGCCCCGGCCGAGGGCAAGCGGGGCGCCTGGATGGCCGACGATGGTCTTCAGGCCTGGACCGGCTTTCTGCTGAAGGCGGTGCGCGAGGGCGGACGGATCGTGGTGATCCACCGGGCGGATCGGCTGGCGGATCTGCTGGCCTTGCTGGGCGAAAAGGCGGGGTCGTTCGCCGTGCGCCCCATCCATCCCTTCGCCGACGAACCGGCCAAACGAGTGCTGGTCCACGCGATCAAGACCGGGCGGGCGCCGTTGCGCCTGCTGCCGCCACTGGTTCTGCACGACCGCGAAGGCGGCAAACATACGGCCCAGGCCGAGGCCATTCTGCGCGGCGAAGCGGGGCTGAACTGGTGATCCGGGTGGCCATTCGCCGCCAGACGCCCTAAATGCCGCCTCCCCCGCCAACAGCAACCACCGCCCCGCACCGTGTCACCCGACGACCTTCCGCATGACCTCAAGAACGGCCTTATCGCCGTGGGCGAGGCCGCGCGCGCCTTGAAGGCGCCGTGGTGGGTGTTCGGCGGGGCGGCGATGGCGCTTTACGGGCTGGAAGACATCCATGTGCCCGACATCGACGTGCTGTGCGCGCCGCGCGACGCCCGCGCCCTGCTGGCGGCGCTGGACGGTCACGTCGTGCCCGATCCGGGCGAGGGCCTGTTCCGCTCCGCCGTTTTCGGCCGTGCGCCGGATCAGCCGATCCTGATCGAGGTGATGGCGGGGCTGCAGGTGCGCGACGGTGGCGACTGGGCCGATGTCGCCTTCGCCTCACGCCGTCAGGTCTTCGTCGAGGACACCGCCCTGTTCGTGCCGGACATCCGGGACCACATCGCCCTGTACCGCCTGTTCGGCCGCCCCAAGGATCTGGCGCGGGTGGAGCAGCTTGAACGACTGATCGCCTGATGCCCTTCCCCTATCAAATCACCGCCACCGAAGGCCGCGCCCGCACCGGCGTGCTGAAGACGTTGCGCGGCGATATCCGCACCCCCGCCTTCATGCCCGTCGGCACCGCCGCCACCGTCAAGGCGATGACGGTGGATCAGGTCAAGGCGACGGGCGCCGACATCCTGCTGGGCAACACCTATCACCTGATGCTGCGCCCCGGTCCCGAACGGATGGAGCGTCTGGGCGGCCTGCACAGGTTCATGGGCTGGGACAAGCCGATCCTGACCGACAGCGGCGGCTTCCAGGTCATGTCCCTGGCCGGGATTTCCAAGGTGAAGGAGGAGGCCGTGACCTTCTCCAGTCATATCGACGGGTCCAAACACGTCCTGACCCCGGAACGCTCCATCGAGATCCAGGCCGACCGGATCGGCGCGGACATCTCGATGCAACTGGACCAGTGCGTCGCCTATCCTGCGGAAAAGGATGCGGCCAGGAAGGCGATGGAGCTGTCGATCCGCTGGGGCGCGCGATCCAAGGCCCGCTTCGGCGAGCGCGAGCATCAGGCCCTGTTCGGCATTCAGCAGGGTTCGACCTTCGAGGATCTGCGCGGCCAGTCGTCAGAACAACTGCAAGAGATCGGCTTCGACGGCTACGCCATCGGCGGCCTGGCCGTGGGCGAAGGCCACCAGGCCATGTGCGAGGTGCTGGATTATGCGCCCGAGTTCCTCCCCAAGGATCGCCCCCGCTATCTGATGGGGGTGGGCAAGCCGGTCGATCTGGTCGAGGCGGTCTGGCGCGGCGTGGATATGTTCGACTGCGTTCTGCCGACGCGCGCGGGCCGCCACGGTCAGGCCTGGACCTGGGATGGTCCGCTGAACCTGAAGAACGCCCGCTTCGCCGAGGATCAGGATCCGCTGGACCCCACCATCGACGGGCCGTCGTCGCAATATTCCAAGGCCTATCTGCACCACCTGATCCGCGCCGACGAGATCCTCGGCAAGGTCCTGCTCAGCTGGCACAACATCGCCTTCTATCAGGCGCTGACGGCGGCCATGCGGGCGGCGATTTCCGAGGGCCGGTTCGAACAGTTCCGCCGCGACTTCCACGCCCGGCACACATCGAACGGTTGAAAGCCTAACTGTGCGGGCGGAACCAGCTGGGCGCCGCCGGCGGGGCGCAGTTTCGCTGCATCCCCATGCCCTTCAAAAAGGCCCGCCGCATCCGTCCTGACTGAATGGCGGACTGGACGTGCTTGGAATGTTGTTCAGCGCCGCTGAGCCGTCGGATCCAGCTGCGGCCCGGAATGAAGTCCGTCGCCGTGTCGCGGATAGCGTCAAGCGTGGCCTTGGCCGCCGCATCCGCCGCCCGTTCGCTGAGATAGGAGCCGTCCTGACGCGGCGGTTCGTCCGTGTCAGGGCCCAGGGCTTCGTCCAGGCGCGCGACCTCCGCGCCGATGGTCGTGCAATGGTTCAGGTTTCGCAAATCGTAGGGATTGGCCTCGGCCTGCAAAAGCACCGTGGGGATCATCTGACGGCGCAGATTGAAGTCTTCCAGCGGCGCGCTCGCGGCGGCGGCGAAGCCTGCGCTGACCTGTTCGGCGCCGCCTACAGCCGAACGCCCCGCATTGCAGCCGGCCAGACCCAAGGCCGTCACGCCAGCCACGGGCAGCATCACACGAAAAAGAGTTCTCATCTCGCCCCTTAGACCACGTCCCGCCGCCAGCGCCAAAGGCCGACGGCGTCGCATCCCCCGATCACAGCGGCCAGAACAGCAGGATCAGCGGCGGCGCGACCAGCAGAACCAACAGGCTTAAAGGCGCGCCCAGACGGGGATAGTCGGCGAACCGATAGCCGCCCGGCCCCATCACCAGGGTGTTGCACTGGTGCCCGATGGGGGTCAGGAAATCGCACGCCGCCCCGACCGCGACCGCCATCAGAAAGGGGTCGGCGTTGAAGCCCAACTGCTTCGCCAGGGTGGCGCCGATGGGGGCCACGATCAGCACGGTGGCGGCGTTGTTCAGGAAGGGCGTCACCGCCATCGAGGCCAGCAGAACCCCCGCCACCGCCAATATGCCCGGCAGGCCGTTGAACACATGGCGCAACAGGCCCGCGATCAGGTCCGACCCGCCCGTCTGCTGAATGGCGTTGGACACGGGGATAAGCGCGGCGATCAGGACCAGAAGAGGCCCGTCCAGCGCCGCATAGGCCTCGCGCATCTTCAATCCGCCCAAGGCCACGATGACCACCGCCGCGCCGAAGAAGGCGACGGCGACCGGCACGACCCCGAACCCGACCAGGGTCATGGCGACGGCCAGGACGACGGCCGGCAGGAAACGTTTCTTGGTGCTGCCCAGACGCACTTCGCGCTCGGCCAGGGGCAGCAGGTCCAGGGCCTGCAGCGCCGTCGGCAGACTCTGTTCCGCGCCCTGCAGCAGCACGATGTCGCCGGGCGCCAGTTTGGCGGTCCGCAGATGCTGGGTCAGCTCATAGCCGCTGCGCGACACGCCCAGCAGATTGATGCCGTGTTTGCCATAGAGATCGGACTGTTTGACCGACTGTCCCTGAAGCGGCGAGTTGCGGCCGATGACCGCCTCGACCACGGCGATCTCTTCGGACGGGTTCTCCATCGCAATCGGACGATCCTCGCGGATCAACCTCAGCCTGGAGCGGCCGATGAACTCCTGCAGGGCCTGCTGTTCGCCCTCGACCAAAAGCACGTCGCCCGGCTTGACCACCACATTGCCACGCGGACTGGCCCGGCGTTTGCCCGCCCGGATCAGGGCCATGATCCGAACATCGCCTTCCCCCAGCGCGTTCAGGGCGGATACGGTCATGGACTCCTCGGCCCAATCCTCGGGCGCGATGACTTCGGTGGCGTAGGCGTTGGCGGCCAGCGCCGCGTTCATCTGGGTCGCGCCGCGCCGATCCTTGGGCAGGATGCGATAGCCGACGGCCAGAAACGCCAGGGCCATCGCCGTGATCGCCAGACCCACGGGCGCGAAATCGTACATCCCGAACGGCTGACCCACGATCTGCTGGCGCACCTCGGCGACGATGATGTTGGGGGCGGTGCCGACCAGGGTGACCATGCCGCCGGCCATGGCGCCGAACGCCATCGGCATCAGCAGCCGAGACGGCGCCGATCCCGTGCGGCGCGCGACCTGCAGGGCCACCGGCATCATGATGGCCAGGGCGCCCACGTTCTTGGTGGCCATAGACAGGACGGTGACGGCGGTGGTCAGGACCGGCACCTGACTGCGTTCGGTCTTCAGCAGGGGCAGAACCCGCCGCATGGCCAATTCCACGATGCCGGACCTGGCGAAGGCGGCCGACACGATCAGGGCGCAGGCGATGATGACGGTGACGTCGTTCTTGAAGCCGTCGAACGCCGCCTCTGCCGGAATGATGCCCAGGGCCAGCCCCGCGACCAGGGCGACCACCGCCACCAGATCGAATCTGAACCGCCCCCAGACGAAGGCCCCGATGGTCAGGGCGATCAGTCCGAACGCCAGTCCCTGTTGTAATGTCACGCGCCGCAGCCCCTTGATCTTGCAGGCTGAACGCCGTCCACGGACAAACGATGCAAGCGGCGCCGTAAATCTGTTTCGGCCAGCAAAAAGCCCGCCGAAGCGGGCTTTAAATGGTACGTCCTCTCGGGCTCGAACCGAGGACCCTCTGATTAAAAGTCAGATGCTCTAACCAACTGAGCTAAGGACGCACCGTGCGACGCCCGGGCGCCGCCCGAACCGTCGAAGGGCGCCTTCTGTTGTAATCCGGGCTTCCGGTCAAGACCCGGTCTGCTACCAATGTGCGATGCAACCATTGAATGGCGTCCGCATCATCGAGTTCGACGGTCTGGGGCCCGTCACCTTCGCCGGCATGATGCTGGCCGACATGGGGGCCGAGGTGTTGCGCCTGACGCGAAGCGAATCGGCGGGGCCGGCCGTGTTCGATCAGGTGGGCGGCGCGGTGCTGCATCGCGGGCGCGATGTCGTGCCCGTCGATCTGAAGAACCCTGACGACAAGGCGGCGGTTCTCGACCTGATCGATGGGGCGGATGCAGTGATCGAGGGCTATCGTCCCGGGGTTCTGGAGCGGCTGGGGTTCGGACCCAACGTCCTACAGGCGCGAAGGCCCGCCCTTGTCGTCGGACGGGTGACGGGCTGGGGTCAGACGGGACCGCTGGCGCAGGCGGTCGGGCACGACCTGAACTACATCGGACTGAGCGGCGTGCTGTACGCGATGGGCGAGGCGGACCGTCCGCCCGCGCCGCCGCTAAATCTGGTCGGGGATTATGGCGGCGGCGCCATGCTGCTGGTCGTCGGCGTTCTGGCCGCATTGATCGAGGCCAGGGCGACGGGCCAGGGTCGCGTGGTCGACGCCGCCATGACCGATGGCGCGGCTCTGCTGGGCGGCCTGTTTCAGGCGTTGCGCGGGCAAGGGCTATGGAGCGACCGACGCGGGGCCAATCTGCTGGACGGCGGCGCGCCCTTCTATCGCTGCTACGGCTGTCGGGACGGCGGGTTCGTCGCGGTGGCGGCGCTGGAGCCGCGATTTTACGCCGCCCTGCTCCAGGGACTGGACGTGCCGGCCGAGGAAGCGGCGCAATACGACAGGGACGGATGGCCCGGTCTGCACGCCCGGTTCGCCGCCGTGTTCGCCCGTCGCGACCGCGACGACTGGGCGGCCCATTTCGCCGGAACCGAGGCCTGCGTCACGCCGGTTCTGAGCCTGTCCGAAGCCGCTGACCATCCGCACAATCGGGCGCGGGCGACGTTCGATCAGGGCCTGCCCACGCCCGCGCCCCGGTTCGAGGAAGGCCCGCCCGCGCCCGCGCGCCACAGTTCAGCCCTGTCCCTGGATCAGGCTGTCGCCCGATGGTCCGAGCGCGCGGGATGACCGCCGACGTTTTCAAGTCTATGGGAACGGCGACGCAGGAAATGCGTTTGCATGAGCGAATACCCGGGGAATTCAATGACACGCTCAACCTTCGTTCTGGCCGCCGCCGCGCTGGGTGTGCTCGCGCTGTCGGCCTGCGACGACCGGCCGTCGCGGTCGGACGACGAGGGCGCGCCGGTTCAGGTGCAGCAGGAAGAGACCGCCCCGGTCCAGGAAGAAAGCCCCGCCCCCGCGCCGGAAGTGCGTGATCCCGCCCCCACGCCACCGCCGTCCGACACCCTGCCGCCCGAAGAACGCTCGTCGGAACAGTCGGTCCAACCCGAGAGCGAAACCCTGTTCTATTGACAGGACGGCTTTTCGAAGAACCGCGCTTTGACGAAAGATCCAGTTTGACGTTCAGGCCTTCCCTGCTGGTCGCGGCCCTCGCGGCTTTTTCGGGCTGCGCGCACGCAGCGGCCGCCGACCCCCGCGCCCAGATTCGCGGCGACATGGACGCCGAACTGCGCCGGGCGCTGGAGCGTGCCGTCGGCGAGGTGGACGATGCGCCTGAGAGCCGGTTCGAGGCCCGCCGTCGCGCCGAAAGCGCGGTGACGTCGGCGACCGCCCTGCTGCGCTCGGAAGGCTACTATCAGCCTACCGTCGAGGATTTGGTCGAGGGCGACGAGACGCCGACGGCCATCGTCTCGGTCCAGCCGGGGCGACGCTTCCTGTTGACCGACCCCACCATCGCCTGGACCGACCCCGCCCCGGAGGCCGAGGCTCAGACCAAGGGCCGCGACGCCATAGGCCTGAAGGCCGG
This sequence comes from uncultured Brevundimonas sp., assembly GCA_963515305.1. Lineage (GTDB taxonomy): Bacteria > Pseudomonadota > Alphaproteobacteria > Caulobacterales > Caulobacteraceae > Brevundimonas. Next base: position 305,551 of record CAUPWX010000001.1, read on the forward strand.
CGATCCCGGTCGCGCCGTGGACGTGATCTCCGGGGAGGGGCGTCTGGTCGCCGCCCTGGTGCGCGACGGCTATGCGGACGCCAAGGCCGATCCGCGCCGGGTGGTGGTGGACCACGCCGCCTATACGGTCGCGCCGGAATATCGCATCGATTCAGGTCGGCTGGTTCTGCTGAACGGCGTTCGCGTGCTGGGGCGCGGTCGCACCAATCCCGACTGGGTGGCGGGGCTGGCGCCCTGGAGCCCGGGCGATCGCTACGATCCCGACCAGGTCGCGGAGCTGGAGCGGCGTCTGCTGGACACCGGCGTCTATGACGGGATCGGGGTGTCGCTGTCGCCCGTCGATCAGACGACGGCGGAGGGGCTGCGTCCCGTGCTGGTCAGCCTGCAGGACCGGCCCCGCCGCGTGCTGGAGGCCGGCGCCACCTGGTCCACCGCCGAGGGCGCGGGCGTGGACGTGATACAGACCCGCTATAACCGGTTCGGTCGCGCCGATACGCTGCGGCTGGAAGCGCGCCTGGCCGACATCGACAGCCGGATCGGCGCCGACCTGTCCCTGCCCCACTGGCGCAAGCCCGGACGCACGCTGAAACTGGGTGCCGCCGTCGTCAACGAGGACACCGACGCCTATCTGAGGACCGCCCTGGTGCTGTACGCCGACCTGCAGCAGCGGATCGGCAAGACCTCCTATTTCAACTACGGCATCGGGTTGGACGCCGGTCGCTACAGCGAGACGCGATACGACTTCACCACCCTGCCGCCGCAGCGGGTCACGTTCGATCGCGACCTGGCCATCATTACTGCGCGGACCAGCGCCTACATCGACCATTCGAACGACCCGCTGAACCCGACCAAGGGCTGGCGCGTCAATCTGGCGGTCCAGCCGACGGCGGTGACCGGCGAAAGCAACATCCTGTTCCTGCGGACCGAAACCCAAGGCACCGTCTATGTGCCCGTGGCGGGCGACCGGACCATATTGGCCGGACGGGTGCGGATCGGCTCCATCGTCGGCGGCAGCGAGCTGAACGTGCCGTCGGATCGCCTGTTCTATTCCGGCGGCGGCGGATCGGTGCGCGGCTATTCCTATCAGGGCGTGAACCCGCAGCTGCCGGACGGCACGCCGCGCGGAGGCCTGTCGCTGTTCGAGACGTCGTTTGAGGCGCGTCAGTCGATCGGCCAGAGCTTCCAGGCGGTCGCCTTCGTGGACGCTGGCTCCGTCGGCTTCCAGGAGACGCCGAACCTGACCAATATGCGTTACGGCGCGGGCGTCGGCGTGCGCTATATGCTGCCGTTCGGCCCGATCCGCGCCGACGTCGCCGTGCCCCTGAACAAGCAGGACGGCGATTCGAACTTCCAGATCTACATCAGCATCGGCCAGGCGTTTTGACCGACACACCGCCCGAAACCGGCCCCGACGCCCAGAACGACACGGTCGTCGAAGACACGTCGTCCGCCACCACGACGACCAAATGGGCGCGCAAGCGCGGTCTGGCCAAACGCATCGCCCTGATCGCCGGGGCGGTGCTGGCCGGGCTGCTGGTGCTGATCGCAGCGGCCCTGATCGCAGGGCGGTTCTACATCGCCTCGGACGGCGGGCGACAGCTGGTTCTGGAGCGGATCCAGGACTTGAAGATCAGCCGCTACGGCCGGCTGAAGGTCTATGGCCTGAAGGGCGACCTGCTCAGCGATTTCAGCATCGAACGCATCACCCTGGCCGACAGCCAGGGCGTATGGCTTGAGGCGAACCACCTCAGCATGGACTGGTCCTATCTGGCGCTGCTGGGCCGCAGCTTCCACGCCAACGACATCAAGGCCGAGACCATCCGCGTGTTGCGCCGGCCGGTGGTGGAGCCGCCGACCAACGAACCGTCCAGCCCGCAGCCGATCTCGGTGCGGATCGACAAGTTTGCGGCCAATGTCGAACTGATGGAGGGCTTCTCCAAGGAATACGGCCGCTGGAGCCTGTCGGGCGACGCCAGCCTGCCCCGCAGCGGCGCCAAGAGCGCCACGATCAACGCCGACAGCCTGAACCGACCGGGCGACTTCCTGCGTCTGGCCGCCAGCTTCGGCGGCAAGCTGGAAGATACGCGACTGAACCTGCGCGCCAATGAGGCGCAGGGTGGCCCGCTGGCCGGAGCTCTGGGCTATTCGCCCGACCAGCCGTTCTCGGCCGTGGCGGTGCTGAACGCCGATGTCGTCAATGCGCGGGTGCAGACCGGCCAGTTCGTTCCGCTGATCGTTCAGGGCCATTTCGGCGACAAGGGGTCGCGGGTGTCGGGCTTCGCCGATTTCAGCGGCTCCGACCTGCTGGCGCCCTTCGTCACCAAAGTAGGCCGCACGGCCCGTTTCGGCTTCGCCATGGTTCCCACCCCGGACAAGGCCAGCCAGGGCGTGGCCTGGAAACTGATCTCCGACAATGTTCAGTCTGAGGCGCGCGGCCTGATCCGCAACGCCGACCGCAGCTCGCCCGATGGAATCAAGCTGGACATCCAGACCGCGTCGCTCAGCCGGTTGGTCGGCTCTGACGTGGCCGGTCCGGCGGCCTATTCCGGCCTGTTCAAGGGCGACGCCCAGAACTGGACGCTGAACGGAACCGTCACCCTGCTGAACGCCAATGTCGCCAGCTATCGCGCCACCCGCATCGCCGGCCCGCTGAACGTCGCGGTCAAGAACGGCCGCATGGACCTGGACGGCGACATTCGCGCCAACGGCGGATCGGGCGAAGGCATCATCGGCGGTCTGCTGGGCGCCGCGCCGCGCGTGCAGATGCAGGCGGCGCGGATGAAGGACGGCGCCATCCTGTTGAAAAAGGTCGATCTGCAGGGCCAAGGCCTGACGCTTAACGGTTCGGGATCGCGCAATCTGCTGGGCGGCATGAGCTTCCGTGGCGAGGCGCAACTGACCGACGTGGCCCGCATCCGGCCCGAGGCGCGCGGCGCCTTCGGCGGACCGATCCGGGCCTCTTCAGCCAGGACCGGCGCGCCCTGGGTTCTGAACTTCGACGGGCGTGGCCGAAATCTGACGATCGGGATGGAGGAGCTGGATCGCATCCTGGGCAAGACCCCGCGCCTGCAACTGGCCGGGCGGCTGAATGGCGGGCGGATCGAGGTCGAGCGCGGCGAACTGACCGGCGCGGCCGGACGTGCGGGCGCCAAGGGGCTGATCGAAACGGCCGGCCGGCTGCGGCTGGCGCTGGACTGGAACGCGCGCGGGCCGTTCGCGGCCGGGCCGGTCGAGATCGGCGGCGACATGAACGGACGCGGCGCCCTGACCGGCACCCTGTCCCAGCCGCGCGTCGACCTGACCGCCGGCTTCCAGCGGGTCACGGCCGGCGCCCTGACGCTGAACGACGCCGATCTGACCCTGAGCTTCCGCAAGGGCGCGGACGCCTCCGATGGGCGGATCACGGTCGTCAGCGGCTCGAACTATGGGCCCGCGCGGGCGTCCGGCAACTTCTTCCTGGGCGGCCAGCGCATCCGCCTAAGCGATCTGGACGTCGATGCGGGTGGGGTGACGGCCAAGGGCGCCATCGCCTTGTCCAACAACATCCCCTCCAGCGCCGACCTGACCTTCACGGCGCGCGCCGGGGCCTTCCTGGCGTCGGGTGAGGCCAACGGCCGGGTGCGCCTGACCGACGGCGGCGGATCCGACAGCGCCATTCTGGACGTCAGCGGCCGCAACGTGCGCCTGGCAGGCCAGAGCTGGATCATTCGCAACCTGGATCTGGACGGGCGCGGCACGCTGAACAACCTGCCCTTCACCCTGGCGCTGGACGTGGGCGGGCCGACGCCGGCCCAGTTCAACGGCACGGGCGTCTATTCTCGCCAGAATGCGGTGCAGACCCTGACCCTGCGCGGCGGCGGCCGTGTGCGCGAGGTGGCCTTCACCACGCGCAGCCCGGCGTCGATCACCCTGAACGGTGCGAACCGGACGGCGCATCTGGACCTGAGCGTCGGCGGCGGCGTGCTGCTGGCGGACCTGAGCCAGGACGCCCGGTCTGTGGCGGTGCAGGCGGACCTGACGCGGGTCGACCTGGGTTCCATCTCGCCGGAACTGCGTGGCAGCGTGACCGGCCAGGTGGCCATGCGCGGCGCGGGCGACGACCTGTCGGGGACCGCCAATGTGGCGCTGGAAAACATCCGCAGCATCGACGCGCCGCGTGGCCTGGCGGTGGATGGACGGGTCGATGCAACCCTTGCCGGCGACAGGCTGACCATCAAGGCGACGGCGGTGGACGAAGGCGCGGTCCAGGCCTCGGCCGACGTGGTGCTGCCGGTCGAGGCGTCGGCGGCGCCGCTAAGGTTGGCCATCGCCCGCACGCGGGAAATGTCGGGCCGTGTCTCGATCAATGGTCAGATCCAACCCATCTGGGACCTGTTCCTGGGCGGCGAACGCAGTCTGGCAGGCCAGGTGGCGGGTCAGGCGACCATTGGCGGCACGCTGAACGCGCCACGTCTGAACGGCCGCTTCGACCTGAGCCAGGGCAGCTATCGCGAGAAGGCGGTGGGACTGGTGCTGGGCGATCTGACGCTGCGGACGCGGTTCGACGACACGGCCGCACAGATCGAGACGTTCACCGCCAACGATACGGCGGGCGGCACGGTGTCTGGCCAGGGCCGAGTCGGCCTGCGTCAGGGGTCTGGATCGAACGCCCAGCTGACGCTGAACCGCTTCCGCGTCATCGACAACGACATCGCCGAGGCGCGCGCCTCTGGCCCGATCACCATCGTTCGCGGGGCGGACGGCAACATCCAGCTGGGCGGGCAGATCGTCGTGGACGAGGCCAAGATCGAGCCCGAACTGCCCGGATCGACCGGCATCGTCTCGATGGACGTGGTCGAGATCAATCGCCCCGGCGGCGATCCGGTGGAAACCGAACAGAAGGCGCGCGGTCCGCAGATCGGCATGGACATCAGCCTGAGGTCGTCGGGCGGCAAGGTGCGCGTGAACGGGCGCGGTCTGAACGTGATCCTGGACGTCAACGCCCGCGTGCGCGGCACGATCGCCAACCCGCAACTGACCGGCGTGGCCAATGTGGTGCGCGGCGATTACGAGTTCGCGGGCAAGCGGTTCGTGTTCGACGACACCGGCCGCGTCACCCTGTCGACCGATCCGAAACAGATCCGGCTGAACCTGGCGGCGACGCGTGAGGATGCGGCCCTGACCGCCTCCATCGACGTGACGGGCACGGCGGCCGAACCAAAGATCGCCCTGACCTCGACCCCGTCCCTGCCCCAGGACGAAATCCTGTCGCAGGTGCTGTTCGGACGCTCGGCCTCCCAGCTGTCGGCGTTCGAAGCGGCCCAGCTGGCGGCGGGGGTCGCGGCCCTGGCGGGCGGCGGCGGGTTCGATGTGATCGGCAACCTGCGCGAACTGGCGGGACTAGATCGCCTGTCGTTCGGCGGCGAGGCCTCGGCGGTCACGGTGGCGGGCGGCCGATACATCACCGACGACGTCTATCTGGAAGTGATCGGCGGCGGCGAGGGCGGCGCGGCGGTCAAGGTGGAATGGCAGCCCCGTCGCAACGTGGCCATCGCATCCCAGTTCGGCGGTCAGGGCGACACCAGCCTGTCGATCCGCTGGCGCCACGAAAGCCGCGAGGCCGGGGATCGTCGTCCGAACCGGGGCGGCCGCAACCGCTGAGAACCTCCGGCCGCAAGGCCGGCGGGACCGCTCAGATGACGTCCAGCACCCGTTCCATCGGGCGGCCGACGACGGCGCCCTTGTCGGTTTCGACGATGGGGCGTTCGATCAGGATCGGTTGCGCCAGGGCGGCGGCCATCAGGGCCGCGTCGTCTGCGCCGGTGTCCAGCAAGGCCTTGGCCTCGGCTTCCTTGACGCGCATCAGGCCGTGCAGGCCTGCGCCCGTCCGCGACGCCAGCCGTTCCAGCGTCGCGCGATCCCAGCCGGTCTTCAGATATTCGACCACAGTCGGTTCGATCCCCCGCTCCTGCAACAGCGCCAGGGCGTTGCGCGAGGTCGAGCATTTGGGATTGTGATAGAGGACCACGGCCATCAGGGTTCGCTCCGCAAACGGTGCAGCATCATCGCCCCTTGCAGCGACGCCACATAGATGACGGCCGAGACGATGGCGGCCGGCCAGGTTGCGACCACGATCCAGAAGGGCAGTTCCGGCGTCGGCATCGTGCCCAGCAGCCGCATTCCCATATTGGCCACCAGACTGTAGGCGACCAGCGCCAGCATGATGATCGGTATGGCGCGCGTCATGGCCCGCCACTGCACGGCCGCCAACACGCTGTAGAGCAGGACGGTGAAAGCGGCGGCCGCGCCCATGGCCCAGGGCCAAATCGCCGTCATGAACTCATGCTGCATGGCGATCTGATCGGACGACAGACCCATCCGGGCGTATTCGCCGTTCATTGCCGTCTCGAACCAGCCCGAGGTGAACATCCACCAGGTCGGGATCAGGCCGACGACCAGAGCAATGGCCAAGCCAAAGACCATCGCGCGCGCCGAACGCTGGGCCTCGACCATGCCGCGCGGCAGTTTCAAGGGGTTCATGGCGCGGAGCCAGAGCCGGATCGTTTCTCGCGCCATCGTCGCCTTCCCAAGGATTCCGGGCGGACCCTAGCGGTGATCGACGATGACTTACAGGCCCTGACCTTCACCTTTCCCGCTGAGGCGTCTAGGGTCCGGCCGATGCGGATTCTGACCTCCGACCAGGCCGTCCTCGACCACGTCGCCGCGCGACGCGAAGCCATCATCGGCCGAACAATCGACTGGGCGAACATCAACTCCGGCAGCAGAAATGCGGCCGGGCTGAACGCCGTGCTGGACGCGCTGGACGCCACGGCGCGCACCCTGCCCGCCATGGTCGAACGTATCCCGACGCAAGGCTCGACCAGCGTCGCGGACGACGGGTCGGTGAGGACCGAGGCCCACGCCGACGCCCTGAAGATCACCGCCCGGCCCGAGGCGCCGATCCAGGTCGTGCTGACGGGCCACTACGACACCGTCTTTCCCGCCGACAGCCGGTTCCAGACCGTGCAGACACGGGCGGACGGCGCCCTGAACGGGCCGGGCGTCGCCGACATGAAGGGCGGGATCAGCGTGCTGTTGGCCGCGCTGGAGGCGTTCGAAACCCACCCCGACCGGCACGGCGTCGGCTGGACCGTCCTGCTTAGTCCCGATGAAGAAATCGGCTCGCCCGCTTCGGCGCCGCTGCTGGCCGAACTGGGCGCGCGCGGTCACATCGGCCTGACCTATGAACCGGCCCTGGCGGACGGGACGCTGGCCGGGGCGCGGAAGGGCAGCGGCAACTATCATCTGATCGTCACGGGCCGCGCCGCCCATGCCGGCCGCGCCTTCGAAGACGGGCGCAACGCCGTGGCGGGCGCCGCCGTCATCGCCGCCGCCCTGCATGGGCTGAACGGCCAGCACGAGGGCGTCACCGTCAATGTGGCCAAGATTTCCGGCGGCGGCGCCCTGAACGTCGTCGCCGACAACGCCGTAGTGCGCTTCAATGTGCGCGTGCCGGACAAGGCCGCCGCCGACTGGATCGACGCCCAGGTTCGCGCCATCGCCGCGACGCCGCCGTTCGAGGGACTGAGCCTTGACCTGCACGGCGGTTTCACCCGTCCGCCCAAGCCGATGGACGCCGCCCAGACCGCCCTGTTCGAAGCGGTCAAGGAAGCCGGCGCCCTGTTGGGCCAGCCCATCGCCTGGAAACCGTCGGGCGGGGTGTGCGAGGGCAACAATCTGCACGCCGCCGGCCTGCCCAACATCGACACCCTGGGTGTGCGGGGCGGCGATATCCATTCGGACCAGGAGTTCGCCTGGCCCGACAGCTTCGTCGAACGCGCGCAGCTGAGCGCCCTGATCCTGTGCAAGGTCGCCTCGGGCGAGATCGACGCGGCCAAGCTGAAATCCCTGCGGATGGAAACCCTGTAGAATGCTTGTCGTGCGTCCCGCCGGTCCTGCGGACCTGGATCACCTGCTTGAACTGGCCATCCTGTCCGGGCCGGGCTTCACCAGCCTGCCCGAGGATCCCGACGCCCTGTCCGACCGGCTGGAACTGAGCCAGGCCAGTTTCCGGGGGGAGGTCACGCCGCAGGAGGCCTGGTACACCCTGATGCTGGAGGACGGCGACACCGGCGACATCGACGGTGTCGGATCGGTCAAGGCGACCGTGGGTCTGAAGCGGCCATTCTTCTCGTTCCGGGTCGTGAACAATACGGCGTCGTCGCCCTCCATCGGGGTCAAGCTGGATCACCAGACGCTGGTGCTGGTCAATGAATGCACCGGCTGGACCGAGGTGGGGTCGCTGTTCCTGAAGGCGGATCGGAGGAAGGGCGGCGCAGGGCGTCTGCTCAGCCAGTCGCGCTATATGTTGATCGGCGCGGGGCCCGAGCTGTTCGCCGAAAATGTGCTGGCCGAGCTGCGCGGCGTGTTCACCCCCGACGGCGCCTGCCCCTTCTGGGATCATGTGGCGCACAAGTTCTTTCCGATGGAGTTCGACCACGCCGACCGGATGACCGGATCGACCGACAAGCAGTTCATTCTGGACCTGGCGCCGCGCCATCCGATCTATGTCGAGCTGCTGCCCGAACCGGCGCGCGCGGTGATCGGCAAGGTGCATCCGCAAGGGGTGCCGGCCATGGCCCTGCTGGAAAGCGAAGGGTTCCGCACCAATGGTCTGGTCGACATCTTCGATGCGGGGCCGACCGTCTCGTGCGGACGCGACAACATTCGAACCGTGCGCGATGCGCGGCGGCTGACGGTGCAGATCGCAGAGACGGTCGACGCGGAACTGCCGGCTCTGATCTCGACCGACAGCATCGCCGCCTTCCGCGCCGTGCGGGCCAAGGCCGACATCGACGGCGAGACCGTTCGCCTGAGCGCCGAGACCGCCGCCGCGCTGAAGGTGCGCGTGGGCCAGACCGTGCGAGTGAAATCATGACCACATTCAAATCCACTGATCCCGCGACCGAAGCGACCAACTGGGAGGGTGAAGCCGCCAGCCCGGCCCAGGTCCAGTCCGCCGTGGACGCCGCGCGCGCCGCCTTCCCCGCCTGGGCCGATGCGCCGCGCGCCGAGCGGATCGACGCCGCCAAACGCTATCAGGCCGTGCTGAAGGATCGCGCACCCCAGATCGCCGAGGCCATCGCCCGAGAGACCGGCAAACCGCTGTGGGAGACGAAGACCGAGGCTGCCGCCATGATCGGCAAGGTGGACATCTCGATCCGCGCCTATGACGAACGCACCGGCGAGCGGACCAGCGACACGGCCTTCGGTCGCGCCACGCTGCGGCATCGGCCGCACGGCGTGGCGGCGGTACTGGGCCCGTTCAACTTCCCCGGTCATCTGCCCAACGGCCATATCGTGCCGGCCCTGCTGGCTGGCGACACGGTCGTGTTCAAGCCGTCGGAAGAGACGCCCCTGGTCGGTCAGGTGATGGCCGAAGCCTTCGCCGCCGCCGACCTGCCCGAAGGCGTGGTCAATGTCGTCCAGGGCGGGCGCGAGACGGGCGCGGCCCTGCTGGACGCCGGCATCGACGCCCTGATGTTCACAGGCTCCGGCGCGGCGGGCGCGCATTTCCGCAGGAAGTTCGCCGACGATCCGCACGTCATCCTGGCGCTGGAGCTTGGCGGCAACAATCCTCTGGTCGTCTGGGATGCGGCGGACGCCGAGGCCGTGGCGGGGATTGCGGTCCAGTCCGCCTTCATCACCACCGGCCAGCGCTGCTCGTGCGCGCGCCGCCTGATCGTGCCGGAAGGCGCGCAAGGCGATGCGATCATAGAGGCCATCGCCGCCCTGTCCGACCGTCTGGTCTTCGCTCCGTGGGACAGCGATCCCGAACCCTATGCCGGGCCGCTGATCTCGGCCCGCGCCGCCGAGGCCGCGCTGAAGGCGTTGCAGGAGCGGATCGACCTGGGCGCCAAGGTCATTCGCGCCTCTGGCCCTGTCGCCAACCTGCCGGGCGCCTTCGTCAAGCCCGCCATCATCGACGTGACCGGGATCGACGTGTCGGACGAGGAGATGTTCGCCCCCTTCCTCTCGGTGACGCGCGTCCCTAGTTTCGACGCGGCGATCCAGGCCGCCAATGCGACCCGCTACGGCCTGTCCGCCGGCCTGGTCAGCGACGATTCGAAGAACTGGAACCATTTCATCCGCCGCATCCGAGCGGGCGTCGTCAACTTCAACCGGCCCACCACCGGGGCGGCGGGCGATATGCCGTTCGGTGGTCTGGGCGCCAGCGGCAACCACAAGCCCAGCGCCTATTACGCCGCAGACTATTGCGCCTACCCGGTCGCCAGCTTCGAGGCCGACGCGGTCGCCAATATCGAAGGCGAGATCAAGGGGCTGCGATGATCACCGCCGTCGAAGCCAATGCCGACGGCCTGATCGGGCCGACCCATTCCTACGCCGGCCTGTCACCGGGCAATCTGGCGTCCAGCCTGAACAAGGGCGAAGCCTCGAACCCGCGCGCGGCCGTCTTGCAGGGACTGGACAAGATGAAGACCCTGGCGGACCTGGGTCTGCCCCAGTTCGTCCTGCCGCCGCACGAACGGCCCGACATCCCCTTCCTGAGGACGCTGGGCTTCACAGGCTCCGACGCCCAGGTTCTGGAGCGCGCCTGGCGAACCGCGCCGTCGTTCGCCGCCGCCGCCTGTTCGGCCTCGCCCATGTGGGCCGCCAACGCCGCGACCGTGACGCCGTACGCCGACGCCGCCGACGGCCGGGTGCATTTCACCCCCGCCAACCTGCACACCAACCTGCACCGCTCTCTGGAGCATCAGCAAACGAAGCGGGCGCTGGACGCCTTATTCCCCGATGCGTCGCGGTTCGCCGTGCACGACGCCCTGCCCGCCGTCGCCCATCTGGCCGACGAAGGCGCCGCCAATCATGTTCGCCTGTGCGCCACGCACGGCGGACGCGGGGTCAATCTGCTGGTCTGGGGGCGTGAGGCGTTCGAGCCTTGGGACGGCCCCTACCCCGCGCGCCAGACACTGGAAGCGTCCGAGGCCATCGTCCGGCGCCATGAGGCGGGGCGGCCCGTGCTGGCCCGGCAATCCCGCGCCGCCATCGCGGGCGGCACATTCCACAATGACGTTGTCTGCGTCGGGGCTCTGGACACCCTGTTCTTTCACGAACTGGCGTTCGAGGACACGGACGCGACCAAGGCCGCCATCCGCCGCGCCGCCGACGGCCTGTTCGCGCCGCAGTTCGTCGAGGTGTCCGACGCCGACCTGCCGTTGGCCGACGCCATCTCCAGCTATCTGTTCAACTCCATGTTGATCCAGGTTCCGGGCGAGGATCGCCTGACCCTGATCTGCCCAACGGAAACCCGAGACAATCCGCGCAGCCACGCGGTCGCCGAACGGATCGCCGCCTCCAACGGCCCGATCGGCGCCGTTCACTACGTCGATGTGCGTCAGTCGATGCGGAACGGCGGCGGCCCCGCCTGTCTGCGGCTACGAGTCGTGCTGACCGAGGCGGAACTGGCGGCGACCCATCCGTTCATGCGTCTGACCGACGCGCTGCACGCCGAACTCTCCGCCTGGGCGAACCGCTGGTACCGGGACGAGCTGCGGCCTGCCGACCTGGCCGATCCGGCGCTGCTGGACGAGACGCGCGGGGCGCTGGATGTCCTGACAAATATTCTTAAGCTTGGGGGGAGCTTCTATCCGTTCCAGCGTGTTTAATGCGTCAAATGAGCACAGACACCGCCCCCATGTCCCCCGCCCGCCGTCTTCGCAACATCGTCGGCGGGTCCGCCGGCAATCTAGTGGAGTGGTTCGATTGGTACGCCTATGCGGCCTTCACCCTGTATTTCGCGCCGGTCTTCTTCCCTAGCGAGGACCCCACCGCCCAGCTTCTGAGCGCTGCCGCCGTGTTCGCGGTGGGCTTCCTGATGCGGCCGATCGGGGCCTGGATCATGGGGATCTATGCCGACCGCAAGGGGCGAAAAGCGGGGCTGACGCTGTCTGTCACGCTGATGTGCACCGGGTCGCTGATCATCGGTTTGACGCCAGGCCATGCCACCATCGGTCTGGCTGCGCCGGCGCTGTTGCTGTTCGCGCGCCTGTTGCAAGGCCTCAGCGTCGGCGGCGAATATGGTTCCAGCGCCACCTATCTGTCGGAAATGGCCGAGCCGCATCGGCGCGGTTTCTGGTCCAGCTTTCAATACGTCACCCTGATCTCGGGCCAGTTGATCGCGCTTGTGTTGCTGATCGTGCTGCAGAACACCCTCAGCGAGTCGGCCTTGGCGTCGTGGGGCTGGCGCATTCCGTTCTTCGTCGGCGCGGCCCTGGCGGTGATCGTCTTCTGGCTTCGCCGTCGGCTGGATGAGACGCACAAGGCCGAAGACATCAAGGACAAGCCCAAGTCCAGCGCTGTCCAGCTGTTCGTCAAACACCCCAAGGAGGCCTTCATGGTGCTGGGCCTGACGGCGGGCGGCACCTTGGCCTTCTATACCTACACGACCTATCTGCAGAAGTTCTTGGTCAATACGACCGGCTTTTCGAAGAACACGGCGACCGAAGTCAGCGCCGCGGCCCTGTTCGTCTTCATGCTGCTGCAACCGGCCGTGGGGGCCGTGTCCGACAGGATCGGCCGTCGCCCGGTGATGATCGCCTTCGGCGTTCTGGGCGTGATCTGCACCGTGCCGATCATGACGCTGCTGTCGCGGGTGGAAAGCCCGCTGGCGGCCTTTGGTCTGGCGCTGACCGGCCTGGTGATCGTGTCCGGCTATACGGCCATCAACGCCGTGGTGAAGGCCGAGCTGTTTCCCGCCCATATCCGCGCGCTGGGCGTCGCCCTGCCCTACGCCATCGCCAATGCGGTGTTCGGCGGCACGGCCGAATACGTCGCCCTGTGGTTCAAGAACGCGGGAATGGAGAGCATCTTCTTCTGGTATGTGACGGTCATGATCGGCGTTTCGCTGATTACCTTCATCAAGATGCGTGACACCCGGCACAACAGCCTGATCACCCACACCTAGTCCAGATCGCCCTCATCCTCGCCTTCGACGCGAGGTTGAGGGCGTTCACGCCTTCAGGCCGCGAACCGTCCGCCGCGCTCAGCGTAGGCCTGGGTGCCATGCGTGAAGACCTTGTCGGTCGGCAGGACCGTTTCGATGGCCAGGTCGTCCTGGCCCTTCAGCGCCGCATAGACCGGGCCGAAATCCTTCAGCGTCTCGTCCTTCAGGGCCTCGAGGCTGTCGATGACGAAATAGACCTGCTGGAAATCGTCGATCCGATACAGGGTCCGCATCACCCGCTCCAGGTCGAAGCCCAGACGATTGGGCGACGCGTCTTCCACGGCGAAGACGCTCTCGGTCGAAGACGACACGATGCCGGCGCCGTAGATACGAAGACCGTCCGCCTCCTTCATCAGGCCGAACTCCACTGTGTACCAGTAAAGCCGCGCCAGATTGGGCAGCATTCCCAGGCCCGCCGCGCGCTGGCCGCCCTTGCCATAGGCCTCCATATAGGCGGCGAAATCGGGGTCCGTCAGCATCGGCACATGGCCGAAGACGTCGTGGAAGATGTCCGGCTCCTGGAGATAGTCCAGCTGGTCCGGCTTCCTGATGAACTGGCCCGACACGAAGCGGCGGTTGGCCAGATGGTCGAAGAAGACCTCGTCCGGCACCAGGCCCGGCACGCACACCACGGTCCAGCCGGTCAGGGCCTGAAGCTTGGGATTGATCACGTCGAAATCGGGAATGCCGCCGGCGTTCAGATCCAGCGCGTCCAAGCCGCGCAGGAAGGCGTCGCAGGCCCGGCCCGGCAGGATTTTCATCTGGCGGGCGTAAAGGATGTCCCAGGTCTGGTGTTCCACCTCGGTGTAGGCAGCCCAGTTCTGGGGGATGGTCCAGTCGGCGGCTGCGCCCTCGGGCGGCTGTTCGAAGACGTGTTCGAAGTCTGACATGGGACGCTCCTCTTTTTCGATCATCCTAGCCGCGACTTCGGTCGGCCGCCACCGTCAGTGCAGCCGAGCGTCCAGCGGTGCGTGGTGGCCGTGGTCGTCCGTGGTGAACCATCGGCTGGCGTCGTCGGGCGTCAGCACGGCGTCGCCCCCCTCCAGCACGCCCTCGGCCGCATAGGCGACGAAGCCGCCGTCCTCGCCCAGGGCGAAGATGCGATAGAAGGGTTGGTCGGACGCGACCGATCCCGTCTCGCCGGCCGGGCCGTCGTAGGCGTGATCCACATCCATGACCACGCCCCGAAAGGCGTCGTCGCGATGGCGGACGATCTGGCCGATGGCGAAACGGGCGTTCTGAACCTGGGTCATGATCCTTGATACGCCCCCGCGCATGACGCGGACCCCGACACGGTCGTTCATCTTCCTGACAGAATGGCTTGGCGCGGACGATCCGACCGCGCTAGGCTGATCAAGACGGGCGCCGCATTGGACCGCCCACATCGGAATGACGACCCATGCCGGAGACCCACGGCGCGCCCCGACGGCGCGACGAGCGGTCCCAGCCTTCCCGTCCGCGGGATGCGTCGGGTCGGGACGCGCCGCTCTATGGCGCGCTCGATCTGGGGACCAATAATTGTCGGCTGCTGATCGCACGGCCGTCGCGCGACGGTTTTCGCGTGGTGGACAGTTTCAGCCGCATCGTGCGCCTGGGCGAAGGCCTGTCGCGCAGCGGGCGGCTGGACCCGCAGGCGATGGACCGGGCCTATGACGCCCTGGCGCTGTGCGCCGAACGGATCGTCAGAAAGGGCGTCGAATCCGCTCGCTTGAGCGCCGTCGCCACCCAGGCCTGCCGCGCCGCCGAGAACGGCGCCGACTTCATCGAACGGGTGCGAAAGGGCACCGGTCTGCGGCTGCGGATCATCGACCCGGCCGAGGAAGCGCGGCTGGCGGTTGAAGGGTGCCTGAACCTGATCGATCCCAAGGCCGAGGGCGTGGTCATCATCGACGTGGGCGGCGGCTCGACCGAACTGTCGTGGCTGAAGCGTCAGGACGCGGACTGGCGGACCACCGGCTGGATGTCTGCGCCGCTGGGCGTGGTGACCCTGGCCGAACGCCACCCGGAGCCGGAAAACGCCGGCAAGGTTCGCAACGCCGAATGGTACGAGGCGATGGTCGCCGACATGGGCGCGGCCCTGGCGGACGGCGGGATCGAGGATCCGGGGATGCTGGATCTGCTTTCACGGGACCGGGCGCATCTGATCGGCACCTCTGGCGCGATCACCAGTCTGGCGGGCATCCATCTGAAACTGCCGCGCTACAACCGCGACCGGGTCGACGGACTGTGGATGACGCGGGGCGACTGCGATGCGGCGGCCGATCGGCTGAAGGCGCTGGGGCCTGACGGTCGGGCGAAGGAGGCCTGCATCGGCCCAGACCGCGCCGATCTGGTGCTGGCCGGCGCCGCGATCCTGGAGGCGATTCAGCGCGCCTGGCCGTCGGAGCGGGTGCGGGTCGCGGATCGGGGTCTGCGCGAAGGCCTGTTGCTGCAACGAATGCGTGAGGATCAGAAGCCCCCGCGTCGACGGCGTCGTCGGCGCGGTCGGGGGCGCGGAGCGGCAGGCTGAAGCCCCGTGTCTATGTTGCCGGCGTCACCTGCGCCGGCACGTCGATGTCGCACACGGAAAAGTCCGCGCCCTTGGCCTGACGGGCCTGATCGACCAGATCGCGGAAGGCGGCCGAGGTGGTGTTCAACATCTGCACCGACGGGCGTTCGGCCTGGGGCAGGTCGGCGGCCAGACGCACGCGGGTCATGCGGTCCGGTTCGGTGACGATGCCGTCGGGATTGGGGCTGGCCTTCAGCGCGCGCACCACATCCAGCCCCGACACGACGCGCCCCCAGACGGTGTAGCGTTTGTCCAGCGCCGGATAGGCCTGGCGCATCAGGAAGAACTGGCTGTTGGCGGTGTCATTGCCTTCGTCGCGCGCCATGCCGGCGACGCCGGGGCAATAGAGGGCCCAGCCGTGAACCTTCTTGTCGCCGGTGCCGGCCATCAGGTCGTCGGGCTGGGTCTGGACCGGAACGGAGCGAACGAAACCCAACAGGGCGCCCGCGGGGGCGGCGACGGGTGTGAAGGCCATGTCGGGGCCGCGACGGAAGGTGAACTCACCCTTCAGATCAGGATACCAGCTCTGGCCGTCTCCGGTGCCCAGCGGGTCGCCGGTCTGGGCCATGAACCAGTCGATCACCCGGTGCCAGGCCAGATTATCGTAAAAGCCCCGCGCCGCTAGCAGCTTGATCCGCTCGACATGGGCGGGCGCGATCTCGGGGGCCAGTTCGACCAGAATGCGGCCCTTGGTCGTGTCGATGACCAGAAGGTCGCTGGGCGAGACGGCGCGCCATTCGGTCGGCGCCGGGGGTGGCGGCGGCGGCGCAGGCGCGGCGTCCTGGGCCAGAGCCGGACCGCAAAGCGCGGCGGTCAGCACGGCCGCCGTCAACAGATGTCGAACCATATCCCCTCCCCCAAAGAAACGGCCGTCAGCCGCCGACGACCTCGGCCACCGGTTGGACGTCGCAGATGCTGAAGGCCGAGCCGCGGGCCGTGCGGGTCGCCGCGATCTTGTCGGCGAAGGCGGTGCTGGAGGCGTTAAGCACACGCACGGTCGGGCGTTGCCCTTCCGGCAGGGCCGAGGCCATGCGGACGTGGGTCATGACGTCGGGATCGGTCACCTTGCCGTCCTCCGCCTCAGGCCCCTTCTTGATCTTGTCCAGCACGTCCATGCCCGACACCACGCGGCCGAAGGCGGTGTAGACGCCGTTCAACTGATCGCGGTCGCCCATCATCAGGAAGAACTGGCTGTTGGCGCTGTCGGGCGCGCCGGAGCGGGCCATGCCCAGGACGCCGGGGCAGAACAGGCCATGGGCGTCGACCTTGAAATCGGCGGTGACCATCATCTGGGCGTCGGGCTGGGTCTGGACCGGCAGATCGCTGACCAAGCCGCGCAGACCCTGGCCCGCATTGGGTACGGCGACAAAGCCGGCGTCGCGCCCGCGACGGAAGTTGAACTCGGCCTTCAGGTCGGGCAGGTCGCTTCCGCCCTCGCCCGTGCCCTGGGGATCGCCGGTCTGGGCCATGAAGCCGGGAATGACGCGGTGGAACTTCAGCCCGTCGTAGAAGCCCTGATTGGCCAGGGTGCGGATGCGCTCGGCGTGATTGGGCGCCGCGACGGGAACCAGCTCGACCAGGATCCGGCCCTTGGCGGTGTCGATGACCAGCAGGTTTTCCGGCGCAATGGTGCGCCAGTCGCCGGCCGAGGCCGCGACCGGAGCGCCCGCCGCCGCCGCCGTCTGGGCCTGGACCGCGCTGGAGGCCAGAAGGGCGGCCAGACCGGCCGCGATGATCGCCTTACGCATAGTCGTTCTCAAATCCCGTTCTTGACCTTGTCCCGCACGCGCGCGGCGATGGCGGGGCTGACGAAACTGTCGATCGCGCCGTCCAGACGGGCGATTTCCTTGACCAGCCGCGAGGCTATGGCCTGATGCCGAGGGTCGGCCATCAGGAATACCGTCTCGATGTCCTGATTGAGGCGCTGGTTCATGGCCGTCATCTGAAACTCGTATTCGAAATCCGCGACCGCGCGCAAACCCCGGATGATGACGTTGGCGTTCAATTCCTCGGCGAAATGCATCAGCAGGTTCGAGAAAGGCTGGACCACAATGTCCCCGCCCAGGCCCGCGACCTCGGCCTTCAGCATCTCGACCCGCTCGTCGGTGCTGAACAGCGGTCCCTTGTCGTCGTTGCGGGCCACGCCGATGACCACCCGGTCCACCAGCTTCAGCGCCCGCTTGATGATGTCCGTATGACCATTTGTCACCGGGTCGAAGGTGCCCGGATAAAGTCCGATGCGCATGGCGTGTCTCCCCGGCCTGTCGCCTGCCTTTGCGGTCGTTTAGCAGGTGCGAAATCAGCGGCCTAGCCGGCTGACAGCTTCGTCATCGTCTTAAACCGCGACAGGTTGAGGCGGCTGGGACGACCAGGCCCGTTCCAGCCTGCTCAGGATCGCCGGATCATTGTCGAACACAACGTCATCGATGGCCGTAATCGGACAGACCGGGGTGGCGCTGTTGCATAGAAAGGCGCCGTCGAAGGTCACCATGTCGCGAAGATGGATCGGCCGCATCTCCGAAACGAGCCCCTGATCCGACCAGCCGAGATCGATCAGAGCCTGGGTGACGCCGGCCAGCATCGGCGCCTGGGGCCAGAATATCCGATCTCCTCGGAGGAACCCGACATTCCACAGAGTGCCTTCGGAGATCAGCCCGTCCCTGTCCGCAAACAAGGCGTCGTCGAACCCGGCGTCCTGCGCCAAGCGGCGGGCGCGGATCAGGGGGAAGGTCGCGGTGTGCTTCAGATGGGCCGCGTCGCGAACATAGGTCTGGGACTGGAGCCGGACTGACTCGGCCAGGGGCGTGGCGGGCGGCGCGACCACGGTCATGACCTTCGGCTGCACCCGCTCTGACGGCAGTCGCGCCCAGATAAAAGGGGAGAACAGGCTGACCCTCAACCAGGCATCGCGGCGGTCGCCTAGAGCCAGGCCCATTAAATCCCGCAGGCGCTGCTCGCCGACCGCGACGCCGAACATTTCGATGGCGGAGGCGTGCAGGCGAGCCAGATGCAGATCGAGGCCCCGCACCGCGCCCTGCTCGACGCGAAAGGAGGTGACGCCGCCGTAGTTGACCAGGGCCAGGTAGTGCAGGTCTTCCACGCTCGCCGGAAGGCCGTCGATCAGGATGTCCATGGTCACACAAACCCCGTTCCTTCCCTCCCTTCTCCCGTTGGGAAAAGGTGGCCCGAAGGGCCGGATGAGGGTCCTGGTCTTAGGCCTCGCCGCCCTCTTCGCCCGCCGCATCCCCATCATCGTCGCCGCCGCTTTCGGGCAGGCGTTCGACCGAGACGACCTTCTCGTCCTTGCCGGTGCGGAAGATGGTGACGCCCTGGCTGGAGCGGCCGACGATGCGGACCTGGTCGATGCGGGTGCGGATCATCTGGCCGCCCGAGGTGACCAGTAGCAGGTCGTCGCTCTCCTCGACTGGGAAGGCCGCCGCCAGACGTGTGCCCGCGCGACCGCCCAGACCGTGGGCCGTCAGCCCCTGCCCGCCCCGGCCCGTGCGACGATATTCATAGGCCGAGGACCGCTTGCCGAAGCCGGTTTCGGTGACCGTCAGGATGAACTGTTCCGCTGCGCCGAGTTCGGCGATCCGTTCCACCGACAGGACGGCGTCGCCGGCCGTCTCGTCATCGGCCTCGACCGATGCCGCATCGTCCTCGCCATCGACGCCGGCCAGGGCCTTACGCATGGCGTTGGCGTGTTTGACGTAGGCCGAGCGTTCCTCGGGCGTCGCATCGACGCGACCCAGGATGGCCATCGAGATGACCTCGTCCCCGTCCTGCAGCCGCACGCCCCGGACGCCGGTCGAATCGCGGCCCTTGAACACCCGAACGTCGTCAGCCTTGAACCGGATCGCGCGACCCAGCGCCGTGGTCAGCAGCACGTCGTCGTCCGCCGTGCACAGTCCGACGCCGACCATGCGGTCGGTCCCTTCCAGCTTCATGGCGATCTTGCCCGCACGGTTCACCGTGGCGAAGTCCGACAGCTTGTTGCGCCGCACGTCGCCCGCCTGGGTGGCGAACATGATGTCGTAGTCGCCCCAGGTCGCCTCGTCCTCAGGCAAGGGCAGGACGTTCATGATGCTGTCACCCGGCTCGATGGGCAGCAGATTGACGAAGGCCTTGCCGCGTGACTGCGGATTTCCCAGCGGCAGACGCCAGGTCTTCAGCTTGTAGGCCTTGCCGTTGGTGGCGAAGAACAGGACCGGCGTGTGGGTCGAGGCGCTGAACACGCCGGTGATGGCGTCCTCGTCCTTCATCGACATACCGCTGCGGCCCTTGCCGCCGCGATGCTGGGTTCGATAGGCGTTCAGGGCGACGCGTTTGACGTAGCCGCCGTGGGTGACGGTGACGACCATGTCCTCACGCGGGATCAGGTCTTCGTCCTCCATCTCGCCGTCGCCTTCCCCGATCAGGGTGCGACGCGGCACGGCGAACTTGTCCTTCACATCGATCAGGTCGTCGCGGATGATGGCCAGGACGTTGTTGCGGTCCGACAGAATGGTCAGGTGGCCCTGGATGGTGTCGGCCAGGGCGCGGGCCTCGGCGAAGATGTCGTCGCGACCCAGTCCGGTCAGACGCGACAGGGTCAGGGCCAGGATGGCGCGGGCCTGTTCGTCGGTCAGGCGGATCTTGTCGCCCTCGACGATCACGGTGCGCGGATCGGCGATCAGTTCGACCAGGGCTATCATGTCGCCGACGGGCCAGGCCTTGGCCTGCAACCGCTCGCGCGCCTCGCTGGGATCGGCCGAGGAGCGGATGATGTGGATCACCTCGTCGATATTGGCCACGGCGACGGCCAGACCGACCAGGACGTGGCCGCGGTCGCGCGCCTTGTTCAGCTCGAACTTGACGCGGCGGACCACCACCTCCTCGCGGAAGTCCAGGAAGATCTGCAGCAGTTCGCGCAGACCCATCTGCTGCGGTCGGCCGTGGTTCAGCGCCAGCATATTGACGCCGAACGACGACTGCATGGCGGTGTAGCGCCACAGCTGGTTCAGGATCACATCGCCCGAGGCGTCGCGCTTCAGCTCGATGACGATCCGCATACCCTGACGGTCCGATTCGTCGCGGACGTCGGAAATCCCTTCCAGACGCTTCTCACGCACCATTTCGGCGATCCGCTCGATCAGGGTCTGCTTGTTGACCTGATAGGGCAGTTCGGTGACCACAATCGCTTCGCGGTCCTTGCGGATCTCCTCGACCGAGGCGCGGCCGCGAACGATGACCGACCCGCGACCGTCACGCAGCGCATTGCGCGGCGCCGTGCGGCCCATGATCTCACCGCCGGTCGGGAAGTCGGGGCCGGGCACGATGTCCAGCAGCGCTTCGTCCGAGACGTTCGGATCGTCCAGCAGCGCCAGGGCAGCATCCACGACCTCGCCCAGGTTATGCGGCGGGATGTTGGTCGCCATGCCGACGGCGATGCCGCCCGCGCCGTTGACCAGCAGGTTCGGAATCCGCGACGGCAGAACGACCGGCTCCAGCTCCTTTTCGTCGTAGTTGGGCTGGAAATCGACCGTGTCCTTGTCGATGTCGGCCATCAGGGCGACGGCGGCCGGCGCCATCTTGGCCTCGGTGTATCGCATCGAGGCCGGCATATCGCCGTCGACCGAACCGAAGTTGCCCTGGCCGTCCACCAGCATCAGCCCCATCGAGAAGGGCTGGGCCATCCGCACCAGAGCCATATAGACCGAGGCGTCGCCGTGGGGGTGGAATCGGCCCAGCACGTCACCGACCACGCGCGCGCATTTCGAATAGCTGCGCTCCGGCGTCATGTTCAGGTCATGCATCGAATACAGGATGCGACGGTGAACCGGCTTCAGCCCATCACGGGCGTCCGGCAGGGCGCGGCTGACGATCACGCTCATGGCGTAGTCGAGGTACGAACGCTTCAGTTCGTCCTCGATCGTGATCGTGGAAATGTCGGAGCCGCCGCCTCCTGCATTCATCGGAGATGCGGCGTTTTCGTAGCTGTCGTCGGTCAATGAAGCGTGGCTTTATGCGGCCGGAATCGGAACGTGATCCGTTGTGACGATTTCTAGCATTCCAGGGCTGCGGTGGCAAAGCGACGTCGCCATGAAGGCCCGCATCTGAAAGGACTTTCGATATGCGCGTCTTGCCTCTCGCCGCCGCCCTCGTTCTCGCCACGCCCCTGGCCCTGACCGCCGCCTGCGCCTCGACCGCCGACGCCGCCCAGATGCAGGCGGAGCGCGCACCCGTCGGCGCGACAGGCCAGGCCGTGCTGGTCAACGCCGCCGGGGCCAACATCGGCCGCGTCGATCTGCGCCAGGGGTCGACGGGGCTTGTCATCAAGGTCGAGGCGTCGGGCCTGACACCGGGCTGGCACGGCATCCATATCCATGCGACCGGCCAGTGCGACGCCCCCTTCACCTCTTCCGGCGCCCACATCAACCACGGCGAACCCAAGGCTCCGCACGGCCTGCTGAACGCGGCCGGCCCTGACGACGGCGACCTGCCCAACGTCTATGCCGGCGCCGACGGCAAGGTGAACGCAGAACTGTTCACCACCCGCGCTCGCATTTCTTCGCAAGGCCCTGGCCAGTGGCTGTGGGACGCCGACGGCTCGGCCATCATCATCCACGCCAACCCCGACGACCACGTAACCCAGCCCATCGGCGGCGCGGGCGACCGCGTGGCCTGCGCCCCGCTCAGCGCCAGCTGATCGGTCAGCGCGGCCGTTCGGCCAGGAGGCGGTGGATCAGTTCGGTCTGCTCCTCCTGCCGGGCGGTCAAATGCTCGACCTTTTCCAGCAGGGCCATGATCTCGATCTCGGCCTTCAGATTGACCTGATAGTCGTTGCCCGCGTCCAGCCGGTCCTTGGCCGCCTGCCGGTTCTGGCTCATCATGATCACCGGCGCCTGGACCGCCGCCAACATCGACAGCACCAGGTTCAGGAAAATGAACGGATAGGGGTCGAACGCCTCTTTCCGCAGCAGCAGGTTGACGACGGTCCAAACCGCCAGGAACACGCCGAAGGCGATGATGAAGGGCCACGAACCGCCAAAGGCCGCCACCCGATCCGCCAGCCGTTCGCCAAAGGTCTGGCGGTCGGCGAAGGTTTCGTTGATGTCCTCTGAAATCGGTCGGCGGTCGGCGGCGCTGGCGACGACGCTGGCCTCCTGGGCTTCCAACTCATGCGCGGCCTTGCCCAGCCAGCGGCGGGAAACGTGGTCGGCGTCGAGGGGGGCGTGGGGCATGACCGTCTCCTGAATCGGGTTCAAAGACAGATCAAGCCTTGGCGGCCCCCGCGCGCAAGCCCCGTTCAGCCAGAGCGACCAGAGCGACCCCGCCCATGGCGATGGCGGACCCGGTCAGAATCTGCGGCGTCAGTATGTCGCCCATGAAGCCCCAGCCGATCAGCATCGACACCACAGGCGTCACCAGCAGATAGGGGGTGACCCGCCCGGCCTCACGGCGCTGCACCAGCCAGAACAGAAGGGTGGTGGCCAGGACCGAAGACACCACCCCGGCCCATAGCAGGGACGCCCAGACCATCGGCGTGGCGCGCTGGATCGCCGCCCACTGGCCGTGCTCGAATACAGCAGAGCCGAAGGCCATGACCGGAAAGGCGCCCAGGGCCAGCAGACCCTGCATCTTCAGCGGCGGAATGGAGGTGGTGCGTCGGGCGATCACGGTCGTCACGCCCCAGGCCGCGCCCGCCGCGATGGCAACCAGAATGGCCCGCCAGTCCTTAAGCGCATGGGCGTCCAGCGTCATCCAGGCCACGCCGACGAAGGCCACGCCCATCCCGACCAGGGCCGCCCGGGACAGTCGCTCGCCCAGGATCAGAAAGGCGAACAGGGTCGTGAACGGGATCCACAACTGGTTAGCCACGGTGACCGGGCTGACGTCGGTCGCCAGCCAATAGGCCGTATAGGCCAGCCCATACTGGATCGGCCCGCCCAGCATCACGATCAGCAGCAGGCTTTTCCAGTCGGGGAAAGGCGGTCGCACGAAGGCGATGAGACAGGCCGAGGCGATGCCGAATCGGATCGCGCCGACCAGCAGCGGCGACAGGGTTTCGGTCGCCAGCTTGGCCCCAGCGTTGTTCACCCCCCAGACGACGATGATCGCCACGATGGCGGCGATCTCCAGCCCCGTCAGGGCGTGCGGCTTTGTCGGCAAGGGCGCGGGGGCGGGCGCGGTTTCGGAAGCGGCGTCGTTCATGGTCCGCCTATGCCACGCCCTTGTCCACGCGTCGGCTCATTTTCCGTGACCCAAGATTACGCCCGGGAAATCAAGGACGGGGAAGCCGTGCTGCAAACGCCTAGAACGGAATGTCGTCGTTCAAGTCGTAGCTTTCCTTGGGGCCGCTGGGCTTGTTGGCGCCGCCGGTGGAGAAGCCCGAGGAATAGTCATCGTCGCCGCGACCGCCGCCCTGACCGCCACCATAACCGCCCGACGACCCGCCTTCCGAGCGGCCGCCCAGCATGGTCAGTTCACCCTTGAAGCGGCTGACCACGATCTCGGTCGAATATTTCTCGACGCCCTGCTGGTCGGTCCATTTGCGGGTCTGCAGCGCGCCCTCGATATATACGGTCGAACCCTTCTTCACGTAGTTCTCGACCACCTTGACGATGTTGTCGTTGAAGATGACGACCCGGTGCCACTCGGTCTTTTCCTTGCGCTCGCCCGAGGACTTGTCGCGCCAGGTTTCGGACGTGGCGATGGACAGGTTGGCGATGCGGTCGCCGTTGGGCATGGAGCGGATTTCGGGGTCGCGACCCAGATTGCCGACCAGAATGACCTTGTTGACGCTGCCCGCCATGGAAACTTCCTTCTTTCGGGAGGCGTCGCTTTGTTCGACCGCCCCGTAATTCAGCCGGATGTCTTAGGGCCGCAGCGAACCGCCGCTAGCTGCTTTCGACATCCGCCCCGCCAAATCAGTGGATTATTAACGAATATGTTCCACTTTTGTTCAGGTCGCGCAAGCCCTACTTCGCAGCAGGGTCCGACGCCACCGCGACCGGCCGCCCCGTCTCGTCGCGCTGGATGGCGCCGGGAATGGCCAGACGACCGTCGCCGGTGCGCGCCATCGCAAAGAAGCGGCTGCCGTTCAGGCTCTTGCCGATCTTGACCCCTTCGCGGTCCACGAAGATGAACCGCCCCTGATAGGCGCCCGTGACCTCCTGATTCGAACCGCCCATCCGCAGGAAGCGCAGTCGCATCTCTTCGAGGCGGGCGGCGCATTGTTCCAGCTGCGGTTGGTCGTCGGCGATCTTCTGCAGGCGAGGCGGCGCGTTGTCCGGCGTCGCGACGAAATAGCAGGCGCCCTCGGCGAACTCATACTTCGGTTCGTTGGAGCAGGCGCCCAGCAGGGCGGCGCCCGCAAAGGCTGCGAGAACGGCGAGACGCATCAGTTCATTCCCGGAAATTGGCAGTTGCGATCCTGCTCGGCCAGAGTGCGGAAACGCGAGTTGTCGCCCGACTGTTCCACCCGGCGCGGCACCAGACGCAGGGTGGTGTCGCCCCAGCGGCCGTACTGTGCGTCGCCTGGCCCCACGCAGGTTCCTGCGTACAGCGCCTGGACGCAGGCGTTCAGGCTCATGGATCCCGACAGGGTGCGCCAGTCCGAACCGGTGTGACGCAGGCAGGGACTTCCGGCGGCGGCCGGCGTCGGGCGCGGCGCAGGCGTCGGCTCCAGGCTGGCGGGCGGCGGAGTCTGAGCCATTTCGACGGCGGGCAGTTCGGGCGGCGGCGCGAAGGCGGCGGTCGGCGCGGCGGCCAGGGCGCCCGTCGCATCCAGCCCCACGTCCAGCGCATCGGTCGCCAGACCATTGCGGCGCGCGCAGTCGGCCAGGGTCGCCATGCCCACGAACTGCCCGTCGACAAAGCAGCGCAGTTCGCGCGTCGGCTCCAGGCTGGGCGCCTCGGCCAGATTGACGACCAGCCCTCCCTTGGACGCAGGAGGCGCCTCCGGGGTCTTGTCGCCGCCGCCTGTGAAGATCAGGGCCAGCACCACGGCGGCGACGATCACCAGGCCGGCGCCGACCGCGATGATGATGCGGTTGTCTTTCGGAAGGGCCATGAACGGTCTTTCGCGGATGAGGAGGCCAATAAGGCCAAGCGGGCGCCGGGCGTCAACCGCCAAGCGGCGGCGCGGCCGAACGGCGCCCAATTGGCTGGGATAGCGCGCAATCAGACGCGATGATCGATAACGTCGATTGACGGGCCGGTGACCGCAAGCGACCGTCGCCGGATGATCGCGCCCGACGCCCACGCCCCGCCATCGTCCCCGCCGCCGCTGATCGCCGAGGCGACGCCGCAGGGCCGGATCTGGCGAACCCTGGCGACCGTCGGCTGGGGCGCGGTAGCCCTGGTGATCCTGGTGATCGGGGCGGCGCTGGCGCGGCTGATCGCGCCCGGCCTGACGACGGGGTTCGACCTGTCCGAAGCGCCGCAGACTTCGAATCGCCTGATCCAGGACGCACGCGTGATGGCCAGCCTGGCGACGATCCTGGGCGCCTGGGCCGCGCTGACGCTGGCGGGCGCGGCGCTGATCCATCGGCGGCGGTGGTCCAGCTTTCTGTGGGTCGGATCTCGACCGTCGTTCGTACAGTTGGGCGCGGGCTTGGCAGTGGGGACCGTCCTGGGCGTGGCCCTGCTGTTCGGCTACGGCTGGCTGGAAGGCGAGCCGCTAATGTTTCCGGCGTTCGACACGGCCTATCCGCTGGATCAGCGCGTGGTCTATGCGCTGAGCGCTGTCGTCGCCCTGTTCGTCGCCGCCCTGGCGGAAGAGGTGCTGTTTCGTGGTCTGGTGCTGCAGATGACCGCCGCCTTCACCCGGCGCGTGGCGGCGATCTGCCTGATCAACGGCGTGCTGTTCGCCGCCCTGCATCTGTACGCCGACCCGGTGGTGTTTCTCAGCCTGGCCCTGTCGGGCGCGCTGTGGGCCTGGGTGACGCTGGAGCTGGGCGGCATCGCCTTCGCGACCGGGGCTCATCTGGCGCACAATCTGTGTCTGGCGCTGTTGGCCGAGCCGTTCACGCTGAACTGGAATGCGGCGCCGTCGGCGTCTCCGATCCTGCTGGTGTTCGACCTGATGATGGTTCTGGTCGTCGCCGTCGCGGTCAAGACGTTGAAGGCGCGCGCAGACGCCGGCGCCGTGCAGCCCGTCAGGCCGTGAGGCGGTTCAGGGCGGCCTGGAAGTTGGCGGCCTGGGTCTGCTGATAGGCGGTGGAGGAACCGGACCCCGTCTGGGTGTTGGTGGTCGGCGTCGTCTGCGGCCCCAGCGACCGATAGGCCGAGCGGACGGCCGTCATCGCCTGGGCCAGGGCGTCGATGGCGGCCTTGATGTTGGCCGCATCGTTCAGGTTCAAGGTATTGGGCAGGTTCAACCCATAGGTCTTGGCCGTCTTGTCCGAGGTCTTGCCGACAAACCCGGGCGACAGGCCAAGGGCCGCCAAGGCGTCCTTGCCTACCGCCCCGGCCGAGATGACGGCGCCTTCCTTGTTGTCGGCGGCGACGATCTGCAACCGCTGAACGGGCGGCACGACCTTGGAATCGGTGATCACAGTGGCCTTCAACTGACGGTTGGAGGCCGTCATGATCTTCTTTGCCAGGCTCTCTAGCGTGTCCTTGGCGTCGATGGTGACGGCGACCGCCCGCCCCCCGCCTGCCGGAGAAATGGTGAACTGATCGCCGACGCGCGCGGCCGTGGCGACGGTCAGCAGCTTGGAATCGGTCTGAAGAATCTCGCCCTGCGGCAGGCCCAGCCGATCCAGAACGCTGGCGCCGCCCGACACCAGGCTGAGGCTGGTGGGCGTGACCTGATCCCCCTGCCCGCGCCAGGTCTGGTTCGATTCCACTGCACCCGTGGCCAGATCCAGTCGCGCCAGATAGGCCCGCGTCGGATCGGTCTTTTCAGCGCCCGCCTCGCGGTTCGTGCCGGTGATCCAGACCTTGCCGTCCTTGATCTTGACGTCGGCGGCGGTGTCATTGCCCGCCCCGCCGAAATAGGTCAGCCGGTCGCCGGTCGCCGGCTGCAGATCGGCGGACAGGGTCGCGACGAAGACGTCGGTCCCGCCGGCGTGGGCGTTGGTCACCGTGCCGACGTCCAGGGCAGGATTGTCGGTCTGACCCGCCAGCACGACCTGGCCGTTCTCGACCGATATGCCGGCGATGGAGCCGCTGGCCAGACCCAGATCGCGCGTCGCCGCCAACGTCGGCACGCCCGAGGAATCCAGGGTGAAGCGGCGAACCACCGCGCGGCCGCTTTCGACCCCTGCGGTGTAAAGGTCCGTGCCCGACAACGTCATGGCCTGAACGGAATCGTCGCCGCCCGTTCCAAACTGAAGCGTCGAGACATTGACCCCGGCGACCGGCCCGATGACCGTCAGAGGCTTTTCCTGGAAGGTCTGAAGATAGGAATCCCAGCCGCCTAGCGCCGCCTGTCCCGGCATGGAGGACTTGGACCGGCCCGCCACATAGACCATGCCGTCGGCGCCGAACCCGACCTCGGTCGCCTCGTCGGCCGCCTTGGCGCCGCGCCTTTGGGTCCACAGCTCCTTGCCGTCGGGCGCAAAGACCGTGACGAAGCTGTCGGCGGTGTTGGCGGCGTCGCCGCTCTTGCCCGGCTCCAGCGCGCCCGTGACCGATCCGGCGACCGCCACCCGCCCATCGGCGTCCACGGCAATGGAGAACCCATTGGCGCTGGAAGCGGCGCCCAGCAGCTTGGTCTGCATCAGATTGCCGGCGGAATCGTATTTCAGCAGGGCGACGTCGCGGTCGCCCTTGATCGGCTGATTGGCCGCCCCTTCGGTCAGATCGGCGACGACCCAGATCGAGCCGTCAGGCGCCGTGGCGCTGGATCGGACGGCGGCGACCCCAGAGGGCAGATCGGTTTGGCCCGCCCGGCCCTCGACCCAGAAGGGATCGCCCACCCTCTGTTGCGCAGGCGGAGCCGCGCCGCCATCCGCCTGAAACTTCAGCAACTGCGCCGCGCCCGTCGCGCCCGAGCCTTGCGTCACATAGACGGCGTCGGAGGTGTCCACGGCCTGGAAGCCTACCGTCTCGCCGACCCCGCCGCGCACCCGTAACGCCCATTGATCGGGACCGGCCGGCAGGGTGATGGTCTTGGAGCCGCTCTTGATGATCTTGGGCTGGGCCTCGATCATCTGACGTTCGATGCGGGTGGCGACCCCGGCGTCTTCCAGCACGCCGTTGATGTGGGCGATCACATTGTCCATCGTCCGGGGCGCAGAGCCCATATCGCCCAGATCGACGCCCACCGACTGGATTCCGGCCGCCGTCTTGATGGTGACGGCGAACTTCACGTTGCCCTCGAACGCCTTGACGCTGTCGCCCAGCGCGCCGTCGTGGATGGGTACGGTGGTGAAGGTCGATTGCGCCTTTTCCAACGCATACCCGGTCTTGACCGTGGACTGGGACACGCCCTGCACCATCCGCACGTCCTCGAAGCCGGCGCTGGTCAGATAGGCGGACATTTCGGCCATGCCGGCCTCGAACCGCTTGCCGACCTGGGCGGCCTCGGCGCTGCTCAGGCCCTTGGCGTTGGCGCGGTCGGCCAGGGCGCTGAGGCTGTTCAGCCCCTGATACAGGGCGAAGAGCTTGCGGTAGTCGGCCGAGGCGCCGGCCATGTCCAGATCGACGGCGGATTCGTTGATCAGACGACGCCCGGCCAGGGCGGCGCGAACCATGTCGCTGGCCTTGGGCGCCGCAGCGGCGGCCGTTGTCGCCCAGGGCGCGGTGGGCTGGGTCTTTTTGGGCTTTGCAGCGGACGTGGCGGCGCCGATCAGCGACGACGCATCCGTCGACGCCCCGAACAGACCCAGCAGATAGCTGTTGTTGATCATTCAGGCGGCTCCGCTTCGATCATGCCGCCCGGGCCGATAACGAACCCTTAAGTCGCCGATCAGCCCTTGAAGAGCGACAGGATGATCTGCGGCGACTGGTTGGCGATGGACAGGGCCTGAACACCCAGTTGCTGCTGCACCTGCAAGGCGGTCAGGCGCGCGCTTTCCTTGGCCATGTCGGCGTCCACCAGATTGCCGACGCCCGCCTCCAGCGCGTCGGACAGTTTGCCGACATAGGTGGTGTGGCGTTCGATCTGCTTGGACTGGGCGCCCAGTTCGGCCAGGCGCGAGCTGCTGGTGGCGATGGCGGTGTTGACGGCGGTCAGGGCGGCGGTCGCATTCGCCTCGCTGGTCAGGGTCGTGCCCGTCAGCGAGAGCCCGGCCACCGTCAGGTTCTGTCGGTCCAGCGAAATGGTTTCCGAGGCGTCGGCGCTAGCCAGGAAGTTCAGCGCCGTCGTCGCGCTGCCATCCAGAATGTTGGAGCCGTCGAAGATGGCGTTGTCGGCGAACGACTGGATCGAGCTCAACAGCGACTGGAACTCGTCATTGTAGGACGTCCGCATCGCCGTGGTGGCGCTGGGGTCGGCGGCGGCGGTGGCCTTCTGCTTCATCTCGACCAGGATGTCGGAAATCTGCTCGCCGGCCGCCAGCGAAACGTCGGCGATGGAGGTGGCGCGGTTCAGGCTGGTTGTCACGGCCTCCAGCGATCCGCGATCCGCGCGCTGGCCCTGGGCCACGGCCCAGACGGCGGCGTTGTCCTTGGCGCCCTGCACCTTCAGCCCCGTATTCACCCGGCTCTGCGTCGAGGCCAACTGATCGTTGGTCCTGTTCAGATTCTGCAGGGCGATCATCGCCGAGGTGTTGGTGTGGATGCTGGTGGTCATGGCTTCAAGCCCCGGACGTTCTGTTGCGTCCAGTATTAACCATGAGTCGTGAGCGGAGGGTTAACGCGTCGGAAACCATGATTGCGCCGTCCGGCGGACCGGCGGCGTCAACGAAATCGGCATCGCGACAACGGTCTCAAACCGTGGTGTCGACGATCTTGCCTCCCCGATAGGTCGGGTCGGATGCCAGCTTCTCGACCTCTTCGCGCGGCAACTGGCGGATCACTTCGCCGGTCACCCGGTCCAGGACCTTGTAGATGAAGCGGTTGTTGCCGGCCGCCTCGATGGTCAGCCGATAGCGGCTGGCGTCGACGTTGTCGTTGCGGGGTTCGGGCTGAACGACCGCGGGGATCGTCGGCGCGATGGGCTGGGGTACGCTGGTTACACTCGCGACATTGTTTGTCATGGCTCCCTCCGCGGCCCGGGGCGCGCGCTTTCAAAGGGGATGAGGACGTTCGGGCGGAACGGCTGCGGCCGCCCCGCCCGTTCGTCTTAGCGGAACAGGCCCAGCAGGATGGAGCTGGACGAGTTGGCGATCGACAACGCCTGCACGCCAAGCTGCTGCTTGGTCTGCAGGGCCGTCAAGCGGGCGCTTTCCTTGGCCAGGTCGGCGTCCACCAGATTGCCGATGCCGGATTCCAGGGCGTCCTGGAGCTTGCCGACGAAGGTGATGGTGCGTCCGACCGACTTCGACTGGGTGCCCAGCGTGGCCAGGTCCGTGGTCATGGCCTTGATGGCCGCATCCACTTTGGTGGCGAAGGCGGCGGCGGCGGCGGCGTTCGCCGGCGCGGTTGCGGTAGCGGTGACGTCGGTGATCGCCGTAGCGGCCGCCTTGTCCACCGTTCCGAAACCGACCTGGTAGGTGTTGCCGGTCGCAGCCGTCGACGTCGTGACGTTGGTCGCCGTGGTGGTGTTCCACAGGTTCACGCCGTCGAAGCTGGCGCCCTTCAGCGCCTTGTCGACTTCCTGGCCCAAAGCGTTCCAGTCGGCCAGATAGGCTGCCTGGGCGTCGCCGGTCGACGAGGCGATGTTGACCGCCAGGGCCTTCATCTCTTCCAGGGCCGAGGTCGCCGTATCGCCGGCGGCCAGGGCGACGTCGATGATCGACTGACCCCGTTGCAGCGAGTTCTTGACCGCGTCCTGAGCGCCCATGTTGGCCCGCTGGCTGGTGGCGATGGCGAAGATCGCGCCATTGTCCTTGGCCGAGGAGACCTTCTGGCCGGTGTTGATCCGGTTTTGAGTGGTTTCCAGCTGGGCGTTGGTCTTGTTCAGGCTCTGCAGCGCGATCGCGGCGCCGTAGTTCGTATTGATGCTGTTAGCCATTTTGGCTGTCCTTCTTCACTTCGTGATGACCGCCGCCGTTTTGGCGACGCGAGCGTTTTGCTCTAGGGTTTCAGACCTTTGGCCGGGACGCCGAAGCCTCCCGGCCCTCCGGGTCTTAGCGGAACAGGCCCAGCAGGATGGAGCTGGACGAGTTGGCGATCGACAACGCCTGCACGCCAAGCTGCTGCTTGGTCTGCAGGGCCGTCAGGCGGGCGCTTTCCTTGGCCAGATCCGCATCGACCAGGTTGCCGATGCCGGCTTCCGTGGCGTCCTGCAGCTTGTTGACGAAGGTGATCTGACGACCGACCGACTTGGACTGTGTGCCCAGGGTGGCCAGAGCCGTCGTGACCGTCTTCAGCGCCGCATCGACGTTGGTCGTCGTGGCGTTGGCGGCGGTGATCGCGCCGGTGTTGACGGCGGTCAGGGTCGCGTCGCCCGATTGCGAGGCGGCGAAGCCGATGCCGAAGGTGCCGCCCGAAGTGTTGGTCGTCACGTTCGTCACGCCTGCGGTGGACCACAGGTTCACGCCGTCGAAGGTGGCGCCCGACAGGGCCGAGGCCACTTCCTTGCCCAGGGCGTTGTAGTCGGCCAGATAGGCCGTCTGGGCGTCGCCGGTCGAGGAGGCGATGTTGACCGCCAGGGCCTTCATCTCTTCCAGGGCCGAGGTCGCCGTGTCGCCGGCGGCCAGGGCCACGTCGACGATGGACTGGCCGCGTTGCAGCGAGTTCTTGACCGCGTCCATGGCGCCCATGTTGGCGCGTTGGCTGGTGGCGATGGCGAAGATGGCGCCATTGTCCTTGGCCGAGGAGACCTTCTGGCCGGTGTTGATCCGGTTTTGAGTGGTTTCCAGCTGGGCGTTGGTCTTGTTCAGGCTCTGCAGCGCGATGGCGGCGCCGTAGTTCGTGTTGATGCTGTTAGCCATTTTGGCTGTCCTTCTTCACTTCGTGATGGCCGCCGCCATTTTGGCGACGGGAGCGTTTTGCTCGGGTGTGGCGGCCGGCCGAAGCCGACCCCCGGTTAAGAAGCCTTGGCGCGAACCGCCGAAGCGAATCACGCCTCCGGGCCTCAGCGGAATAGGCTCAGCAGGATCGAGCTGGAGGAGTTGGCGATCGACAACGCCTGTACGCCCAGCTGCTGCTTGGTCTGAAGCGCCGTCAGCTTGGCGCTTTCCTTGGCCAGGTCGGCGTCGACCAGGTTGCCGATGCCGGCCTCGGTCGCATCCTGGAGCTTGCTGACGAAGGTCAACTGACGGCCGACCGACTTGGATTGGGTGCCCAGGGTGGCCAGGCTGGTCGTCACCGTCTTGATGGCGGCGTCGACATTGGTCACCGTGGCGTTGGCGGCGGTGATGGCGCCGGTGTTGACGGCGGTCAGGGTCGCATCGGCCGACGGGGCGGCGGCAAAGCCGACGCCGTAGGTTCCGCCCGAGGTATTGGTCGTCAGATTGGTGACGGCCGCCGTGGTCCACAGGTTCACGCCGTCGAAGCTGGCGCCCGACAGGGCCGAGGCCACTTCCTTGCCCAGAGCGTTGTAGTCGGCCAGATAGGCCGTCTGGGCGTCGCCGGTCGAGGAGGCGATGTTGACCGCCAGGGCCTTCATCTCTTCCAGGGCCGAGGTCGCCGTGTCGCCGGCCGCCAGGGCCACGTCGACGATGGATTGGCCGCGTTGCAGCGAGTTCTTGACCGCATCCATGGCGCCCATGTTGGCGCGCTGGGTCGTGGCGATGGCGAAGATCGCGCCGTTGTCCTTGGCCGAGGACACCTTCTGACCGGTGTTGATACGGTTCTGGGTCGTCTCCAGGGCGGCGTTGGTCTTGTTCAGATTTTGCAGCGCGATGGCTGCGCCGTAGTTCGTGTTGATGCTGTTCGCCATTTTGGCAGGTCCTTGTTCACTTCGGTGACGTCCGGCGTCGTTTTGTCGCCAGGAGCTTTTTGCTCGGTGGGTAAGAAGCAATTGCCGGGCCAGAGCAGAGGTCCGACAACGCGCGCAAACTACTGATTTTACACGTTAACTCTTGATTTACCGTCCTTCCTGCCCGGCAGGATTTGCCGGGCGATCCGCGCGACTCGGCAGATCCTGCCGGGCGACGAGCATGGAATGGGGTGCAACCGTGACCTGAACGTCAAACGGCTGCGCCGGATCAGGGTCCAGAGCCGCCCTAGTTGCGGAACAGGCTCAACAGGATCGAGCTGGAGGAGTTGGCGATCGACAGCGCCTGCACGCCTAGCTGCTGCTTAGTCTGCAGCGCCGTCAGCTTGGCGCTTTCCTTGGCCAGGTCGGCGTCGACCAGGTTGCCGATGCCGGCCTCGGTCGCGTCCTGAAGCTTGCCGACGAAGGTCAGCTGACGGCCGACCGACTTGGACTGGGTGCCCAGGATGGCCAGGTCCGAGGTGACTTCCTTGATCGCCGCATCGACAATGGCGGTGGTGGCCCCGGCGCGGGCGGCGGTGCCGGCCGAGACGGCGACGATGGGGGCGGCCGCAGCCTTATCCACCGCGCCGAAGCCGACCTGATAGGTTCCGCCGCTGACGCTGGTGGTCAGATTGGTCGCCGTGGTGGTGTTCCACAGGTTGACGCCGTCAAAGCTGGCGCCCTTAAGCGCCTTGTCGATCTCGCCTCCCAAGGCGTTGAAATCGGCCAGATAAGCGGTTTCGGCGTCCGAGCCGGCGACGGATGATTGAATGTTGACCGCCAGCTGCTTCATCTCTTCGAGAGCGGCGGTGACAGTGTCGCCGGCGGCCAGAGCCACGTCGACGACGGATTGGCCGCGTTGCAGCGAATTCTTGACCGCGTCCATGGCGCCCATGTTGGCGCGCTGGGTCGTCGCGATGGCGTAGATCGCGCCGTTGTCCTTGGCGGTGGCCACCTTCATGCCCGTGTTGACACGGTTCTGCGTGCGCTCCAACTGAGCGTTGGTCGCATTGAGGTTCTGCAGCGCGATGGCGGCGCCGTAGTTCGTATTGATGCTGTTAGCCATTTTGGCTGTCCTTTTTCACTTCGTGTGATGTCCGGCGCCATTTTAGCGCCAGGAGCATTTTGCTCGGGCTGATCAGGAGCAAGGTCGGGGCCAAGGCCTACGGCTTGCCTCCAACCGCGCAATCGTTGTTTTCATTGCGCTTATTACGATGTTTGGCGAAACGGCCCGGCAAGTTCGACCGCCGCGCGGCAGAAATTGCCGGGCCGTTTCTGCAGCGGTGTCAGCGGCGCACGCCCTGGCCCGCCCTTTGGGCGTCCTGCATCACCCGTTCGGCCAGCAGGGTCTCGACCGCCAACCGCCGCGCCCCGTCGCAGGCCACGATCTGGGCGCCGCGCTGGACATAGGCGGCGTCCAGGTCCGCTGCGGTCGGATCAGCCGGCAGGATGGCCAGAGCGCACGGCCGCAAAGCCGCCGGGGGCAGCGCCAGTCGCGCCGGCGCAACCGTCGAGATCGGGGGCGATGCGGCACAGTTCGCCGTCATGACCGCGCAGGCGAACAGCACGGTGGGCATCCAAAGTTTGGTCGGCGTCATCGGCGCTCCTGGCCTGGACGACGGCGGCGGCGGTCGCCCGCTCCGCAGCCATCGTCGTCTGTTGATAGTGATCGACGCGCTGGGCCTGAGCCGCCGCGCCTTCAGCCTCGACTTGGCGCGTGGCCGCCTGAGCCAGGGCGGATGAGGCAGCGGCCTCAGCCTGCGTCTGGGCCGCGATCAGGCGTCTCTGCTGCAGGTTCAAAGGATCCCAGCGAAAGCCCAGCCCGCCCAGCAACGCGCCGCCCAGCGCCAACACCGCCAGACCCGCCGCCAGCCAGCCCAACGGCGTCAAGGCGCGAAGCATTGAGGCCCCGCTCATGGAAAGGCCTTTCGATCCAGCTCGAAATGCGGGCCGTCGCGCAACGTCTTCCAGTCGCCGCCCCAGATCAGGGGTGTCTTGAGATCGACCGCCGCCGCCTTGAACGCCTCGGCGATCCGGCGATACAGCGGCCAGTCCCAACGCACCTGGCCGTCGACAAAGGCAGCCACGTCCACGGCGTGACCCGTCAAATGGCGTGAACGCAGGGTGCGGCTGGCGCCCGCCTTGACCAGGACGGCCTGACGAGCTGGCGTCCGCAAGCCTTCCGTGATCATGAAATCGACCGGACTTCGGGCGATGGCCGCCTCGACCACGGCGACCAGGGCCGGATGCACGCCCTCAAGATGCGCCCGAGAGCGGTGGGACAGGCGAAAGCTCATGGCCGCCCTCCCATGATCCTCAGCCGCGCATTGGCTGACAGGGCGATCAGTTGCTGAGCCGTCGGGGCGACCAGATAGAGCACCAGAATCAGGGCCAGCAGCCCCATCAGGCCGTCCGTCGCATGGGGCAGCATTTCCGCCGGCATACGCCCCACGGTCCGCATCAACAGCGCCCACAGCCCCGCGCTGATCGCAAAGGTGTAAATGCGGCGATAGAGCCAGCGCCCTTCCGCCAGCGGGTTTTGACTGTCGCGTCGGGTCATCGTTCGTCCTCCTCGTCATAGGGGTCGCAGGCGCAGCGTCCGTCCCACCCGGACTGGGCCCGCCATTCGTCTTCGCTCAGGCTTTCAGGCGCATCCCACGCCTCGGCCTCCAGCACCTCCACCGGCTCGGCCGGGTGACGACGCCGGCTCATCCGACGGCCGTGATGCGAACCGCGCCGGGCGCGCCGGGACCGCCTGCGCCACCGGCCGTCAGGCCCGCGCCGCCGCCCCCGCCGCCCGCGCCGTAC
>CAUPWX010000002.1:0-249233 GCA_963515305.1 uncultured Brevundimonas sp.
GGCCGCCCCTGCGCCGCGTCCGACCACGCCGGTCGCGCCGCCTGCCGCCACCCCGGCCCCCGCCGCCTCGACGCCCGCCACGGGGTCGGCCTCGGTCCAGATCGGCGCCTTCTCCTCGACCGCCATTGCGGACCGGGAATACGCCGCCGTCGCCGGCCGGTTCGGCCAGTACGCTTCCGGCGCCGAAAAGCGCGTGACCGAGGTGACCACCTCCAGCGGTTCGACCCTGTACCGCACCGCCTTCTCGGGCCTGTCGCGCGAGCGGGCCACGGCCTTCTGCAATGCGCTGAAGGCGGCGGGCCGGGACTGCATCGTTCGGTGACCTCGGCCGCCATCTACGGCTGCGCCGGTCATCGGCTGACGGAGGGCGAACGGGCCTTTTTCGCCCAGACGCGGCCGTGGGGCTTCATCCTGTTCCGGCGCAATGTCGACACGCCGGAACAGGTGCGAGCGCTGACCGACGAACTGCGCGCCGCCATCGGCGATCCCGAAGCCCCCATCCTGATCGATCAGGAGGGCGGGCGGGTCCAACGCATGGGTCCGCCGCACTGGCCCAAATATCCGCCGGGCGACGCCTATCTGAAGGCGGCAGACGATCCGACGCAGGCGCGCGATCTGGTGCGTCTGGGCGCGCGATTGATGGCGCACGACCTGCGCGAGGTCGGGATCAACGTCGATCTTCTGCCGGTGCTGGACGTGCCGGTGCCGGGCGCCCACGACATCATCGGCGACCGGGCCTATGGCCGCGATCCCCAGACTGTGGCCCTGCTGGGCCGGGCGGCGGCGGAAGGGTTGCTGGCGGGCGGCGTGCTGCCCTGCATCAAACATATGCCGGGCCACGGCCGGGCGTTCGCCGACACGCACAAGGATCTGCCGACGGTCCATGCCGATCTGGAGACGCTGGACGCCTGGGACTTCGCCCCGTTCAAGGCCCTGTCGGATATGCCCATCGGCATGACGGCGCACATCGTCTTCACCGCCATCGACCCCAAACGCCCCGCGACCCAGTCGAAGAAGGCGATCAAGCTGATCCGTGAGCGGCTGGGCTTCGGCGGTCTGCTGCTGTCCGACGATCTGGTGATGAACGCCCTGTCGGGTTCGCTGACCCAGAGGGCGCACAAGGCGCTGAAGGCCGGCTGCGACATCGTCATCCACTGGAACGGCGACCTGGACGAGATGCGTCAGGTCGCCGAGGGCGTCGGCCCGTTGAAGGGTGGGGCGCGTCGGCGCGCCGAGGCGGCGATGGCCCGGATCGTGCGCGTTCCCGAACCGCTGGACCCCGTGGCGGCGCACGATCGCTTCTTCCGCGCGATGGGCGCCCGGCTGGATGCGGCCAAGGGGCCGGACGTGGGGGAGGCGCAGGCATGAGCCGCCTGGGATGTCCCGGCCTCAAGCCGCGCGAAGCGCGGTAGGCCAGGAAAATGTCCGAGGCGTTTCAGCCCAATCTGGATTTCAACGCCGTCGCCGAGGTCGAGGACCGCGAGGCGTTCGTGGTCGATCTGGACGGCTATGAGGGGCCGCTTCACGTTCTGCTGGCCCTGGCGCGGAACCAGAAGGTTGATCTGCTAAAGCTGTCGATCACCCAGTTGGCCGAACAGTATCTGGCCTTCGTGCACGAGGCGCGGCGGCGCAACTTCGCCCTGGCGGCGGATTACCTCGTGATGGCCTCGTGGCTGGCCTATCTGAAGTCGCGGCTGCTGCTGCCGCGCACCGACAAGGGCAAGGCCGAGGAGCCGCCAGCCGAGGAGATGGCCGCCGCCCTGGCGTTCCGGCTGCAGAAGCTGGAGGCGATGCGAAAGGCCGTCGATCAGCTGATGGCCCGGCCCCAGCTGAAGCGCGACGTCTTCACGCGCGGCGACCCCGAGGCGACGGTGATCGTGCCGTCCGACCGTATCGACGCCAGCCTGTATGAGCTGATGAGCGCCTATGTGGTGCAGCGACGGCGCGAGGAGGCCCGGCGCTACGCCCCCGGCCAGCGCGTCGAGGCCTTTCCTCTGGAAGCGGCGCGCGACTGGCTGCGCGAGATCATGCCGAAACTGGCTGACTGGACCCCGCTGGAGCGGGTGGCGCCCCACCGCGAGGCCGACGACGGCCCCAGCCAGGCCAGCTATACGGCGTCCACCCTTTCGGCCAGTCTGGAACTGGTCAAGGAGGGGGCGATGGACATCCGACAGACGCAGGCGTTCGCGGAACTGTTCCTGAAACGGCGCGGGCCGGGCCAGCCACTGGAGCTGACGCCGTGAGTGACCTGTCCTTCCAACCCGACGAGGCCGAGATCGAACGTCGGGTGGAAGCCCTGTTGTTCGCCGCCGCCGGACCGCTGACCGCCGCCGAGATCGCCGCCCGCCTGCCCGAGAACTGCAATGTCGCGCGCGCCATCGCGGGCTTGCGCGCCCGCTATGAGGGGCGGGGGGTTGAGCTGGAATGCGTCGCCGACCGCTGGCGGTTCCGCACGGCGCCGGACCTGGCCTTCATGATGACCCAGGAGCGCGAGGAGCCGCGCCGCCTGTCTAAGGCCGCGCTGGAGACCCTGGCCATCATCGCCTATCACCAGCCCGTCACCCGCGCCGAGATCGAGAGCGTGCGCGGCGTCAGCCTCTCCAAGGGCACGCTGGATCTGTTGCTGGAGATGGGGTTCGTGCGATTGCGCGGGCGCCGGCGCACGCCGGGGCGGCCCGTCACCTATGCGACGACCGACCGCTTCCTGGAGCATTTCGGCCTGGCGACCCTGTACGACCTGCCCGGCGTGCAGGAGATGAAGGCGGCGGGCCTTCTGGACCTGTCTCTGCCGGTCGGGTTCGAGGTTCCCGACCCCACCCGCGCCTCCGAGGCCGACGACGAGGACGGCAGCCTGCCCATCGACGACGAGCCGCCCGAGTTCGCCCAGGACTTCGTCGGCGAGCCACGCTGACGTCACGGCGTCTTCACACGGTCTTAGTCAGATACGGCTAAGCCCGGTTTCATGAGTAGCGTTGCGACGAAGACCGTGTGGCGGGCGTGGAGCAGTTTCAGGATCGCACTGATCCTCATGCTTTCGTCCATCGTCGGCATGGCCGGGGTGCTGGCCATCGTCAGCCGCGGCATCGACGCCCACCAGGCGCAGAAGGAAGAGACGCTGGTCCAGTTGCGCCTGGCGCGGTCGCTGGAATCGATCGGCGAGAATCTGACGACCGCTTCGGTCTGGGACGAGGCGGTCGAGCGGATGGTTCAGGGCGACGTCGCCTGGTACGACCGCACCCTGGGCAGTTTCTACGCCGCGCAACACCGCCACCAGTTCACCCTGGGCTATGACGGTTCGGGCCGTCTGTTCCGGGTCAGCACGCAGGGACGACCGGCCGAGCCGACCGAGGCCGATCCCTTCGCCCGCGCGGCCCAGACGCTGATCGAACGGCTGAGAGGGCAGGCGCAGGGTCGCGACCGCAGCCTGAGCGCCGACGCCGCCGTCACTCTGAAGGCCGCCTTCGTCCAGGTGGGAGATCAGGTCTATGTGTTGGGCGCCTCGACCGTGGTGCGGCACACGCCGGCGGGCGCGGCTCCGGCCTCGGATCCCGTGGTCGCCTCCTTCAAGCCGTTTCTGGGCGAGCTGGACCTGCTGCGGACGCGGCTGACCCTGACCGACGTGCACTATCAGCCGGGCGACGCCGCCCCGCCCAGGGGCATGATCGGGGTGGACGTGCGCGACGTTCAGGGCGTGCTGCTGGGCCGGGTGGTGTGGGCGCCCGAGCGGCCGGGCAACCAGATCCTGACCACGGCGGGGCCGCTGTTGCTGCTGCTGGTCCTGATGCTGGTGATCGGCACGGGGTCGCTGCTGTGGAACACCCGCGCCGACGTCAAGCGGCTGAAGGCGTCGGAGGCGGCGCTATCGGCGGCGCTTGAGCGGGCCGAGGCGGCCAACCAGGCCAAGACCCGTTTCCTGTCCAACGTCAGCCACGAACTGCGAACCCCGCTGAACGGCGTGCTGGGCATGGCCGAGGTGATCGGCGCCGACGCCATCACCCCGCAACAGCGCGAGCGGCTGGAAATCCTGAAGGCGTCAGGGCGTCAACAGCTCAGACTGGTCGAGGATCTGCTGGACGTGGTGCGGTTGCGCGACGGTTCGGTGGTGCTGGAGACGCGTCCGTTCCGGCCCGACAATCTGTTGCAACGCGTCGCCAACGACGTACAGGGCGCCGCACAGACCAAGGGGCTGACGCTGGATGTCGAGGCGGTCGAGGGCGAATGGCTGGGCGATCCCGTCCATGTCGAAAAGATGATGGCGGCCCTGACCGACAACGCCGTGCGCTTCACCCGCAGGGGGCAGGTGACCCTGCGCGCCCGCGCGGCCGACGATGTTCTGGTGCTGGAAGTCGAGGACACCGGCCCGGGCATGACGCCCGATGGGGTGGCGCGCCTGTTCGAGGCCTTCACCCAGGGCGACGACAGCAGCACACGCGCCGCGGACGGCCTGGGGCTGGGGCTGACGGCCGCCCACGGTCTGGCGACCCTGATGGGCGGGCGAATCGAGGTGACGTCCACGCCGGGCGTCGGCAGCCTGTTCCGCGTGCCCCTGCCGTTGATTGCCGCCTGATCGACGTCAGGATCGGGCGGGGTGGGCGCTTCTGAACAGCGCCCATTCTTCCATCACGCGACCGTCGGGCAGATGGCAAAGGCTGGACTGGCCGCCGTCCGCGGCCGTCGTCGTCTCCAGACGTCCGCCGATGTCGAGGCAGTATTTGGACGCCGGGTTGGCCATGCCGATCATTCGCGGCTGCGACGGACCGTCGGCGCAGGCCGACAGCGCCAGAAGGGGCAGGGCGGTCAAAAGCAGCGGCTTCATCGGTTCGATCCTTTCCGGGCGGTCTTGAAGGGCGTCTAGGCGGTCAGCAGACGCGGCAGTTTGAAGGTGACCGTCTCGCGGGCGCCGGCGTCTTCGGTGACGGTGGCGTCGAACCGGGCGGCGATGGCGTCGACCAGGGCGGCGATCAGCGGCTCCGGCGCAGAGGCTCCGGCGGTGACGCCGACTGTATCGACCCCGTCGAACCAGGCCCAGTCGACCTGGGACGCGTCATCGACCAGATAGGCGGCGCGGGCGCCGGCGCGCATGGCAACCTCGACCAGCCGGGCCGAGTTGGACGAGTTCTTGGACCCGACCACCAGAACCAGTTCGCACCCCTCGCCCAGCGCCTTGACCGCATCCTGGCGGTTGGTGGTGGCGTAGCAGATGTCTTCCTTGTGCGGGTCAGGCAACTCGGGGAAGCGGCGCTTCAGCACCTTCAATATGCCGGCCGTGTCATCGACCGACAGGGTGGTCTGGGTCGCATAGGCCAGGGGGGCGTCGCCGGGCCGTTCGAACCGCTCCGCATCCTCCTCCGTCTCGACCAGGGTGATGGCGCCCGCCGGCAGTTGGCCCATGGTGCCGATCACCTCGGGGTGGCCTGCATGACCGATCAGGACGATGTGGCGGCCGGCGGCATGATGGCGCTCGGCCTCGACATGGACCTTGGACACCAGGGGACAGGTGGCGTCGAGGAACAGCAGCTCGCGCGCCCGGGCGTTGGCGGGCACCGACTTCGGCACGCCGTGGGCGGAAAAGACGACCGGGCGGTCGTCCGGGCATTCGTCCAGTTCCTTGACGAAGACCGCGCCCATCGCCTTGAGCCGCTCGACCACATGGCGATTGTGCACGATCTCGTGGCGGACATAGACCGGCGCGCCGAACTTCTCGATGGCCCGCTCCACGATCTGGATCGCCCGGTCCACGCCGGCGCAGAAGCCGCGCGGCGTCGCCAGACGAACCGAGATCGGGCGAACCGAGATCGGGCGAAGCGGGGCGGCGGGCGGCGGGACGTGGGCGTTCATGTCTCGGAACCTAGTCGTTTGCGGCCGTCCTCGCCATCGACCCGACGATTTGCGGCGCGGGATTCTGTCGCCCGAAACAGCGGCGCATCGTCACGGCTTGTCCACAGGCGACGAAAATCCAGCATCTTCAATCGCTTGGCGCACGATCACGACGCCTTGACCTGATGGCCGCTCACGATTAGTTTCCGCGCCGAATTCAGACCCGTTCGGACCTGCCGTCCGGACGCTGAGCACACAGGTCCTGTCCCCTATGTCGGAATCGCGCGAAGAGGCGATCAAACGCCTCCAAGACAGCGCATCCGCATTGGAGGCGCGGACCACGGCGGAGAAATCCGCCGAGCTGACCGGCCATCAGGTGTCGGGTCAGGCCTACAAGATCATCGCCGAGCTGATCGGCGGCGTCTTCGTGGGTCTGGCGTTCGGTTTCATCGCGGACTGGGTCTTCGGAACCCGTCCGTGGGGTTTGATCGGCGGGGTCCTTCTGGGCTTCGCCTTGTCGATTTACATGGCGCGCCGCACAGCCAACCGGTTGATGGCGCAGGCCAAGGCATTGGGTACGACGGCTCCGGCCGAACCCTATGTCGAGGCCGACGAAGACGGGGAACGATAGGGCTTCATGGCCGATCCGATTCATCAGTTTCAGATTCAGAAGGTCGTCGACCTTGGCGACGTGACCCTGCCCGTGGTGGGGACCGTCGATCTGGCGATCACCAATTCGCACATCGCCATGACCGTCGCCTTCCTGCTGATCGTGGGCTTCCTGACCGCCGTGACGTCGAACGCCAAGGTCGTGCCGGGTCGCCTTCAGGCGGCGGGCGAGGGCGTCTTCGGCCTGATCGACGACCTGGCCGATTCGATCATCGGTCACGAAGGCCGCAAATATTTCCCGTTCGTCTTCACCCTGTTCATGCTGATCCTGGGCATGAACATCCTGGGTCTGTTCCTGACCTTCACGGCGACGTCGCAGCTGGCCATCACGGTCACCTTCGCCCTGATCACCTTCGGCCTGGTGCTGGCGGTCGGTTTCGCCAAGAACGGTCTGGGCTTCTTCAAGCTGTTCTGGCCGATGGGCGCGCCGCTGCTGCTGCGCCCGGTCGTCGGCCTGATCGAGTTCGTCTCCTTCCTGCTCCGCCCGGTGACCCTGGCGCTGCGTCTGTTCGGCAATATGCTGGGCGGCCACGTCGCGCTGAAGATCTTCGCCGGCTTTGTCGTGTCGCTGGGCCTTCTGGGTCTCAGCGGCGGCGTGGGCCTGCTGGCCTTCCCGGTGGCGGCCCTGTCGCTGGGCATGGTCGTGGCGCTGACCGCGCTGGAGTTCCTCGTGGCCTTCCTTCAGGCCTTCGTCTTCGCCGTTCTGGCCTGCATCTATCTCAACGATGTGGTCAACCTGGACCACGCCCACTAAGGGCCGGACCAGTCTCTTCACCCCAACCACCAACGACTTTAATCTAGGAATACAATCATGGACGCTGAAGCCGCGAAGTACATCGGCGCTGGTCTCGCCACCCTGGGCATGATCGGTTCGGCCCTGGGCGTGGGCAACATCTTCGGTCAGTTCCTGGCCGGCGCCCTGCGCAACCCGTCGGCCGCCGCCGGCCAAGTCGGCAACCTGTTCGTCGGCGCCGCCCTGGCCGAAGCCCTGGGCATCCTGGCCTTCGTGCTCGGCATCCTGATGATCTTCGGCTGATATCAGCCGATTACGGCGCGCGGGGTTCGCCCGCGCGCCGCTTCATCTGATTCTGCAGTAGACGGTTCATGGCCAGCACCCACACCATCGACGCGGTCCCGCCTTCGGTCGAAGCGGACCTGCACGCCGAGACGGCGACCCCCGCCGAGCACGGCTCGGGCGGCCTGCCGCAATTCCAGTTCGAACATTGGGCGGGACAGATCGGCTATCTGCTGATCCTGTTCGCGGTCCTGTATCTTCTGGTCTCCAAGGTCTTCGCGCCACGCCTTCGCAAGGTGATGGACGAACGGGCCGACACGATTTCGACCGCCGTAAACACCGCCCGTCAGGTTCAGGCCGAGGCCGCCGGCCAGGCCGCCCAGGCCCAGGCCGAGGTCGCCAAGGCCCGCGCCGACGCCCGCGCCATGGCCGCCGCCGCCAAGGCCCGCGTGACCGAAGAGGCCAACGCCCGCCAGGCCGCCGAGGAAGCCGTGGTCAACGCCCGCATCGCCGAGGCCGAGGCCGCCATCGCCAAGACCCGCGACGCCGCCATGACCAATGTCTCGACCATCGCCGCCGACACGACCGCCGCCATGGTCGAACGTCTGACCGGCAAGGCCGCGACCGCCGCCGAACTGGCCGCCGTCAAGGGAGCCGCCTGATGAACCTGATCTTCGAGCACGGCATCTGGAGCTTCGCCAATGCGGAGATCTGGGTCGGGATCGGCCTGATCCTGTTCTTCGGCATCCTGATCGCCGCCGGGGTCCACAACAAGGCCGGCGCCGCCCTGGACGCCAAGGGCGTCAAGATCCAGTCCGACCTGGACGAGGCCGCGCGTCTGCGCGCCGAAGCC
The DNA here is from genome assembly GCA_963515305.1 of uncultured Brevundimonas sp. Taxonomy (GTDB): domain Bacteria; phylum Pseudomonadota; class Alphaproteobacteria; order Caulobacterales; family Caulobacteraceae; genus Brevundimonas. Next base: position 8,355 of record CAUPWX010000002.1, read on the forward strand.
GAGGCCCTGCTGGCTCAGATCCGCAAGGAAAAGGCCGAGGCGGAAGCCCAGGCCGCCGATATGCTGGCCCAGGCCGAGGCCGACGCCCGCCGTCTGGAGGCCGAAACCAAGGCCCGGCTGGAAGAGACCCTGGCCCGTCGTCAGACGATGGCCGAAAACCGCATCGCCCAGGCCGAGGCCCAGGCGTCGGCCGAGGTCAAGGCCGCCGCCGCCGAACTGGCCGCCAAGAGCGCCGAACACCTGCTGGCCGCCCGTCTCGCGGCGGGGGGCAAGGATTCGTTGCTGGACGCCGCCATCGCACAGATCGGCGACCGTCTGAACTGAGGCCGAGCAGGCGCCAGAACCAACAAAGGCCCCGACGTCGCCGTCGGGGCCTTTTTTCTGGCGCGTGCAGGACGAACTCAGTGGGCGTGCGCGCCGCCCATGAAGGTCGCGCCCATCCGCTTTTCACGCGCCACCAGCCGAGCGTAGACATTGCCCAGCACGATGCCGAACACCGCATGGGTGATCAACAGCCAGGCGATGGTGCCGAAGCCGGCGCCGGCGGTGAAGGTGCGATAGTTTCCGAACATCACGATGGCGGCCATCATGATCACCCAGGCGCCGACGGCGAAGACGATGCCCTTGGTTTCCGGGGTGTCTGTCGGCAGGCGTGGGCACAGGACCGCGAATAACGGCCCCAGGATGAAGATCCCGCTGATCAGGTGAATGGTCCAGCCGACAGCCAGATTGCCGGGCATTCCGATCATCGAGGCGATGACCCCCTGAAACGGATCGAACCAGTTCAGGAACATATTGGGTATTTCGAGCAGTGAGGCGGCCAGCGTCGCCGCAACACCGGCGACCAGACCCTTTTGTACGCGTGACATCATGACCGTAGCGCCTCCCAACGCCTTGAGTGGTTCTCTGATAACGCGCAGGCAGAATACGCCTGACGGCGGGAGGCGGGGTTCACGATCCTGTGGTTAGCGGTTGCAGCAACGCAACCGCGAGATAGGCGCTAACTAGCGGACCAATTTACGGAAATAACGCCGAATCTGTTTGCGGCCGCGCGAGAGGCGACGCCCCGACCGTTTGACCACGACCTTTTCGGCCCGCAACGCCTGTTGCCAGAAAACCGGCGCGAACTCGGGCTTCTTTCGCATCAGGCGTCGGAACGGGTAAATCCATTTGGGTCGGGCGTACTGGGCGCGGATGAACTGACGCTTGGCCCAGAACGAGCTTTTCAGGATCAGCATCAGACCCACGGCGATCACCGGGATGCCGCCAGGACCGGGCAGGGGCGCGATCAATATGCCCAGCAGCACCACGAACAGGCCGCCGATCATCAGCGCCCAGCGTTTGACGACCCGCAGCGTGCGGCTGCGCGGCTTGGTCGGCGGGACGAAGAGGGCGGGCAGGAAGGTCACGGATACGCCAGATGGGGAGAGGAGACGCAGATGACAACGAACGCCCCGGCCGCCCGATCCCTCGTCGGGAAAGGAAAGGGCGACCGTGACGACGACGCCACAACGCCCCTTAACACCCTGTGTCGATGGCGGATCGGTGTCCGGCGAATGACGCTTTGGTCATGTTCGAACTGAGCCGGGCCTGTGTGACTGCCCCGACACGGATCAGCCGTAGCGGACGCCGGTCAACTGTTCGGATCGGGCCCAGAGCTGGCGGGCGACGTAGGCGTCGCGGGCCTGGGACCGGATGGCGGCGACGCCGGGCGACCCCTTCATTTCCTGAAAGCCCTGAGGCCCGTAATAGCCGCCGGGCGTGACGTTCGGGGCCGCCGCCGCCAGCAGGATCGGCAGGGCGCCGTTCGCCGCCGAATGGCTGAACACCGTCTCCAGCAGGCGCGCGCCGCGCGCGAAAAGGCCGGGCTTGCCCCCATGGCCGTTGGCGATCAGATCGGTGCGGGCGAAGCCGGGATGGGCCGCGACGCTGGTCAGGCCCCAGCCGTGGTCGTCGCTGCGACGCTGAAGTTCGATGGCGAACATCAGCATGGCCAGTTTCGACTGCTGATAGACGCTCCAGGGACTGTAGCCGGTCTGATAGTTCAGGTTGTCCAGATGGATGCGGCCCCCGCGGTGGGCGACGCTGGAAAGCTGAACCACGCGGGCTTTCGCAGCGGTCAGCAGGGGCAGCAGGCGGCCGACCAAGGCGAAGTGGGACAGGTAGTTGGTCCCGAACTGCATCTCGAACCCATCCACCGTCGTCTGGCGCGTCGGCAGGGCCATGATCCCGGCATTGTCGATCAGGATGTCGATGGGGCGGCTGTCGGCCAGATGCCGCTCGGCGAAGGCCTGAACCGAGGACAGGGCGCCCAAATCCAGCAGGTCGAACCGCACGGTCGCATTTGGATGGCGGGCGCGGATCAGCCGTTCGGCCTCGGCGCCTTTCTGCGGATTGCGCGCGGCCAGCACGACCTCGGCGCCCTTGCCGGCCAGCACCACGGCCGTCTCAAGCCCCAGACCGCCGGTCGCGCCGGTGACGACGGCCCGTTTGCAGGAGAGGTCAGGGATGTCGTTCGTGTTCCAGGTCATGGGCATGACCTAGTGCGTGATCGAGGCCGCGTCAGCCCCCTCCCGCAGGAAGGGGCGACTTGAGCTTTACGCCGCCTGGTTCGAGCCTTCAGGCGCCGACCAGCGCAGGACCGGCGAGCGGGCGGCGCGGGTTTCGTCCAGGCGTTTCAGCGGCGCGTGGAAGGGCGCGCCCTTGAAGCGGTCGACATCGCCGGCTTTCGCCGCCTCGGCCAACAGGCGCATGGCGTGGATGAAGCGGTCCAGTTCAGCCTTGGACTCCGTCTCCGTCGGCTCGATCAGCATGGCGCCGTGGACGACCAGCGGGAAATACATGGTCATCGGGTGGAAGCCCTCGTCGATCATCGCCTTGGCGAAGTCGAGCGTGGTGATGTCCGTGCCCTTCAGCCATTCGTCGTCGAACAGGGCCTCGTGCATGCAGGGGCCGTCGGGGAAGGCGGCGCTCATCAGGTCTGACAGGCGGGCCTTGATGTAGTTGGCGTTCAGCACCGCGTCCTCGGCGACCTGACGCAGGCCGTCCGAACCGTGCGACATCATGTAGGACAGGGCGCGGACATACATCCCCATCTGGCCCTGGAAGGCGCAAAGGCGTCCGAAGGCTTGCGCCGCCTCGTCTTCCTCGCGCTCGACCAGTTTGTAGCCGTGCTGGTCGTGGACAACCCAAGGCGCGGGAGCGAAGGGCGCCAGGGCTTCGGACAGCACCACCGGACCGGCGCCCGGACCGCCGCCGCCGTGCGGCGTCGAGAAGGTCTTGTGCAGGTTGATGTGCATGGCGTCGACGCCCAGATCGCCGGGACGAACCCGCCCGACGATGGCGTTGAAGTTGGCGCCGTCGCAGTAGAAATAGGCGCCGGCCTCGTGCGTCAGGCGGCTGATCTCCAGGATGTCGCGCTCGAACAGGCCGCAGGTGTTGGGGTTGGTCACCATGATGGCGGCGACGTCGTCACCCAGCTTGGCGGCCAGATCGGCGACGTCCACGCGGCCGTCTTCGGTCTGGGCGACCTCGACGACCGAATAGCCGACGAAGGCGGCGGTGGCCGGGTTGGTGCCGTGGGCGCTGGTCGGGACCAGAACTTTGCGGCGCTTCTCATGCTGGCCCGAGGCCTCGTGAGCGGCGCGGATGGCCATCAGGCCGCACAGTTCGCCGTGCGCGCCCGCCTTGGGCGATAGGGCGACGGCGGGCATTCCCGTCAGGGTCTTCAGCCAGTGGGCCAGCGTGTCCATCAGCTCCAGCGCACCCTGAATCGTCGATTGCGGCTGCAGCGGGTGGATGTCGGAGAAGCCCGGCAGGCGCGCCATCTTCTCGTTCAGGCGCGGGTTGTGCTTCATCGTGCACGAGCCCAGCGGATAGATGGCCAGGTCGATGGCGTGGTTCTTTTGGCTCAGGCGCACATAGTGGCGCATGGCTTCCGGCTCGGACAGGCCGGGCAGGCCAATCGGATCCTTGCGGAACAGATCGCCCAGGTCGGACCCGTCGGTCCTGGGTTCCGGCAGGTCGACGCCGGTCTTGCCCCAGCCCTCGCCCTCGAAGATCAGGGCTTCATTCTGCAGCAGACCGCGGCCGCCGGTCAGGGTGGCGGGCTTGGCGGCGACCTGGTTCGGGGCGGTCGGGCGGCCGACGGTGTTCATGTTGCTCATGGTCGTTATCCCTTACGCGCCGAGGACTTTGGAGAGCGACTTGGCGAGGATCTGGATGTCAGCATCCAGCGTCGTCTCGGTCGCGGCGACCAGCAGGACATCGTCCATGCCGGCGTCGGGGGCTAGGCGGCTATAGGGCACGCCAGCCAGGATGTGATGGCCGGCCAGGGTGTCGACCACCTCGGCGGCGGTCTTGCCCTTCGGCAGCCGGATCGCGAACTCGTTGAAGAAGCGCGGGGTCAGGACCTCGACGCCCGGAATGACGGCCAGGGCGTCGCGGGTGGCCACAGCCTTCTCGTGGTTCAGCAGGGCGAGCTTGCGCAGGCCCGTCTCGCCCAGCAGGCTCATGTGGATGGTGAAGGCCAGGGTGCAGAGGCCGGAATTGGTGCAGATGTTCGACGTGGCCTTGTCGCGGCGGATGTGCTGCTCGCGGGTCGACAGGGTCAGGACGAAACCGCGCTCGCCGTCGGCGTCCACGGTTTCGCCGGTCAGGCGGCCGGGCATCTGGCGGATCAGCTTCTCGCGCGTGGCGAACAGGCCGACATAGGGACCACCGAAGTTCAGGGCGTTGCCGATCGACTGGCCTTCGGCCGCGACGATGTCGGCGCCCATTTCGCCGGGCGACTTCAGCAGGCCCATCGACACGGCCTCCGTCACCACGACGATCAGCAGGGCGCCGGCGGCGTGGGCGGCCTCGGCGATCTTCGTCACGTCGGTGGCGGTGCCGAAGACGTTCGGGGTCTGGACGACGACGCAGGCCGTGTCGGGACCGATCTGGTCGATGACGGCGGCCTCGGCGTCGACGGCGGCGGGCAGGGCCTGGGTCTCGACGCCGACGGCGTGGACCACGGTCTCGGTCGCCCGGACATAGTGAGGGTGGACGCCGCCCGAGATGATCGCCTTGTTGCGACGGGTCACGCGGGTCGCCATCAGAACGCCCTCGGCCATGGCGGTCGAACCGTCATAGAGGCTGGCGTTGGCGACCGGCATCCCCGTCAGGTTCGCGACCTGGGTCTGGAACTCGTACAGATACTGCAGCGTGCCCTGCGCGATTTCCGGCTGGTAGGGGGTGTAGCTGGTCAGGAACTCCGACCGCTGGATCACGTGATCCACCGTCGCCGGAACGTGATGCTTGTAGGCCCCTGCGCCGCAGAAGAAGGGCACGGCGCCGGCCGTCGCGTTCTTGGCGGCCATGGCGGACAGGGCGCGTTCGACCTCCAGCTCGCCCGCTACGCGGGGCAGATCGACGGGGCCGTCCAGACGGGCGCCTTCGGGCACGTCCACGAACAGGTCGTCGATCGATTTCGCGCCGATGGCGGCGAGCATCGCCGTGCGGTCGTCGGGCGTCAGGGGGAGGTAACGCATTTTCTAATCCGCTCATCCCCGCGAAAGCGGGGACCTAGTGCTTTGGGCGACCGATGTGGCCGGAGGAGTTTCCGCCGATCCCAGTGCCGTTCTCGCGAAAGACCTGGGTCCCCGCTTTCGCGGGGATGAGCGGAAGGGGAAATCAGAGGGTGGCGAGGAAGGCGTCGTAGGCGGCCTGGTCCATCAGGGCGTCCAGTTCCGAGGCGTCCGACACCTTGATCTTGGCGAACCAGCCATCGGCTTCGGCGGCCGAATTGACGGTTTCCGGGGCGGTCGACAGGGCGTCGTTGGCCTCGATCACCTCGCCCGAGACGGGGGCGTAGACGTCCGAGGCGGCCTTGACGCTTTCGACCACGGCGAAGCTGTCGCCCTTGGAGACGGTCTTGCCGACCTCAGGCACTTCGACGAACACCACGTCGCCCAGGGCGTCGGCGGCGTGTTTGGAGATGCCGACGGTGGCGATGTCGCCGTCCAGGCTGACCCACTCGTGATCCTTGGTGAACTTCATGTCTTCTCTCCTGTCCCGTCATCCTCGGGCTTGACCAGAGGATCGGATGTTGTGCGGTCCGTGCGTCGATGTCTTCGCACGAGCGGTTGATCGCCCGGCCCTCGCGTCCTCGGACTTGATCCGAGGGACGAGGGTGACGGGGTGAATGTTACGCCTTCGGCTTGCGGTAATAACGTTGCGGCACGAAGGGCATGGCGACGACCTCGGCGGCGGCGGTCTTGCCGCGCACGATGACCTTCAACTCGGTTCCCAATGCGGCGAAGGCCGGGGGCACGAAGCCCATGGCGATGTTCTTGCCCAGGGTCGGGGAGGGACCGCCCGAGGTGACCTTGCCGATGACGTTGCCGTCGGCGTCGGCGATCTCGGCGCCTTCGCGGGCCGGGGCGCCTTCCTTGACGATCAGGCCGACGCGGACGCGCGAGGGGGCTTCGGCCAGTTCATGCAGGATGCGGTCGGCGCCGTTGAAGTCCGCGCGTTCCTTCCTCGACTTGGACAGGGCGAAGGTCAGTGCGCCTTCGACCGGCGATGTGGTCGGGTCGATGTCGTGGCCGTGCAGCGGCAGACCGGCTTCCAGACGCAAGCTGTCGCGGGCGCCCAGGCCGATCGGCTTGACGCGGGCGTCTTCCAGGATGGTGTTCCAGATGCGTTCGGCCTGGTCGGCGGGGACCGAAATCTCATAGCCGTCCTCGCCGGTGTAGCCCGAGCGCGAGACGTAGCAGTCGGCGCCGAACAGCATCAGCCGGGCGCAGTCCATGAAGCCGAACTCGGCCAGGACCGGATCGTGGGCGGCCATCACCTCGGCGGCTTCCGGTCCCTGGATGGCGATCAGGGCGCGGTCCAGAACCGTCAGCTTGGCGTCGCCCTCAAGGTTCGCGTCCCAGAAGGCGAAGTCCTCGTCCTTGTTGCCGGCGTTGACGACGACGAACAGGCCGTCGTGGTCGGGGCGGCCGGCCATCAGGTCGTCGATGATCCCGCCCTGGGCGTTCAGCAGCAGCGAATATTTCTGCTTGCCGGCCTTGAGGATTTCATAGTCGCCGGGCACGAACCGTTCGAACTGGGCGGTGGCGTCGGCGCCGGTGATCTTGCACTGACCCATGTGCGACACGTCGAACAGGCCGGCGTGTTCGCGGGTCCAGCGGTGCTCGGCCAGGACGCCCTCATACTGAACCGGCATGTCATAGCCGCCGAAGCCCACCATGCGCGCGCCCAGAGCGCGATGCGCGGCGTTCAGCGGCGTGGTCTTCAGGACTTGATCTTGGGTCTGGTCGGTCATGGTTCAGGCTTTCACGGTCGCGTCTTGTGGCGGAGCTCCGCCGTTCTCGCGCCCCCGCTGTCCTGAAGCCTGAGAGATTCCGGCGGGCCTGACCGCCTTGCTCCGTCGGCGCGCCCATGAACCCGGTGAAGGGGGCGGCTTTCCAGCGTCCGTATGCTGTCGCGGTCCGTTTGCCTGAGCGTTTCCGGGGCGGTTGCGCCTTCGGCGTCGGGGCCCGTTTCCAGACCCCGATCTCTCCCGCGAGAGCGTTCGACCTAAGGCATCGACTCCGGCGCCCTGTCAAGCGGCGGCGGAACAAGGGCGGCCGGGGCGGGTTGTCGTCTCAACACCCCGATCACACCCCAAGGAAAACCAAAATGTCCATTATAGACAAGCTATTCGGCGATAACGACACGCCGCGCACCGGCCCGGCCAAGGCCGACGGCCCCATGCAGAAGGTGCTGGATGAACTGGCCGGTCTGGGCGGAAAGCCCATCGAGACGCTGTCGCCGGCCGAGGCGCGCCAGCAGCCGACGCCGACCGACGCCGTCAAATCCCTGCTGAAAAAGGCCGGCAAGGATCCGAGCGACGACATGGGCGTCAAGACGACCGACATCACCATTCCCGGCGCCGCCGGCCCGATCCAGGCCCGCATCTACAAGCCGCATGACCATTCCGAGGACAAGCTGCATCCCGTCGTGGTCTATTTCCACGGCGGCGGCTTCGTGATCGCCGATCTGGACGTCTATGACGGCGGTCCGCGCGGCGTGTCCAAGATGGCCGACGCCATCGTGGTTTCGGTGCATTATCGCCAGGCGCCAGAGCATCATTTCCCGGCCGCCCACGACGACGCCCTGGCGGCCTATCGCTGGGTGCTGGACAACGCCCACAGCTTCAACGGCGACCCGCAGAAGGTGGCGGTGATGGGCGAGAGCGCGGGCGGCAATCTGGCCATCGGCGTTTCGATGATGGCGCGCGACGCGGGCGTGACCCTGCCGGTGCATCAGGTGCTGGTCTATCCGGTCGCCGGGGTGGACATGGACAACGAGTCCTACGTCGAGAACGCCGACGCCAAGCCGCTGAACAAGCCGATGATGAAGTGGTTCGTAAAGCACATCTTCGCCAACGCCGCCGACGCTCAGGATCCGCGCATCAACATCGTGGAGAAGGCCGACCTCAGCGGCCTTCCGTCGTCCACGGTCATCTGCGCCGAGATCGACCCGCTGCGTTCGGAGGGTGAACGGCTGGCCGAAAAGTTGGAGCAGGCGGGCGTGGACGTGCGCCACAAGACCTTCCACGGCTCGACGCACGAGTTCTTCGGCATGGCGGCCGTGATCCCCGACGCGGCCGTGGCCCAGACCTTCGCCGCCCACGAGCTGAAACGCGCCTTAGGCACGGCCATTCTGCCGATCTGATCCGCAGCCGCGATCAAATGGAAACGCCCCGGTCTTCGCCGGGGCGTTTTCGTCTGTGCTTGCTCTCGGACGCATCGGCCGCCAAGAACGGGCGACGCCATAGCCACACCGGACCGCCTGCATGACCCGCCCCAGCCTGGACGCCCATATCGCCGCCCTGGACGCGCCCGAGGGGCTGAAATCCGTCCTGACCGTCGTCGCCGCGACCTGCGCCGAGATCAGCCGGGTCGTGGCGGGCGGCGCCCTGGTCGGCGCCCTGGGCGCCTCGGGTCAGATCAACGTCCAGGACGAAGAGCAGAAGAAGCTGGACGTCATGACCGACGATATGTTGACCCAGGCGCTGCTGGCCTGTCCCGCCATCGCCGGTGTCGCCTCCGAGGAAAAGGATACGGCCGAGATCGCGGCCAATGCGGCCGGCGAATATCTGGCCCTGTTCGATCCGCTGGACGGCTCGTCCAACATCGACATCAATGCGCCGGTCGGCACCATCGTCTCGGTGCTGAAGTCGCCGTCGCCCACCCCTGTCGAGGCCGATTTCCTGCAACCGGGCCGCCAGCAGGTCGCCGCCATCTATGCCGTCTATGGACCCCAGACGATGCTGGTGCTGACGACGGGAACGGGGGTCAAGGGCTTCACCCTGGCGCAGGACGGCCAGTGGTTCCTGACCCACGACGCCATCGCCGTTTCGCCCGACACGAAGGAGTTCGCGATCAACGTCTCGAACCAGCGTCACTGGGACGAAACCGTCCAGCGCTACGTCGACGGTTTGTTGAAAGGGGCCGATGGTCCTCGCGGCAAGAACTTCAATATGCGCTGGGTCGCGGCCATGGTGGCGGACGTGCACCGCATTCTGATGCGCGGGGGGGTGTTCATCTATCCGTGGGATCGGCGCGAGCCGAACAAGCCGGGCAAGCTGCGCCTGATGTACGAGGGCAATCCGATGGCGCTTCTGGTCGAACAGGCGGGCGGCAAGGCGACGACCGACGGTGTTCAGCCCATTCTGGATGTCCAGCCGCAGCAGTTGCACCAGCGTATTCCCGTCGCCCTCGGCTCGGCCAACGAGATCGACGCCCTGGCCGCCGCCTGATGGACATCCGGCCCACGGACGCGCTTCTGGTCATCGACCCGCAGAACGATTTCTGCGAGGGCGGCGCCCTGGCGGTTCAGGGCGGGGCGGAGATCATGCCGCTGATCGTACGGCTGGCGCAGCGGTTCGACCGGGTGGTCGCGACCCAGGACTGGCACACGCCGGACCAGATCAGTTTCGCCTCCAACCACCCCGGCGCCCAGGCCTTCACTCAGATCGAGGTCGCTTACGGACCGCAGATGCTGTGGCCCGATCATTGCCTTCAAGGCTCGACCGGGGCCGATTTCCATCCCGATGTCATGCCGGCGGTGAACCGGGCGCTGGCCGTGATCCGCAAGGGTTACAATCCGGCGGTCGACAGCTATTCCGGCTTCTTCGAGAACGATCACCACACGCCGACCGGGCTTGCGGGCCTGTTGCGGGCGTTGGGCGTCACGCGCGTCTTTCTGGCGGGTCTGGCCCTGGACTATTGCGTGCGCTTCACGGCCGAGGACGCGGTGCGCGAGGGGTTCGAGGCGGTCGTCATCAGCGACGCCAGCCGGGCGATCGCGCCGGAAACGGCCGCGGCGGCCCACGACAGCTTTCGCGCGCTGGGCGTGACCCAGATCGAGGCGGCGACGCTGCTGGCCTAAGCTGACCTGCCTCACTCCCAGAAATCCTCCGCCTCCGGGATGCGGGTGAAGGCGATCTTGGCGCCGATGAACTCGGGCAGGCCCGCCTTGGGGCCGATGCTGACCGTGTCCTTGCCAAAGCGACGGTTCAGCGCGTCCAGAGCCTGAGACAGGCGCAACGACGGCGCCTGGCCGTCCTGGTCCGGGCCGGCGGCGAACAGGTCCGTCTCGAAGGCGTCGCGGGATTTCAGCCCGTGGACTCCGACCCCGACATAGCTCAACCGCCCGGCTTCAAGCTCCGGCTCGACCTTGCGCCACAGACCGTCCAGCGCGGTCAGAAGGGCGAAGGTGTCCTGTGTCGGCGCCAGGGCGCAGCTGAGGGCCGCCGTCTCCCAGCCGCGTCGGCCGCTTCTGGGCGTGTCCCTCGGCCCCATGTCCAGGTGCAGGGTCAGGCTGGCCCCGGTCAGCCCCATCCGCCGCAACCGCGCCCCGCACTTGACCACCAGCCGCCGCGCCACGGCCCGCGCCTTGTCCGGCGTCCGCATCGCCTGGGCCAGGACGTGGCTGTGGCTGATGGAGGCGGGCGGTTTTTCCGGCGTCGGTTCGCTATCCAGACCGTGCAGGCCGCGCCAGATGCGCTCGCCCTCTATACTGTTCCAGACCGCGCGCGCCTGTTTCGCGCTCATGGCCCACAGCCCGGCGGTGTCCGTGACGCCCGCCGCCGCCAGCCGCACCTGCATCCGCGATCCGACGCCCGGATATTTCGACAGCGGCAGATCCAGCAACGGCCCGGGCAGTTCGTTCGCCCTCAGGATCGTCAGCCCGGCCGGCTTCTGCATCCCGCAGGCGGTCTTGGCCAGGAACCGTGACGGCGCCAGTCCGATGGACGACCGAAGGCAGTCGCCCACATTGTTCAGGATACCCGCCTGAATGCGCCGCGCCAGGGCGACGGCGTTCGCCTCGCGCCGCTCCGGGCCGATCAGTTCGCACGAACATTCGTCGATGGAGCCGATCTTCCACACCGGAATATGGCGGTCGATCTCGGCCATGATCTGCTTGTGGACCGCGACATAGAGGTCGGGCCGCGCCTCGGCGACGATCAGGCCGGGACACAGTCTGCGCGCCTCCGAGACCCGCATCCCGGTGTGCACGCCCCAGGCCTTGCTCTCATAGCTGGCGGCGATGGCCCCGGTGTATTCGCTCTCGGCGGGCCGGACGATGACGGGCCTGCCCCGCCACTCCGGGTTCATCTGCTGTTCGACGCTGGCGAAGAAGGCGTTCAGATCGACGAACAGCCAGCGCAGGTTGGCCTCGTCTTCCGGCTGTGTCCCTATCCGTTCCATGTGTGGAACATACCAGGAACATTTCGGAGTCGAAAGTCGTCAGAGCGCCGCGTAAGCCTCGACCTCCGCCAAGAAGGCGGCCTTGTGATCTTGGGGCAGGAATGACCCCTCGAAACTGTTCCTGGCCATCTGCGTCACCTGTTCGCGCGTCAGGCCCACGGCCGCGGCCAGTCGGCTGTAGTTGTCGTTCACATAACCGCCGAAATAGGACGGATCGTCCGAGTTCAGGGTAACGTGCAGGCCCCGGCGCAGCATCTCCGGCACGGGGTGGTCCTTCAGGTCGTCGACGACGCACAGTTTCAGGTTCGACAGCGGGCAGACGGTCAGGGTCATCTGTTCGCGCGCCAGCCGCTCGACCAGGGCCTCGTCCTCCATCGAGCGATTGCCGTGGTCCATCCGGTCGATGTGCAACAGGTCCAGCGCCTCATGCACATAGGCGGGCGGGCCTTCCTCGCCGGCATGGGCGCACAGTTTCAGGCCCAGGTCGCGGGCGGCGGCGAAGACGCGCTGGAACTTGGACGGCGGATGGCCGACCTCCGACGAATCCAGCCCCACCCCGACGAAATGATGCAGATAGGGCTTGGCCATTTCCAGCGTGGCGAAGGCCTCCGCCTCGGTCAGGTGGCGCAGGAAGCTGAGGATCAGGCCGCTCGAGACGTCCAGTGCCGCCTTCGCCCGGTCCATGCCCGCGATCAGCCCCTCGACCACCACGCCGAACGGCACGCCGCGATCCGTGTGGGTCTGGGGATCGAAGAAGATTTCGGCATGGCGCACATTGTCGGCCGCCGCCCGCTGGAAATAGGCGAAGGCCAGATCCTCGAAATCCTGCCGCGTCAGCAGCACGGCCGCGCCCGCGTAATAGATGTCGAGGAAATCCTGAAGGTTCGAAAAATCATAGGCCGCCCGCACCGCCTCGACGCTGTCATACGGAATGGACACGCCGTTCCGCTGCGCCAGTTCGAACATCAGTTCGGGTTCCAGACTGCCCTCGATATGCAGGTGCAGTTCGGCCTTGGGCAGGCCAGCGATATAGGTGTCGAGCGACATGGGCGATCTCCGGGAGGACATCGCCCAGTCTAACCTACATCCGCTCCGGCGTGTCGATGCCCAGCAGGTTCAGCGCGATTTCAAGCTGGCGCAGGGCGGCGGCCGACAGGGCCAGGCGTGAGCGTTTGGTCGCCTCGTCCGGTGCGACCAGCACGGGGCAGGCGGCGTAGAACTTCGAGAACGACTGGGCCACGCGATAGGCGTGCTCGGCCACCAGATGCGGCATCCGCTTGTCGTAGGCGTCGGACACGGCAGTGCTGAAGGCGTCCAGCGTCAGGGCCAGGTCGCGTTCGGCCGATTCGGCGATGACGATGGGGCCGGGCGCGAGGCCCTGTTCGGCGCCTTTGCGCAGCAAGGATTTGATCCGCACCGACTGGTACAGCAGATACGGTCCGGTCTTGCCCTCGAAGCTCATGAAGCGGTCGAGGTCGAAGACGTAGCTGGTCGTGCGCGCGTTCGACAGGTCGGCGAACTTCAGGGCGGCGATGGCCACCTTGTGCGCGATGGCCTCGAATTCTTCGGGCGACAGGTCGTCGCCCAGCTTGGCCTCGTGCAGGCGTTCGCGCGCCTTTTCCGTCGCCTGATCGATCAGGTCGCGCAGCTTCAGCACCCCGCCCGCGCGGGTCTTGAACGGCTTGCCGTCTTGGCCGTTCATCGTGCCGAAGCCCAGGTGCTCCAGCGACTTTTCGGGCGCATAGCCGGCCAGATAGGCGGCGCGGAACACCTGTTCGAAATGCTCGGCCTGACGTTCGTCGACGACGTACAGGATCAGGTCGGGCGACAGGCTCTTCTTGCGATCCAGTATGGTGGCCAGGTCGGTCGTGCCGTACATGGCCGAGCCTTCCGAACTGACGACCAGCAGGGGCGGGGGCGAGGGCGCCTCGATCACCGAGCCGTCGGCCAGCTTCTTCTTGCGCGTCTCGCCGGGCCGGGCGACGTGGACCACTTGGGCGCCGTCGTCCGCGACCAGCAGGCCGGTCGCCTTCAGGTGCGCCAGCATTTCCGGCATCAGGGAATCAGCGTCGCTCTCGCCGTTCCACAGGTCGAAATCGACCGACAGATCGCCGTATTCGCGCTTCAGCGCCTCTCGGCTGACGGCGACGAAATGCGACCACAGGGCGCGGTAGCCGGGGCGGCCGTTCTGCAGCTCCGCCGTCGCCTTGCGGGCGCGGTCGCGGAAGGCGGGGTCTTCCTTGGCCTTGCCCGCCGCCAGCGGATAGAGGCGGTCCAGGTCGGCCAGGGTGACGGGCGTCTCGGCGGGGAAGGGACCGTCCCCCTCGACCATGAAGGCGTCCGCGATGCCTTCGTCGCCGCAGGCGGTGATCAGCAGCCCCATCTGGAAGCCCCAGTCGCCGAAGTGGGCGTCGCCGGTGACGTGATCGCCGCGGAAACGGAACAGCCGCTTCAGGCTTTCGCCGATGATGGCGCTGCGCAGGTGGCCGACGTGCATCGGCTTGGCCACGTTCGGCCCGCCGAAGTCGATGACGACCTGGCGCGGATCGGCCACGACCGCCGCGCCCGCGTGATCGGCGTCCGCCGCAACGTCCTCGGCGCGCTCGGCCAGGGTCGCGTCAGCCAGCTTCAGATTGATGAAACCGGGACCGGCGACCTCGACCGACGAAAAGCGCGGATCGACGCTCAGCCGTTCGGCGATCCTGCCCGCCAGTTCGCGCGGATTGGCCTTCAGCGCCTTGGCGGCGGCCAGGGCGCCGTTGGACTGGAAATCGGCCAGGTCGGGGCGGTCGGACGGCGTGACGCGGGCCAAGGCCGCATCCACGCCTTCGGCGGCGAAGGCGGCGCCGACCGCTTCGCTGAGGACGGTCTTCAGATCAGCCATTTATTCGCTCGGTGCGGCGGCAGAAGCGGCCGGGGCGGGTGCGGCCGGCGTCGTGCCGGCGTTGACGCGGAACCGGCTGCCCGAACGATTGAACTCGGCCATCTCTGGCGTCACGTCGAAACCGACCAGGATTTCGAAATTGCCGCCGCTGGTGGTGGCCTCGGCGCGGGGGATGACGATGGTGCGCTCTTCGGTCGCCGTGGCGGTGCGCTGGCCGGCGAAGTTCACAGGCAGGTCGAAATATTCCTTGGACAGGATGGCGTTGTTCCGCTCGGTCACCGCGATCCAGTAGCGATAGGTGCGCTGCTCGCCGGTTGCCTGTGGGCCGCGCCCCAGGTTGAACAGCACGTTCATGTCCACGCGGATCGGGTCGTTCTCGCGGTAGTCGCAGTCCGAAGACACGCCTTCGATCTCGCCGGTATAGCCGACGTTGGCCACGGCGGCGCGACCGCCGTCCAGTTCGACGTAGCGGGCGGCGTCGTACAGAATCTTCACATAGGGGCAGGGGCCGGCGTTGGCGCGGCGACGCAAGGGGGCGATGCGGGGCGCGCGACGCGGCGCGGCGTCATCGCCCGAGGCTTGCTGCTGGCCGCTGGACCCACGGTCGCGCTGACGTTGCGAAGTCTGGGCCTCTGCGGCGACGGGCAGGACAGAGGCCGCAATCGACAGGGCGGCCAGGGCGGTGAGGACGCGACGCATCAGCTTATTTTTCCGACAGCGAAAGGGGGCGCACGACGATCGGCGGCCGACCGTTGAACGCTCGCCGCTGATAGCGGCTAAAGCGAGGCGCGGCAAACGCTTGGCGCCGGCTTATCGCTCCATGACCAGACAGGTCGAGGTGGCGGTGGCGTAAAGTCGCCCGTCCAGCCCGCGCAGATCGGCCTCGGCGAAGGCGGCGCGGCGCCCGGCCTGGACGATCCGGCCCTCGGCGCGAACGGGCGTGCCGGCGCTCAACGCCTTGTGGAAGACGGTCTTCAACTCCAGCGTCGTATAGGTCTGGCCCGGCCGCAGGGTCGAATGGACCACGCAGCCGCAAGCCGAATCCAGCACCGTCGCGATCCAGCCGCCGTGCACCGTGCCCAGGGGATTGTAGACGGCCGCCGTGGGCACCGCCTCGAACACCACCCGGCCTTCCTCGACCTCGGTCAGGTCGAAACCGACGGTGCGGGCGATGGGGGCGACCAGTCCGCCAGACAGGCCCAGGCGCAGCTGCTCGACCCCCGAAAGGGCGGCGTAATCCAGGGTTTCGGTCATGCGAACGGCTCCATCAGGTCCGTTCACAATAAGGACGGACGCCGCCGTGGCAAGCGTCCGTCTCGTGCGGCGCTTACAGGCCGGGCAGTTTGAAGCCGCCGCTGCGGCGCGGCTGGATGGTGATGGCCTGCTGGCCGCCGGTCAGCGCCTGAAGGCGTTCGTGCTCGCTGGCGGCGTCGATGGTCTTCTGACCCTCGGCGGTCTGGCGAACGGTCGGCGCCTGTGTCGCGGCGTCGTTCTTGCGCCAGAACATCAGGCGGTTGGCGAAGCTTTCGTCCTTGTGGGCCAGGTCGCCGAACTCGTCGTCGACGACGTAGCGGGCCAGGGGGTCGGCCTGTTCGCCGCCGGCCTGGGCCACCAGAACCTGTTCGCCCGCCGTGCGGGTGACGGCCTGCCGCTGACCCAGCAGGATCTGACGCGCGGCGCTTTCGGGCGCCAGTTCCTGCGGGCGCGGTTGGCCGGGCGCGGGCGGACGCAGGCCGTATTCGGGCGGAATGCTGAGCGGGGCGGTCGAGACGGTGACGAACTCGTCCGGCACCACCTTGGTCAGGCCGATGCCCTGCTTCAGTCCGCCGCACGCCGAGACGGCCATGGCGGAGGAGGCGACAAGGGTCAGGACGGCGACGCTGCGGATACGCATGGTTTCAGGCTCTGGTCGGCTGATGCACGAAACGCCGGGCGGGCGTTGTGGGCATAGTGAAGACGGGGTGATTACGACTTTTCGGGGGCCGCGCCAACCTCGCGCGCGGATCGGCCGCCGATGCGTCAGGCCCTGGCGGGTTTGTCGGACGTCAGACTGTCCAGAATCAGCAGGATCACGCCGATGGTGATCGCGCTGTCGGCGACGTTGAAAACCCAGGGAAAGACGCCGGTTCCCGAGAAGTCGATGAAGTCCACCACATAGCCGAAACGGATGCGGTCGATCACATTGCCGAGCGCGCCGCCCATGACGAAGCCGATGGCGGTGATCAACAGGCGCCGGTTCGACTGGGTCGCCCACCAGGCCAGGCCCGCCGACACGATCACCGAAAAGATCGCCAGACCCCAGCGCGCCTCGCCCCCGCCGAACAGGCCGAAGCTGACGCCGGTGTTCTCGACCCAGCTGAAGTTCAGGATCGGCGGCAGGATCGGAATCCGCCCCACCTCCTGCAGCGACAGGCCGCTGATGATCCAGGCCTTGGTCGCCTGATCCAGCAGGATGATCAGGGCGGCGAACACATAGGCGGTGACGGCGAGACGGGTGATCTTCATGCGGCGCGGTTAGCAGGAAGCGGAGCCGGGGCGAAGCGGAAAACGGCGCATCAGAACAGGTCGCCCTGATTGGCGGTCGGCGGCTTGGGCCTCTGGGTCGGACGCGAAATGGTCGGACGGGGTTCGCCGCCGTCGATGGTCGCCGGTTGCGCCCCGTCGCCGAACACCAGCCGAACCGCCTGGCCGGCCCGAAGCGCCTTGGAGGAGGTGATCCAGGCGCCGTCCGCGTCCTCCACCCGGGCGAAGCCCGGCTTGGGCCGGCCGGGGTCCAGGGTCGCCAGCGCCCGCGACAGGGCCGCCAGACGGTCGCTGTCCCGCTCCAGCCGCCGGGGCAGGGTGGCGTCCAGCCGCGCCGTCGTCGCCGTCAGCCGCGCCTCGCGCTGATCCAGCCGCCGGTGCAGCGGCTCGGGCGACAGACGGGCCGAGATCTGCAACAGCCGCCGCTCGCCGCGTGCGACACCGGCCTGAAGCGCCGCGCTTAGCCGGTCGCCGGCGCCGCGCAGCCGGTCCTGGCCCCGCTCGATCCGGGTCCGCAGCAGGGCGGGGCTCAGCTTGCCGCCCGTCACCGCCAGATGCCGTTCGTGCAGGGCGACATTGCGTTGCAGCCCCGAACCCAGGCGGCTCGCGGCATGGTCCAGTCGCTGCTGCGCCAGGGCCAGCAGGTCCTCCGGTCGCGCAGGCAGGCCGCGCGCCACGGCCCGCAGCCGGGTGCGTCGATCCTCGATCAGCCGCCCGCCCGCCTGAACCATCCGTCGATCCATGTCCGCCACGGCGTAGCGCAGGTCCGCCAGCACCGGCGTCGCCATCTCGGCCGCGCCTGTGGGCGTCGGCGCCCGGCGATCCGACACGAAGTCGATCAGGGTCGTATCCGTCTCGTGCCCCACGGCCGAGATGATGGGGATGCGCGCCACCGCCACCGTGCGCGCCAGGCCCTCGTCGTTGAAGCACCACAGGTCCTCGACCGACCCGCCCCCGCGCGCCACGATCAGCAGGTCGGGACGTGGAACGGGGCCGCCTTCGGACAGCGAATCGAAGCCGCGGATGGCGTTGGCCACCTGGCCGCTGGCCGCCTCGCCCTGAACCACCACTGGCCAGACGATGACGCGGCACGGCCAGCGTTCGGCGATCCGGTGCAGCACGTCGCGGATCACGGCGCCGGTCGGGCTGGTGATCACGCCGATGGTGCGCGGAAACTGCGGCAGGGCTTTCTTGCGGCCGGGTTCGAACAGGCCTTCCTCGCGCAGGCGGATCTTCAGCCGCTCCAACTGGGCCAGCAAGGCGCCGGCCCCGGCCGCCTCCATGCTCTCGATCACGATCTGATAGGACGACCGCGCGGGATAGGAGGTGATCTTGCCGGTGACGATGACCTCCAGCCCCGCCTCGGGCTGGACGCCCAGACCGCGCGCCGACCCCTTCCACACCACGCCGTCGATGGCGGACTTGTCGTCCTTCAGCGTCAGATAGATGTGGCCCGAGGCATGGCGATTGACCTTCGAGATTTCACCCCGCAGCCGCACATGGCCGAACCGATCCTCCAGCGTGCGTTTCAGCGCGAACGACAGCTCCGAGATCGACAGCGGCGGATTGTTGTCGCGCGGGGCAGGGGCCTCGGTCGGGCCTTCGAACACATAGTCGTCGCTCATCGGCCCACTCTAGAGCCTGATCCGTTGAGATGGAATCGCTTCGCGAGTTCATCGATGCGGTGAATCAGGCCCCAGATCTAAGCGATCAGGCTCCAACCTGCGTCGATCCGTCCGGGAACGGGGGGGCCGTCGTGCCGTTGCAGCATCATGCCCGCCGATCCTCCAGATACCGACCCGTCCGACCAGGACCCGTACGAGCGCGACCTGATGCGTCGTGCGGGCAAGGGCGGCGCCATGAGCCCGTGGCTGATCGTCGGCGGCATCGCCCTGTTGGGGCTGGGGGCCTACGTCCTCTTCGCCTTGCTCTGAATGTTTTCAAGGAACTTCGCATGAACCGCTTCGTCCCCCTCGCCGCCTTGCTGTGTCTGGCCGGAGCCGCCGCCGCCTGTTCCGACCGCGACGACGACGTGGTTCAGGCCCCGGCGCCGGGTGTGGCGCCCGCACCCCTGCCTGATCGCCAGGCCGACGCCGCGGCGACCAACGCCGCCCTGGCCTTAGGCATGACTCGCGACCAACTGGAGGATGCGGATTTGTATTCTCGCGCCAATGTCGACCTGGGCGATGTGGAAACCCTGGTGCTGGACGCCTCGGGCGCCCTGACCCATCTGGTTATCGAGCTTGAGGGGCCGGGGGACATCAAGGTGCAGGTCCCCGTCGCCGACGTGGCCCCCATAGACCGCAATGGCGACAAGGATCTGGTCACGGATCTGACGCCCGGTCAGCTGCAGGCCCTGCCGGCTTGGACGCCGCCGGCGCGCTGAAACGCGACTTGAGTTCGACGGGCGCTTGACCGGCCGGCGACGGGCGGTCATTGCCCGATCTCATGAACATTCTTCTCGTCGGATCGGGCGGCCGCGAACACGCCCTGGCCTGGAAGATCGTCCAGTCGCCCCTGGTCAAACGCTTGGTCGCCGCCCCCGGCAACCCGGGGATCGAGAAGCTGTGCGAAGTGCGCCCGGTCAAGGCCGACGACGCCGAGGGTCTGGCGGCCCTGGCGCGCGAGATTCGCGCCGATCTGGTCGTGGTCGGTCCTGAGGTCGCGCTCGCCGCCGGCCTGGCCGACCGTCTGGCGGCGGCGGGCATTCCCTGTTTCGGCCCGACGGCCAAGGCGGCCCAGCTGGAAACCTCCAAGGCCTTCTCCAAGGCGTTTCTGGAGCGGCACGGCATCCCCACCGCCGGCTACGGCGTCTATGATACGGTCAAGGCCGCCAAGGCGGCGCTGGACGTGTTCAAGCCGCCCTATGTCATCAAGGCCGACGGCCTGGCCGCCGGCAAGGGCGTGGCCATAAGCCCCGACCGCCCCGACGCCGAGGCCGAGATCGAACGGATGCTGGGCGGGCGCTTCGGTGCGGCCGGCGCCCGCGTCGTGATCGAGGAGTTCATGGACGGCGAGGAGGGCTCGCTGTTCGCCCTGTGCGACGGTCAACGCGCCCTCCTGTTCGGCGGCGCCCAGGACCACAAGCGCGCCTTCGACGGTGATCTGGGGCCCAACACCGGCGGCATGGGCGCCTATTCGCCCGCGCCCGTCTTCACGCCCGAACTGGTTCAGCAGGCCGACGCCCTGATCGTCCAGCCGACCATCCAGCAGATGGCCGCCGAGGGCGCGCCCTATCGCGGCGTCCTCTACGCTGGTCTGATGGCGACCGACGAAGGCCCCAAGGTGGTCGAGTTCAACGCCCGCTTCGGCGACCCGGAATGCCAGGTGCTGATGATGCGTTTCGCCGGCGACATCGTGCCCTATTTGCTGGCCTGCGCGCGTGGCGACGTCTCGGGCCTGCCGGCGCCGGTGTTCAAGCCGCAGACGGTGATCTGCGTGGTCATGGCGGCCAAGGGCTATCCCGACAGCCCGCTGGAAGGCTCGATCATTCGCGGCGCCGACCAGGATTTCGGCCCCCACGTCCAGGTCTTCCACGCCGGCACCAAACGTCGTGACGACGGCCAGCTCTGCGCCTCAGGCGGGCGCGTCCTGAACGTCTGCGCCGAGGGCGACGACATCGCCCAGGCCCGCGAACGCGCCTATGCCGCCATCAAGACCATCGACTGGCCCGGCGGCTTCAACCGCTCCGACATCGGCTGGCGCGCGCTGGAACGGGGCTGACCGTATCGGCGGGGTGTGGTAGGGTTTGGTCCATGGCTGATCCTGCAATCGATCACGACGATGACGACCTGTTCTCGACGCCCGACGATGCGGCGGACGAGGCGGCGACCTTGCGAGGTCTGGCGGATGCGGCAGCAGGACGGGTCGTCGACAATGAAGCCGTCATGCGCTGGGTCGAATCCTGGGCGACGGCCAGCCCTCTGCCCAGGCCCAAATGCGGCTAGTCGTTTGGACGGATCAGGCGCTGAGCGATCTTGAGGACATCAGCCTCTAAATCGCCGACTTCAATCCAGCCGCAGCGGCGCGTTTCTTTATTCGATTGAAGGCGGCTGCCGAGAGTCTCGCGTATTTTGCTGACAAAGGACGACCGGCAATCCACGGAACGCGTGAACTGACCCTCGTGAAGCCTTACCTGATCCGGTACGCGACCCTGCCTGATCGGGTGGAGGTCGTCACAATCCGCCACTCCGCCCGACGGCCCGAGCGATAGGCCTTACGCCGCTGCGAACAGCAGCCGGCCCTCGCCCATGCGTTCGCGCAATCCGGGCAGGTCGGTATGGGCGACCGAGAAACAGCCGTAGCTGCGGCCCAGCTTGCCCTCGCGCGCCAGGAAGTCCGGGTCGGCATAGTCGGCGCCGTGGATGATGATGGCTCGCTCGCGCGCCCGGTCGTTGGAATATTCCAGCCCGTCCAGCAGCACGTTCGGCCCCTGTTGACGGCCCCAATTCGCGCCCGCCGTGGCGTAGGCGCCGACCGAGGACATATTGGAATCCGGGGTGTTGGAGAACCGCTGGGCATAGCCGCTGTGGCTGGGGTCCGAGCCGCGACCGTGGCAGGTCCGCAGAACCTTGACCTCGCCACCGACCAGATCGACCTCGTACAACCGCTCCTCACCCGAGAATTTCTTGAAATCGACCAGATACATCCGGTCGCGCAGCGGCAGATGGCGGTGATGGGTGTCCAGCGCCGTCATGGCGCGCTCCATCAACTCCTTGCGGACGTGGCCGCGCGGGTCCAGCGGCGGGGGAGTCAAGGACGCGGTCTGGATGGTCGGCAGTCCGACCTGCGGCGGCGCGACGGGGGTCAGGGTCTGGGCCGTGGTCAGCGGCGGGGTTGCGCTGGCGCTGGCGCAGCCGGCCAGCATCGCCGACCCACCCAGGATCAGCCCTCGTCTCGATAGCCGCATGCGACGCCCTCGTTGCGGTTGGTCCGAAGCCGTGTTTGTTTCAAACCGATACGGGCAAGGCAACCTGAGCCTTGTGGGGCGATTTTGCGGCGTGGGCGTCGCACGGAGGGACGAATGAAACGGATCGCACTGGCGCTGGCGGCGCTGATGGCGTCGGCGGCGGGCGCAAACGCGCAGCAAAGCCCCACGGACATTGGGGTTTCACCGGAATCTGCAACAACGTTCGTTCAGGCCGGAAGGTTGCTGGCCGATCCGTCGAACGGCGTTGTGCAGCGCGATAAAACTCTCGTGATCAGAGGGAACCAGGTCGTCGAAGTGCGCGACGGCTTTGTGGGGGACGCCTCGCAAGGCAAGATCGTGGACCTGCGACAGGCCTTCGTCCTGCCTGGACTGATCGACAGCCACGTCCATCTGACGGGCCAGCAGAATCCCAATTCGCGTTTGGAAAACGTCACCCAGTCCGATGCGGATCAGGCGATGGTCGGCGCCCGTTACGCCCGCCGCACCCTGATGGCTGGCTTCACGAGTGTGGCGGACCTGGGCGCCAGCAACGAAGCCATCTTCGCCCTGCGTAACGCGGTCAGGAACGGCGACGTGCCGGGGCCGCGCATCATCGCGGCGGGTTCGGCGGTGTCGATCCACGGCGGTCACGGCGACATCAACGGCTATCGCGAGGACGTCATGCACCTGCTGTCGTCCGAAAGCATCTGTTCGGGGCCGGAAGACTGTATGCGCGCGGTCCGCACCCAGGTTCGCGCGGGCGCCGACATCATCAAGATCACGGCGACGGGCGGCGTCCTGTCCAATACCGCCGCCGGTCTGAACCAGCAGTTCAGCGACGACGAACTGACCGCCATCGTCGGCAGCGCCCATCGGATGGGCCGCCAGGTCACCGCCCACGCCCACGGCGTCGACGGCATCAACGCCTTCCTGCGGGCGGGCGGCGATTCCATCGAACACGGCACCTATCTGGACGATCAGTCGATCCGCCTGTTCAAACAGAACGGCGCCTGGCTGGTGCCCACCCTGCTGGCCGGCGATTTCGTGGCCCGCATCGCCTCGGGACCGAACAACTTCTTCACCCCGGCCCAGACGGCCAAGGCGCTGGAAGCCGGACCCAAGATGCTGGACATGGCCCGGCGCGCTCATGAGGGCGGGGTCAGAATCGCCTTCGGCACCGACAGCGGCGTCTCGGCCCACGGCGACAACGCCCAGGAGTTCGCGCTCTTGGTCCGCGCCGGTCTGACCCCGCTTGAGGCCATCCAGGCGGCCACCGTCGGCGCCGCCGAACATCTGCGGATTTCGAACGAAGCCGGCAAGATCGCGCCCGGAATGCCCGCCGACATCGTCGCCGTCGCGGGCGATCCGCTGACGGATGTGACCGAACTGGAGCGGATGAAGTTCGTAATGAAGTCCGGCGTGGTCTACCGCGCCGACTGAATTCGGTCGCTCAGAAAGGCGGTGAAGGCCGCCTCGTCCTCGAACCGGGCGACGACCGGCCAGGCGGTGACGCGCGCGCGCTGGCCGGGCGTCAGCCGCACCCAGTCCTTTTCGGTGGTGACCAGGCCGGCGTCATAGACGGCGGCGCGGTCGATCAGGAACCTCATGTCCTTGTCGCTATAGGCCGCATGGTCGGGGAAGGGTACGAAGTCGGCCAGGTCGCACCCCGCCGCCTTCAACGACCGCTCGACCTTCCAGGGCTTGGCGATGCCGGCGAACCCGACCTGCGGCCCCGACGGCGGCGCACCCTCGGGCGTCAGACGGGCGATGAAGACGGGCAGGGCGCCGAACACGGCCAGCAGTTCGGGATCGACGCCCTCGACATCGGTCGGCAGCATGACCACCACCGCATCGGCGCGCGCCAGCCCGGCCTTCAGCGGCTCGCGCATCGGACCGGAGGGAAAGACCGAACCGTCCCCGAACGGCCATTCGTCGCCGCGCGTCTCTCCGTCCACGACGATCAGGCTGACCGTCTTTTTCAGCGCCGGGTTCTGATGCCCGTCGTCCAGCACCAGGGCCTGCGCCCCCTCCGCCACCGCCGCCTGCGCGCCTGCGACCCGGTCACGCGCGATCCAGACCGGCGATCCTTGCGCCAGCATCAGCGGTTCGTCGCCGACGTCGGCGGCGGTGTGCGCCGCCGGATCGACTCGAACCGGCCCTTCCAGCCGCCCGCCATAGCCCCGCGACAGGCCTTGCGCGTCCAGACCCGCCGCCCGCAGCAGACGCAGCGTCTCGCGCGCCACCGGCGTCTTGCCCGATCCCCCGACCGTCAGATTGCCGACGGAAACGACGGCGCAGCCAGGATCGACCGGCGCGGCCCGCGCAATGCGGCGCGCGGTCACCCCCGCCCAGATCCAGCCCAGCGGCTTCAGCGCGGTGCGTGTCATGCGCGCATGGTTGCTGTCGCGCACATACCACCAGCGCGGCGTGTTCAGCTTCATCGGCGGGCTCGCAAAGGCGGGGGCGTCAGCGGCTGCAGGGCGGCCCACAATCGGTCCAGGCCGCCGCCCGCCTCGGCCGCCGCGCGCCGCGCCCGTTCGCCCATCGCCTTGGCCGCGGCCGGATCGGCCAGCAGCGGCTCGATGACGTCAGCCAGTTCGGACGGACCCTGCACCAGCGCCAGCCCCCCGGCTTCGGCCAGGGCGGCGGTCACCGGGGCCCAGTTCGAGGCGTCCGGCCCCGTGATCGCCGGCCGGCCCAGCCGCGCCGGCTCCAGCGGATTGTGTCCGCCGACCGGCGGCAGGCCCAGAGCCGGGGCGAACGATCCGCCCATCACCACAACATCGGCCAGCCGCAAAAACAGGCCCATCTCGTTCAAGGTGTCGGCCAGATAGATGTCGGTATCCGGCCCGATGGTCTGGCCGCGCGAGCGGGTGGCGAAGGCGTAGCCCTCGCGCGTCAGGCCTTGCGCGATATGCGGACCCCGTTCGGGGTGGCGCGGCGTCAGGATCAGGCAGATGCGGTCGCCCAGGCCGGCCAGGGCGCGCACGATGGCGATCTCCTCGCCCTCATGGGTGCTGGCGGCCACGATCACCGGCCGATCGCCGATGGCGGCGGACAGGCGACTGAAGGCGGCGGGGTCGTGGGGCAGGGCCTCCCCCGACAGTTTCAGGTTCACCAGACCATCGATCCGCGCCCCCATGCTCTGCAGCCTTTGGGCCGAGGCGGCGTCCTGGGGCATGACCAGGTCGAACGCACCCGTCACCGCGCGCGCCGAGGCCGGAAACCGCGCCCAGCCCTCGACCGTCTTTTCGGTCAGGCGCGCGCTGACCAGGGCCAGTTTGACCCCGCGCTGATGCGCCTCCAGCAGCAGATTGGGCCACAGTTCGCTCTCGACGAACACCGCCAGGGACGGGCGCCAATGGTCCAGGAACCGCGTGGCCACGCCGGGGGCGTCGACCGGCGCATACTGGTGGATCACGCCCGCCGGCAACCGCTGGGCCAGGATCTGGGCCGAGGTCACGGTGCCCGAGGTGACCAGAACCGTCAGGTCCGGCCGCGCCTTCACGAACCGCTCGACGACCGGCAGCAGCGACAGGCTTTCGCCGACGCTGACGCCGTGCAGCCAGACCAGATCGCCTGCCGGCCGAGCCACGCCGGCGAACCCCATCCGTTCGTCGACCCGCACCGGGTCTTCCTTGCCGCGCCGCGCGCGCGCATCCAGCAGGCGCGGGGCCAGCGGCTCCAGCGCGCGGGTCGCCAGCCGATAGGCGATCAGCGGCAGAGGCGTCACGACGGCGCCCTCAAGACTTCAGGCCGGTGATGGCGTCGGCCCGCGCCTCCACCGCGTTCAGGCGCGGCGTCCAGTCGGCGACCACATCGGCGATCTCGGCCCCGGCGGGATAGTCGGCGCGGTCCCAGACGATGGCGCCCTTGCCGAACGGCAGCGGCAGGATCGCACGGTCCCAGCTGTCCAGCCGGATCGCCGGACTGCATGACATCCCGATGAACAGCACCGGCGCCTTTGACAGTTTCGCCATCAGCGGCAGCCCCTCGGCCATCACATTGGCCGGGCCGCGCGGGCCGTCGGGGGTGATGGCCAGGGCGCCGACCTTCAACTGTTTCAACCCGTCACGCAGCGCCTGCGATCCGCCCTTGGCCATCTCGGCCTTGTCCTTGTTGGCGGAGGATCCGCGCACGGCGGGAAACCCCTGGCGCGCCACGGCCTTGGCGATGAACTCCCCGTCCGCCGACAGGGAGATCAGGGCCTTGGCCGGCTGCGCCCGATCCAGCGGCCAGCACGACGGCGACAGGCCGATGCGCGAATGCCAGAAGACGCACAGCACGCCGCCCCCTTGCGCCCAGACGGCCTCGGCGGCTTCCTGGTTCACATGGGTCCAGCGGATGGTGGCGAAACAGAACTGCATCCACTTCGCCAGGATCCAGGCCAGGGCCGACTGGACCGCCGGATTGCGAAGCGGCCTCACGCCACCGTCTCCACGCTGGGCGCGGCGCCGTCCAGCGACTGCTGTCTGGCCAGCCGGGCATAGAGGCCGCCCTGCGCGACCAGGGCCTCGTGCGGGCCTGCTTCCACCACGCGCCCGGCTTCGATCACATAGATGCGGTCGGCGTTTCTGACGGTGGACAGGCGGTGGGCGATCATCAGGGTGGCCCGTCCCTGCATCAGCCGCTCCAGCGCCGCCTGCACCAGGGCCTCGCTCTCGGTGTCCAGGGCGCTGGTCGCCTCGTCCAGCAACAGGATGGGCGCGTCCTTCAAAAAGGCGCGGGCGATGGCGATGCGCTGGCGCTGACCGCCCGACAGACGCAGACCCGCCTCGCCCGCGCGAGTGTCATAACCCTGCGGCAGGGCCGTGACGAAGTTGTGGGCGGCGGCGGCGCGAGCGGCGTCCTCGATCTGGGCTTGCGTCGCGCCGGGCCGGCCATAGGCGATGTTGGCGGCGATGGTGTCGTCGAACAGGAACGGTTCCTGCGTCACCAGGGCGATGTGGTCGCGCAGGTCGTCGATACGCAGACGTCGCACGTCCTGGCCGTTGATCGTCACCGCCCCCCCGGTCACGTCGTAGAAGCGCGGCAGCAGGCTCAGGATCGTGCTCTTGCCGCCGCCCGACGGTCCGACCAGGGCCACCGTCTCGCCCGGCGCGACCCGCAGCGAAACATTGTCCAGCGTCGGCGCGTCGGTTCCGGCATAGGCGAACGACACCTGCTCCAGCGCCACCGCGACCGGGCCGGGCGCCAGGGCGAGGGCGTCGGTCGCCTCGCGGATCTCGGGCTGGATGTCCAGGGCGGCGAACAGACGGCGGGCGGCGGTGAAACCCTCGCTCATCACCGTAGCCAGGTTCGTGACCTGCCGCAGGGCCTGGCCGGCCGCCAGCAGCATTCCGATGAAGGCGGCGAACCCGCCCACCGTCATCTCGCCCGACTGCGCGCGCCATCCGGCATAGGCCATGACGGCGGCGACGACGATATAGGCCACCAGGTCGCTGGACGGCCCGGCGAAGGCGCGGGCGTTGGCGCCCTTGATGACGTGGCGCTGGCGACGCGCGATCACCTCGGCGACGCGATCCTGTTCGGCGGCCTCGCGGTTCTCGATCTTGATCAGGCGAACCCCGTCCAGGTTCTCCATCAAGGCGGTGGACAGGTTCTCCGTCTCGGCCATGGCCCCCACGGCGGCTTTGCGCGTCTTGCGTCCGAACCGGCGCAGCACCAGCGCCACCAGCGGCACACCCAGCAGCACGACGATGGTCAACTGCCAGTCGATGAACCCCATGTAGATCAGCACCGCGATCAGGGTCAGCAGGTTCTGGGTGTAGTTGACCACGCCCGAGGTGAAGGCCTCGCGCACCAGATTGGCGTCGAACAGCACCGAAGAGACGAAGCCCCCCGAATGCTGGCTGCGAAGGCGCGCCAGATCGGCGCGGATCATGGCGCCGAACAGGCGAATCTGGATGTCGCCGACGATGGTGTGGCCCAGCCGGTTGACCAGCGCGGCCTGACCGATGGCCGCCAGGGTCCGCGCCACCGCGACCGTCAGTATGGCCACGGGAATCCAGACGATGGCCTTGTCGGCCGGGAAACGAACCAGGCCGAACAGTTCGATGGGCGCGGCTCCCCCCAGGAACAGGCCGTTCACCGCCGGCTCCAGCAGTTTCAGCAGGGCGGCGGTCAGCAGGCCCGTCGTCGCCGCGCACAGGATCGACAGGATCAGCGATCCCTTGTGGCTGCTCAGATAGTCACGCCAGATCCGCGCCAGCAGGGCGCGCAGGGGCATGGAGGGGGCGGGCTCGCTCATCGGCCTTCGGTCGTCCGACCCGCCCCTCAAGTCAAGGCTTGTCGGGCGCCGGAACCAGCGGGCGGCCCTGTTCGTCGGCGCGGATCAGGGTTTCGCCCGGCGCATCCTCGATCCTGACCGACGGCGCCACTGTGGGATTGCGGGCATAGCGGCGACCGTCGAACGGCACGGCGGCCTCGTATCCGTCCACGATCCCGCCGCCCGCCACCTGAACCCCCAGATCGCGGCGGCCGTGGCTCTGGCGTTCCAACAGGCGGATGGGCGCGCGGGCCACGCCGATCTCGCCCACGGATCGATAGGTCGCGCCCCTGCGATCCAGCACCAGTAGGCGGCACCCGCCTGACCCGCACCAGTTCGGCCCGGTCAGATAGACCAGGGTCGTCTTGCCGTCCGGGGTGTTGGCGGCGGTATAGCGCGTCGTGTCCAGCGCATCGGCCGCCCGCTGGCGCAGATAGGCGACCAGGCCGGGGTCTTCGGGCGGCGCAGCCGGCGCCTGGGCGACGGCCGCACTGGCGCACAGGCTCAGGGCGACGGCGGCGATCAAGGTCTTCATGGCGTGGCTCCCGTGCTGAACGCTCCCTTCAACGCGCAAGCGAGGCGTTTGGACCCGGTGGGCGTGACGGGACGCTTCGGGATCGCTATCTGGCGGGCATGGCGCGCTTTGATCTTTCGACCGCGATGGGCCGTTTCCGGGCGCATTGGCATTATTTCTGGGCCGACCACGCCTTTCTGCGCCTGGCCTTTTCGAACGCCCACTGGCTGGGACCGGATCTGGTCCGCACCAACCAGCCGTCGCCGCGCCAGCTCGCCTACTGGAAATCGAAAGGCGTCAAGACGGTGATCAACCTGCGCGGCGAACGCGACGAGGGCTATTACTGGCTGGAGAAGGAAGCGTGCGACCGGCTGGGCCTGACCCTGATCGACGCCCCGCTCGATTCGCGCGATCCGCCCCAGCGCGACCGCATTCACCGCGCCCGCGACCTGTTCAGGACGATCCAGTATCCGGTTCTGATCCACTGCAAGTCCGGGGCGGACCGGGCGGGCATGATGGCGGTCTTCTATCGCCATTTCCATCTGGGCGAGCCGATCTCGGTCGCCATGAAACAGCTGTCCAAGAAATACCTTCACTCGCGCGAGGGGCTGACCGGGGTGCTGGACTATACGCTGGAGAAATACGTCGACGAGGTCGAACCGAAAGGCGTCAGCTTCATCGACTGGATCGACAGCCCTGACTACGACCCCAGGGCCATCCGGGCCGAGTTCAAGGCCGGCTGGTGGGGCACGCTGCTGACCGACAAACTGCTGCGGCGGGAGTAGGGGGGCTTTCGCCGTCATTCCGGGGCGTCCGCAGGACGAACCCGGAACCCAGGGATGCGGTTTCTGCATCAACCGTCTTCGGCGTCAAGAATGTCCCCCTGGGTTCCGGGTTCTTCGCTGCGCTCAGCCCCGGAATGACGATTCTACGTGATGAAGCGCCCTCAGCCCCACGGGCCGGTCTTGGGCGCGTCGCCGTCCTGCGCGTTTTGGCGCGCTTCGGCGGCCAGTTCGGCGTCGCGGCGCGCCTTGCGGTCGGCCTCCCAGCGGCGGAACCAGCGCGCATAGTTGATATGGCCGCGCAGCGAAAAGCTGAACAGCGCCAGCACGGCCAGCAGGCTGACCAGTTGAAAGATCTGTTGGGGTTCCAGGTTCACCGTCGTCCTCGTCTTTCACTGCAGAACGCGGGGATCGGGGCGCGGGTTCGCACGCCCCGATGTCGCAGGATCAGACGCCTTCGCCGCGCGGATCGATCAGCTTGTGCGCGTGCAGGATGAAATAGCGCATATGGGCGTTGTCGACCGTGGCCTGGGCGCGCGCCTTCCAGGCCTTCTTGGCCTCTTCATAGCTGCCGAAGGCCCCGACGAACTCGACCTGCGACACGTCGCGGAAGACCGGCTCGTTCAGGTGGCGCAGCTCGCCGCCGATCACGATGTGCAGAAGTTGCGGGGGGACGTTCTGATCGGTCATGGATCGGATCCTGGAAGGCTTGGGGAAGGCTTGGGGAGGGAGCTTTGCGCGCGGCATAGGCCGACACGCCCTTTGGATCAATGTGCGGCGGGGTTTTTTCGCCCCCGGCTTAGGTCGAAAGCGGCACGTTTTTACACCGCTGCACGATCATCGGCTGGATGGCCGGGGCGGCGCACACCAGGCTGGCCTGGCGGGGATCGGGCCGGTTGAAGGCCCAGGGGCGACCGTGATGATCGCTGACCTTGGCGCCCGCCTCGGTGGCGATCAGCCAGCCGGCGGCGACGTCCCAATCCCATTTCGGCGTCAGGGCCAGGGCGGCGTCGAAGGCGCCGGCGGCGACCAGCGCCATCCGGTAGGCCAGGGCGTTCCTTTTCTCGAACCGCATCGGCGGCCACGGCTCGTCGAAATACGGCGCTTCGATCAGTCGCGCATCGCCCAGCACCGAGGCGTCTTCCAGCGTGTCGGCGTCCGAGGCCTGGATGGGCCGCCCGTTGCGTCGCGCCCCGCCGCCGCGCACGGCGACATAGGTTTCCTCCACCTCGGGCGCATGGATGACGGCGGCGACGACCTGGCCGTCCTCGACCACGGCGATGGGCACGCACCACCACGGACGCCGTTTCATATAGGCCACCGTGCCGTCGATCGGATCGACCACGAAGATGCGCCGTTTCAACAGCCGTTCGGCCGTATCCGCCGTCTCCTCCGACAGCCAGCCATAGTCGGGCCGCGCGGACAGCAGCCGGTCCTTCAGCATGGCGTCCACCTTCAGGTCGCCGCTGGTCACGGGCGAGCCGCCGACCTTGGATTCGATCTTCAGCCCTGCCTCGCGTTCGGCCAGCGCCAGGGCGCCGGCGTCCAGCGCCGCCTGGCGGATCAGGTCGAGGTCGGCGTCCAGACTGGTCATTTGCCGGCGATGGCCACCGCGTCGAACATCAGGCTGGGCACATTGAAGCTGCTGCGGAACTCCAGGTCCGACCCGCGCTGCATCCGCAGATAAAGCTCGGTCAGCTTGCCCGCCACCGTGACCTCGCTGACCGGATAGGCGATCTGGCCGTCTTCGAACCAGAAGCCCGACACCCCCGCGGACCAGTCGCCCGTATTGCCGTTCAGCGACGGGCCGAACATCGAGGTGATCAACAGGCCCGTCCCGGCGTCCGCCATCAGGCCCGCCAGGTCGCGCTCGCCCGGCGTCATGTGCAGATTGTGGGTCGAGACGCCCGACGGCCCGGCCAGCCCCCGTGACGCATGGCCGGTGGATTGCAGGCCCAGTTGCCGGGCGGCCGCGCTGTTCAACAGCCAGGTGGTCAGCACGCCGTCGTCGAACAGGGCGCGCTTCTCGACCGCCACGCCCTCGTCGTCGAACGGGGTCGATCCCATGCCGCGCGGGCGGAACGGATCGTCGATCAGGCTGACCCCCTCGGCAAAGACCCGCTGGCCCATCCGGTCCTTCAGGAAGGAGGTGCCGCGCGCGATGGACGGACCGGAAATGGCGCCCAGGGCCGGGGACACGATCTGGCCGGCCATCCGGTTGTCGAAGATGACGGGCGCGGTGGTCGAGGCGATCTTGCGCGGGCCGACGCGGGCGACGGCGCGTTCGCCGGCCTTGCGCCCGATCTGTTCGGCGCCGGGCAGGTCGGCCAGGTGGCGGGTCGAACGGCTTTCGCCGCCGCGCTCCATCGCCCCGTCCTTTTCGGCGATGACGCCGACGCCCAGGGAAAAGGCCGATCCTTCATAGGCGCCGTCGAACCCGTGCGAGGTGACCAGTCGCCAGCGGCTGGACGACCAGCTGGCGTGCCCGCCCTCGGACCGCGCCACGCCCTCGACGGCCAGGGCGGCGGCTTCGGCCTCGGCCGCCGTGCGCTCAAGCGTCTCGGCGCTGCGTTCGCTGGGATCGAACAGGTCCAGATCGGGGAAGGGGCCGCGCGCCAGCCGATCCTCGGGGGCGAAACCGGCGTGGGGATCTTCCGGCGCCAGTCGGGCCATGGCCACGGCCCGCTCGACCAGCCGTGCGCGCGTCGCCGACGACAGATCGGACGCCGACACCGACGCCTGGCGCTGACCCACGAAGACCCTGAGGCCCAGGTCGCGCGATTCCTCGCGTTCCACATCCTCCAGCCCGCCGTTCCGCACGCCCACCGACAGGGCGCGGCGATCGGCGCTGACCGCCTCTGCGGCGTCGGCGCCGGCCTTCAGCGCGGCCTGGACGATGTCATTCAGAAGATCGGTGGAAACGGGCGCGTCGAGGGTGTCGGTCATGCCCCGATATGGCGGACGCCTTGCGGCATCGCAACCTGTCGCGGTCGGGGCTCACACCACGGCGAAGCCGATCAGTCCGACGGCGGCGGCCAGCAGGGCGACCCAGGTCAGCAGCATTCCGATCACCCGTCCCAGCGACGGCCCCGTCTGGAACAGCAGGCCCAGCGCATGGCTGATCCGCCCGACCAGCAGGGTCGCGCCCACTCCATGCACCATCCAGGCCGGCGCGCCCACGGCCGCCAGCAGCAGCATGGCGATCATGCCCGGCGTCGCATATTCCACCAGATTGCCGAACGCGCGGCTGGCGGCCATCAGGTCGGCGTTCCCGCCGTCCCCGAACGACACCATATGCTTGCGTCGCCCGCTGACCACGACGCCCGACAGCACCAGCATCATCAGGATCAACAGGCCGCTCCACAGGGCGGCGGCCTGGATGGCGTACATCATCGGCGTGGCCATGGATCAGTCCTCGCGCCCGACCGGATAGAGCAGATAGTGGTCGTCATAGAAGGGCGTGCGTTCATAGAACCAGGCCAGACGCGCCTGCGGATCGGCGGCGAACGTCGCATCGGCCGCCACCTTCGCCTCGAACTCGGCCTTCAGCGCCGGATCGGCGGCCATCATCCGGTCGGCCAGCGGCGCGATGGCGTAGGCCTCGATATATTCGACCCGGCTCATGACCTCGGGGAACATTCCCCAGGCGAAGAAGCTCTCGTTCGACTGCGGCTCCAGCAACAGGACGACGATGTCGCCCAGCGGCTGATCGGTCGGCACACGGACCGAGCCGGGCGGATAGGTCCAGTCGCGCGTCTCGACCTCGACCGTCTTGACCGAGGCTTGGACGTGACCCTCATTGGCCCGCGTCGCCAGCTTGGGCTCGACCAGACGCAGCATCGACAGGTTGACGGTACGCGGCGCCTCGATGGTCTCCATCGCGATCCCGTGCGCCTTCAGCCGCTCGATGATGTCGGTGCGATAGCCGGGCACCCAATAGGCGGTCGGCCGGGTCAGCGTCAGCGCCGGTTTGGAGCCATAAAACGGCATCTGCCACAGGTCGGGATCGGGTCGGCCCAGCCAGCGGATTTCCTTACGGCCCGAGGCGGCGCTGTCGTACATTTCGTACAGGATGCCCTTGAACGGTCGGGTCGACGACGGCGTGTCATCGGCCTCGAAGTTGGCCGGGATTTGGGCCGGACGCAGGGCCTTGTCCTGTTCGGTCGCGGCGCGCAGGCCCGCGCCCTGATCGGCCAGCAACCGCATCGCCTCCTCGATGAAGACATAGGTTCCCAGCACCCGCTGTTCGTGCGGTTTCAGGCTGTGGTTCTCGATCAGGATGGTGGGCACATGGGCCGCCGCGCCCCAGCCGTTCGAGAACCGCTCGCCCAGGCCGCCGTCCGACAGACCCTTCTTCGGCTCATCGTCATCGATGCCGAACACCAGCTCGCCGGGAATATGGCCTTCGCGCTCCAACGCCGCGTTCATCGCCGGCTTCAAAACGCTGTCCAGCCAGGCCGAGCCGTTCGGCGAGCGGCTGAAGGCGCCGTCCTCGCCGTTGAAGCCGTAGGTGACGTCGTACTGGTAATCCATGCCGTCGGTGACGTGCACGTCCACGTAAAGATCGGGCCGGTATTTCAGGATCAGCCCTCGCACGGCGCGCATCTCGGGCTGATCCAGCTTCAGATAGTCGCGGTTCAGGTTCTGGTTGGTCGCCGTGTTGCGCCAGCCCTGTATGCGCGGCCCGCGCTGGTTGGGGCGAGAATAGGCGCTGGCCCGCTCGTGCCCGTCCACGCTCAGGATCGGGATCAGGATCAGGTTGACCCGGTCCAGCAGGGCGTCCTTCCCATAGAAGGCGATGTCGCGCAGCAGCATCATGCCCGCGTCCTTGCCGTCGATCTCGCCGGGGTGGATGCCCGCCTGGATCATCAGCACCGGCTTGGCCGGATCGAAGGCAGACCCGAATCTTGGGCCGTCCTTGGAGGCGATAACCGCATAGATGGGCCGCCCCTCGGGCGAGACGCCGAACTGTTCGATGCGGATTAGGTCGCTGGCCTGATCCAGCCGGTCGAACCAGGCGCGGGTATCGACGTAGTTGGGGCTGAAGTCATGCCCCGGATCGGCCTCGAAGGCCGTGACCCACGGATCGGTCGCATCGCGCAACAGGGCCTTTGACGCCCCGTCCCATGCCGGCGCCGGCGGCAGGAAGGCCTGATCCCACGGTGCGGTGTTCGGAAGCGACGCGGGCGGGGTCTGGGACATGGCGGGGCTCACGCTACAGGCAAGGGCGGCCAGGAGGGCCGAAACCAAGGCGGGGATGTTCATGGCTCTTCGTGGGCCGATTGCGGCGGCGTGACAAGTTTTGCCCCGCGCCCGGCTATGGGATCATCGCCCGCGCCTACTTCCAGATTGGCGTTCCGTCACCCGGCAACCCAAGACGGTCCCACAGGGCGTTCACGCGCTCGATCACCGCCTCGTCCATGCGAATTTCCTCGCCCCATTCGCGCTTGGTTTCCGGCTCCCACTTGTCGGTGGCGTC
This sequence comes from uncultured Brevundimonas sp., assembly GCA_963515305.1. Lineage (GTDB taxonomy): Bacteria > Pseudomonadota > Alphaproteobacteria > Caulobacterales > Caulobacteraceae > Brevundimonas. Next base: position 43,461 of record CAUPWX010000002.1, read on the forward strand.
CAGGCCGATCTTGGAGCCCAGGCCGCTTTCGGGGCTGGCGAAGTCCAGATAGTCGATCGGCGTGGACTCGATCACCGTGATGTCGCGCGCCGGGTCCATCTTGGTCGAGATGGCCCACATGACGTCCTTCCAGTCGCGGGCGTTTATGTCGTCGTCCACGACGATGACCCATTTGGTGTACATGAACTGGCGCAGATAGCTCCAGACGCCCAGCATCACCCGCTTGGCGTGGCCCGGATAGGCCTTCTTCATTGACACCACAGCGATCCGGTAGGAACAGCCTTCCGGCGGCAGCCAGAAATCGACGATCTCGGGAAACTGTTGGCGCAGCAGGGGAATGAACACCTCGTTCAACGCCTCGCCCAGCACGCTGGGCTCGTCGGGCGGGCGGCCGGTGAAAGTGGTCAGATAGATGGGGTCGCGGCGCATGGTGATGGCGCTGACCTGAAACACCGGGAACTTCTCGACCGAGTTGTAATAGCCGGTGTGGTCGCCATAGGGGCCTTCGTCCTCGAACTCATCCAGCAGGACGTGACCCTCCAGCACGATCTCGGCCTGGGCCGGCACCATCAGCGGCACGGTCTTGCAGGGGACCAGTTCGGCCTTGGCGCCCCGCATCAGCCCCGCGAACTGATATTCCGACAGAGTGTCCGGCACCGGCGTCACCGCCGCTAGGATCGTGCCCGGATCGGCGCCCAGCACGACGGCGCAGGGCAACGGCTCGCGCTTGCCGGCCTTCTTGTGCCGCGCATAGTGTTGCGCCCCGCCCCGGTGGGCCAGCCAGCGCATGATGGCCTTGTCCTTGCCCAGCACCTGCATCCGATAGATGCCCAGGTTGAAGTCGTCCTCGCGGTCGTCCGACGGCCCCTTGGTCACGACCAGACCCCAGGTGATCAGGGGCGCCGGTTCGCCGGGCCAGCACGACTGGACGGGCAGGGCGGTCAGGTCGATCTGGTCACCCTTCAGCACCACCGCCTGCACCGGCGCGGTCTTCACCGTCTTGGGCCGCATCGACATGACGGTCTTGGCCAGCGGCAGCATCTCCATCGCATCGCCCAGGCCGCGCGGCGGCGTGGGGTTTCGCAAGAAGGCCAGCAGTTCCCCGACCTCGCGCAGCTCCTCGGTGGTGGTGCGGCTCTTGCCCTCCAGCGTCACCCCCATCGCCACCCGCTTCACCGTGCCGAACAGATTGGCCAGGCAGGGGATGGGGCTGATCGTCCCGTCCGGCATGACCGGCTTTTCGAACAGCACCGCCGGGCCGCCGTTCCGCAGCAACCGCGTCTGGATTTCGGTCATTTCCAGCACGGTGGAGACGGGTTCGGACACCCGCACCAGCTCGCCCTGGGCTTCCAGCTGGTCGATGAAGTCGCGAAGGGATTTGTAGGCCATGTGATCCGCCTAAAGGGCTGCGGACGCTGTGTCACCTGTCCGACGACCGAACACACGATCCAGTCCCACCAGCGCCAGGCCGACCAGCAGGAAGAAGACCAGCAGCGCCCCGAAGATCGCGACCACGCGCCCCAGTCCCAGGGCGTCCACATCGACGAATCCATAGGGCCACCAATGGGTCGCCAGTCCGTGGATCAGCGTCCAGCCGCCATAGATCAGCGGGAAGGCCAGCCATTTCACCGGGTCGATCCAGCGCAGCCGCCCCTTGGGCGTGAACCACAGCCAGTCCAGCACGAAGGCGACCGGCATGACGTAGTGCAGCACCAGATTGACCCCGTACAGCAGCCCCTCCGGCTTCCAGTGCGGCGCCAGCAGCACGTGATAGACCACCCCCACCACCACGATATACATGGCCACCGCCGCTCGAACGCCTTCGCTGGCGCTCCAGCGCGCCAGCCTGCGATTGGCATCGATCAGCGGCCCGGTGAAGGCCAGGGCGACTAGGATGTTGGTCAGAATGGTGAAGAAGCTGAAGTAGTTGACGGTGCGTTCGATCACGCCCCAGCCCTGGCTCGGCCCCACCATCAATATGTACTGCAGGACCAGCGTGGCCCAGCCGACGACCGCAAAGGTCGCCCGCCACAGCCGCGGCCGGTCCCGTTCCCTCAGCATCCCACGCCTCCGTGGTCGATCAGGCGCCAGTCTTGTCCCATTCGAACGCCGGGTCCAGCCAGTCGCCCAACCGCTCGCCGCGATCCAGGGCGTCCATCCGCTGCATCTCCTCGTCGGTCAGGGCGAAGTCGAAGATGTCGAAGTTTTCGCGCGCCCGGCTTTCCTTGGACGTGCGCGGAATGGCGATGATCTTGTGCTGGATCAGCCAGCGCAGGGTGACCTGGCCGTTGGTCTTGCCATGGGCCTTGGCGATTTCGCCGATGGTCGCGTCGTCGGCGATCTTGCCTTGGGCCAGGGGCGACCAGGCGGTGATGGACGAGCCCAGTTCGGCCGCGGTCGCGACCAGTTGATCGACGCCCAGATAGGGATGGTGCTCGACCTGATCGGTCAGGAGGCGGGCTTTGGACAGGCTCTGCGCTTGGCGGAATTCCTTGGACGGGAAGTTGGACAGGCCGATGGACCTGGTCAGGCCCTGGTCGCGCGCCTCATTCAGGGCGCCCAGGGTCTCTTCGAACGACGGCGTCGCCTTGGGCCAGTGCAGCAGCAGCAGGTCCGGCGTCGTGCCCAGGCTGTCGGCCGATTCCTGCGCCTGTTTCAGCAGGGCGTCATGGCTGAAATGCTCGACCCAGATCTTGGTCGTCAGGAAGATGTCCTCGCGCGCCACGCCCGAATCGATGATGCCCTGGCCCACGGCCTTTTCGTTCTTGTAGATCCAGGCCGTGTCGATGTGACGATAGCCGATCCGCAACGCCTCGGCCGTCATCCGCCGGGCCACGTCGTCCTCCAGTTGCCAGGTGCCGAAACCCAGCAGGGGGATCTCCACGTCGTCGACGGTGATCGTGGGTTGGTCGCCATAGGCCATCGGGCGCTCCTTCGCGGCGTTGGGGAAGGGGTGTAGTTAGGCGCCCCGGCCCGGATCGGTAAGGACCGGGTGCTGTTTCGACAGCCTTTTCGGCGCGATCCTGCGCCACCGCGCGTCCAGCGCCGCCTTCAGCCACGCGGGATCGACGCTGGCGATGCGGGCCAGAACGATGGGGTGGTCGCGGTAATGGTCGGTGATGTGAAAGGTCTGCGGTTCGGCCTCGATCAGCAGGTCGCGACGATCCAGGCTGTCCAGATGCACCACGAGGCTGTGGTCCAGCTGGGCCCGCATCCAGGTGAAGAACCTGCCCGCCACCTTGAACGACGGCTCGCCATACGACACCCCGTCCTCGACGCCGGGAAAGGACAGCAGCAGGGCGCGGACGTCGTCGTGGGTCATGGCCGATCAAACGCCGATTTCGCACAAAGAAAAAGGCCGCGTCCGTTTCCGGGCGCGGCCTTGATCGGATGAAGAGGACGCCGGTCCTATTCGATGTCTTCGTTCAGCAGGCCGACCTTGAAGAAGCCGTTCTCCTGCATCTTGTTCATGACTTCCATGAACTGCGAATATTTCACTTCCGGCTGGGCGCGCACGAAGACGCGCTCTTCCTGGCAGGCGCCGCCGCCCAGGGCGGTGCAGACGTCGGTGGCCAGGTTGTCGATCGAGGTCTGCTTCTCGGCGATGAACAGCTGACCCGTGTCCTGGATGGTGATGTACACCGGTTCCTTCTGGACATCATTCGGCTGCGGCGGCTGCGCGGGCGGCAGGTCCAGGCGGATCGAGACGGTCGCCATCGGCGCGGCGACCATGAAGATGATCATCAGCACCAGCAGAATGTCGATGAACGGCGTGATGTTGATATCCGCCGTCTGTTCGATCGTGTGCTTGTCCCCACCGGAACCGCCGATCTTCGCAGCCATGCATCGTCTCCGTTACTCGCCGGCCGCCATCTGCGCCGACATTTCCCTATGGATCGCCCGAAAGCTTGTTCGGTTCTTGGCGTCCCGATGCGCGCTTGTAAAGCGGTTCTAAACGATCCGCCGTTCCCGAACGTCAATTATACGCGACAGTCCCCGTCGCCGCCCGCGTCAGGCCTTCGCCAGCTTCAGGAAACGGTCCATCAGGGCAGGATCGTCCTTGAACGCGCCGGTGAAGCGGGTCGTGATGGTCGAAACGTGCCGATGATGCACGCCGCGCGTGGTCATGCACTGGTGTTCGGCGTCCACCAGCACCGCCACGCCGCGCGGCTGCAGGTGCGATTCGATGGCGTCGATGATGTCGTTGGTCAGGGTTTCCTGGTTCTGCAGGCGACGCGCGAAAATCTCGACCACCCGCGCCAGCTTGGAGATGCCGACCACCTTCTCGCCGGGCAGATAGGCGACGTAGGCCTTGCCCAGGAACGGGGCCATGTGGTGCTCGCAATGGCTCTCCACCTCGATGTCGCGCAGGATGACCATGTCGTCGTATCCGGTCACGTCCTCGAAGGTGCGCGACAGCTCCTTGGCCGCATCGGCCTCATAGCCGTCGAACCATTCGCCGTAAGCGTCCACCACCCGCTTGGGCGTGTCGATCAGGCCTGGACGGTTCGGATTGTCGCCGGCCCAGGCGATCAGGGTCCGCACGGCCTCCAGCGCCTGTTCGCGCGACGGGCGTTGAACACGGTCGTCGCTGACGAGGACGGGCTTGGCGGGGATGACGCTCATGAACTGATCCGACCGGGGCGAACGCCCCTGGGTTTGCATTTAACAATCCTCTCGGACTGTATATCAGGCCGCTATATGGGACGGAGCCTCCGTCCTGCAAGAAAACGAAGTCTTCCTCTCTTATGCCGCTGCACATCCACGACTCCCTGCGCCGTGAAAAGCGCCTGTTCGAACCGCGCGATCCGAACCGGGCGACCCTCTATGTCTGCGGTCCGACGGTCTATGATTACGCCCATATCGGCAATGCGCGCCCGCCGGTGGTGTTCGACGTGCTGGTGCGGCTGCTGCGCCGCACCTATGGGGCGGATAAGGTGATCTACGCCCGCAACGTCACCGACGTGGACGACAAGATCAATCAGAAGGCCGCCCGAGAAGGCGTGCCGATCGGCGAGGTCACCGCCCGGTACGAGGCCGCCTATCTCGCCGATATGGGGTTGCTGAACGTCAGCCCGCCCGACCTCGCGCCGCACGTCACCGACTACATCCCCGCCATCGTCGATCAGATCCAGGCCATCGTCGACGCCGGCTGCGCTTATGCGGCGGAAGGCCATGTCCTGTTCGACGTCTCGTCCTACAAGGCCTATGGCGCCCTGTCGGGCCGGAACCTGGACGACATGATCGCCGGCGCCCGCGTCGAGGTGGCCCCCTACAAGAAGAACCCCCACGACTTCGTCCTGTGGAAGCCGTCCAAGGCGGACGAGCCGTCCTGGCCCTCGCCGTGGGGCGCGGGGCGTCCCGGCTGGCACATCGAATGCTCGGCCATGATCGAGAAGACGCTGGGCCTGCCCATCGACATCCACGGCGGCGGCATCGACCTGGTCTTCCCCCACCACGAGAACGAGATCGCCCAGGGCGTCTGCGCCCACGGCCACGCCCACGGCGAGCAGGCGCATGACGAATACGCCCGCTACTGGATGCACAACGGCTTCCTGACCGTGGACGCCGAGAAGATGTCCAAGTCCATCGGCAACGTCCTGCTGCTGCACGATCTGGTCCAGGCCATGCCGGGCGAGGTCGTTCGCTGGGCCCTGCTGTCGGCCCATTATCGCCAGCCGCTGGACTGGAACCAGGGCCTGCTGGATCAGAGCCGCAAGAACCTGGACCGGCTCTATGGCGTCCTGCGCGACGCCGACGCGGCCTTGGCCGATTTCGACGAGGCCACGCTGGATGAGGCCGAGATGGAGCTGGCCGAAAACGCCCTGGACCCCGTGCTCGATGCGCTCGAGGACGACCTCAACACGCCGGGCGCCATCGCCCAGCTGTTCGGTCTCGGAAACGCCCTTCGCGACCTGCTGAACGACGCCGAAGCCGACATCAACGACGTCGCCATGGCGCGCTGGAGCCTGCTGGAGGCCGCCGGTCTGCTCGGCGTACTCTCGCTGACGCCGGACGCCTGGTTCGAGGGCGGCGATCCCGCCCTGAAGACCGAGGTTGAGGCTCTGCTGGAACAACGCGCCGCCGCCCGCGCCGAAAAGAACTGGCCCGAGGCCGACCGCATCCGCGACCGCCTCAACGCCCTGAACGTCGTCGTCATGGACGGCCCCGACGGCGCGACCTGGCGGGTGAAGGCCTGAAAGAAACCCTTCTGCCCTCGGGGGAGAAGGAACGCGATTCTTCTTTCGTCATTCTCCGGCGAGCGGAGCGAGACCGGGGAACCCAGCGGCGCGCGTGAGCGCGAACCTGTCGCGGACTCGCTGGCAGCCGAGCGGCGGACGCATCGCCTTCGGCGCCGCTGGCTCCCCCGGTCTGCGCCGCGAAGGCGCGGCTTGCCGGAGGATGACGAAAGTTAAAGGTGTCATCCCAGCCATCACAATGACGCTGGTTCATTCCTCGCGATTTCAAACGCTTGCCGATTTATGTCCCCGATCTCCCATACCCAGCTGAAAACGCGCGTATTCTACACCCGTCTCGTCGCACCGGAGGGCTCGCTTGGCCTGCGACCTTGCGGCGGCGGGAGCGGAGGGAACGGGAGCAGCGGTGAAACCCGCTGTGCCGGCGGCGACACACGGTGCGCCGTCGGAGGGTCGAGGGGGATACTCGATCGCACTCGGGACGGGGTTCGCAGACCCCGCCGACCCGTCGCAGGCTTATGGGGTTAGGCGATAAGACCGCCACCGCTCGACGCCCCGAGCTTGCAGGCCAACCCCTCGCGCGGAGCGTCAACCCCTTCGTCGAAACGGTAACAACACAATCACACTCCGGGCGAAGGCCCGGCGCTCCGCCCAGCCCTCCTAGAGTGGCCCTCCATCCCTCCGCCCGTGAAAGGCAGGAGCGCCGAACCATGCCCGAATTTACGCCCTCAGCCCCCGCGGCGGATCAGCTCGTCGGCCAGGGTCGGCGTCAGATAGCCGTCGGCGATCCGGCCCGTGGCGATCTGCCAGCGGCGCAGGGCGGCCCGGGTGTTGGAGCCGATCACCCCGTCGACCCCTTGGGTGTCGTAGCCCAGCCGCGTCAGCGCCCGCTGCGCCCCGATCCGCTGGTCGCGCGACATCGACGGATCGTTGGGCCAGGCCTTGGTCAGGGCGGGCTTGCCCATGATCCCGTCCGCCGTCAGGCCGATGGCCAGGGCGTAGCTGACCGAGTTGTTGTAGCGGCGGATCACATAATGGTTGGGCAGGGCCAGGAAGGCCGGGCCGTTCGCGCCCTGGGGCAACAGAATGGTCGCCTCTTCCAGCGCCTCGGCTCCGTTCGGCGTGCCGCCCTGGGCCAGACGCACGCCCTTGGCCGACCAGAAGGCCCAGTTGTGTTTCGGCCCTTCCGCCTCGGCGTAGTCGAAGCCGGACGGCAGCGTCACCTCATAGCCCCAGCCCTGGCCGCGCTTCCATCCGGCCTGGGCCAGCAGGTTGGCGGCAGACGCCAGGGCGTCGGCGTCGTCGGCCCAGATGTCCACCTTGCCGTCGCCGTCCTGATCGACGCCCAGCCGCAGATAGTTGTCGGGCATGAACTGGGTCTGGCCCATCGCTCCGGCCCAGCTGCCCTTCAGGCCCGCGCGTTCGCGACGGCCGTCCACGACGATGTCCAGCGCATCCTTCAACTGACCCTCGGCCCAGTCGCGACGACGCCCGTCATAGGCCAGGGTCGCCAGCGAGCGGATCACGTCGTAATCGCCCTGGACCTGACCGAAGGCGCTTTCCTGGGCCCAGACCCCGACAAGAATCTCGCTGGGCACGCCGAAACGCTGCACCACCGACCACGGCACTCGGTCGATTCGCTGTTTGGCCTGGGCGATCCGCACCGAGGTCACGGCGTTCTGGACATAGGCGCCGGCGGGCTTGGAGAACTCGGGTTGATTCCGGTCCAGTCGCACCACGGTCGGGTCGGGCGTCAGCCCCTCCAGCTCGCGGGCGTAGTCGGCGCGGCGTGCGCCGCCCTTTCTGGCCAGGAAGCCCTGTTTCCAGCCCTCGAACCCCTGCTGGTCATAGGCGGCCAGCGGCGGCTGCTGCGGGGCGGGCGCCGGCGCGGCGCCGGGCTGGCTGGCCGTGGGCTGTTGCGGTTGCGGGCTTGGCAGGTGAACCGGCGGCTCGGGCAGCATGGGGGCGCAGGCCGAGACGCAGCAGACGAGGAGGAGACGATAGGAAAAGCGCATGAGATTCAGACTAAAGCCCCCAGGACGACAGGTGAAATGACATCCCCGCGAATATCCCTGTCCCTGGCCATAAAGCGCGTGTCGGGCGAAACCGTTGCCGCCGCCCGCGTCCGCATCCGGCGTTAACCCTGAATTTCGTCGACGCCTTAACCCCCTGCGGCGTAAGAGCGCAGGGTCCTCTGACGGCCTGATGGCGGAGTGGCGACGCAACGGGCGTGCAACCCCGTAAACCCTCCGTTCGATTCGGAGGTCAGGCCTCCATCTCTTTTTTGTGTGCTACCGCGCTTCGCGCTGCTTGAGCACATTCTTGTCGTGCTACCGCGCTTCACGCTGCTTGCGCACGGGGCGTCGTGACGGGTTGCAGAGGTGGTTAGGCCAGGCGCGGCCTGCGTTTCAGGGGCGTCGGGACTTTGGCGGGTTGACGTTCGCGAGTCGTCTCTCTATACGACCGCCTCCGCCGCGATCCGCCCGGGTCAGCGGCTTTTCTATTGGTTTCTCTCAGGACGTCCGACCATGAAGGTCCGTAGCTCGCTCAAGTCGCTGAAGACCCGCCACCGCGATTGCAAGGTCGTGCGTCGCAAGGGCGTCGTCTTCGTCATCAACAAGACCGACCCGCGCTTCAAGGCCAAGCAGGGCTAAGCAGCGTCTGCTGCGCGCCGCTTCGGCGGCGTGCGCGCGCTGGGTCGCGTCCGAAAGGCTGCAGCGCATTGCGCTCAAGTAGCCCGAAGGGCGGTAGCGCAAAAATAAAGACCTACGATCCACAGGCTGCGGTTTTTGTCCGCGGCCTTTTTCGTGTTCGCGGTTGAGTCGCAACCCTCGCATGGTTAGCGTCCGCGCCTGATTTCTGGAGTATTCCCCATGGCTGACGACGCCTCGTTCGACGGTGGTCCCGACGTTCTCACCTCCACGGCGCAAGGCCGTCTGCGCACCATCATCGAGCGGCTGGAGCGTCTCGAAGAGGACAAGCAGGCCGTCATGACCGACATGAAGGAGGTCTTCGCCGAGGCCAAGGGCGAGGGCTACGACGTCAAGATCCTTCGCAAGGTCATCCGCATCAGGAAGCAGGACAAGGCCAAGCGCCAGGAAGAGGACGCCATTCTGGACCTCTATATGTCCGCTCTCGGCGAAATCTGAGGAGCCTAGGGGCTGAAGCGCAAACCGCCTTCCGACAGCCCCTTCGAGGCCCAGCGCAAGGCCGCCCAGCGGTCGGCCTTGAATGCCCTGAAACGCGCCCGCCGCTCGGCGGATAAGGCGGGCGTGTCGCTGTCCGAATGGGAGGGCGAGTTCCTCGATTCGGTGGGCGAGCGCGTAAAGACCCACGGCCGCGCCTTCGCCGACCCCGAAAAGGGCGCGCCCGGCCAAGCCCTGTCGGCCATGCAGGGCCGCAAGCTGAAAGAGATCACCGCCAAGGCCAAGGGCGAGGAGCCGAAGCGTCGGTGGGGGCGCAAGCCGAAAGAGCCCTAGGGATCGTCAAAGCGGTTCGACCCAGGCGCGTCAGCTTAACCCGCTTCCTTCAACTGCCCCTCCAGCCCCTGTTCGCGGACCTTGCGGTACAGGGTTGAGCGGCCGATGCCGAGGCGGCGGGCGATCTCGCTCATGTGGCCGGCATAGACCTCGATGGCGTGCTGGATCAGGTCGCGTTCGATGTCTTCCAGCGTTCGCAGATGGCCGCGGTCGTCCAGGATTCGGATCGGCTGCTCGCCTCCGGCAGCCGCCTCAGTCTGGACGCTGGCGGCCGTCGCGGCCTGAAGCGGACGGGCGTCGGGCAGGGGGGCGGCGACGCCCGAAATGGCGGGAAAGTCATGGGGCTGCAGGAAGGGCGCGTCGGCCAGGACGATGGCGCGGAACACCGCGTTCTCAAGCTGACGCACATTGCCGGGCCAGTCGAAGCCTTGCAGCAGGGAAAGCGTCTCGGGCGCGCAGCCGGCGATCCGCTTGCCTTCCTCGGCGTTGAAGCGGGCGATGAAATGATCGACCAGGGCGGGAATGTCCTCGCGGCGTTCGCGCAGCGAGGGGGCCTCGATCGGAAAGACGTTCAGCCGATAGAACAGGTCCTCACGGAAGGCGCCGTCCTTGACCTGTTGGGCCGGGTCGCGATTGGTCGCCGAGACGATGCGGACGTCGATCTTGACGGGCCGCTTGCCGCCGACGGGGTCGATCTCGCCCTCCTGCAGGGCCCGCAGCAGCTTGACCTGCATATCCAGCGGCAGTTCGCCGATCTCGTCCAGGAACAGGGTGCCGCCGTCGGCCTCGCGAAACTTGCCCAAAGTCTTGTCGACCGCCCCGGTGAAGGCGCCCTTCTCGTGCCCGAACAGGATGGATTCGATCAGATTGGCGGGCAGGGCGCCGCAGTTGACGGCGACGAACGGCTTGCCGGCCCGGTCGCTGGCGCCGTGCAAAGCGCGGGCGATGACCTCCTTGCCGACGCCGCTCTCGCCCGTGATCAGGACGGGGATGGAGGATTTGGCCGCCCGCACGCCCAACGCCTTGACCATCCGCATTGCCGGGCTGTCGCCCACGATGTCGTCGAAGCTGGTGCGGCCCTGGGCGCGCTTGGTCAGGCGGCCGACCTCGGCCGTCAGCCGCTTCATCTGAAGCGCGTTTCGCACCCCGACCAGCAGCCGTTCCGGCCCCACCGGCTTGACGAAGAAGTCCTGGGCCCCGGCCTGCATGGCCTTGACCACCATGTCGATGCCGCCGTTGGCCGTCAGCACGATGACCGGCTCGTTGATCCCGGCGCTGCGCAGTTCGGCCAGACATTCCAGCCCCGACATCTCGGGCATCACCATGTCCAGCAGGATCAGGTCGGCTCCGCCGCCCTGCGTCATCCGGTCGATGGCCTCGCCGCCGCTGGCGGCGTGGACCACGGCGTTGCCGTCCCGCTCCAGCACGGCCTGAAGCAGGCGGCGCTGGGTGGGATCGTCATCGACGACCAGAATGGTCTTGGCCATGAAAGCCCCTTGTCCATTGGCCGCCGCCGTCTGCGACTGACCCGTTTCGGCACGATTCCTAGGGCGTCGAGGTGAAAATCGGGTGAGAGGGCGTGGTGAGCGGGGCGTTAACCCTCAGTCCGGCGCGTCGCATCGAAACTCGGGGATCGCCTGCAGTTTTCGCCCGCCGAGGGTCAGATCGGGAAGCGTCGCCGGAGCCGGCGTCGCGCCTGCGCTCAGCGCCGATCCCAGACCTTCACGAGGGCCGCAGTGCGTCTGATAGCGGGCGATGATCCGCCATTGTCCCGCACCGTCCTGAGCGAAGGCCAAAATCGCCTGGCCGGCCGCGACCAGAAGATACTGCCGGCCGTCGCCGTTCAGATCCAGGGTCCGCACCGTGCAGGCATTGTCTGCGGTGCAGGCGAACAACGGGTCGACATGGTTCTCAAGCTGGTCGGTGAAACTGGCGGGCACGGTCTGGCCCGGAACAGGCTGAAGGCGGACGGCGGCGGTGCGGTCCTGACGCTCTTTCAGTGTGCCGCCCGCACGATAGGTGCGCGCCTTTGCGGCGCGCGCCAGGCTGGCGATCTCTAGGTCGGTCGAGCGCGTCAGGGCTTCCAGGGCGGCGGCGCCGACCTTGCCGCTCTCGAAGCGCAGGAAGTCGTAGTCGAAGTCGGCAGACGAAACCGCGCCGCCTTCCAGACGGGCGACTTGATCCTTGACCGACATCCGAGCCGGATCGGCGGCCGGGCTGAACAGGGCTAGGATGACCAGGACCGACAGGGCGGCGGCGGCGAGGTTGGTCCGCTCCAGCGGCTTCATCCAGCCGCCCGGCTTAACGGCCGCCAGCAGATAGCCCAGTCCATAGACCGCCCCGACCAGGGCGCAGGCGGCGGCGATGATCCGGTCGGGCGTCAGGCCGTGCTGGCCGATCCGCAGGGCCAGTCCCCAGACGGCCAGGATGATCAACGGCGCGATCAGGACCGAGGCGACGCGCACGGCATATTTCAGCACCGTCGGCGGCAGATTGTCGGGCCGACCGTCCTGATAGGCGGTGTTGATCAGCACGATCAGGGCCGCCGCGGCTGACAGCACCAGGGCCGTGGCGCTGCGCGTCTGCCACAGACCCTCCAGTCCGGTGAAGGGCAGGGCGGCAAGGAAGCCCGCGACCAGCACCGTCATGACCAGCAGCAGCCACGACAGCAGCATCAGGGCCACGGTCCGCACGCCCCGGATCAGACCGTCGCGTACGTCGGTCAACTGCACCGCCGTCGCAAAGATCAGGGCGGTGACGGGAATGGCGAACCAGGCCTCGATCAGAAGGTCTTCCAGGAAGCTCAGTCCGATCATGTCGAACAGGGCGGCGCCGAGGCGAAGCAGAATCCAGAAGGCCCCGGTAAAGCCCAGCGACAGGGCCAACTGCACCCCGGCCTTCCAGGCGATGTCGAAATAATCGGGATAGTCGACAATCCAGCGCCGCTCCCGCACCGCCGGGACCAGCAGGTGATGCGCGATGAACATGGCCGCTGCGCCGAAGGCTATGACCGGGAAGCTGAGGAAGGGCGCGTGGTCGTAGGTTCCCAGCACCTGGCGCGCCACATCGTGCGCGCCCATCAGGGCCAGGATTGCGGTGCAGACGCCGGCCCAGAGCGCCAGCGCCAACGGCTTGATCCGTCCGGCCCCCGCCAGCACCACCACCGGGCCATAGCCGACCGCCAGGGTCAGGGCGCCGAACACGGCCGGCTGGGTCTCGGGCCAGAAACGATTGTCCGCCGCCAGATAGAGAAGATACAGCGCCAGACCCTGGATCAGGCCCGTCGCCAGCCGCACGACGAACAATGCCCTTGCATCGCCCAGATCCAGGCGGCCGGTGCGGGGATGGGTCTGATCGGTCATGGGGCTGTCCTAACGCAGGATTGCGACGGCCGCCACGTCAGGACGTCGCAGCCTGCGATCGGTATCGGACATTGCATCCGCGACGGTCAGTCCCCAAAACAAGGCTCATGAACGCCCCCTTCAAGACGCCTGACGCCCAAGCCCCGCTGTGGGACCTGACCGACCTGTATGTCTCGCGCGACGACGCCAAAGTCGCCGCCGACCTGGAACGCGCCCGCGCCCTGGTCGATCAGATGAACGGGCTTCGGGGCCAACTGGTCGGGCAAAAGGCTGAGGCGAAGGCCCTGGGCGCGGTGCTGGACCAGGCCATCGGCCTTTACGAACAGGCGTCGGACGTGCTGGGCGCGCTAGGCGCCTACGCCTTCCTGTCGGCCTCGACCGCCCGTGACGACGCGGCGGCGCAGGGCTTCGAGGCGGATGTGCGCGAGAAGATCACCGCCATCGCCACCCCCACCGTCTGGCTGACGCTGGAGATCAACCAGATCGACGATGCGGCGCTGGAGGCGGCGCTCGACGCCGATGCCGGCGCGGCGCGCTGGCGGCCGTGGCTGCGTCGGGTGCGGGCGATGAAGCCGCACGAACTTTCGACCGAGCTGGAGACCTTCATCGCCGAGCGCGGGCCGATCACCGCCCAATGGCCGCGCCTGTTCGACGAACAACTGGCCGCCCTGCGCGCAAAGGCCGGCAGCGAGGACCTGACCCTGGCCGAGGCGCTGAATCGCCTGTCGGACGCCAAGCCGGCGCGTCGCAAGGCGGCGGCCGAGGGTCTGTCCGACGCCCTGGCCGCCCGCGCCCCGACCCTGGCCCTGGTGCTGAACACCGTTGCCGCCGACAAGGCGATGGAGGACCGCTGGCGCGGCTTCAAACGGCCGGCCGACAGCCGCCATCTGGGCAATGAGGTCGACGGCGAGGCGGTGGATGCGATGGCCGAGGCGGTCGCCGCCGCCTATCCGCGCCTGTCGCACCGCTATTATGCGCTGAAAGCCAAGGCCATGGGCAAGGCGCGGCTGGACCACTGGGACCGCAACGCCCCTATCGAAACCACTGCGCCGCGCGCCTTCACCTGGATCCAGGGCCGCGAGATCGTGCTGGACAGTTTCTCGGACCTGGGCGGGGATTTCGCGGATCGCGCGGGCGGCTTCTTCGACAAGCCGTGGATCGACGGCCGGGCGCGGGCGGGCAAACAGTCGGGCGCCTACGCCCACCCGGTCACCGCCGACCGCCACCCCTATGTCTTCCTGAACTGGATGGGCGAGCGGCGCGACGTCCTGACCCTGGCGCACGAACTGGGGCACGGCGTGCACCAGACCCTGGCGGCGGATCAGGGCACGCTGCTGGCCGATACGCCGCTGACCCTGGCCGAGACGGCGTCGATCTTCGCCGAGGGCCTGACGTTCGACCGCCTGCTGGCCACGGCGCCCAAGGCCGAGCAGCGCGGCCTGCTGGCCGGCCGGATCGAGGACGGGCTGAATACGGTGGTGCGTCAGATCGCCTTCCACCGTTTCGAGACCCGCTTCCACGACGAGCGGCTTAAGGGCGAGGTGTCGCAGCCGCGCATCAACCAGCTATGGCTGGAGGAAATGGGCGCTTCGCTGGGGCCGGCGGTCAAGTTGAACCCCGGTTACGAACACTGGTGGGCCTATGTCAGCCACTTCGTCCACTCGCCCTTCTACGTTTATGCCTATGCGTTCGGCGATCTGCTGGTCGCGGCCTTGATGGAGGCGCGGCGCAACGATCCGGCGGGCTTCACGCCCCTGTATCGCGAACTTCTCGCCGGCGGCGGATCGCGCACCTATGTCGAGGCTCTGAAGCCGTTTGGCCTTGATCCCCGCGACCCGGCCTTCTGGAGCGTGGGCTGCAATCGGTTGGAACGGCTGGTCGATCAGTTCGAGGCGCTGGGCTGACAGGGACGTGGGCGTCGGGCTTGAGCCGCGCGACGGCCTCGCTATAGTTCGCAGCAACGACGAGGGGAAACGACATGGCCGACCACGACCAAACCGCGACCGGCCCGGCCGACGCCGACGCCCAGAGCTATATGCGCGGCCATATGGAGGTGCGCGAGCAGATCTCCACCTATCGCCTTTTCCTGAACATGGCCAAATGGGGCAGCCTGGCCATCGCGGTGCTGCTGGTCTTCCTGACGCTGTGGTTCCATCCGGGCGGCAGCTTCATGGTCGCCGTGATCGGGGCGGCCGTCCTGGGCGGCGTCGGTTTCGTGGCGCTGAAGTCCAGGCGCGGCGCCGCACACTGATCCTGCGATTGCGCGCCCGCCCTGATTTCAGGACGGAAATCGCGTCGGCCGATCAAGCCTTGGCATAACCGTGCTTTGACGGTTCGCGTCGGAACGGCCTAACCTTCGTTCAACCACAAGAACGAGGGGATTCGCTTGACCGTCTCAGTCGCCGTCACCCGGGAACGCCGCGAAGGCGAGACGCGCTGCGCCGTCACGCCGGAAACGGTGAAGAAGCTGATCGCCCTGGGCGCGACCGTTACGGTCGAGGCGGGGACGGGTCTGACCTCCTCCATCCCCGACGCCGACTATGTCGCGGCGGGCGCAGTGGTGAAGCCGGACACCCATGCGGTCCTGGACGGCGCCGACGTCGTGCTGAAGGTGCGCGGCCCCACGGCTCAGGAAATCAGCGCCCTGAAACCTGGCGCAGTCGTGATCGCCATGCTGGACGCCTGGCGCGACAAGGCCACGGTCGAGGCTCTGCGCGGGGCCAACGTCACCGGCTTCGCCATGGAGTTTGTGCCCCGTATCACCCGCGCCCAGGTGATGGACGTGCTGTCCTCCCAGGCCAACCTGGCCGGCTATCGCGCGGTGATCGAGGCGGCCTATGCCTATGGCAAGGGTTTCCCCATGATGATGACGGCGGCCGGCACGGTCGCGGCCGCCAAATGCTTCGTCATGGGCGTGGGCGTCGCCGGGCTGCAGGCCATCGCCACGGCGCGGCGGCTGGGCGCCGTCGTCACCGCCACCGACGTCCGCCCCGCCACCAAGGAACAGGTCGAGAGCCTGGGCGCCAAATTCCTGGCCGTCGAGGACGAGGAGTTCAGGAACGCCCAGACGGCCGGGGGCTACGCCAAGCCCATGTCGGCGGAATACCAGGCCAAACAGGCCGAACTGACCGCGACCCATGTGCTCAAACAGGACGTCGTCATCACGACGGCGCTGATCCCCGGCCGCGCCGCCCCGATCCTGCTGACGGCCGCCCACGTCGCCTCGATGAAGCCCGGTTCTGTCATCGTCGACCTGGCGGTCGAGGCGGGCGGCAATGTCGAGGGCTCCAAGTTGAACGAGACGGTCGTGACCCCGAACGGCGTCACCATCGTCGGCTGGGCCAATCTGCCGGGCCGCATCGCCGCCGACGCCAGCGCCCTCTACGCCCGCAACCTGTCCGCCTTCGTCGGCCTGATGATCAAGGACGGGGTGCTGGCGGTCGATCTGGAGGACGAGATCCTGAAGGCGGCGGTCGTCACCAATGGCGGGGCTGTCGTGCATGAAGGGGTGAGGGGATGAGAGATATGATCCAACTCCTGCATCGTACGATCCGCGCTTTTGTAGCCCTCGTTGGAGCGGCTGCATTTCTTGTCGCCGGCGGTATGGGTGCGTTTCTGGCCTTGGGTGAGCTCTGGACCAAGCTGTCTGGGGCGGTGTTTGGTAATACGGCGAACGACGCGGTCGCCTTCCTACTGGTCGGCCTGTTCGGCGCGATTGCATATCTGATGGCGTCCATTGATCGTCGCCTAGATGAGCGGAGACTCTGACCATGGAACACGTCGATCCCACCGTCTTCCGCCTGGCCATCTTCGTGCTGGCCATCTTCGTCGGCTACTACGTCGTCTGGAGCGTGACGCCGGCCCTGCACACGCCGCTGATGGCCGTGACCAACGCGATTTCCAGCGTCATCATCGTCGGGGGGCTGATCGCGGCGGCGGCCGTGTCGGGTGATGCCGCCGGCCCCAGCGCCTGGATCGCCAAGGGCGCCGGCGTTGTCGCCGTCACCCTGGCCAGCGTCAACATCTTCGGCGGGTTCATGGTCACGCGGCGGATGCTGGCCATGTACAAGAAGAAGGAGCGGCCCGTCGCTCCCAAGGCCGTTAAATGACCGACGCCGCGCAGATCGCCATCATCGGGTCCTGGGTCGCCACCGGCGTCGGGTTCGGCCTGTGGCTGTACGGCTGGTTCGGGACCAAGGTTCCGATCAAGCGCCAGCGGTTGCACGACTGCGGCATCGCTCTGGTCTTCTCGGCCATCCTGGTTCGGGTGGTGACGCAGGACCGGCCGTTGGGCGTCTTCGAATGGGCCCTGTTCTTCATCGGCCCGCTGTTCATCGCCGCCGCCCTGTGGCGGCTGGCCCGCACGTCTTGAGGGGAGGGGCGTGATGAACGCATCGCTGGCTGCACTGGCCTATCTGGTTTCGGGCGTTTTGTTCATCCTGTCGCTGCGCGGCCTGTCCAGCCCCGAGACCAGCCGCCAGGGCAACACCTTCGGCATGATCGGCATGGCCCTGGCCATCGGCGTGACGTTGCTGACGCTGGGCACGACGGGGGCGCTGGACGGCGTGACCCTGGCCCTGATCGCGGGCGGCGTCATCGTCGGCGGTGGCGGCGGCGCCTTGATCGCCAAACGGGTCGCCATGACCGATATGCCCCAACTGGTCGCCGCCTTCCACAGCCTGGTCGGCATGGCCGCCTGCCTGGTCGCCATCGGGGCGATCTATGCGCCCGAGGCCTTTGGAATCCTGTCCGACGACGGGACGGGCATAAAGACCCTGTCGATCATCGAACTCAGCTTGGGCGTCGCCATCGGGGCCATCACCTTCACCGGCTCGGTCATCGCCTTCGCCAAGCTGAACGGAAACATGAGCGGGGCGCCGATCATCCTGCCGGCGCGGCATCTGATCAACGTGGGCCTGGCCTTGGGGCTGGTCTTCCTGATCGGCATTCTGATCGGCACCAACGGCGCGGCGACCTGGGCCTTCTGGGGTGTCTTCCTGATCGCCCTGGTGCTGGGCGCGACCCTGATCATCCCCATCGGCGGGGCGGATATGCCGGTCGTGGTGTCGATGCTGAACTCCTATTCCGGCTGGGCGGCGGCGGCGCTGGGCTTCACGCTGGAGAACATCGCCCTGATCATCACCGGCGCCCTGGTCGGGTCGTCGGGCGCGATCCTCAGCTACATCATGTGCAAGGGCATGAACCGCAGCTTCGTCTCGGTCATCCTGGGAGGGTTCGGCGGCGGCGACGCGGCGGCTGGTCCAGCGGGGGCGAAAGAGACGCGGCCGGTCAAACAGGGCTCGGCCGAAGACGCCGCCTTCATCATGAAGAACGCCTCCAAGGTCATCATCGTGCCCGGTTACGGCATGGCGGTTGCTCAGGCCCAGCACGCCCTTCGCGAAATGGCCGACAAGCTGAAGGAGGAAGGCGTCGAGGTGAAATACGCCATCCATCCCGTCGCGGGTCGAATGCCGGGCCATATGAACGTGCTGCTGGCCGAGGCCAACGTCCCCTATGACGAGGTGTTCGAGCTGGAGGACATCAACGCCGAGTTCGCCACCGCCGACGTCGCCTTCGTCATCGGCGCCAATGACGTCACCAACCCGGCCGCCAAGACCGATCCGACCAGCGCCATCTACGGAATGCCGATCCTGGACGTGGAAAAGGCCGGAACCGTGCTGTTCATCAAGCGCGGCATGGGGTCGGGCTACGCCGGGGTCGAGAACAAACTCTTCTTCCGCGACAACACCATGATGCTGTTCGCCGACGCCAAGAAGATGGTCGAGGGGATTGTCAAAAGCCTCTGACGCGACGCGAACGTCACCCCTCTATCGCAACGCTTTCGGACCCGTTATCACGCGCCCGTGAAGACAGCCGGACATCAGCGTTTCGAAGCCTTGGATTCCCTGCGCGGGGTCTGCGCCATCCTGGTGGTGATGTTCCATATGCCGGTGGCCAGCCACTGGCGCGACTGGGGCTTCATCCAGCACGCCTATCTGTTCGTCGATTATTTCTTCGTCCTGTCGGGGTTCGTCATCGCGCACGCCTATGCGAACCGGCTGAAGTCGGGGCGCGACGTCGGGCGGTTCATGGTGCGTCGGTTCGGGCGAATCTGGCCGCTGCATCTGCTGATGCTGGTCGCCTTCGTGGGGCTGGAGCTGGCGCGGCTGATCTTCCACTTCGACGGCGCGGTTCCGTTCACGCGCGATCGGTCGGTCGAGGCGATCTTCACCAATCTGCTGCTGGTGCAGGCCTGGCACGTGCACCCCTATCTGACCTGGAACGGGCCGGCCTGGACGTTGAGCGCCGAATGGGCCTGCTATCTGATCTTCGCCGGCCTGGTGCTGATCGCGCCCAAGCGATTCCGCTGGATCGGCCTGATTCTGGCGGTGGTCGGGGGCGTCTTGGTCCTGGCCTATGCGCGGCGATGGATGAACACCACCTTCGATTTCGCCGTGCCGCGCGCCGTCTATGGCTTCTTCCTGGGGTGCCTGCTGCAGGGCCTTTGGACCCGCATTCCGCGACTTAAGGGTGGCGCGGCGACGGCGCTGGAGATCGCGGCCATCGTCGCGACCTGCGTCTTCATCGGCTTTGCAGAGGGACCGGTCACCGTGGCGGTGACCGTGATCTTCGTCGTTCTGGTCTGGGTCTTCGCGGGCGAGAACGGCGCCCTGTCGCGTCTGCTGGATCACCGCGCGTTGGTCACCCTGGGGCGGTGGTCGTTCGCCATCTACATGGTCCATATGTTCATCCTGACGGTCATGCTGATCGTTGGGCGCAAGCTGGACTGGTTGCCGAACGGACGACGCATCGACTTCGGCTCGGTCTGGCTGAACGACCTGTTCGCCTTGGCCATGTTCGGCCTGATCGTCGTCGTCGCGGTGGCGGCGCACCGTCTGGTCGAACAGCCGGCCCAGCGGATGATCGACCGCTGGACCAAGCCCAAGGCGGCCTGATCAGGATCGCCTGAAGATTCAGGCGGCCATCCGCCATTCCGGGACGGCGTCGGCGGCGCGGCCTTCGTCCCACAGCGTATCCTCGTCCGAATAGCGGCTGCTGGCGGCGGCCGAGATGACGTCGACCACCTGTTCCTCCAGCCGGTCCCAAATGACGGCGAGGTCCGAAGCGCCGTCGGCCTCGCAGGGCACGACGATGTAGCGGCTGGCGTTGACGGTCGAAGTCGGTTGGAAACGGGCCATGTGACGATCTCCTGAAGCGTGGGCCTCTTGTCGATGTTTGTGTTTTGCAGCAGTGTTGCGTCAGAAACGGACGTAGCGATCAGGGGCGGCGGTGAGACACGACAAGGCGGCGATGGTCATCGACCTAGCCCGGCGCATGGCGGCCAGCGCCGAAGGCCTGTCCATCGACGAGATGGCGCGCGATATGCGGGTGGGGCGCCGCACGGCCGAACGGATGCGCGACGCGGTCCTGATGCTGTTTCCCCAGGTCGAGGAGGTGTCGGATCCGCCGTCCAAACGCTGGCGCATTCGCGGCGGCCTGTCGGCGTTCGAACAGGCCCCGACCGCGACCGAGATGCTGGAACTGACCAAGGCGGCTTCGGCGCTGCGGGCGGCGGGCGAGCCGGCGCGGGCCGTGGCGCTGGAGGCGCTGGAGCGAAAGCTGAAGGCGGCGATGCGTTCGACCACCCTGAACCGGATGGCGCCGGACCTTGAGGCCCTGGTGCGGGCCGAGACGATCGCGGTCCAGGCCGGGCCGCGGCCGTCCGCCGACGACGCCATGCTGACCGCCATTCGCGGCGCGGTGCTGGCGCAACAGCCTCTGGGCTTCACCTATTCGCGGCCAGGAGCCGAGCCGCGCCGGCGCAGCGTGGCGCCCTGCGGCGTCATGTTCGGGCGCGCCAATTATCTGGTCGCCGCCGACCGTGAAACGGGCCGCATCCAGACCTTCCGCCTGGACCGGATGAGCCAGGTCGCGCCCCAGGATGGGGTGGCCACGCCGCCCGCCGATTTCGACCTGAGCGTCTTCGCTAGCCAGTCGTTCGGCATCTATCAGGACGAGATCGAGGACGTGGCCTTGCGGATCACGCCTCAGGGCGCGGCCGAGGCCAGGGGCTGGCGCTGGCACCCCACCCAGGCGTTCGAGGATCAGTCCGACGGCGGCGTCATCGTTCGGTTTCGCGCCTCGGGAATGCGCGAACTGGCGTGGCACCTGTTCACCTGGGGCGAGCAGGTCGCCATCCTGGCGCCCCAACGGCTGAAGGCGGTGATGGCGGGCGAACTGGCGGCGGCCGGGCGCGCCCTGGATCGGGCGCCGGCGTGACGAAACCGTAAGCTGACGCGGCGCGTTGACGGCGGCTAGGCTTTTGCGCCGACCGTTTTCCAGGAGATCGCCTTTGCGCGCACCCGTCCTCGCATCGTCCGCCGTCACGGCCGCAGTTCTGATGGGCGCCGGTTGCGCCTCTGGATCGATGCCGTCGCCGCAGGCCGCGCTGACGGACGCCGCGCCCCAGGTGAGCGTCACCCGCCAAGGCGACCATCTCAGCGTCGACTATCGGTTCGGCCGCGACGCCGTGGTCTGGGCGTTCATGGATTCGGCGCTTGAGGCCGACACCCGCCAACCGTGGCGACCGCGCCAGTGGACGGTGCAGACGCCGGGCGTGGTCATGGAACGGCGCGGCCATTACGACATCATCCGCAGCACGGACGGCGGCCCCGTTCCGCGTGAAGTGCGATTCCGCGTCAAGCCGCAGGCGGTGGACCTGGAGGCGGAATATCCGACCCTGCTGTTCTCCAACGGGGCGGTGGCCCTGCCGACCCGCCAGCTGGACGTGTTCGCCCTGCCGTCGGCCGAGGCGGCGCAGGATGTGCCGGACGACCTGAATCGGGTCAGGCTGGATGGCGGGCCGTCGCGGGTCACCTGGCGCGACGACAGCGGCCCGGTGCTGTTCAACGGCCATCGGCGCGACGACCTGACCACGACGGACGAGCGCAGCTATGTCCTGTTGGGCGACGCCACGGTCACGCCGGGGCAGGGGCTGTCCACCGTCATCGACCCCAATCTGCCGCCGTGGATCGGCCAGGAGATCCGCGATTTCGCCCCGCACGTCGGTCAATTCTATCGCGACAGGCTGGGCGCGCCCGGCTCCGGCGGCGACACGCCCATCGTCATGGTGGCCTGGAACGGCCCCACCGAACAGATGACCAGCATGGGCGGCAGCGTCCTGCCGGGCCTGATCGTCATGGCGTTCGAGGGGCGCGGGGTCATGACGCCCCAGCCCGAGATCCTGGAACGGTCCCGCTGGTTCATCGGCCATGAGGGCGCGCATTTCTGGCTGGGCCAGACCGTGCGTTATCAGTTCGCCGACGAGGCCTGGATCACCGAGGGTGGCGCGGATCTTATGGCCGTGCGGGCGCTGAAGTCGCTGGATGCCAACTATGACGCCCGCGCCGAACTTCAGTCCGAGGTCGACGACTGCACGGACCTGGCCAAACGGCCGGTGGCGCAGGCGGGCGCGCGGGGCGAGCACCGGGCCTATTACGCCTGCGGCGCCGTCTTCGCCCTGGCCGCAGAGGGGGCGCAGCGACAGCGCACCGGCGGCGACTGGTTCGATTTCCTGAAACCCCTTCTGCGCCAGCCGGACGGCGTCTTGAGCCGCGAGGAATGGCTGAGCGCCCTGACGCGCGTGTCACGCGACCCGTCGCTGCGCGGCGACGTCGAACGACTGCTGGATCAGGGGGCGGCCGATCCGTCCGCCGTGATCGCGCGTCTGTTCCAGCGCACGGGCGTCGCCTTCCGCATGGTCGGCGGCCGTGTCGTGCTGAGCTGACGCGAAAAAAAGCGGCGGCCGGTCGCCCGGCCGCCGCTACAGTGATCCGCGCCGGGGGATAGGTCAGCGCGGGGCTGTCGCCTGGGCGATCAGGGTGCGGGCCTGGGCGATCGCATCGGCTTCGGCGGTCTTGCCGTCCGCAATAGCCTGGGCCAGGTCCATCAAGGGCGTGCCGGTGACCGAGCCGGTTTCGCCCACTTCCTGAAGGTGGACGCCGTTATGGGCGATGATCGTCGCGTCCCAGGCGTCGCGCACGGCCGCCCAGAAGGCTTGCGTCTTGGCCCAATAGTCATCGCCCGCCTGGGGCGAATAGCCGGTCGAACGGTCATAGGTGTTGATGACGTCTTCCTGGACGATGGCGATGGGTTCGCCGCCGGCCTTGCCCGACATCTTCATATTGTCCTGGATATGCACCCAGCCGTCCGGCTTCAGGATGTGGCGGTTCGTGCCCAGATACCGATCATAGACCGGGTTGCGCACCGCATCGCGACGGGCCAGCGGTCGCCAGGTCGCATTCGACGTCCACGCCGACAGGCCGTTGTCGTAGGTCCAGTGACCGACACCGCCATAGCGGGGGGAATCGTCGGTCTGCCACACGGTCTGCGACCAGGCGCCGGTGCGTTCGGCCTCGGGAACGGGCGTCAGCGTCCACTGGTTCGGCCCGGCGTAGGTCAGCACCGTCTGCGGCTGATAGACCCAGTCCTGGCGCCAGTGTTTGACGACGATGGTCTGGCCGTCGTGCTCCATGACCAGAATGTGCTGCAGGCTGATCTTGTCGCCCTTGTCGTAGACGACGCGCACGATTTCGCTGCCGCCAGACAGCTTCTCCTCCAGCGGATCGTAGTCGGCGCGGAAGCTGACGTTCTCGCGCATATCGAAATGCACGCGGTACTGGCCGGCCTGGGCCAGGATCGACTGACGATCCCGCTCGAAGGCGTTGGCGGGCGCGGCTGCCGCAGCCGTCGGGGCGGTCGCCTGCTGCGCCAGGGCCGCAGGTGCGGTGGTCGTCAGCAGGGCGGCGGCGATGAGGATGGCGCGCATGGGGCGTTTTCTTTCGGTGTGAGAAGACATGGCGGCTTAAAGACGCAGCGTCAGGGAGACGCCGAAGTTGCGGCCCGGCTGGGTGTAGGCGTCCTTGACGATCGAGGCCGCCGACAGACCGCGCACGTCGCTCCACCAGCCATAGGTTTCGTCAAAGACGTTGAAGGCGCCGGCGCGCAGGGTGGCCCGCTCGGTCACGTTCCAATAGGCGGTCAGGTCCAGCAGGGTGAAGCTGTCGCCAAGATAGCAGGCCGATCCGCACGACAGACCGCCATAGGTCGTGTCTTCCTTCTTGCCAGACCAGGTGACCGTCGCCGATCCGCCCCAGACGCCGGACGGCGCGGCATAGTTCAGGCCGGCGACCAGTTTGACCGGATCGACGCTGGCCAGGTCGGTGCGGCGGCCGCTGGTCGTCTGCTCGCCCTCGGCATAGGCGGCCGAGCCGATCAGGCTGAAGCCGTTGTCCCAATAGATGTCGGCCCGGGCCTCAAGGCCGCGAATGTCGACCTCGGTCAGGTTGACATACTGATAGACCAGCGGATCGACGCCGGGGATGCCGCTGCCGGCGACCACGACCTGGTCGATGAAGTCGTCGTAGTGGGTGGCGAAGGCCGTCGTGTTCAGCCGCATCTTGCCGCCCGCCACATCGATGTCGCGCAGACGGAACCCGGCCTCGAAGCTTTCGCTGGTCTCGGGCGAGAGGTTGGGGTTCGGGATCGAGCGATAGCCGAAGACGGGGTTTTCGAAGAAGTTATTCACCTGCATCGGCGAGGGCGCGCGGAAGCCCAGGCTGTAGTTGGCGAAGACGCCCAGATGCGCGCCGGTCCAATAGACCACGCCCAGCTTGGGCGAGATGTGGTCGTCGCTCTGGCCTGAGGCCGCCGCCGGGAACTGGGCGTCGACCTTGGGCGACAGATCATACCAGTCGTAACGCACGGCCGGGATGATGCTGAGCGCGCCGCCCATCAGTTCGATCTCATCCTGAACGAACAGGCCGGCCAGTTGGAACTCGGTCTTGGGGAAGGCGCGAACGGGGAAGGTTTCGCCCACCGGCGGCGTGACGCCATCACGGACGCCTTCCTGGGTTGTCATCGACCAGTCGCCGCCGAAGGTGACGCGGTGCTGCATCGCCGACCCGGCGCCGAACACCCGCGATCCTTGCGCCGCCAGACCATAGACGGTGTTGTCGAAGGTGACGTCGCGCGCACGATCCACCGCCGGGGTGCGATCCTCGAACGTATACTGGCGGGTCGTCGCGTCCTGCCAGTACAGCGACACCGAACCGTCGCTGAGGCCCGCAAAGTCGCTGAAGCGCCATTCGCCGCTGACGCGGTCGCGCTGCGTCTCGTCATGGGCGGTGACGGCCAGGACCGTCGCCGAGCGGCTGCTGAGCGCATCGCCGTCCATTTCCGAATCCAGATGGTCGTAGGTCAGGCGCAGGGCGTGGTTCGGCGCGATGTCCCAGACCAGCTTGCCCAGATAGGCGTTGGAGGAGAAGTCCTGGGGGTTCGGCTGGGTGCGGGTCGCGCCCACGCCGCCGACCGAACCCTTGTTCTCGGTCTCCTGATAGTCGCGACGCGTATAGGCCAGAAGGCCGGAGATCGAACCCGAACGGCCCGCCAAGGCCAGGCCTTCGGTCCAGCCTTCGTCGGCCGAGTTGTAGGCCACGCGCCCGCGTGCGCCGAAGGTCTGGTCGCCGATCAGGAAGTCGGACGGATCCTTGGTCGTGAAGGCCACCGCGCCGGCGATGCCGTCAGAGCCGTACAGGGCCGAGGCTGGGCCGCGCAGGATCTCGACCGATTTGATCAGGTCCAGATCGTTATAGCCGCCGCGTCCGACGGCCTGGGCGCCGAAGGAGAAGCCGGCCGGAAGACGAACCCCGTCGTTGATGATCAGCACCCGGTCGCCGCCCATGCCCCGAATGGTGAAGCCCGAGTTGCCGTCGCGACCGGCGCCGGACAGCGCCAGGCTGAAGCGCGAAGGCGAGGTCGGAACGCTGACGCCCGGCTCGAACCGGATCAGATCCTTGATGTCGGTGGCCAGCATCGTCTCGATCTGCTCGGCATCGATCACGCTGACGGTGCCGGGCGTGTTGGAGGCCAGACGGCGCGAGCGCGTACCGATGACGACGACCGGATCGACATCGGTCGTAGCGGCGACGGCAGGGGCGGCGATCGGCGCTTCGGCGCGGACCGGCTGGACGATCAAGGCCGAGCCGACTGCCGCAACGGCGGTGGAGAGGAGGAGAAGGTTTCGCATCAATGGCCCCGCTTTGTGATTGGCGGGCGTGTTACTGCGAACGATTATTAGAATCAACCGCAATGAAGGGAGGGATTTGAACCTGACCTTTGCCTTGGCGTTGTGGTGGCATGAAAACCGGGCTGTTTCCGGCGCTCGTCGTCGTCGCCGCCGTGCTGTCCGGGTGTGGCGATCATCAGGTCAATCCGCCGACCGAGCCGGCCGCCCCGCTGCGGACGCCCGAATCGATGCAGCCGGTCGAGCCTGTGGGACCGTCGTCCCTGGCGGCGCGCGGCCCGCGCAGTTTCGTGGGGGTCTGGGCGGCCAATCCGGCCTGGTGCGCCCGGCCGCAGGGCGCGAACAGCCCCATCACCCTGACGCCGCTGCGGTTCGACGCCTATGGGCGCAACTGCGACGTCGCTCGGATCGACGAGACGGGGTCGGGCTATGCCGCCGTTCTGACGTGCGCCGCACAGGGCGGCGCGCAGACGCAGCGCGTGCATATGGCCACCACGGGCGACGTGATGAACCTGACCTACATCGATCAGGATATGCGGACGGTGAAACTGGCGCGTTGTCCGGGATCGCCGCGCGCGCCCGATCCTGCCAACCCGCTGGAAAACATCATGAAGAAGGGGTCGGTCGCCCCCGCTTCAGACGCCCGCTGAACGGCCGATCAGTTGAACAGGAAGTTCATAACGTCGCCGTCCTTGACGACGTAGGTCTTGCCTTCCGCGCGCAGCTTGCCAGCTTCGCGCGCCTTGGCCTCGCCGCGCAGGGCCACGAAGTCGTCGAAGGCCACCGTTTCAGCGCGGATGAAGCCCTTTTCGAAATCGGTGTGGATCACGCCGGCTGCCTGGGGGGCGGTATCGCCGACGTTGATGGTCCAGGCGCGCGCTTCTTTCGGGCCGACCGTGAAATAGGTCTGCAGGCCCAAGAGTTTGTAGGCCTCGCGGATCAGACGGTTCAGACCGGGCTCTTCCAGGCCCAGGGTCTCCAGGAACTCGCGCTGTTCCTCGTCGTCCAGCACGGCGATCTCGGATTCGATCTGGGCCGAGATGACGACCGAGTTGGCGTTGTCGGCGGCGGCGCGGGCGGCGACCTTGTCCGACAGGTCGTTGCCCTTGTCGGCCGAGCCTTCCTCGACGTTGGAGACGTATAGTGCAGGCAGGGCCGTCAGCAGCTGCAGCATATGCCAGGCCTTGGTGTCTTCCTTGGACACTTCGGCGGTGCGGGCGGGCTTGCCGGCGTTCAACTGGGCCAAGGCCACATCGACCAGTTTCAGCGTCAGGGCCGATTCCTTGTCGCCGCCCTTGGCGCGCTTGTCCAACTGCGGGCGACGGCGCTCCAGGCTTTCCATGTCGGCCAGCATCAGCTCGGTCTCGATGATCTCCAGATCGGCGATCGGATCGATGCGGTCCTCGACGTGGGTGATGTCGTCGTCGATGAAGCACCGCGCCACGAAGGCCACGGCGTCGCAGTCGCGGATGTTGGCCAGGAACTGGTTGCCCAGGCCTTCGCCCTTGGACGCGCCGCGCACCAGGCCGGCGACGTCGACGAAGGTGATGCGGGCGGGAATGATCTCCTTGGAGCCGGCGATCTCGGCCAGGGCGTTCAGGCGCGCCTCGGGCACCGCCACGTCGCCGGTGTTCGGTTCGATGGTGCAGAACGGGTAGTTGGCCGCCTGGGCCGCCGCCGTCTTGGTCAGGGCGTTGAACAGGGTGGACTTGCCGACGTTGGGCAGGCCGACGATCGCGACTTTAAGGGCCATGGGTATTCCTTGGAGAAGGCGCGAGCCTTTAGCGGGTTACGATGCGTTTGTCAGGCTCGCGCTTCAAAAGGGCTCAATGCGCCCCGTGATCCATGCCTGCCATCGTGGGTTGGCGCACCTTGGCCTGGACCGTCACCGGAGGCGCGTCGGCGAAGTTCAGCGTCAGGGGCACGGCTTCCCCCGCAACCATCGGCGCGGTCAGGTCCATCAGCATCAGGTGCGCGCCGCCGGGCGCCAGGGTCACGGCCTCGCCCGCCGGCAACGGCAGGCCCTGGGCCATTTCGCCCATGGTCATCATGCCGTTCTCGGTCTTCATCTCATGCACCTGAAGCAGGCCGGCGCGCGGGGTGGAACCGCCGGTCAGCCGGTCGTCGGTCGCGGCCGTCAGGGTGACGTAGCAGCCGCCCGCCTTGGCGCCGTTCGGCGAGGGCCGGCACCAGGCGTCGGCGGCGATGACGGAAGCGGCCGGCGCCGGATCGGCTGCTGGGTCTGAGGCGGGACTGCAGGCGGCCAGTCCTGTCAGGGCGGCGATCAGCAGGGCGGGGCGAAAAAGGGAAGAGATCATCATGGCGCTCCTTCAATAGGCTAGACGCAGGCCGGCGAACAGGGATCGTCCTTCGCCGGGAAAGAAGACGGCGGTCGAGGCGGTGCGGGCGTCGGTGACGGCGCCGAAGTTCGACACATAGGTCGTATCGAACAGATTGCGGGCGTCCGCAAAGACCGCCACCCCCGGCCGCACGGTCCATCCCAGGTTCAGATTGGCGACGGCGTAGGACGGCGATTTCAGCGTGTTGCGGTAATCTACCCAGGCGTCCGCCATCGACCATTCCAGCGAAGGCGCGGCGAACCAGCCAGCCGGATGATCATAGCGCAGTTCGGCCCGGTACAGATGCGGCGGAACCACCGGCAGGCGGCCGTCGCCGTAAACCTTGTCGCCATCGAAGCGGAAGTCCGAGAAGGCATAGGTCTGGCGCAGGCGCCATTGCGGCGCGATCCGCCAGTCAAGCCCCGCCTCGATTCCCTGATGCACGGTCGGGCCGGCGTTGAAGGTCGCCGCCGGTATGCCCAGCAATGCGTCGGGGATGAAGTTCAGCAGCTCATGCTTCACTTCGGCGCGGTAGGCGGTCAGATCCCATGTCAGGCCCCCGCGCCGGCCGCGCGTTCCGATCTCGGCCGTCGTCGCCTCCTGTGGGACCAGAGGCTGGAACCCGCCGGCCGTAGGCGACAGGGCGGAGAAGTTCGGCGGCTCGACCGAACGGGTGACATTGGCGAAGACCTGGGCGCCGTCTTCAGCCTGCCACAGGATGCCGACGCGCGGCGCGAACCAGTCGTAGGTCTTTTCCGTCGTCAGATCGAAGCTTCCCGCCACGCCGGGCACGGCATGGCCGCGATAATCCCGTTCGGCGCGGCCCCAGGTTCCGCCCGCGACCAGGGCAACAGCGTCGGTCACGAACAGCCGCCCCTCGGCGAAGACATCCAGGCCCTTGGCGTTCTGGAAACTGCGGGCGCGCAGGTCGCCGTGCGCCCCGGCCAGATTGATCCACTGTTTGGCGTCGAGATCGCCCTGACGATACCAGGCCCCATAGAAGGCGTCGGCGTGCAGACCCCCCAGGCGGCCTTGCCAGTCGAACCGACCGAACGCGCCCTGATTTCGGCTCTGTTGATCGACGACCTGGAAGATGGGGTGATCCAGATCCTTCCAGGTTCCATAGACCGCGCCCTCGAACAGGGTCGCGTCGTCCAGCCGCCAGCGCGTCTGAAGCGTGGTGCGAACCGACGCCATGTTGCGCTGATAGTTCAGGGCCGTGCTGGCCGCCGCAGCCTGGGTCGGATCGGCCCTGAGTTGCGCCAGGGTCAGGCTGCCGGGGATTTCCTGATGGATGTCGCCTCCGGAGATCAGCAGCCTCGCCTCACGGTCCTGACCGAAGCTGCGGCCGATATTGGCGGAAAGATGCACGGATTGGCCGCGGCTTTGATCACGCCAGCCATCGGCGGTCTGGCCCGTGACGGCGGCGAAACCGTCCCAGGCGCCGTGCTGACCGGCGATCTCGCCATGAAGACGAGCGGTTCCATACGATCCGCCCTCCAGCCGCAAGCCCAGGTCTGCGTTCGCCGTTCGCCCTGTCGGCGTCACCAGATTGATCGCCCCGCCCAGCAGGGAGCCGCCGAATCGCAGGGCGTTGCCGCCCTTGTAGACCTCGGTGTAGCGAGCGATCAGCGGGTCGATCAGCTGGAAGTCGCCATAGCCGTCCGCCTCGTTGAACGGCACGCCGTCCTGGGCCAGAAGCACGCCGCGATTATGGCTGGCGTTGCCGATGCCCGATCCCCGGATCGACAGCCGTACGTCGCCGCCCCACTTCTTCTGGGCATAGACGCCGGGCGCATCGCGCAGCACGTCCGCCAGGTTTGGCGCATAGCGGTCGGCGTAGGATTCGGCTGACACGACGGCGACGGCGCCGGGCGTGCGGCTGAGGCGCGCACGGGCTTCTGCGACCACGGGCGGATCGCCGGCATTGCGCCGCGCGGTCACGATCACACTGTCGATCTGGGTCGGAGCGGCTTGGGGCGAAACGCTCTGGGCATAGGTGGGGCTGGCGACAGCCGCCAGCAGCAGCGCACACGGCGCCGCAGTGGTCTTGAGAGACATGGAAGGTCCTGAAAATCAGAGAATCGGGCGCAGCCGACGCGGAGGCCGGTCGCGGGATGCGGTCTGGACTTTCAGGCGCGGGGTGGGGCGGTCGAGGGCGGACGCGGCGGCGCACGTGCCGGCGGCGGCGGGCTGACGGCCGTCGGGGTGTAGACGACCGCCCGATAGATGCGAACGATCGGCGCAGGCTGGGGCGTCGGAGGCGCGGGCAGGGCGGCGGGAGGAGGCGTGACGCAGGCCGCGCACTTGGCCCCGACGTGTTTGTTGACCGGGCCATCCATGCCGCCCGACTGGATCGTCTGCGGTCCTTCGGCGGTGCAGATGACAAGCGGGCGGCCCGGCTGAACCGCCGCCAGAGCCGCAAACGGCAACAGGGCCCCGATCACGAGTGCGAACACCGCCGCCAGGAAGGCCAGCGATTTCGATGTCGACCAGTTGTCGGCCTGGGATCGGGTCACGCTTCGCCTCTACGGCGTTTCGCAACAGCGCGATAGGCGGCGGTTTGTCCTAAAGTTCGCCCCGCGCGGCCTGACGCGGACTGAACTTGGGCGCGGGGGCCAGGCGCATCACCTCGCCCTGATAGCGTTCGTCGTCGCCGGCCACCGCAAAGGGCAGGGCGTCGGCGCAGGCCTGCAGCAGGGCGTTCAGCCAGGGTTGTTCCGCCTTGTGGAAATCGCCCAGCACGTGCGGCATGACCAGATCCTTTTCACCCGGATGGCCGATGCCCATGCGCGCGCGCCGGAAGTCGGCCCCCAGATGGCTGATCAGGCTGCGGATGCCGTTCTGACCCGCCGCCCCGCCGCCGGTCTTCATGCGGAACCGGCCGGGGGCCAGGTCGATCTCGTCGTGGAAGACGATGATCTCGCTGGGCTTGATCTTGTAGAACCGCGCCGCTTCGCCCACGGCCCGGCCGCTCTCGTTCATATAGGTCTGGGGCTTCATCAGAAGCACCTTGGTCCCGTCCACGTCGCCCTC
Organism: uncultured Brevundimonas sp.; assembly: GCA_963515305.1. Lineage (GTDB taxonomy): Bacteria > Pseudomonadota > Alphaproteobacteria > Caulobacterales > Caulobacteraceae > Brevundimonas. The sequence continues at coordinate 74,958 of CAUPWX010000002.1, forward strand.
GCACACGATGGACTGGAACTTGGCGCGCTCGGGTCCGAAACGCCACCGGCGCGAAATCTCGTCGGCCGCCATGAAGCCGATATTGTGCCGGTTCTTCTCGTATTTGGCGCCGGGATTGCCCAGGCCTGCGATGATGATCATGACGTCCTCATGCCGTGTGCGTCGGGCAATGAAAAGCCCCGCCGCGGCAAGCCGGGCGGGGCGTGATCTTGTCGAAGAGACGAAGGCTTAGTCTTCGGTCTTCTCGACCGGAGCGGCTTCGGCTTCGGCGGCTTCGTCGGCGGCGGCCGACAGGGCGGCCGACGACACCTTGACCGTGGCGATCACGAAGTCGCGGTCGGTGATGGTGGCTTCCGCGCCCTTGGGCAGCTTGATGTCCGAGATGCGGATGGTGTCGCCGATTTCGGCCTTGGCCAGATCGACAACCAGTTCTTCGGGGATCTGGTCGGCGCGGACCAGGATTTCCACGGCGTGACGCACGACTTCCAGCGAGCCGCCCTGACGCGAGTAAGGCGCTTCATCGGCGTTCAGGAAGTGGACCGGCACTTCGATCTTGACCGGAGCCTTTTCGTCGACGCGCATCAGGTCGAAGTGCAGCGGACGGTCCGACACGGGGTCGAACTGCACGTCCTTGGCGATGACCGGCTGGGTCTCTTCGCCGTACTTCAGGGTCACCAGGTGGCCCAGCAGCTTGCCGGTGTAGAGCGACTTGCGGAAGTCCTTCTCGTTCACCGAAATGGCGACGGGGGCTTGCTCGCCGCCGTACAGGACGCCCGGCACGAAACCGGCGCGACGCGCAGCGCGGGCGCTGCCGGTGCCGACGCCATCGCGGACGTCCACGTTCAGAATGATCTCGGCCATGTGGCTCGCCTCAACAACAACAGAAACGCCGCGCCAACCCTGGGCCCGCGCGGCGGGGGTCATGAACCCTCGAATTCAAGAGCGCGGGCTATTACACGCATCGAACCGACGGCGCAACCGTGAAAGCCGCGACTATGCCGCCTGCGCCCGATCCTTAAGCAGGGTCGCAGGGGCCGCGACGATGCTCAACAGTTCGGCGGCGTTGAACGGTTTGGCCAGATGGTGGTCGGCGCCCGCCGCACGACCGGCGGCGATGTGTTCGGGCATGGCGTTGGCCGTCAGCATGACGATGGGCGTGCGCTCCGCCCCCATCGCCGCCTCGTGCAGCCGGATTTCCTGGGTCGCGGTCAGCCCGTCCATGACCGGCATCTGCATATCCATCAGCACCAGGTCGAACGCCCCGGCGCGGAAGGTTTCCAGCGCCTCCGCGCCGTTCTCGGTCATGACGATCTGGGCCGAGGTCTGGGCCAGAACCAGTTCGATGACCCGACGGTTGGTGGGATGATCGTCGGCGACCAGAACGCGAATCGGTCGCTGGTCGTCCGGGCGTCCGATCTCGACCGCCGTCTGCTCCTTGCAGGCCGGGGCCGCGCAAGGCTTGAGCGGCAGCGTCAGGATGAAGGCGGCGCCGCCGCCCGGTTCGCTTTCGCACCCCAGATCGCCGCCCATCATGTCCGCCAGCTGGCGACAGATGGACAGCCCCAGGCCCGAACCGCCGAATCGCCGCGTTATGCCGCCGTCCGCCTGTTCGAACCGGCTGAACAACCGGCTGCGCGTCGCGGCGTCGAAGCCGATGCCGCTGTCTTCGACCGTAAAACGAAGCACCGGATTTCCGGCGGCGTCCTTGCCGCGCTGGACGATCAGGCCGACGAAGCCCTGGCTGGTGAACTTGACCGCGTTTGAGATCAGATTGGTCAGAACCTGTTTGACCCGGACCGCGTCGCCCATGACCCAGACGCCGTCTTCCAGGTCGATGTCGACATGGAAATCCAGATGTTTCTCGCGGGCGTTCTCGGCGTACAGCTGGGCGGCCTCGCGGACGACCGTCGCCAGTTCGAACGCGTCCTCGGTCAGTTCCAGCTTGCCCGATTCGACCCGCGCCAGGTCCAGAATGTCGCTGAGCAGGGTCTGAAGCGTCTTGCCCGACGTCTGCATCAGATCCAGCATCTCGCGCTGATCGGGCGTCAGCTCGGTCTTGGCCAGCGCCTGGGACAGGCCGATCACCCCGTTCAGGGGGGTGCGGATCTCGTGGCTCATATTGGCCAGGAACTGGCTCTTGGCCACATTGGCCGCCTCGGCTGCGTCCCGCGCCTCGGCCAGGGCCTGGGCGTCGCGTTTCAGGTCGGTGATGTCGTTGCAGACGGTGACCGTGCCGCCCTCGGAGGTGCGCCTGTCCTGAATACGCAGCCAGCGCCCGCCGGCGACTTGCTGCTCGCTGTTGGACGACAGCTGGCGACGCGCCTCGATGCGCTCGCTCAACCACGCCTCCTCGCGCCCAGCGGCTTCCTGATAGCGGCCTTCGGCGATGCCGATCCGCAAGGCCTCGCGGAAGGTCAGGCCGACCGTCAGATGCGGCTCAAGCTCGGGATTCACTTCGGCGTAGCGCGCGTTCCACAACACCAGCCTGTCTTTGGCGTCGTAGAAGCCCAGCCCGTCTGGCATGGCGTCGACCGCCTCGCGGATGCGTCGAAGATCGGTCGAACGCGCAATGTAGGCCATCACGCTGATCGTCGCGCCCACCCCGCAGATCAGCAGCAGCACCACGCCCACCAGCACCCGCATCGCCGCCGGCGACAGGCCGTGGTCGTGCAATACTGTGGGATCGGGGGTCACGATCATGGCCGCCATGCCCACGAAGTGCAGCACCAGCACCGTCAGCGAAAGGCCGGCCGCGGTCAGCAGCAGGTTCGTCCATCGACCACGGCGATAAAGAAACGACGTCAGGCCGCCGATGATCATGGCGGCGCCCAACGACGCTGCGACCAGGCCGGGGTCCCAGCTGATGTGGGCGGGCCCCTTTATGGCGGCCATGCCGAGATAGTGCATGGCGCCGACCCCGGCGACGGCGATGACCGCCGCCATTACGCGCCAGGCGCGGCCCTTGCCCAACTGGGTCGAGCCTATCGTCAGACCGATCATGGCCAGAGCCACGCCCAGCGAAGCCAGCGTCAACCCCAGATCATAGCGAACCGGCACGCCGGCGACGAAACCCTGCATGGCCACGAAATGGGTGGCCCAGATGGACAGGGCGCCGACCACGGTGGCCATGGCGACCGCCCGGCGTCGTCCGGCGGGGTCGCGCGTCCGCACGCGCTCCATGAAGCGTGTCGACACGCCCAGGCCGACCACGCAGATCAGCGCGGCGAACAATGTGATCCGCCAGTCGTGATCGCGCGCAATGCAATAGATGATGCGGTCCACGAGGCCTCCCCTTGCAGACACTTTCGCTGAAATTCCTAAAGAAACCGTGCGGTGACGCTTCTTGACGCGCAGGCTGTCGAAGCGCCGTCACAGAATCCGTGCAAGGATCGGAAAACGCCGTGCATTTTTCTGAGGTCGTCGCCCGCCCATGCCGTATGAAGTCTCGCCCTCGCCGGTCGCGCCCGTGTCGACGTCGCGGTTATGGACGGTGGGCGCCAGCATCGGCATCGCCATTCTGATCCTGCTGGTGCTGGCCATCCTGCATCCCGAACTGGCCGATTGGCTGGTGGGCGGGGCGGTGATCGTGGCGGCGACGGCCTGGCTGCTGAATATGCCGGGCACGACCGAGGTAACGCCTGCGGACAGCGACGGCGGGACCGTCGAGGCCTCTGCGGATGCGGTCGATGGCGATCTGCTGGACCGGGTGTTCGAGGCGCTGGACGATCCGGTCCTGGTGGTCAGCGGCGGCGAGCCGGACGACATCGCCGGGCGGCGCATCGTCATGGCCAACGCCGCCGCGCGCGACCTGCTGCGGATCCAGCGTCAGGGCGCCCTGCTGGTTCAGGTCATTCGCGAGCCGGGCGTGCTGGAGGCGGTGGACGAGGCTCTGTTCGGCGGCACGGCCCGCACGACCGACTATACGACCGGCGGCCAGCGTGATCGGCGTTGGCGGGCGTGGACGCGGCCTCTGGCGTTCGGGACCGGCGCGGCGCCCGGCGCGGAGCTGGCCCTTCTGATCCTGCGCGACGAGACGGACGCCCGCAGAACCGAGATGATGCGGGTCGATTTCCTGGCCAACGCCAGCCACGAATTGCGAACCCCGCTGGCGTCCCTCAGCGGCTTCATCGAAACGCTGAAAGGCCATGCCCGCGACGATGTTGTGGCGCGGGACCGGTTCCTGGACATCATGTCCGCCCAGGCCGACCGCATGGGCCGGCTGGTGGCGGACCTGCTGTCGCTCAGCCGGATCGAGCTGAACGAACACATTCCCCCGTCGGGCCGGGTCGATCTGGACCGCGCCGCATCCGATGTGGTTGACGCAATCAGCGTCCTGACGCGCGAAAAGGACATCGCCATCGCGCTGGACCAAGGGGAGGCGAGGGCGTCGATCAGCGGGGATCGCGACGAAATCCTGCAGGTGGTGCAGAACCTGGCGGACAACGCCGTCAAATATTCGTCACGCAACGGCACGGTGGAGATTTCGGTGCGATCCGACCTGTCGTTCGACGAGGCCTGGGCCTCGCGGATGCCGGGCGCGACGCGATTGCCGCTGGTGACGCCGGATCGGACGGCTGGCGTGCTCTATGCGGCGGTGACAGTGCGCGATCACGGGCCAGGGATGGCGCGCGAACACCTGCCGCGCCTGACCGAGCGGTTCTATCGCGTCGAGGGCCAGAAAAGCGGAGAGCGCCAAGGGACGGGCCTGGGCCTGGCGATCGTCAAACACATCATGAACCGCCACCAGGGGGGGCTGGTCGTCGAAAGCGCACCGGGCATGGGTGCCGCATTCACCGCATGGTTTCCCCAACCGCCCGAGCGGCGATAGTCCGTCCACGGTCGCTGTCACCCAACTGTCATCGACCCGTCTTAATCCGCTGACCATTCGCGGGCAGTAGTCGCGCCGCGTCGGTCCCGATGGTCAGGGCCAGACGCCGATTCGCGCGCGTCGCTTCGGACTTCGAATGATCTGGATTTATCTGCTGATCCTCATCGCGCTCAGCGCGGCCGCCTTCATCGGCGGGCAGGCGCTTGCGCGTCGTCGCGCCGTCGGCGCCAAGCCGCATTCGCGGCCCGGCCAGCATGGCGCCTATGCGATGATCTGGGTGGCCGCGCCGGCCCTGCTGGTGCTGATCCTGGCCTCGGTCTTTTCCGCGCCGTTGCAGCGTCAGTTGACCGCCTCGGGCACGCCGGACGCCGTCGCCACCCTGGATCATTTCCGCCGCGACGCCTTCTTCGCCGACGCGCATCGCGTGGGGCGCGGCGAGCCCGCCTTGCAGATCTGGGAGCGCCCGCTGGCCGAACAACTGCCGGTCGAGGCGCGCCGCATGGTCCGCATCGAACGCACCTTGTCATGGGGCGGCGGGATCGCCGCCATCCTGGCCGCCGTTCTGGGCGGTCTGTTCGCCCTGACGCAGATCAAGCCCCAGACTCGCGCCCGCAATCGGGTGGAAGGCTGGATTTACGGGGCCCTGTTCGTCTGTTCGGCCATCGCCGTCCTGACCACCCTGGGCATCATCGCCTCTCTGGCGTTCGACAGTTTCCGCTTCTTCCAGAAGGTGCCGGTCCTCGACTTCCTGTTCGGAACCCAATGGAGCCCGCAAATCGCCATTCGCGCCGATCAGGTGGGCTCGTCGGGCGCCTTCGGGGCTGTTCCCCTGTTCGCCGGCACCCTGCTGATCATGGTGATCGCCATGTGCGTCGCCGCGCCCATCGGCCTGTTGTCGGCCATCTATCTGTCGGAATACGCCAGCCGCACGACGCGCGCCGTCATCAAGCCGCTGCTTGAGATTCTGGCCGGGGTGCCGACCGTGGTCTACGGCTTCTTCGCCGCCCTGACGGTGGGGCCGATCCTTCGCGTCTTCTTCAACGAGATCGGTCTGTTCCTGATCGGCGGGCCGCTGGACGGACTGGGCCAGTATCTGGCGCTGGTGCAGAACCAGATGGCCCTGACGGCAGGCGCGGTGATGGGCATCATGCTGATCCCTTTCGTGTCGTCGCTGTCCGACGACATTCTGAACGCCGTGCCCCAGTCGCTGCGCGACGGCTCCTTCGCCATGGGCGCCACCAAGTCCGAGACGGTCAAGCGCGTGCTGCTGCCCGCCGCCCTGCCGGGCATCGCCGGCGCCCTGCTGCTGGCCGTGTCGCGCGCCATCGGCGAGACGATGATCGTGACCATGGCCGCCGGCCTCGCCGCCAACCTGACCTTCAATCCGCTGGATACGGTGACCACGGTCACGGTGCAGATCGTGACCCTGCTGACCGGCGATCAGGAGTTCAACAGCGCCAAGACCCTGTCGGCCTTCGGCCTGGGCCTGACCCTGTTCCTGGTGACGCTGATGCTGAACATCATCGCCCACCGGATCGTCCAGACCTATCGGGAACAATATGACTGACGCGACCCCCGATCGGATCGACGGCGCCTCCGCCAACGGGCGGCTGCAGCGTCTGCGTGCGGGCCTGAAGCGTCGCCACGCCAAGGAAACGCGCTTCAAGTGGTACGGCCGTCTGGCTATCGCTGCGGCCATGCTGTTCCTGGCGGTGCTGCTGGTCCGCATCGTCGAACAGGGCCACACGGCCTTCTACACCCACACGGTGACGGTGCCGGTCTATATGGACCCCGCCCGCATCGACCGCGCTTATCCCCAGGGCTCCAACTTCGAGCAACTGGCCGCCGAGCAGCAGTTGGCGCGGATGCGCGTTGTCGATGACGCCGCCGGAACCAAGGCGGCCCAGATGAAGCGGCTGTTCTCTTCCGAGCTGAAGTTCGTCGCCGCCGATCTGGTCGCCAAGCGCGGCGAGGTGATCGGTGAGACCGTGCCTTTGGCCGTGCCGCTTTCCGACGACGCCGACCTCTATCTGAAAGGCGAAATTTCCAAGGACACGCCGGAAGATCAGCGTCGCCTGACCGACCAGCAGATCGCCTGGATCGACCAGATGAAGGCCGACGGCGTGATCGGCGCCCACTTCAACACCGCCCTGTTCACCAATGGCGATTCCACCCAGCCCGAGCTTGCGGGCGTGCTGGGCGCGGTGGTCGGTTCGGCCCTGATGCTGCTGGTCACGGCCCTGATCGCCATTCCACTGGGCGTGGGCGCGGCCATCTGGCTGGAGGAGTTTGCGCCCAAGAACAAGCTGACCGACATCATCGAGGTCAACATCAACAACCTCGCGGCCGTGCCGTCGATCGTCTACGGCCTGTTGGGTCTGGCGCTGTTCATCAACTGGATGCACCTGCCGCGCGCCAGCCCCATCGTCGGCGGTCTGGTGCTGGCGCTGATGGCCTTGCCGACCCTGGTCATCGCAACCCGTTCGGCGCTGAAGGCGGTGCCGCCGTCGATCCGCGAGGCGGCCCTGGCCATGGGCGCCTCCAAGACCCAGACGGTGTTCAGCCATGTCCTGCCCCTGGCCATGCCCGGCGTCATGACCGGCGCCATCATCTCGATGGCCCACGCCTTGGGCGAGACGGCGCCGCTGCTGCTGATCGGAATGGTCAGCTTCGTGCCCGGCGTGCCGGCCGCCATCGACCAGCCGGTCGGCGCCCTGCCGTCGCTGATCTACATCTGGGAAAACGCCTCGGAGCGGGCTTTCCACGAACGCACCGCCGCGGCGATCATCGTCTTGCTGGTCTTCATGATCATCATGAACGCGGCGGCCATCATCCTGAGGCGGCGCTTCGAGCGTCGGTGGTAAGAGAATGAAATTCCGTATTTTCCGCTCCGCCGAAGACCAGACGGGCGCCGGGCCTGTCGATCCCACCCAGACGCCGCGCATGGGCGGTCAGGTCCTGCCCGAGGTCGCGCCCGTGTCCGACGCCGCCGCTGTACAGTCGCGCGTGGAAGACGCCACGCCGTCGACAGCCCCGACCGCCGTCGACAGCCCGCCGACCGGCCCGATCAAGATCGCCGCGCGAGACGTTTCGGTCTTCTACGAAGGCAAGCAGGCGCTCTATGATGTCTCGCTGGACATCCCAGACAAGACCGTCACGGCCCTGATCGGCCCGTCGGGCTGTGGCAAGTCGACCTTCCTGCGGACCATGAACCGCATGAACGACACCATCGCCGGGGCCAAGGTCACCGGCCGGATCGCGATGGACGACGAGGACATCAACGACCGCTCCATCGACCCGGTGCTGTTGCGCGCCCGCGTCGGCATGGTGTTCCAGCGCCCGAATCCTTTCCCCAAGTCGATCTACGAAAACGTCGCCTACGGTCCGAAAATCCACGGTCTGGTCTCGGCCAAGTCCGAGATGGACGGCGTGGTCGAAAGCGCCCTGAAGCGTGCGGGTCTGTGGGACGAGGTCGCCGACCGCCTGCAATCGTCGGCCATGGGCCTGTCGGGCGGCCAGCAGCAGCGTCTGGTCATCGCCCGCGCCATCGCCGTGAACCCCGAGGTCATCCTGATGGACGAGCCCTGCTCGGCCCTGGACCCCATCGCCACGGCGCGAATCGAAGAACTGATCGACGAACTGCGCGAGCGGTTCTGCATCGTCATCGTCACCCACTCGATGGCTCAGGCCGCACGGGTGTCGCAACGCACCGCCTTCTTCCACATGGGCCGTCTGGTCGAGACGGGGGACACGGAAGACATCTTCCAGAATCCGCGCGAACGGCGCACCCTGGACTACATCACGGGACGCTTCGGCTAATCCGATGAACCAGCACACCGTCAAAGCCTATGGCGACGAACTGAACCAGATCACGGCCGAGGTCGCCCGCATGGGCGGCCTGGCCGAGGCCCAGGTCGCGGACGCCATCGATTCCGTCGCCCGGCGCGACATCGCCCTGGCCCGCGCGGTGGTCGAGCGCGACCTGAAGCTGGACGCCCTGCATCGCGACATCGAGAAGAAGGCCATCCGCCTGATCGCCCTGCGTCAGCCGGTCGCCAGCGACCTGCGCCGCACCCTGGGCGCCATGAAGATCGCCACCGATCTGGAACGCACCGGCGACCTGGCCAAGAACATCGCCAAGCGCGCCCTGATCCTGGCCGAGGGCGAGCCGATGCAGCCCCTGACTCGTTCGATCGAACGGATGGGCCGGCTGGTGTCGACCCGCCTGCGCGACGTGCTGGACGCCTACACCGCTTCCGAACTGGATCGCGCCGTCGCCGTCTGGCAGACCGATGACGAGGTGGACGAGCACTACAACGCCCTGTTCCGCGAACTGCTGACCTACATGATGGGCGATCCGCGCACGATCGGCGCCTGCACCCATCTGCTGTTCATGGCCAAGAACCTGGAGCGGATCGGGGATCACGCGACCAACATCGCCGAGACCGTCCACTACGAGATCACCGGCGACGACATCCTGGGCGAACGCCCGCGCGCCCAGCCAACGGCCGAGGATTCCGATCCCACGCCGAACCTTCAAACGCACTGACCCGAGCCCGGAGACCCGACGTGCAGCCCTATATCCTTGTGATGGAAGACGAGGACGCGCTGGCGACCCTGCTTCAGTACAATCTGGAAAAGGAAGGCTACGACGTCACCGTCGCCGCCGACGGTGAGGAGGGGATGCTGCAGATCGACGAGCGTCAGCCCGATCTGGTCCTGCTGGACTGGATGCTGCCCAAACTGTCGGGCATCGAGGTCTGCCGCCGTATCCGGGGCAAGGCCGAAACCCGCAATCTGCCCATCATCATGCTGACCGCGCGCGGCGAGGAAAGCGACCGGGTGCGGGGCCTGGACACCGGCGCCGACGACTATCTGACCAAGCCGTTTTCGATGGTCGAACTGATCGCCCGCATCCGCGCTGTGCTGCGTCGCATCCGTCCGGGTCTGGCCGACGACCGGCTGAACCACGGCGACATCATCATCGACCGCGTGTCGCACCGCGTGAAGCGTTCGGGGCAAGAGGTTCACCTCGGCCCGACCGAGTTCCGCCTGCTGGACCATTTCATGCAGCATCCGGGCCGGGTGTTCAGCCGCGAGCAACTGCTGGACGCCGTCTGGGGCTCCGACGTCTATGTCGAGGCCCGCACCGTGGACGTTCATGTGGGGCGCCTTCGCAAGGCCCTGTCCATCGGCGACGATAGCGCCAACCCCATCCGCACCGTCCGCTCGGCGGGCTATTCGCTGGATCTGGAAGGCTAGACCAAAAAAGGGCGGCTCGCGGAGCCGCCCTTTTCCGTTCAGATCTGCTCTGCGACCACTTCGTCGGGGTCCAGCGCATAGACGGTGGCGCAGTATTCGCAGGTGACGCGAATCTTGCCGTCGTCTTCCAGCATATCGGCGCGGTCGGCCGGGTCGAACGAAGCCAGGACCGAGGCGATCCGGTCGCGCGAACAGCGACACACGGCCGTCAGTTCGCGCGCCCCCTCCAGTCGCACCCCGTCCTCATGGAACAGGCGGAACAGCAGGGTTTCGGGCGAGATCGTCGGGTCGATCAGCTCGTCGTCGGCCAGGGTGCCGAACAGGGCGCGGGTGCGGTCCCACACCTCTTCGGTCGATCCGCGCGTCTCGTCCCCGGCGATGATCTGGATCATGGCTCCGCCGGCCCGCCATTGCGACCCCGCTTCGGTTTCGACCGCGCCGACTGCCAGGCGCACCTTGGTCGGCACCTGTTCGGACTGCTGGAAATAATGTTCGGCCGCCAGCGACAGGCTCTCGCCCTCGATGGGGGTGATGCCTTGGGTGCGCTCGAAATCGGGGCCGCGATCCAGGGTCATGACGAAGACGCCCTGGCCCAGCAGCGACCGGGCGCCGGGACGAGCGAACCCGTTCGACGCCTCGGCGACCTCGGCCGGGTCGTAGCGGCAATAGCCCCGCAGCGAGCCGTCTGTGCCATAGTCGGCGACGACATAGCGCACCGGCCCGTCGCCCTGGGCCTGGACCAGCAGCCGCCCCTCGAACTTCAGGCTGGAGCCGATCAGGGCGGCCAGGGCGCAGGCCTCGCCCAGCAGGGCGGCGACCGGCTCGGGATAGGCGTGGGCGGCCAGGATCTTGTCGATGGCGGCGCCCAGGCGAACCAGGCGACCGCGCACGGGCCAGCCCTCGATCTGGAAGGCGGCGGCCAGGTCGTCGGAAATGGCAGATTGAGGCGCGTGATCGGTCACGGCGGGGTCCTTTGGCGACGGCATTTCGGGATCGCGGCTATGTAGGCGCCCGCACGGCGGTTGATAAGGGGCAATGCGATGGGCCGTTCGTGTCGCGCCCAAACCACGCGACGGAACCCTTTGCGGCCCGGTTCGCTCTTTTGCGACAAGCGGAGCCGTCGCTCCGCCCAACACGCCATTCCGACGAAAAGGTCCTGCCGATGATCCGCGACATCGATCCGATTGAAGAAATTCGCAAACATCCCGGCATCACGGCCGGCAGCCTGGCCGCCCTGGTGATCGGCGCGGCGGCGGTCGTCTATCTGACGCAACGCACCGGCCCGACCCGCTATCAGCGCATCAAGACCCGCATCGATCCGCGCGGCTGGGTCGATACCCACGAACTGCGCGACCGTTTCCACGACGCCGTTGACGCCTTCCGTCATCGCGCCGAAGAGGTGGGAGAACAGGCGGGCGAGTTCTCGCGTGAGGCCCGTCACCGCGCCGCCGACGCCGCCTATGACGCGCGCGACCGCGCCGACGACTGGTTCCGCTCGGCCCGCAAGGGCTCCAGGAAGGCGATGAAGAAACACGGCAAGACCGCGCGCCGTTATGCCGACGACGCCGGCGCCTATGCCCGCGATCATGCGCGTGAGGGCGGGGCGCTTCTGGCCGTCGCCACCATCGCCGCCGCCGTCGGCGCCGCCGTGCTGGAAAGCCGTCGTCCCGACAGCCGCGTGCGCCGCATCGCCCGCTTCTGATATATTCTTGCCGCCCGTTGCGTGAAAATCGTGACGGGCGGCAAGGTTTAAGCGCAACTCGTGTCGATCATCAGCAGGGCTTGGCTTTGCTGCGGCCGCGAAGGCGGCTAAAACGCGGCGCATGAGCGCGCGCCCCACACTGATCTTCGACTTCGATTCGACGCTGGTCGATTTCGAGACGCTTGAGGCCCTGGCCGATATCGCCTTGGCCGACGCGTCCGACGCCGGCGCCATCCGCGCCCAGATCGCCGCCCTGACGGACCAGGCCATGTCCGGCGCGCTGGATTTCGGCCAGGCGTTGCGACAACGTCTGGCCCTGTTGCCCCTGACCCGCGCCCACGTGCAGGCCGTCGCCGCGACGGCCCCGGATCGGCTGACGGCCTCGGTGCGACGCAACCTCGGCTTCTTCCAGAACAGCAAGGGCAAGGTCGTCATCATTTCCGGCGGCTTCCGCGAGGTGATCGCGCCGGTGGCCGAAGAACTGGGCGTCTCGCCCGATCGCGTCCTGTGCAACGATCTTACCTATGACGCCGAGGGGCGGGTGACCGGCGTCGACGAGGCCAATCCCCTGTCGCACGCCAACGGCAAGCCGGCCGCCATCCACGCCCTGAACCTGACCGGCCGTGTGGTCATGATCGGCGACGGCTGGAACGACGCCGAGGTCAAGATCGCCGGCGCCGCCGACGCCTTCTACGCCTTCACCGAGGTCGCTCGCCGCGCACCCGTGGTCGAGGCCGCCGACATGGAAGCCGCCTCGCTGGACGAGGTGCTTCATGCCGAGGGGCTGGTCGGGCGCTGGTCCTTCCCCCGCAGCCGCATGAAGATGCTGCTGCTGGAAAACATCCACCCCGCCGCCGTCGAACGGCTGGAGGAAGCCGGCTATTCGGTCGAGACGGTCAAGGGCGCCCTGGACGAAGACGATCTGATCGCGGCCATCAAGGGCGTGCACGTGCTGGGCATCCGCTCCAAGACCACGGTGTCGCGCCGCGTGCTGGAAGAGGCCGACAGGCTGATGGCCGTCGCCGCCTTCTGCATCGGCACCAACCAGATCGATCTGGACGCCGCCTCCGATCACGGCGTGGCCGTGTTCAATGCGCCCTATTCCAACACGCGGTCGGTGGTCGAACTGGCCATCGGTCTGATGATCGTGCTGATGCGCGACGTGTCGGACAAGTCGGCGGCCATGCACGTGGGCAAGTGGAACAAGTCCGCGACCGGCTCCAAGGAGCTGCGCGGCAAGACCCTGGGCATCGTCGGCTATGGCGCCATCGGCAGCCAGCTGTCTGTCCTGGCTGAAAATCTGGGGATGCGGGTTCTATTCTACGACCTGTCCGAGCGTCTGGCCCTGGGCAATGCGCGGCGGATGCGGTCGCTCGACGCCCTGCTGGCCGAGAGCGACGTGGTGACGCTGCACGTGGACGGGCGCAAGGACAACGCCAACATCTTCGGCGCCGCCCAGTTCGCCCGGATGAAGGAAGGGGCGCTGTTCCTGAACCTGTCGCGCGGCCATGTGGTCGATGTCGGCGCCCTGGCCCAGGCCATGGGGTCGGGCCGCGTCGCCGGCGCCGCCGTCGACGTCTTCCCCGAAGAGCCGCGCACCAACGCCGACCCGTTCGAAAGCCCGCTGCAGGGCCTGCCCAACATGATCCTGACGCCCCATATCGGCGGTTCGACCGAGGAGGCCCAGGAAGCCATCGCCGAGTTCGCCGCCGAGCGGTTGCTGGGCTATCTGAACCGGGGTGACACGACCTTCAGCGTCAACCTGCCGAACGTGCAACTGGCCGAGGTGTCGGGCACGCACCGCATCCTGCACATCCACAGGAACCAGCCGGGCGTGATGGCCGAACTGAACCGCGCCCTGACGGCGGCCGGGCTCAACATCCTGGGGCAGCACCTGAAGACGGACGAGCGCACCGGCTATGTCATCACCGACGTCGATCGCGACTATGATCCCGAGGCCCTGCGCGCGCTGAAGACGGTGCCCGGCACGCTGAAGTTCCGCACACTTCAATAGGATGGTCGGAAAATCTTCCGAAGGCTGACGTAACGGCATCTTGCCATCTGCGCTGACTGGCGCATCCTTCGCCCCAACGGCCGCGACCCACGACGGCTGGGGAGGATTCCATATGTCACGCTTCATAACCGGCGGCGCCGTCGCCGCTCTTGCGCTCGCCCCCTGCGCCTTTGCCGGCTCGGCCTCGGCCCAGACCTATAATCGCCTTGTCGTCTTCGGCGACAGTCTCAGCGACAACGGCAACCTGTATCTGATCTCGGGCGGAACCCAGCCGCCGTCGCCGCCCTATGCGCGCCGGTTCTCGAACGGGCCGACGTTCGTGGAGCTGCTGGGCTTCAACGCCGCCAACTTCAACGGTTCGGTCACGGGCAGCATCAACTACGCCTTCGGCGGATCGCGCACCGATGCGTCGCCGGGCGTGCCGTTCGGGATGTTGAACCAGCTGTCGCGCTACACCGCCTCGGGCGGCCGTTTCGCTTCGACCGATCTGGTCAGCGTGCTGGGCGGCGCCAACGACATCTTCCAGGGTCTGCCCGCCGCCGGCGCCTCGTCCAGCCCGGTCGCCGCCATCACCCCGGTCGCCGCCACGGCCGCCGCCAACGTCAACACCCTGGTCAACACCGTGGCGGGCGCCGGCGCCGGGACCATCCTGGTCACCAACCTGCCCAAGCTCAGCCTGACGCCCCAGTTCCGGGGCACGACGGCGGCGCCCCTGGCCGACTACGCCGTCACCACCTTCAATACCGCCCTGCAGACGGGCCTGACCACCACGGCGGCGGGCCGGCCGGGCAGCAACATCATCATGATGGACCTGTTCAAGGTCGGCGACACCCTGGCCGCCAACCCCGGTCGGTTCGGCATCTCCAACATCACCCAACCCTGCTTCAACGGCGTGACCGTCTGCTCGAACCCCGACAGCTATTTCTACTTCGACGGCGTTCACCCGACAGCGGCAGGGCACCGGATCATCGCCCAGCTGGCGACCGATTATCTGTACTACGGCGACATCGGCGCCCAATCGACCCTGCAGGGCGAGACGACCTATCGCCACCGCGAGGATGCGCTGGACGCCGCCAGCGAGGCGCTGTCGGGTCGCCAGCCGTGGGAGGCAGGCGTCGCCGTCACCACCGCCGCCCTGATCGACAGCGTCGACACCGATGCGCGCGGACCGGTGACTAGTTCGTCCAGCGACGGCTGGGGCGGGCGGATCGCGCTGGAGGCCGGACCGTCGGCCAACTGGCGTTTCGGCCTGGCCGGATCGGCGCGCAAGACCGACGTCGACAGCCAGGCGCTGCGGTTCAACGTCGAGAGCTTCGGCCTGGACGTCTATGGCGGCTGGCGCTCGGGCGATGTCTTCGTCAATGCGGCGATCGGCGTGGCGCGCGACAATGTCGACGACATCGAACGCACCACCAGCCTGGCCCCCATCGTCCACACCGCCGACACGCGCGCCCTCAGCAGCGGCGCGCGGCTTCAGGGCGGGATGTGGTTCGACATGGGCGGCGTCGCCCTGTCGCCCCGTGCGGCCTTGGCCTATGTCTCCAGCGACGTGGACGGCTATTACGAGCAGGGCGTGGCTGCTCAATATCAATATGGCGACCGCACGGTGAAGGCCCTGACCGGCGAGGTGTCCCTGCGCGCCGAGGCCGAGATGGGCCGGTTCGGTCTGTTCGCCGAAGGCGGCTATCTCGACGCGCTGGACGACAGCTCCGATCCGGTGCGCGTCGGCATCTTCAACAACCCGGCCCAGGTGCTGTCGCGTGAGATCGACGATCCGTTCGGCGGCCAGTTCCTGGCGTCTGCAGGCGTCGAGGGCGCGGTCGGGCCGGTCAAGGTGACGGTCGGCTATCGCGGGCGTTTCGGCGACCATGCCGACAGCCACATGGGCGGCATCCAGCTGAAACTGCCGCTGTAAATCCAGGGGCGGGGAAGGGGCCTCAGCGCCCCTTCTTTCGCACCCACATGGCGGCGTCGGCCTCGGTCAGCCAGACCTCGGCGTCGGTATGGCCGTCCCAGGCGCGCACGCCGAACGATCCGCCCAGCTCGGTCTTCTGGCCGTCCCACACGAAGCCCTCGTCCTGCAGGGCCTGCGACAGCTGGCGGGCCTTGGCGCGACCTTCTTCCAGGCCGGCGTTCAGCATCAGAAGCGCGAACTCGTCGCCGCCCATCCGTCCGACCGCGTCCGACTCGCGCAGATTGGCCAGGAACAGCTTGGCCACGGCGATCAGGGCCGCGTCGCCGGCGGCGTGGCCCAGCCGATCGTTGACGCTCTTGAACCCGTCCATGTCCAGATAGAGCAGGGCCGCCGGCACCCCGTGCCGCTGGCAATAGGCCATGGTCCGCTGCATGGCGGCGACGAAGCCGCGCCGGTTCAGGGCCGGGGTCAGCACATCGTGGTCGGCCGCGGCCTCTGCGGCGGCGGCGCGCGTCTTCCAGGCGTCCAGCTCGGCACGCAGGCGCGCGATCTCGGCGGTCAGGTCGTGTTCGGCCACGTCGGTCACGGCGCAGGCAGGCTCCGGTGGCGCGACTCAACAGGTCGCGCGGTCGAACGATGGTAGAGCGTGATTCCACGACATTGAAGCCGCCGCGCGTCGTAAACCGCCGGCTTGCGGTTGCGGGCGCCCCGTCGGTGCTGTAACGGGCGCCTTTCCGCGAGGGGCCTTGCAGACATGGCGACTTCCGAAACCCCGGTGGCGATCATCATGGGCAGCCGCTCGGACTGGCCGACGATGAAGCTGGCCGCCGACAAACTGGATCAGCTGGGCGTGGCCTGGCAGGCCAAGGTCGTCAGCGCCCACCGCACGCCGCAACGCCTCGTCGACTTCGCCACAGGGGCCAAGGCCGCCGGGTTCAAGGTCGTGATCGCCGGGGCCGGGGGCGCCGCCCACCTGCCGGGCATGGCCGCCTCCATGACCGACCTGCCGGTGCTGGGCGTGCCGGTCCAGTCCAAGGCGTTGAAGGGGATGGATAGTCTGCTGTCCATCGTGCAGATGCCCGCCGGCGTGCCCGTAGCGACTTTGGCCATCGGCGAGGCGGGCGCCGCCAACGCCGGCATCCTGGCCGCCCAGATCCTGGCCCTGTCGGACGACGCGTTGGCCCGGCGACTGACCGCCTTCTTCGCCGCCCAGACCGAATCCGTCGCTGAAACCGTCGAGGACTGAGTGCCCGATCTCCCGCTTCCTCCTGGTTCGACCCTTGGCGTCATCGGCGGCGGCCAGTTGGGCCGGATGCTGAGCCAGGCCGCCTCGCGCCTGGGCTTCGACGTGGTCGTGCTGGACCCTGAGGCCGACAGCCCCGCCGGGCGGGTGTCCGCCCGTCAGATCGTCGCCGCCTATGACGACCCCGAGGCCCTGACGGCCCTGGGTCGCGCCGCCGATGTGGTCACCTTCGAGTTCGAGAACGTCCCTGCCGATTCCATCGAACGTCTGGCCGAGGCCGGCGCCCTGGTCGCGCCGGGTCCGACCGCCTTGCGCGTGTCGCAGGACCGTGTGGATGAAAAGACCTTCCTAAACGCCGTCGGCGCCCCGACGGTGGCGTTCGCTGTGGTTGATACGCTGGACGATCTGGTGGTCGGCCTGACGACGCTGGGCCTGCCCGCCCTCTTGAAGACCCGTCGCGAAGGTTATGACGGCAAGGGCCAGGTCTGGATCCATGCGATGGAGGACGCCCCGGCCGCCCTGGAAAGCCTGGGCGGGCGTCCGGCCATTCTGGAGGCCAAGGCGACCTTCGTGCGCGAACTGTCGATCATCGCCGCCCGCGACTGGGACGGCCATATGGCGGTCTATCCGCTGGGCGAGAATCGTCACGAGGGCGGTGTCCTGCGAACCACCCTGGCGCCTGCCGCCGTGGACGAAAAGACCCAGGTCCGCGCCCGCGCCATCGCCGAGGCGATCTTGGACGGTCTGGACTATGTCGGCGTCCTGGGCGTCGAGCTGTTCGATCTGGGCGATGACGTCCTGCTGGTCAACGAGATCGCCCCGCGCGTCCACAACACTGGCCACTGGACCCAGGACGGTTGCGTCTGCGACCAGTTCGAACAGCATATCCGCGCCGTGACCGGCTGGCCCCTGGGGCCGACCGCCGCCCACGCCCGCATCGAAATGACCAATCTGCTCGGTGACGAGGTCGAAGACTGGCGCAAACTCTCGGCCCAGTCCGACGAACGCCTGCACCTCTACGGCAAGGCCGTGGCGCGCCCCGGCCGCAAGATGGCCCACGTGAATCGGGTGCTGGGCGCGATCTGACTGGGTGGCGCTAGGATCGTGTGGCGTTCGTGTCGGCGCACCGCACTTCGTGGAACACGCCGTTCGGAATGGGTTTGCTTTCAACCCAGCACAGCACCGGCTTCGTGCGGACTGGCGCAGATTGGGATGACGCGGCGCCCAAGATCGCCGACCCGGCCAAAAAACAAAGACTGCCAAAAGCCGTCAATTTACGCGTCATCTGCGTCCCACCATTCTGGAATAATCGCTAGAGGACGCATCCATGTCACGTCATGGGTGTGTTGGCTATGTTCGCGCGCCGTATCGCATCCGGCTCAGGGCGTCCGACACCTTCCTGAACGGCGCATCGAAATCCTTGCCGGCCTTCCACTTCTCGAACGCCATGACGTTCTCGATCCGGCGCGCGACGAAGGCTTCCGCCGCTTCGCGGCCGTCGAACCAGCGCAGGGTCAGGGCGGGGATCAGGATGCCCGACAGGATGGTCCGCTTGGAATAATGGTTCCAGTCGGTCGCCTCATCCCCGGCCCAGCGCCACAGATGGTCGGCGCTCTCCCAGGCCAGTTTCAGCCCCAGATCGGCGTTGACGGGCAGGGCCAGGAAGGCGGCGCAGCGACGCGTCGCCTCCAGATCGGCGGCGCCCGCCTCCATCCGCTCGGACACGGCGCGGGCGATTCGCTCGCGAATCTTCAGCGACTTGGCGTCGATGGCGGACAGAGCTTCCAGGGCGCGCGAATCGTGGCGGCGCGATAGCAGGGCGGCCAGGTCGCGCGCCCCGTTCGGCAGCAGCAGTTCCTCGTCGCCCGCCGACAGGCCGCACGCCTCGCACGCCTCGCGCACCAGACGCGCGTTCCATCCCAGGGCCGGCGCGCGCGCGATGGCGGCGTCCAGCACGCTTTGTTCGGCCTGATCGGCCCAATCCGTCGCATCGGTCATGGGGCGATCATACGCCGCCCGGCCGGGTGTTTCGAGCCATGAAGAATGGTCGCGACGATCTGGACAGGAAGGGGCGGCTCGTGTATCAGCGCGCCTTCATCCGACGGCTCGGTCGCCGGAAGAGGATTTTATTTTGTTCGCCCGTCTCCCTCACAGGACGCGGCGGGCGGCCAAAGGAGAGTTTAACCTGGTTCAGATTTTCGTTCGCGACAACAATGTCGATCAGGCGCTGAAAGCCCTGAAGAAGAAGATGCAGCGCGAAGGCAGCTTCCGTGAAATGAAGCGCCACGTGCACTTCGAAAAGCCTTCGGAAAAGCGCGCCCGTCAAAAGGCCGAAGCCATCCGTCGCGCCCGCAAGCTGGCCCGCAAGCGCGCCCAGCGCGAGGGTCTGCTGCCTGCGCCCAAGCCGCGCACGCCCGGCGGCGCCGGCGGCCGGTAAGGCCCGCCGTTCAGGCGAAAGATCAAAGGCCGCTTTCCTTCCGGGAAGCGGCCTTTTTCTATGCCGATCGTCTCCCCATCGTGAGGCGACGGGGAGGACAGGGCGTTCAGACCTTGCCCGTGATCGCCCGGCCGAAGGTTTTCCAGCTCAGTTTCACGTCCGACAGGGCGCCCGCGCGGAAGGCACGGCCGGCGATCCAGACCATGAAGGCGGCGGTCGCGAACATTCCGACCAAGGTCAGCACGACCTCGATCAACGGCGGATCGCTGGGCGCCCGCGCGCTCATCAGGAAGGGCGTGAAGAAGGGAATCCACGACAACACCTTGACCACGGGCGCGTCCGGGCTGGTCAGAGCCATCTGCATGACCAGGATCGGCACGACCAGAATCATCATGATCGGCCCCATCAGGGTCTGGGCGTCGCGCGGCGTCTCGCAAAAGGCGCCGATGGCCGCGAACAGCACCGCATACATCAGATAGCCGCCGATCATATAGGCGATGAAATAGAAGATCAGGCCGTCGTGCATCAGCACCTGGCCGATGGTCGCCGCTGCGTCGGGCGCGGCCGACAACAGGCTGAACGTCCCGATCCCGCCCCACACCCCCATGACGGTCAGGGTCAGCAGCGCCACCCCCAGCACCTTGCCGGTGAGGATTTCGGTCGCCGAGGCCGAGGACAGCAGCACCTCCAGGATCTTGTTAGACTTCTCCTCCATCACGCTGTTGAGCAGGATGGAGGCGCCGGTGATGACCAGCGACCACAGCAGGAAACCGGCGCCCAGGCCGATGAAGGACGGAATCCGGTCGCGCATCGACACCTCGCCCCCGCTGGCGGCGTTGGGCGAAAAGGCCTTCACCTCGGGCCGGAAGGTCTGGACCTCGGCCGCCACGGCGGGCGGCACGCCGGCGGCGGTCAGCAGCTCGGTTCGCCGTGCGTCGCTCAAGGCGCTGCGGATGAAGCCGGACACGTCGCTGTCGTTGGCGCGGGCGGTCCAGACCTGGGCGGCGGGCTTGCCGTCCACCCGGTTCAGGAAGACCACGGCGTCCAGACGGCGCTCGGCCGGCGTCTGCTTGTCCAGCGCGGTCTTGATGGCGTCGTCGCGCGCGGCGCCGGTCGCATCCGCTATGGCGGGCGGCGCGGGAACCAGGCGGATCTTGGGGCCGGTGATCGAGGCGACGGCGCGCCCGGCGCCCGCCTGACCCTTTTCGGCGGCTTCGCGCATACGGGCGTTCTGACGGTCCAGATCGGCCTGAAGAGAGGCGCGGACGGCGGCGGCCAGGCCTGTCGCGGTCGGCCCTTCCTCGATCACCGCCACGGCCTTCATCGGTTCGGACGCCTTGATCAGGGCCGGGATGCCGCCGCCCAGAACCGCGAACAGCGGAAAGGCCAGCAGCGACAGCCAGAAGCCCACGGTCTTGGCGTAGGCGACATATTCGCGTCGCGCGATCAGCAGGGTGCGGTTCATCGGACGGCCTCCACCGTGGCGGCGGGTTGATCGGGATGGTCGCCGGTCAGGCCGATGAAGGCGTCGTGAAGCGTCGGCTCCTTCAGGGCGAATCCGCGTACGTCCAGTCCGTTCAGGAAGGCCGTCTTCAACGTCTCCTGACCGCCCGCGCCGGACGCCAAGGCGATCTTCAGGCGACGCACGCCGTCGACGTCCGATACCGTCTCGACCCCCGCCACACCGGGCAGGGCGGCGGCGGCCTCGGCGCTGATGGCGCCTTCCAGATCGAGAAAACGCGGCGCGGTGGCCTTGGCCTGATCCACCGTGCCCTCGAACGCCTTTCGGCCCCGCGCCAGCAGCACCACCTTGTCGCACAGCCGTTCGGCGTGCTGCATCACATGGGTCGAGAACAGCACTGTGGCGCCGTCGGCCGCCAGGTCGCGGATCATCGCCTCCAGCCCCTGCTGGTTCATCGGATCCAGGCCCGAGAACGGCTCGTCCAGGATCACGAACTCGGGCCGATGAACGACCGAGGCGATCAACTGCACCTTTTGCGCCATCCCCTTGGACAGCTCCTTCATCTTCTTTTTCTGCGCGGCGCCCAGCCCCTGCTGCTCCAACAGAGCCTTGGCGCGCGTCCTGCCTTCGGCCATCGGCACGCCCTTCAGCGCGCCGAAGAAGGCGATGGCCTCGACCGGCGTCATCTTCTTGTAGAGGCCGCGCTCCTCGGGCAGGAAGCCGATGCGGTCACGCACCTGGCGCCCATCGTCGGCGCCCAGGATTTCGATCCGCCCCGACGTCGCCGGCTGCAGCCCCAGGATCATCCGCAGGGTCGAGGTCTTGCCCGCCCCGTTCGGACCCAGAAAGCCGCAGATCGACCCCTTCTCGACCTGAAAGCTCAGATCCCGCACGGCGTCGAAGTCGCCGTATCTCTTGCTTACGCCCTCCAGCGTCAACGCCGCCATGTCGCCCCCTTGCAGTGTGTGGTCCAGACTATGGACGCCGCCGCGCCGCGCGCCAGACCTATTTCAGCACCGGCAGGTCGATATAGGAGGCGTCCGCCCCGGCATGGTGCACGGCGTTGTCGGCGATCACCCCCTGGCTTTCGCTCTCGTTGGGACCGCCGGTGTTCAAATTCCGCACGAATTTGGGGAAGTTGGAACTGGTCACCTCGACCCGGATGCGATGGCCCGGCTGGAAGGTGTTGCTGATCGTCATCGGCGTGGGCTGGACCGTCGCCACCTGGCCGGGCGTCAGCGGCGTGGGCCGATCATAGCCGTCGCGGTAACGCGCCCGCATGATGGTGTCGCCCAGGATATAGGCCGTGCCGTCCGGCGCCACATCGACCAGTTTGACCGCGAAATCGGTATCGGGCGCCGACGAGGAAATCTTCAGCACCGCGTCGATGAAGCCGGTGACCTGCATCGGCTGGGTCAGCGCGTCGGACGTATACACCAGCACATCGTTGCGCGCCTCGATCTGGCGCTGATCGAAGGCGCCGGCGGTGACCAGACCGCCGTTGCAGCAGTCGCCGCCGCCAATGGTCTGGACCGGGTTCATGGGGTCGTAGCGATAGCGGTCGGCGGCCTCGCCTGCGGGCGGCGCTTCGAGGCTGAGCCGCCCGTCGCCGTTCAGGCTGTTGGCGGCCCCGCCCGAGCGCAGATACATCCGCACCGTCTGCACGCCGGCCGGGGGCCACTGGGCGGCGGTGCGCCAGGCGTTCTCGCCCATGTTGAAATACTGGACGTGCGGCGTGCTTGCCGGGAAGGCGCGGCGTTCCCCCTTCACCCAGCGGTCGAACCAGGCATGGACCAGGGCGTCGCTGTCGAAGCTGGCGTCGCCCAGCGACCGATCGCCGGACTTGTAGTTCGGGCCAAGCCCGGCGAAAACGCAGTGGTTGTTCGGCCCCACCACAACATACTGGTTCTCGGCCGCCTCGCGATCCTGGGTCGTGGCGCGGGCGTGGTTGAACAGCTCCATGTTCGGACCGATGGACACGTCGTACCAGCTGTTGAACCACAGCGACGGCACGCCCCAGCCCATGTCGTCGTGATAGAGGCCGCCCTGGCGCCAGGCCGGATCGGCAGGCGTGCGCGCGATCAGTTGTTCGAACGTCGCCGGCGGCTCGCCCAGGTCGGACAGCATCTGATCGACGGGCAGGTGGCGGATCTGGCTGGGCCAATTCACCTCGGGCTTCTTGGCGTCCAGATCGTTGTAGCGGACCAGACGGGCGCGGGTTTGCTGGTCGATGTCGGCGGGGATTTGGGCGCGCAGCGGATTGTCCACACCATACAGCCACACGAAGAACAGGTTGCGCGGCACGCCGCCCGTGTACCAGTTGCCCTGCTCCTGGAACCGGCCGACCTTGCCGATCCCGGCGCCCGAGGCCTGGGGCACCATGGCCGCATGGGCGGGGTGGTTCTGGGCGGCCAGGGCCAGTTGCCATTCGGCCGAGGACGAGCAGCCCAGGGTGCCGACCTTGCCGTTCGACCACGGCTGAGCCGCGATCCAGGTCAGGGCGTCGTACCCGTCGGTCTGGGGATAGCCCAGGATCTGATAGTCGCCGCCCGAGAAATAGCGCCCGCGCTCGTTCTGGATCACGAAGGCGTAGCCCCGGCTGACCCAGGTCAGGGCCGTGCGCGTGGTGCGGGCGTTGTTGGCCAACTCGTTGTATGGGGTCCGCACGAAGACGGTGGGCAGCCGGCCGGTCGCGTTCTTGGGCCGATAGACATTGGTGGCCAGGCCGACGCCGTCGCGCATCGGCGCCATGACCGCCATCTGAATCTCGGCGATGCGGCCAAGCTCGGTCTGGGCCGCGGCATCGCTGTAACGCCCATAATCCTGGGCCGAGACGGCGGCTGGCGACACGGCCAGAATACCCGCGACGACGGCGGCGACGAACCTGTTCATACTCAGCCCCTCCCAAAAGGCCGGGGCAGGTTAGGCCGATTGTCGAATGGGCCGCAAGGCGACCGGCCTCAGTCCGGCGCTCAGGCCTTGGTCTTGATCGCGATCTCGAAATGGCGACCCATCACCCTGGTCGGATTGACCTGCGCGCCGTCGCGGCGAACTTCGAAATGCAGATGCGGGCCGGTGGAAAACCCGGTGGAGCCGACCAGGCCGATCCGCTGATCGCTCGCCAGCCTGTCGCCGCTGGCCACGTCGATGCGGCTCAGATGGCCGTACAGAGTGGTCATGCCGTTGGGATGGCGCACCTCGATGAAGTTGCCGTATCCGCCTGCGTCATAGCCGGTGCGGACGACCTGGCCCTCTGCGGCGGTGAAGACGGACGTGCCCTTGGGCGCGGCGATGTCCACGCCCTTGTGCGCCCTGGCCTTGGCCTCGATGGCCAGTTTGCGAAGACCGAAGGCCGAGTTGATCGCATAGCCGCGAACGGGGGCGGAAAAGGCGATCTGGCGCGTCACCGGCCCGGCCGACTCGACCTCGGCCTTGATCGGCGGGGCGACCGGGGCGGCGACCGGCGTCGCGGCGCGCGCAGGGGTCGGCGCGACATTGGGGGCGGCGGCGGCGGCGAACACGGCCACGGCGGCGAAGGCGGCCGTCTGGCCGGAGTGGATCAAAAGGGTCTTGCACCGCGCCATCGGCGCGTTGGTCAGCAGGCGTCGCATTCGGCGGCGTCTCCAGCGTCTTTACGCTCTGGAATGAAGGGACGCGGCGTCCGACGACGCACGGCGTTCCGTGGAAGATGGGCTTATGCGCGGGGGCTGGGGCGACTTTGGGGCTGTGTCGGGGCGACGGATGGTCGCACGCGGGAACGACTTGGATCGTCGGCTCAGGCGATGATGTCGGGCAGGATGGCGTCTTCGATCTTCACGATCTCGTCCTTCAAGGCCAGCTTCTTGCGCTTCAGCCGCGCGATCATCAGCTGATCGGGAATGGCTGCCTGGCTGAGGGCGTCGATGGAGGCGTCAAGATCGGCGTGCTCCTGACGCAGCAGTTTGACGCGGGCGTGCAGCGCCGCTTCTTCTTCGCTGATGACTGGAAGGTCGTCGTTCATCGTCAATCCCCGAACGCTTATAGCGACGCTGGCGTCAGGCCGGAAGGGCGTCGGCGAGGCGGATCAGCCCCGGTCGCGGCGTGACCGACGCCCAGATCCGGGCCGTCGCCGCCAGGGCGTCGATGGCGGGTCGGGGCGGGCCGGCCGTCTCGGGCGCCAGGCCCTCCAACGCGTCGAGCAGATGCCGTTCCGCCTCCAGCTCCAGCGCCTTGATCCGGTTGCGGATCGCCTCGCGCGGGCCCTCGTCGATGTCGGGCACCGGCGCCTTCAGCGTGCGGCGCACCGATCGCAGCGGCGCGACCACGACGCTGTCCCAGGCGCGGGCGGTGTCGCAAGCGGCCTCGATCGTCTCGGCATCGGGCTTGCGCCCGGTCCGCGCCACCCAGGCCGACCACAGCAGCAGGGGGACGTTCTGTTCGTTGCTGTCCTGCAGCGCCAGACAGGCCTCGGCGACGCCGGGCGCGCCATAGGCCGCGATCGCCCAGTCCCACAACCGCATCAGCTCAGACCCTCCCAGCGTCGCACGGATCCCCAATCCAGCCCGAACAGGTCCAGCGTGCGGCCCACCGACTGGTCCACCATGTCCTGGATCGACGTCGGCCGGGCGTAGAGGGCGGGCAGGGGCGGGGCGATCACCGCCCCCATTTCGGCCAGCGCGGTCATGGTGCGAAGGTGGCCCAGGTGAAACGGCGTCTCGCGCACCATCAGCACCAGCGGCCGTCGCTCCTTCAAGGTCACGTCCGCGGCGCGCGTGAGCAGGGTGGAGGTCACGCCCGTCGCGATCTCGCTCATCGTCTTGACTGAACAGGGGGCCACGATCATGCCCAGGGTGCGGAACGAACCGGAGGCGATGGTCGCTCCCACATCGGCCAGTTTGTGGACCACGGACGCCTTGGCGGTCAGGTCGTCGGGCGACAGATCGGTTTCCTGCGACAATGTCAGCAGGGCGGCCTTGGTCACCACCAGATGGCTCTCGATCCCCAGGTCGTTCAGCGCGTCCAGTACACGCGCGCCATAGATCGCGCCGGAAGCCCCTGAAATTCCGACCACCATTCGTGGCGGCGGGTTCCGTATGGCTCCGTTCACATCATCGACCATTTTGGGGGTCAGCCTCCGTAGGGTCCGGCCAGACGGGCTGTCACTGGAATGTGATTCCACAGCCTGCCAAACCGGGCGCTCACTCTACTGGTCCCTAACCAAAGGAGGCGCAAGCCATGACCATCGAGGCTCGTATTCGCGAACTGGGTAATCGTCATCGCACACTGGATGAGACCATCCAGAAGGAGCTTACCCGCCCGTCCACGGATCCGTTGCAGGTCAGGGCGCTGAAGCAGAAGAAGCTTCGGCTGAAGGAAGAAATCACCAGTCTGGAGGCGCGCGCCCACTAGCGGCGCCATCCCCTGAAACGACGACGGCCCCGGAGAGCGATCTCCGGGGCCGTTTTGTCTCTGTCTCCTCCCCACTGCGCGGGGAAGAGACTTGTCTCAGTCCTTCGAACCGAACACCGATTCCGCCGTCGGTTCGGCGGTGGGGCGCTGGCGGGCTTCCGGCACGAACTCGGGCTCGGCCTCGACCTCCTCGACCGGCTGCAGGGTGCCGCCGCCCTTCTTCAGGTCGTCCTTGGCCTTCTTGTCGGCGGCCTTCTTGACGATGTCGTCCAGCGCCAGCTGACCGACCAGGCCCAGCGTGACCGGATCGACCGGCTTGATGTTGGCGCTGTTCCAGTGGGTGCGGTTGCGGACGCTTTCGATGGTGGACTTGGTGGTCCCCAGCATCTTGGCGATCTGGGCGTCGGTCACCTCGGGGTGGTTGCGAACGAACCAGGCGATGGCGTCAGGGCGGTCCTGGCGGCGCGAGACGGGCGTGTATTTCGGCGCCGGCTTGGCCGACTTCAGCAGTTCGGCGTGGCGGCTGACGATCGCCTTCATGCGATAGTTTTCGTTCGCCTGCGCCTTGTCCAGTTCTTCGCGCGTCAGTTGGCCGCCGGTCACGGGGTCGACGCCGCGGATGTCGCGCGCCACGTCGCCGTCGGCGATGCCGCGGACTTCCAGCGGGTGCAGGCCGCAGAAATCGGCGATCTGCTCGAAGCTGAGAGAGGTGTTGTCGACCAGCCAGACCGCAGTGGCCTTGGGCATCAGAATGTCGCTCATGGGGCGTTCGTCCCGGTGTTGTAGGAGCCGCCGAATGGAGCTTCGGCTAGCGTTGGATACGACGGCGCCCGGCCTTTCGACCGGGCGCTTATGATGTCGATATAGGCCTATTCGCACGAAAAGAAAACGCCGCCCGACATTCGCATACAGCAAAGGTTCATGTGCGACGGCGCAACCTTCGCGGTAGTGAAGGCTTACAGCCTGTGGAGAGGAGAACAACCATGTCCCTGTTATTCGCTGCGGCCCTCGCGGCCGCCATGTCGTCCCCGGTCGAGCCGTTGCAGCAACGCGTCGCGCCGCGAGGCGGCTACGCTCAGAGTTGCACGGAAGCCTATGTAAACCAGGGTCGGCTTTACGCCGATTGTCGCGACACCCGCGGTCAGATCCGCGGCACCTCGATCGAGCTGGCCCGTTGCGGCAATGAAGAGATCAACAACGACAACGGCCTTCTGGTGTGCGGTCGGTTCCGGGGTGATTATGAAAGCGGCCAACCCAATCGCCCAGGCGGTCCCGGCAACGGCGGACCGGGGTGGGGCGGCGGCAATGGCGGCGGCTGGAATCGCTCGTCCATCACGGTCTATGAGAACTCCAACTTCCGGGGCGCCTCGCGCGAGTTCACCAGCGAGGATCGCAACTTGGGCCGCACTCCGTTCAATGACCGCATCAGCTCGATCCGCGTCCAGGGCCGGTGGGAGGTCTGCACCGACGCCGAGTTCCGGGGCCGCTGCCGCGTCATCGACGGCGACGTCCGAAATCTGAGCGGCGGCTTCAACGACAGCATCTCGTCGGTCCGCCCGGTCAGCAACAATGGCGGCTGGCGCCCCCGCTGAGGCCTGGCTTCAAGGCCTCAGGGCGATCTTGCCGATGTGCGCGCCGGACTCCAGTTCGGCGTGCGCTTCCGCGGCCTGATCCAGCGGATAGACGGCGTGGATCGGCGGTTTCACCGCCCCGGACGCGACCCACGGCCAGGCGGTCGCCTCGACGGCGGCCGCCAGTCGGGCCTTTTCGTCGGCGGCGCGGCTGCGAAGCGTCGATCCGGTCACAGTCAGACGTTTCAGCATGATCCGCTGAAGGTCCATCTCCACCTTGGCGCCGGTCAGGGAGGCGATGATCACCCAGCGACCGCCCGGCTTCAGGCTGTGCAGATTGAGCGTGGCGTAATCGCGCCCCACCATGTCCAGAACCACATCGGCCCCGCCCGCCGTCTTGATCCCGGCCGCCAGGTCGTCTGTTTCGGCGTTCAGGCTGACGTCGGCGCCCAGGGCGGCGGCGGCCCTGGCCTTGTCGGCGCCGCGCGAAGTGGCGATCACCGTCGCCCCAGCGGCCTTGGCCATCTGGATCGCGGTCACGCCGATGCCGCTGGTGGCGCCGTGGATCAGCAGGGTCTCACCCGCCTTCAGCGCCCCCGCCTCGAACACATTGGCGAAGACGGTGAAGACCGTCTCGGGCAGGGCGGCGGCCTCGATGAAATCCAGTCCCGCCGGGATCGGCAGAACGTGGCGGGCGTCCACCAGCGCCAGTTCGGCGTAACCGCCCCCGCCCAGCAGGGCGCACACGCGGTCGCCGACCTTCCAGCGGGTCACGCCGTCGCCGACGCCCGCGACCTCGCCGGCGACGTCCAGACCCAGGATGTCCGACGCGCCGGGCGGCGGGGGATAGCCCCCCTGTCTCTGCAGCAGGTCGGGGCGGTTCACCCCCGCCGCCCGCACCTGGATCAGAACCTGTCCTGGCCCCGCGACCGGATCGGGACGCTGTCCGATCTTCAGGGCCTGTGCAGGGCCTGCGCCGCCTTCGATCTCGATCACCCGCATCGCGCTCCCTTGCATTCGATGGTCTCAGGGCGTTCAGATAGGGCGGCTGGCCCGCCTTGGCCACGACGATGCGGAAAGGCGCAGACGATGTTCGACGATCTTGAACCCCGGCCTCAACGCGGCGAACCCCTTCGGGCCTTGGCGCGCGAGGATCTGGACGTCTATGCCATCGAGGATCTGGAGACCCGCATCGCCGACCTAGAGGCCGAAATCGTCCGCTCGCGGACGGCCATCGAGGCCAAACGCTCCAAGAAAAACGCCGCCGACGCCCTGTTCAACTTCGGATCCTGATCGCGAAGATCATCCTGGCATGGCATGAGCGTTGCATCCTCGACGCCAAATCTTCGGTCAGGCGCCGATTGCAGGACGGTTTCGCATACCCCAATGATCAAAGCTGAAATGACCCTGGCCCAATCCTCGACAGACCGCAGCCGCACCGTGCGCGATTTCGCCCGGTCGGAGCTGTTCGACCGCACCTTCCGCGAGGGGATGGAACTGGTCGAGGAAACCGCCGCCTATCTGGACGGCGAGGGGCGTCGCGATTCCAAGATGCTGTCGCGCGCCGCCGCCCTGGCCTATGCGGCCGAGAGCATGAAGCTGACGACGCGGCTGATGCAGATCGCATCCTGGCTGCTGGTTCAACGGGCGGTGCGCGAGGACGACATGACGCCCGAGACGGCGTGCGAACCGCGCTACCGGCTGAATGACCGCCGGATCGAGAGCGAGCCCAGCCATTCGGAACTGCCCATCGCCCTGGTGGAATATCTGGTGCGGTCCGAAAAACTGTTCGAACGCACCCTCTATCTGGATCGCCGGATGTATCTGGACGCGCAGGAACAGGCCCCGGAAAACCCCGTGCTCAGCCAGATGGGCCTGCTCGAAGCCGCCTTCCGGGCCTGATCCACACTAAGCTTTACGGCCCGACGTCGTTGGCGTCGGCGCGACCGTCGTCGATGGGCTTGGGCAGGTTGACGCCGATGCCCAGGGCCTGGGCCAGCTTGTCGTCGCGGCCATAGACGTCCTCACGGAAGGCGACACGTCCCTGGCCGTCGACGAAGGCGGTCCAGTACAGCAGCCGAACCGAAATCTCGCGCCCGGTAGTCACGCGGGTCGTCTCGCGCGTGTCCTGGGCCGTGTCGAACTGGCTCAACTTGGTCGGATCGGGCGACAGCAGCAGGCGCGCGAACTCGACCGCATTCTGCACCCGCACGCATCCGTGACTGCGCTGGCGCGTCGACAGGTTGAAGGCGGCCTTTGACGGCGTGTCGTGCAGGAAAATGGCGTAGCTGTCGCGCAGCTCGAACTTCACATAGCCCAGGGCCGAGCGCGGACCGGCGCGCTGGATAACCGTGCCGTCCTTCACATACATATCGTTGGCGGCCAGATAGCCTGGACCCTTGGGTAGGATTTCGCGGCGCGCGATCCCGGCCGGCACATACCAGGGCGGATTGGCCACGACCGAGGCGAACGGCTTTTCCAGGCTCGGCGTCTGATTCTCGGCCGATCCCACCACCACGCGGTTGGAGTGGACGGGCTTGCCGTCCTTCCAATAGACCATGATGGCGGCGGCGGTGTTGACCTCGATCCGCTCGGGGGCCAGGTCGCGCTTCAGCCAGCGACGGCGTTCCAGGTTCAGGGCGATCTGACGCGCCCGATCCTCGGCCGAGGCGGACAGAGAACGCTGGGTTCCCGCGCCGATACGCCCGTCCGCGCCCAAGCCGTGCCGGTTCTGGAAGCTTTGCACCGCGCGTTGCAGCTCGGCGTTGTAGGTCAGACCCTGCGCCTTCAGACGCGCGCCGTCGGCGGCTGAGACATCGCCTTCCGCGGTCAGCCGGTCGATCAGGGCCGGGATGCGACGATCGCTGCTGCCCGGTTCGATGGTCGGGCCGGACGCGAAGGCGGGCCAGCCGCCCTGGGCCGCCAGCCGGCGATAGCGAACATAGCCGGCCGACAGATTCTGATAGCCGATGTCGGTCGGCGCCAGGCCGTCGTACCAGTTGGCCAGCACATTGCGGCCGAGCGCGTCGGTCAGGCCGCGCGGCAGGTCCACGCGGTTCTTCTGCATCTCCCACAGGTCTTCGACCGTCTCGGGGCGCACCTTGCCCTCGGCCAGCACGCGGGCATAGGCGATGGCCGCCGCCGTGGTCCGCAGATCCGCACTGGCCGGGTCGGCCGCCAGGCCCACGAAGTCGAAATAGTCGGCGCTGGACAGGCCGTGGCGCTCGGCGCGCGACGCGGCCGTGTTCAGCGCCCGCACCCGTTCGGCGTTCCAGACCGGACGCCAGTTGTTCATCTCGTAAAAGGCGCGAACGTCGGCCTGCTGGGTCGCGGGCAGGCGCGAAATCTGGTCGTTGAAGCTGTTGTAGAAGGCGGTCGCCTCAGGGCCGCGCTGCACGAAGACCTGTTGCGCGCGCGCCGCGGAGCCGAGGGCCATGGTCGCCGTGGCGACGCCCAGACCCAGTTGCCGTCTATTCATATCCAGTCCGCTTCTTCGATCGCTTCGGCCAGCGTGGCCGACGCCCCTGGTACCCGAACGTCCCTACATTATCGGTGTTCCGGCCAAACAAAAAGCGCCGGCCTTGCGACCGACGCTCTTCGTGACCTGTTTGCTGCGGTATGTCGCAGCGAAGCTTCAAGTCGGGCCTTACTTCTTGATGAAGCCGGCGAACTTGTTGTTGAAGCGCGAAACGCGGCCGCCGCGGTCCAGCAGGTGGGCGTTGCCGCCGGTCCAGGCCGGGTGCGTCGACGGATCGATGTCCAGGTTCAGCGTGTCGCCTTCCTTACCGTAGGTCGAACGGGTCTGGTAGGAGCTGCCATCGGTCATCACCACGGTGATGAAGTGATAGTCGGGGTGCGTATCCGCTTTCATGGTCGTCGTCCGGTCTCTGGCGCGATGACGATGCCGACCGTCGATGCGCGTGAAATTGAGAATCCCGCCGAAAGGTCCAGCGGGAAAGAGCGCGGCGTTTACACCGGGGGGCGTTCCGGGGCAAGAGGCGGGCGCAATGACCGATCAGACCGCTTCCGCCCCCTCCGCCAACCGCGCCTCCGGTCTGGCTTCCGTCGAGGGGCGGCCCAGCGCCGGCGCCCTTCTGGCCGATCAGATGTCCGAGGCGGGCGCCAAGCGCGCCAAGCGTCGTGACATCCGCCCGCTGGCGCGTCTGATCCCCTTCGCCATGCGGCACAAGGGTCACGCCTTTATGGCGGTGTTCTGGCTGCTGCTGTCCACCGCCGCCTCGCTGGGTCTGACCGCCCTGGCGCGCGGGGCCATCGATCACGGGTTCGAGGCGGGCGGCGCCAATCTGAACATCTGGTTCCTGCTGCTGGGCGCCAACGCCCTGTTCCTGGGTCTGGCCACCGCCGCCCGCTACTATTTCGTCACCCGCACGGGCGAGCGCGTCATCGCCGACGTGCGAAAGGGTCTGTTCGGCCGCATCCTGACGCTGGATCCGTCCTTCTATGCCCATATGCGGACGGGCGAGGTTCTGTCGCGCCTGACCACCGACATCGCCTTGGTCGAGACGTTGATGACGACCTCGATCTCCTATGCGCTCAGGAACTTCCTGACGCTGATCGGCGGGGTGGCCCTGCTGTTCTTCGTCAGTCCCAAGCTGACCGGCTTTGTCCTGTTGATCGTGCCCTTCCTTCTGGGGCCGATCTTCATATTCGGCCGCCGGGTCCGCAAACTGACCGTGGCGTCCCAGGATCGTTTCGCCAACGCCGTCGGCTTCGCCGGTGAAAGCGTCGACGCCATCGAGACGGTCCAGGCCTTTGGGCGTGAACAGAGCGCCATCGCCCGCTTCGGCGCGGCGGTCGAAGACGCCTTCTCCGCCTCGCTCACCCGGATGCAGGCCCGCGCCTGGATGACGGCCCTGATCATCGTTGTCATGTTCGGCGGCGTGACCCTGGTTCTGTGGCTGGGCGCGCAGGATGTGGTCGCCGGCGTCATGTCGCCGGGCGCCCTGCTGCAGTTCGTTCTGCTGTCCGTCTTCGCGGCGGGAGCCGTGGGGGCGCTGGGCGAAAGCTGGGGCGACGTGCAAAAGGCGGCCGGCGCGATGGAGCGGATCGAGGAACTGATGCGCGCCGTCCCCGGCATCGCCCCGCCCGCCCACGCCACGGCCCTGCCGTCCCCGCCGCGCGGCGAACTGTCGATGTCGGCCGTCGGCTTCGCCTATCCGGGTCGTCCCGACCTGCCGGCGCTGAAGGGTTTCAGCCTCACCGTGCGGCCGGGCGAGACGGTGGCCCTGGTCGGTCCATCCGGCGCAGGCAAGTCCACCGTCTTCCGCCTGTTGCTGCGCTTCTATGATCCTCAGACCGGCATGGTCTCGGTCGACGGCGTCGATGTGCGCCAGGCCGATCCTGTCGCCGTGCGCGATCGCTTCGCCTGGGTGTCGCAGGAAACGCCGCTGTTCTCAGGCTCGGCCTTGGAGAATATCCGCTTCGGCCGCGAGGATACGACTTTGGACGAGGCGCGCGCCGTCGCTGAAAAGGCCCAGGCCCTGGGCTTCATCGACGCCCTGCCGGAGGGGTTCGAAACTCCGCTGGGCGAGCGCGGCAAGAGCCTGTCGGGCGGTCAGCGCCAGCGTCTGGCCATCGCCCGCGCCCTGGTCCGCGACGCCCCCATCCTGCTGCTGGACGAGGCCACCAGCGCCCTCGACGCCGAAAGCGAACGCCTGGTTCAGGTCGCGCTGGATCAGGCGATGGAGGAGCGCACCACCCTGGTCATCGCCCACCGCCTGGCCACCGTCCTGCGCGCCGACCGCATCGTCGTCATGGACGACGGCCGCGTGGTGGAGGAGGGGACGCACGACCAACTGGTCGCCCAGGGCGGCCTCTATGCGCGGCTGGCCGAACTGCAGTTCCGGGCGGGCTGATCGAGGCGGGCCGAAAGAGGCCGTTACAGCCCCGCCCGCGCCAATCCGGGGAAGTCGCTGAAGATGGCGTCCACACCCGTTTCAGCCAGGGCGCGAACATAGGCCGCCATGTCGCCATGGTCCGCCAGGCCCTCGCCCCGACGATGCTCGGCGGGTAGGAAGGCGTTCTCCGCCCGCACGGTCCAGACAACCACCTTCAGCCCCGCCGCATGGGTGTCGCCCACCAGGGTGCTGGGCGCGGCGCTGCGGCCCTGGGCGTCACGCGGCAGGACCATCGTCATCTCGGGCGCGACCCAGGCGGCGTAGGCTGCGATGGCCTTCAGGCCCTCTGGCGCGATCATCCGGGCATAGGTCAGATCGGGCCGGTCGACCGGTCCGCCGGCTCCGGCGACCAACTGTGCCAAGGGCGCGTCGATCCGCGTCGCCAGCCGCTCCAGCGGCCCAACCTCGAAACACTGGATGATGATCGGGGCTTCGGCGCCCGTCAGACCCAGCCGCTCCAGTTCGCCGACGAAGGCGTCCTCCATCGGCAGGCCGATCCCGGCGAAATAGGACGGGTGTTTCAGCTCGGGAGCCACGGCGATGGTCCGTCCGGTGCGCGCCGAGGCCGCGCGCGCGATGGCGACCACCTCGTCGAAGGTCAGGATCGGCTCCTGCCCGTCGAAGGCCGCGCTGCCGGGGCGGAACGCCGCCAGCCGCTCCCGGGCGCGCAGCGTCTTCAACTCGGCCAGGGTGAAGTCCTCTGTGAACCAGCCGGTGGTCTTCACGCCGTCGATGGTCTTGGTGGTCTTGCGATCCGCAAACTCGGGGCGGCCCTCGACGTCAGTGGTTCCGCCGATCTCGTTCTCGTGCCGATCCACGAAGACGCCGTCCCGCGTCAGCACCAAATCCGGCTCGATCAGGTCGGCGCCCTGTTCGATGGCCAGTTCATAGGCCACGCGCGTATGCTCCGGCCGTTCGCCGGAGGCGCCGCGATGGGCGATGATCAGGGGCTGGGCCACGGCGGGCGTTCCCGTCAGCAGAACAAGGGCGGTCAGAATGGCGCGGATCATGCCCCCTGGGTAGGCCAGGCGGGCGACAGCGCCGTGACGGCCTGGCTTTTAAGCCTCAGCCGCCCTGCAGCACCTTGCGAAGGTGCGGATGCAGTTCGGTGTTCGACGCCAGGATCGACACCCCCGTCTTGGGATCGCCGTCGTTGTCGATGGTGGTGACCCGGCCGCCGGCCTCGGTGACGAACAGTATGCCCGCCGCCACGTCCCACGGCTTCAGATTGCGCTCATAATAGGCGTCGTAGCGGCCGGCCGCGACCCAGGCGAAGTCCAGGGCGGCCGAGCCCAGGCGACGGATGCCGGCGACGCGCTGGCCCACGGCGTGGATGTCCTTGATGGCCTGGGCATGGCCCGACTTGCCGATGAAGGGCAGGCCGGTGGCGATCAGGCTTTCGGACAGGTCGCGACGACCGGCGACGCGGATGCGCTGGTCATTCAGATAGCAGCCCTTGCCCTTTTCGGCCCAGAACAGCTCGTTCATGACGGGGTTGTAGGTCACGCCGGCGACGATCTCGGACGAGCCGTCAGGCGCGCGCCGCTCCAGCCCCACCGTGATGGCGAAATGGGGCATGGCGTGCATGAAGTTCGTGGTGCCGTCGATCGGATCGACGATCCAGGTGTGGGATTTGTCGGTCCCCTCGACCATGCCGCGCTCCTCGCCCAGGAAGCCGTAGCCGGGGCGGGCCTTCATCAGCAGTTCGAACAGGGTGTCTTCCGCCTTCAGGTCGGCGGCGGTGACGAAGTCGCCCGGACCCTTGCGCGACACCTGCAATTGCGAAACCTCGCCGAAGTCGCGCAGCATCGGACGGGCGGTCTTGCGAACCGCGTCGAGCATGACTTGAAGCAGGGCGGAAGCGAGGGCCATCGGCGGATCTCCTGATCCGGCTGTCCTGAAAAGGCGCTCTGGCCCGGACAGACGGAGAAGTTCAAGGGGCGACGTCCGAGCGACGTCAGTGAGAAGTGCGAGTGAGCAAGAGGTGAGCCGGATGCGCCTTCGCTCACCCCTTGCTCACTAACACCCCTTGCTCACCCAAATAGTCAGTCCGCGCGGCGGACGTATTCGCCGCTGGTCGTGTCCACCACGATACGCTCGCCGGCCGACATATAGGGCGGGATCATGATGCGGACGCCGTTCGAGGCCAGGGCAGGCTTGTAGGAAGACGAGGCGGTCTGACCCTTCACCGTCGGCTCCGTCTCGGCGACTTCCAGCACGACCTGGTCGGGCAGCTCCAGGCCGATCGGACGCTCCTCGTGCATCTCGATGATGACCTTCATGCCCTCTTGCAGATAGGGGATGCGTTCGTCGCCGACCCAGGTCTTCTGCAGTTCGATCTGCTCGTAGGTGGTGTCGTCCATGAAGACCAGGCTGTCGCCGTTGTCGAACAGATAGGAGAAGTCCTTCTGTTCCAGCGTCACGCGCTCGACCTTGTCTTCCGACCGGAAGCGTTCGTTCAGCTTGTTGCCGGTTTCGAGGTTCTTGGCCTCGACGTTGGCGAAGGCGCCGCCCTTGCCGGGCTTGACGTGGCTGGCCTTGGTGACGACCCACAGGCCGCCGTTGTGCTGCAGGACCATGCCGGGCTTGATGGTGTTGCCGTTGATCTTCATGGGGTCACATCGGGAATAGGGTTGCGCTCACGCATCCCTGTGGGGCGCGGCGAATAGGGCGCGATCCCTAGAGGAAGCCCCGCGAAAGGGCAAGGCGGGCCTAGTGCAGCGTGCGCTCGCGCGTGGCGTCGTCGGCCTTGCGATGCAGGAAGTTGCCCAGGCGCACGCCCGAGCCGGTCGGCGCCGCCATCTTGCCGGCTCCTTCGTCCAGCTTGCGCGCCTCATGGGCGAAGGCGGCGGCCAATCCCGCCGACGACATGGCGGCGATCACCTGACGCGCCATCGACGAAGGCCGCAGCCCAAGCCAGACGGCGTTGACGGTCTGGGCCGCGACCCACAGCCCCATGGCGCGCGTGCGCTCCTTCTGCGGCGGGGCGTTCCAGACGCGCACGGCCGACAGGGTCGTCGCCGAAAAGACCGCAGGCAGAACCAGGCTGAAAGCCCCCTTGGGCTTTTCCGTGATCGGCAGATCGCGGCCGCGCACCTGTTTCAGATTGCGTTTGGGTTTCAGGGCGCCAGAGGCGATGGTGTGCGCCAGCAGGGCGAAGCCGACCGTCAGCGCGATGCCCGCCACCACATGGGCGGTGCTCCGCCCTTCGCTGTTCAGCAGATCCACGGCGGCGTCGCGCACGTCGTCGATGGCGTCGTCAATATCGGTCATGGTCCGCTCCCAGCTTGGCCCTTGGAAAGGCTAATGACCGGAGCGGACCACGGTTCCCATCAGTTTCCGGTGGCGGCGCCGTCGGTCACGATCTCTTTCATGGCCGATTGCAGATAGTTCTGCGCGCCCATCAGCTCGATCAGCTTGTGCTGGTTTTCCAGGAAGTCGATGTGCTCCTCGGTGTCGGCCAGGATCTTCATCAACAGATCGCGGCTGACGTAGTCGCGCGTTTCCTCGCACTGGGTCACGGCGGCGGCGGTGGTGGCGCGGCTGTCCAGTTCCAGTTGCAGGTCAGCGCCCAGGCATTCGATGGGATCTTCGCCCACTTTCAGCTTGTGCAGGTCCTGCAGATTGGGCAGGCCATCCAGGAACAGGATGCGCTTGATCAGCATATCGGCGTGTTTCATCTCGCCGATCGATTCTTCGTAGATCACGTTGCCGAGGTGCGACAGACCCCAGCTTTCGAACATCCGCGCGTGCAGGAAATACTGGTTCACCGCTGTCAGTTCGTTGGTCAGAACTGCGTTCAGCGTACGCAGGATTGCGGGGTCGCCCTTCATGGCCATGGTCCTTGGTCTCGCCACGGCGCGTCGGCCGTCTGTTGGCGATGCAATACCACAGCAAAGCCCGCGTTGTTTATTTGCGAGTTCTTATCATCACATTGATAGTGCGAGTGATTTTCGGCCGCGCAAACTGGCGGGGACTATTCCGCTGCGAGTGCGAACGCTTCGCGGCTGTCCTGGATCATCTGGCGCATTTCGCAGACGCATTTGGCGCACTGCGCCTGGCATTGATGGCTGGCGAAGATGTCGCGCGGCCGACAGGCGCCCGCCTCGATCGATTGGGCCACATCGCGCTTGCGAAGGCCGTTGCAGTTGCAGACGTACACGAGAGTTCTACGCGATCCACCGACTGAGAATGGTTCGCTATATCACACCTTAAGGCGACTGCAAGTCGTTCTCACTGTCGCGCGCTCGCCTCGGACGTTGACGAATGGTCGCGGGGGAGGGAAGGACGCTCATGGCCAGAACCCCTCCCGTCATCGACCGCCCGCCCTGCCGGCTCTATCTGATTACGCCGCCTGTGATCACGGACATGGACGCCTTCGCCGCGACCCTGGATCAGGCTCTGGCGGCCGGAGACGTCGCGGCCCTGCAAATCCGGCTGAAGCCCGCTGACGACGCGGCCATTCGCGCCGCCGTCCAGGCGCTGGCGCCCATCGCGCGTCGCCACGACGTGGCTGTCATTCTGAACGACCGACCAGACCTGGCCCGCGCGACCGGATGCGACGGCGTTCATATCGGCCAGGACGACGGTTCTCTGGCCGAGGCGCGGCGCATCATGGGGCCGGACGCCATGATCGGGGTGACCTGCCACGACGACCGCGACCTGGCCTGGGACGCGGCCGAGGGCGGGGCGGCCTATGTCGCCTTCGGCGCCTTCTATCCGACCAACACCAAGGAAACCGTCCATCGCCCGCCGCTGGACCTGTTGACGGTTTGGCAGGAGACGGTCGAAACGCCGTGCGTCGCCATCGGCGGGATCACCATCGAGACGGCGGCCGAGGTGGCGCGCGCGGGGGCGGACTTCATCGCCGTCAGCGGCGGCGTCTGGGCTCATCCCGGCGGTGCAGCCGAAGCGGTCAAGGCCTTCAATCAAAAGTTGAATTCGCCGCTTTAACGGATATTAGGAACCCTGTGGTTTCCTGACCCCGACTTCCTTTGGTCGGGACGCCTTCATGATCATGAGCCGCGCGCTCAACAGCGACGTTCAACCGACATCGTCCCGCACGATGCGGCCGAAGGCTGAGCCGCAGGTTCTGGATCGGGGCGAGGCCTTCCAGCCTTTGATCCCGGTGCTGACCGGCGTCGTGGTGGCCATACTGGTGGCGGTCGCCATCGCCTATGGGCGCTCGGCCGGCCTGGTCGCCGGTCTGTGGGGCGCCAGCGGCGTCGCCGTCGCGGTCTGGCTTCGCACCAGTCGCGGGCGCAGCAACGACCTGATGTTCGCCGCCGTGTTGACCATCAGCATCCTGATCGGAGAGATCGTCGCCGGCAACAAGCCGGTGCTGGCGGCGGCCTTCACCGTCGTCAACATGATCGAGATCGTGGGCGCCGTGCTGCTGGCGCGGCGGTTCGCGCCCACGCTGAACCTGTCGACGCTGAACGGCGCGGCCAGTTTCCTGTTCTTCGCCGCCGTCCTGGCGCCGATACCCGCCGCCTTGGGCAGCGTGGTGATCCAGTCCCAAATGGGCCAGGCGGATGTCTGGCACGGGTTCCAGACCTGGTGGTTCGGCCATGCGTTGGGCATCGCCGTTCTGGGGTCGATGGGCCTGGCCTTGAGCCGGGCGACGCTGAAACGTCTGATGAAACCGGCCAAGATGGTCGAGGCGACCCTGCTGCTGGCGTGCGTGTTGGCCTTCTACTATGCGGGCTTCACCGGCCAGATGACGGCGGGCTTTATCCTGTTGCCCCTGTTGGTCGCCATTGCGGTGCGTCTGGGCGTGGCGGGCATCGCCTTCGCGCTGGTCATGGTCACCGTCCTGTCTGTCGGCGGGGCCATGATGGGCCACGGCCCCTATGCCCAAGGCAGCCGCACCGAACAGGTGATGATGGCGCAGATGCTGGTCCTGATCGGCTATATGCCCATCCTGCTCGTCGCCTCCCTGCTGGAAGAGCGGGATATTCTCGCCGAACGCGCCCGCGTGGGCCGCGAACGCGCCGAGCGGGCCTCAGAGGCCAAGTCCCGGCTGCTGGCCAATGTGGCGCACGAGATAAAGAGTCCGATCGCCGGCATCATCGGCATCGGCGACCTGTGGCGTCAGGGGCAGCTGGGCGCCGTCACGCCTCAGCAGACCGAGATGTCCGAGATGCTGGTCATGACGGCGCGTCAGGTCGAAACCCTGGCCCATGATCTTTTGGACGTGGCGCGCGCCGAATCCGGCGCCGTGCGCGTCGACCTGCGGCCCACCGACGTGCCCGGCTTGCTGGAGGACGTGCGTCGCACCTGTCTGTTGCGCCCCGATGCTAAAAAGGTCGCGATCGACATCGTGACCGAGGGCGATGGCCTGATCGCGGTCGCGGATTCCCAGCGCATGGCCCAGGTGGTCGCCAATCTGACGATCAACGCCTTGAAATACGGCGGATCGGGCGGTCGGATCGTGTTGCGGGCGTCGCGCGCCGACGACTGCGTTCGCATCGAGATCACCGATTTCGGCCCCGGCCTGTCGGCTCAGAAACAGGCGCAGCTGTTCGAGCCGTTCAACCGCCTGGGCCTGGAACGGTCCAGCGTCGAGGGGCATGGGGTGGGGCTGGCGCTGGCCAAACGCCTGGTCGAGCTGCAAGGCGGCTCCATCGGCGTGATCTCCGCGCCCGGCCAAGGCGCCACCTTCTGGGTGCAGTTGCCCAAGGCCTGACGCCACGCTTGCGAAGCCGGCGTCGCCGCGCGATGGTCCGCCCATGACCCTGCTCGCGCTTTCCGTCGCCCTCGCCCTGTCCGGCCAGACTGCATCGCCCCGTCCCGGAAGCGACCTGACGCGTGATCTGAACAGCGCTCCCCCGTCCACTGTGACGCCTGCGCCATCCACGTCGACGCAGGCGCCCGCGCCCGCCCGCTCGACGACCCAGGCCCTGCCGCCGATCGGTCAGACCCCCGCGGCGACGCCTCGGCCGGCGCCGACGACACCATCGAACCGGACGAACACGCAAACCCTGCCGCCGATCGGTCAAAGCCCGGCTGCGACGCCTCGCGCCGCGTCCAGCTCAACGCCGACGCCTGGCCGACCAGCCACGCCGCCCGCCGCCTCGACCCCGAGCCCACGCCCGGCGCCGACCGCCGCCGCGCCCCAAGCCGCCACGACTGCGCCTGCCCCAGTAGCGCCTGCACCCGCTGCGCTGAACGCAGCCGCCATCGCGGCGCTCCCGTTCAGGGTAGAATTGCCTTCAGGCTTTACGATCACACCCGCGCGGGCGGGCGCCGACGCCAACATCTATCGCATTCAGCGGGGCGACGTGACGCTGGTCATGATCTACGCTGGTCCGTCGTCGCAGTTTCCGATCTACGACGGCGACATGGTTCGCACGGGCGGGCGCGCGTCGGTCGTCGTGACCGAGGGCGGCCGCCGGCTGGCGATGGAGCATCTGTTCCAGCGCGCGACTGCGCCCAAGGAAATCCACGTCTGGATCGCCAGCGTCACCGGCGCGGATCGCGATCTGGCCGAACGGATCGGCCAGTCCGTCGATATGCGCTGAGGCGTCAGCCCTCGGACCAGACCGCCATTTCGGTTCCGGCAGGATCGACGAAGTGGAAGCGCCGCCCGCCGGGGAAGGCGTAGATCGGCTTGACTGTGCGCCCACCCGCCGCCTCGACCCTGGCCAGCATGGCCTCCAGATCGTGGGCGTAGAGCACGGGCAGGGGCGTTTGCGTCCGCTCGGCCTGATCGGCGTCGAATCCGCCGTCCAGCCCCTGATCGAAGGCCGCATAGGTGGGGCCGTAATCGACAAAGCTCCAGCCAAAGGCCTGGCCGTAGAACGCTTTCGTCTGCGCCAGGTCGGCGGCGGGCAGTTCGAGATAATCCAGCTTTCCGTCTTCACGCACGGTTGATCTCCTGATCGATAAAGCCACCGACCGACCCTCTTGCACGCGGGCGCGACTTGGGCAAACCTGCAAACGGTTCGCAGTTGCAGGAGTCGAGCGATGATCGTGATGACGACGGGATTGTCGGGCCTGGTGGCCCTGATGCAGCGCGAGCAGAGGCCTTTATCCGCGCCGCATCGCCCAGCCGCCGTCGCGGCGCAGACCCCGCCCGTTGTCGCCCGACGTCGCGGCGCGAACTGAGTTTCAGCCGATCTGGGCGCGGTGTCTCAGGAAGGCGTCGGCCAGCACGCAGGCCGCCATCGCCTCGACCACCGGCACGGCGCGCAGGGCCACGCACGGGTCGTGGCGCCCCTTGGTCCGCAGTTCCGTCTCTTCACCGTCGCGGGTGATGGTCTGGCGCAGGGTCAGGATGGAGGAGGTGGGCTTGAAGGCGACGCGCGCCGTCACCGGCTGTCCCGTCGAAATCCCGCCCAGCACGCCGCCCGCCTTGTTCGACAGGAAGACCGGCTGTTTGTTCAGATCCAGCCGCATCTCGTCGGCGTTCTCCTCGCCGGTCAGTTCGGCGGCCTCGAAGCCCGCGCCGATCTCGACCCCCTTGGCCGCATTGATCGACATCAAGGCCGCCGCCAGCTCCGAATCCAGCTTGCCATAGATCGGCGCGCCCCATCCGGCCGGAACCCCCGTGACCTCCAGCGCCACCACCGCGCCAATGGACGAGCCGGCCTTGCGCACCGTGTCCAGATAGGCCTCCCACTCCGCCACGACCTGGGCCGAGGCGGCGAACAGCGGATTGTCGTGAACGGCGTCGAAGTCGATTTGATCGGGCGCGATCCGATGCGGGCCGATCTGCACCACGCCCGCGCGGATTTTTACGCCTTCGCCCAGCACCTTGCGCGCCACGGCGCCGGCCGCCACGCGGCTGGCCGTTTCGCGCGCCGAGGACCGGCCGCCGCCCCGATGGTCGCGCACACCGTATTTGGCCTGATAGGCATAGTCGGCGTGGCCGGGGCGATAGGCGCGGGCGATCTCGCCATAGTCCTTGGACCGCTGGTCCTCGTTCTCGATCAGGATCGAGATCGGTGTGCCGGTAGTGACGGGGCCGTCGCCGTCGTCGAACACGCCCGACAGGATGCGCGCGGTGTCGCTTTCCTTGCGTTGGGTGACGAAGCGGCTGCCGCCGGGCTTCCTCTGGTCCAGCCACGGCTGGATGTCGGCCTCGGTCAGAGCCAGCCGGGGCGGGCAGCCGTCCACCACGCAGCCGATGGCCGGCCCGTGGCTCTCGCCCCAGGTGGTCACGCGAAACAGATGGCCGAAGGTGTTGTGCGACATGGGGTGACTTATGCCGCCAGACGCTCCTGCGTCCAGACCCGCGTGAACCGCAAAAGCAGGTCTTCCGCCGCCGACGGCGTGTCCGACGAGGGCGTCAGGGTGACGAACAGATGCCCGGCCCCGCGCGACCCGCGCGCCGGCAGGCCCAGCCCCTTCAACCGCACCCGCACGGGCGCGGCCATATCGGCCGTGATCCAGGCCGAGCGCGTC
This sequence comes from uncultured Brevundimonas sp., assembly GCA_963515305.1. Taxonomy (GTDB): domain Bacteria; phylum Pseudomonadota; class Alphaproteobacteria; order Caulobacterales; family Caulobacteraceae; genus Brevundimonas. Next base: position 118,106 of record CAUPWX010000002.1, read on the forward strand.
CCGGCATAGGTCTCGATCTCGACCCGCCCGCCATCGGCCATCAGGCGGCTTTCGGTCGGCCAGGTCATAAACAGGTCGTCGCCGAGCGCGGACAGCCCGTCCTCGGGCCGGATCAGCACGGCCAGATAAAGATCGCCCCCATCCGCCGCGCCGCGTCTCAGCCGCAGATGGTCGCCGCTACGCAGCCCCTTCGGCGCGGTGATCCGCACGGTTCGCGCCCCCAGCCTGACGTCGATGCGGGCGCCGGCGACGGCCTGAAGAGGGCTGAGCGCCAGGACGGGAGCCGGCGTGGGTCTGGCGCTGGGCGCCGAGAGGGGCGCGCTCAGGGCCGGCCGGGGCGGCTGATGCGCCTGGATCAGGCGATAGGCGGCGATCAGGCGTCGAAACTGCTCCGCGTCGCCGCCCTGATCGGGTCGCGCAGCCTTCACCGCAGAGCGGAAGGCCGCTTTCAGCGTCTTCGCGTCGGCGTGGGCGTCCAGCCCCAGCACGGCCAGGGCCTCGCGAACGCCGGAAACATCTGTGGGACGAAGAAGCGCGCTCATGCCCCCACCGTTCGCGAAATAGGGTCAATGGGCGGTTAACCGTGACGGCGGATTTTGATGCGGATCATTCCCACCGCAGTCCTCAGCGACTAGATCACCCTCATGACCGCATCCGTGATCCCGTCCAGCCCGTCGCGTGAGGACTACGCCCGCGACTACGCCGCCGCCCTGGCCGCCAATGGCGACGAAACCATCTTCACTCGCCCGGAACCCATCGGCCTGTTCGTCGACTGGCTGGCCGACGCCCGCGCGCACGAGCCGAACGATCCCAACGCCATGACCTTGTCCACCGTCGATGCGGACGGCCTGCCGGATGCGCGGATCGTGCTGCTCAAGGATGTCGATGCGCGCGGCTTCACCTTCTATTCCAACAGCGAGAGCGCCAAGGGCGTCGAACTGGCCTGCTGCGCGGCGGCGGCCCTGACCTTCCACTGGAAAACCTTGCGGCGTCAGGTGCGCGTGCGCGGCGCGGTCCAGCCGGTCACGGCCGAGGAGGCCGACGCCTATTTCGCCAGCCGCGCCCGCGAAAGCCGCATCGGCGCCTGGGCCTCGGACCAGTCCCGCCCCCTGGCGGACCGCACGGTGCTGGAAGAGGCGGTCGGCCGCGAAACCGCGCGTTTCGACGGCCAGGACGTGCCGCGTCCCGAACGCTGGACCGGCTGGCGCGTCGTGCCGCAATCGGTCGAGTTCTGGCGCGACCGGCCGTTCCGCCTGCATGATCGCCTGCGGTTCGACCGGGACGGCGACGCCTGGAAAACGCAGCGCCTCTGGCCCTGATCGCCTCAGGCGCGGAACAGCAGCGATCCGTCGCCGTAGGAATAGAAGCGATAGCCGTCCGCCACCGCATGGCCATAGGCGGCTTTCATCGTCTCTGTCCCGGCAAACGCGCTGACCAGCATGAACAGGGTCGACTTCGGCAGGTGGAAGTTGGTCATCAGCACATCGACGGCCCGGAACCGATAGCCGGGCGTGATGAAGATGGCGGTGTCGCCGTGGAACGGCCGGACCTCTCCGTCCTCGGTCGTCGCGCTTTCCAGCAGCCTCAGCGAGGTGGTGCCGACGCAGACGATGCGCCCGCCCTTGGCATGAACGGCGTTCAGGGCGGCGGCGGTGTCGGCTGACACCTCGCCCCATTCGCTGTGCATCTTGTGATCGGCCAGATCGTCGGCCTTGACCGGCAGAAAGGTGCCGGCGCCGACGTGCAGGGTCACGGCGTGAGTGGTGACGCCGCGCGCCCGGATCGCCTCCAGCAGGGCAGGGGTGAAATGCAGGCCCGCCGTGGGCGCCGCCACCGACCCGTCATGCTCGGCGAAGACGGTCTGATAGTCCGAACGGTCGCGGTCGTCCTCGGGTCGTTTGGCGGCGATATAGGGCGGCAGGGGCATGATCCCGACCTCACGGATCGCATCGTCCAGCGCCGGGCCGGAAGCGTCGAACCTCAGGGTGATCAGCCCGTCGTCGCCCTTGGACATGACGGTGGCTTCCAGACGACCGAAGGCGATCCTGTCCCCCGGCTTGATGCGCTTGCCTGGCTTCATGAAGGCGGACCAGACATCGGGCGCGTCGCGGTGGTGCAGGGTCGCTTCGACCTCGACCGTCAGGATTTCCCCCTCCGCGCCGACGCGCTGGCGCACCCCCGACAGGCGGGCGGGGATAACGCGCGTATCGTTGAACACCAGGGCGTCGCCCGGGCGCAGGAAGTCGGGCAGGTCGCGAATGACCCGATCCTCCAGCGCACCATCCTTCACGACCAGCAGTCGGGCGGAATCGCGCGGATCGGCGGGACGTAGCGCGATGCGCTCTTCAGGCAGGTCAAAATCGAAATCGGCGGTCTTCATCGCGCGCTCTATAGGGGCCTCCGACGCGCCACGCCACGCCGGGACGCCCAGCCAGCGCATTGGCGTCGCATCGGCCTTTGATTTCAAAAAGGATTTATCGGCCGAGCGGCTTCTACCCTAACGCCCTCTCTGCGTGTGTTAGACTGGTCGTCGATCTTTGACAGCGTGAGTTCAGAAGATTCAGACGGTGAATCTCGCCTGCGCCTCACGGCGACGATGCCGGCAGATTGGACCAACTAGACACTTTAGACGGTAAAATTGTCCGCCAATGTCTGACGTCAGCCAAATCCGGGCGCGAACGCCCCGGCCCAGGCGCCATAGCGGTTCAGCGACAGGTCGTGCGCGTCGATCTCGGGCGCGCGCCCGTCGATCGCGTCGGCCAGGACGCGGGCCGATCCGCACGACATGGTCCAGCCCAGGGTGCCGTGGCCGGTGTTCAGATAGAGGCCGGGGATCTTGGTCGCGCCGATGATGGGCGTGCCATCCGGCGTCATCGGGCGCAGGCCGGACCAGTAGCTGGCGCCCTTCAGATCGCCGCCGCCGGGAAACAGGCTGCCGACCGACTGCTCAAGCGTTTCGCGCCGCAGCGCCGGCAGGCTGTTGTTGTAACCCGACAGCTCGGCCATGCCGCCCACCCGGATGCGGTCGCCCAGGCGGGTGATCGCCACCTTGTAGCTTTCGTCCATCACGGTCGAGACCGGCGCGCGCTCGGCATCGGTGATCCGGGCCGTGATCGAATAGCCCTTCACCGGATAGACCGGCAGATCCAGACCCAGGGGCTTGGCCATCATCGGCGAATAGGAGCCCAGCGCCAGAACCACGGCGTCGGCGGTCAGCACGCCCTTGCTGGTCACGGCGCCGGTCGCACGGCCGTCGTGGGTCGTGATCGCGCGGATTTCCGTCTCGTGGTGGAAGACCACGCCCCGTTCAGCCGCCAGTTTGGCCAGGGCGTTGGTGAACAGGAAACAGTCGCCCGTCTCATCGTGCGGCAGGCGCAAGCCCCCCACGAAATCGACGTCGGACGCCGCCAGGCCGGGTTCCGCGGCGATGCAGCCGGCGCGGTCCAGCACTTCGCACGGCACCCCGGCGGCCTTCAGCACGTCCACGTCCTTGTGCACATCCGCCAGCTGTTTTTCGGTGCGGAACAGCTGCAGCGTGCCCTGCTGGCGACCGTCATAGGCGATGCCCGTCTCGCGACGCAGCAGGTCCAGCTGGTCGCGGCTGTATTCGGCCAGACGCACCATCCGGCTCTTGTTCAGCGCATAACGGTCATGGGTGCAGTTTCTCAGCATGGCGACGGTCCAGCGCACCATGGCCATGTCCAGCTGCGGGCGGATGATCAGGGGGGCGTGGCGCATCAGCAGCCATTTCATCGCCTTGACCGGGATCGACGGCGCGGCCCACGGCGCCGAATAGCCGGGCGACACCTGACCGGCGTTGGCGAAGCTGGTCTCCAGCGCGGGTCCAGCCTGGCGGTCGACGACGACCACCTCATGCCCGGCCTGGCTCAGAGCCCAAGCCGTGGTCACGCCGATCACACCGGATCCGAGCACCAGAACGCGCATGAGAAAATCCTGCTCGAATCCTGAAAAATCGCAAGTTACCGCTGCGTCGTTCGGCGATCCTGTCTGTTTGTGCAATTTTCTGCGACTGGTGTTAGGATCACACAATTCTGTGCGCCGATACGGTGGAATGTTGTGAGCCTTCTCGATCCCGTCGATCACCGCCTGCTTCAGCGGCTTCGCGCCGACGGCCGGATCAGCAACGCCGATCTGGCGGCGGCCGTGGGCCTGTCGCCATCGGCCTGCCTGCGGCGCGTGCGGCGCTTGGAAGAGCGGGGGGTGATCCGGGGCTATGCCGCCATCCTGGCCAACGACGGCGATGACGGTGTGGTGGCCTATGTCGAGATCACGCTGGAGAAGCAGACCGACGATCATATGCGCCGGTTCGAGGCGGCGGTCAGGAACCACCCGGAAATCCGCGACTGCTATTTGATGGCGGGTGCGGCGGACTATATCGTGCGGGCCGTGGCCCCCGACATCGCCGCCTATGAGGTGATCCACAAGGATGTGCTGTCGCGTCTGCCGGGCGTGTCGCGCATCCACTCCAGCCTGGCCATCCGAAACGTTCTCGCGGCGCGGGGCTGAACCCTTGTCGCCCTGTGGTGTTCAGCAGCCATGAAGATCACCGAACTGCTGCCCTCCGCACTCATCGGCGCCGTCGCCAGCGCCCGTTCCATGACCCCGATGGCGGCGATCGCCGTCGCAGAACTGGCGCACAAGCGGACGCCGGGGCGGATCTTCCTGTTGAACCACCCGCTGTTCAAGTTCGGCGCCCTGTTCATGGGCGTGGGCGAGCTGGCCGGCGACAAGATGAAGTCTGCCCCGGATCGCACCGTTTTCCTGGGTCTGTTGGCGCGGGTGATGAGCGCAGGCATCGCCGGGGGCGCCCTGGCCCCGCGCGGCAAGGAAAAGCTGGGCGCCGGCCTGGCCGTCGCCACCGCCGTCCCCCTGGCCTATCTGACCCTGGCCGGGCGCAAGAAGGCCATGGCTCGCATCGGCCAGACCAGGAGCGGTCTGATCGAGGACGCCTTTATCGTCGGCGCCGGGGCCCTGGTCGTCGGCCTGACCGTCGCGCGGCTGAACCGCCGCTGAGGGCTCGACACGGGTCGGGGCATGGCGATAGTCGGTCCTGACGCGACAACGAAGGATTTCGTAATGATCACCCGAATCCAGCCCGGCGCCCGCATGAGCGAGGCGGTGGTCCACGGCGATACCATCTACCTGTCCGGCCAGGTCGGAGAGCCGGGCGACGATGTGATCGGCCAGACCAAAACCGCGCTGGCCGAGGTGGAGGCCTTGCTGGCCGAAGCCGGCAGCGACAAGTCCCGGATCCTGATGGCCCAGATCTGGCTGGCCGACATCGCCGACTTCGACGCGATGAACAGCGTCTGGGACGCGTGGGTCGACACCGCCAACCCACCCGCTCGCGCCACGGGCGAAAGCCGGCTGGCCTCGCCGGATTATCGGGTCGAAATCATCGTGGTTGCTGCGACTGGGGTCGCCAAGGGCTGATCCTTGCGGCTAAGCGGTTGACCGGGCGGTATGCAGACTGCAAACCGCCGCCCATGTTGCAGAACCTCGAAACCCTCGCCCGCGAAGCCAAGTCCTGGCCGTTCGAGCAAGCCCGAAACCTTCTGAACCACGTTCTGAAGAAGCGGCTCTCGGACGCCGAGCGCGACGCCGCCAAGCTGCTGATCGACGCGGGCAAGGCGGACGAGGCGCTGGCGACCTTCTCGGCCCTGCAGCGGCCCGTGATCCTCGAGACGGGCTATGGCCCGTCCGGCCTGCCGCACATGGGCACCTTCGGCGAGGTGGCGCGCACGACCATGGTGCGCAACGCCTTCCGCGCCCTGACCGGCGATCACTGGCCCACGCGCCTGATCGCCTTCTCCGACGACATGGACGGCCTGCGTAAGGTGCCCGAGGGCATTCCGAACTCGGAGATGCTGCGCGAGGATTTGCATCTGTCCCTGACCCGCGTGCGCGACCCGTTCGGCACCCACGACAGCTTCGGCGCGCACAACAATGCGCGGCTGCAGGCCTTCCTCGACGGCTTCGGCTTCGACTACGAGTTCATGAGCTCGACCGAAACCTACAAGTCCGGTCGGTTCGACGCGACCTTGCTGACCCTGCTGGAGCGGTTCGACGCGGTCATGGCCATCATGCTGCCGACCCTGGGCGAGGAGCGGCGCGCCACCTATTCGCCCTTCCTGCCGGTCAGCCCCATCACGGGCCATGTGCTGCAGGTGCCAACCCTGGCGCGCGATGTCGAGAAGGGGACGATCACCTTCGAAGACCCCGCAGGCGAGCCTGGCAACCGCACCGAGGTTCCGGTCACCGGCGGCCATGTGAAGCTGCAATGGAAGCCCGACTGGGCCATGCGCTGGGTCGCGCTGGACATCGACTACGAGATGTCGGGCAAGGACCTGATCGAGAGCGTGCGCGAAAGCTCCAAACTGTGCCGCGCCCTTGGCGGCACGCCGCCGGAAGGCTTCAACTACGAGCTCTTCCTCGACATCGAGGGCAAGAAGATATCCAAGTCCAAGGGCAACGGCCTGACGATGGACGAGTGGCTGCGGTACGGCACGCCCGAAAGCCTGTCCTGGTATATGTTTCAGTCGCCGAAGTCGGCCAAGAGCCTGCACTTCAACGTCATCCCTCGCGCCATCGACGACTATCTGGCCTTCATCGAGGCCTACAAGACGCAGGAGCCGGCCAAGCGGATCGACAACGCCGTGTGGTCGATCCATGCGGGCAGCCCGCCGACCCACACGTCGCCGGTGTCGTTTGCTCTGCTGCTGAACCTGGTGGGGGTGGCCAACGCATCGACCAAGGATCAGCTGTGGGCCTATTTCGCCAAATATCTGCCCGAGGCGACGCCGGAGAACGAGCCGCTGCTCGACCGGCTGATGGATCATGCGCTGAATTACTACGAGGACTTCGTGAAGCCCTCGAAGTCGTATCGCCTGCCGGACGACAAGGAGAAGGCGGCCCTGCTGGATCTGGCGGCGCGGCTGAAGGCCCTGCCGGCGGAGACGACCGACGGCGAGCTGATTCAGAACGAGGTCTATGCGGTGGGCAAGGCGCACGCCTTCGAACCGCTGCGGGCCTGGTTCGGGGCGCTTTACGAGGTGCTGCTGGGCGCCAGCCAGGGGCCGCGCTTCGGCTCGTTCGCCGCCATCTACGGCCTGCCGCAGACGATTGCGCTGATCGAAGCGGGCGCGAACGGCGAGCTGGCTGGGGGATAGTTCACGATCCATCCAGTCGCTGGCGGCTTGTTAATACGGTCAAGCTAGGCTGACGCCCGTTCAGACGGAGCGGCGGCGTGAAGTATCGGATCGACGAGCAAGAAGAGATTCTTTACCTCGACCTCAACAGCGGCGTGACAGCGGAGAAGGCGATTGGCCAGATTCGATCGCTGCTGCGAGAGCGATCCGTGCTGCGCAGTTGGGACTGGATTATAGAAGCCCATGTTCTGCCGTCGGATCTGAACGTCGACCACTTGGCGGAATTGTCGCAAGCCTATCGGGTGTCGGAGGCTCATGCTGCAGAAGCCCAGGCGGTCGTCGCGATGGTCAGCCATGACCGCTACCTGCATCTCTGGGCCCAGGTGATGGATTTCCACTTCCCGGGGCGCCGCCACAAGGTTGTGCCCGACCTGGCGACAGCGCGGGGATTGACCGCTCGCGAGCGCGCGCAACGAAGATGAACGGAAAATAACGGCGAAGCTCCGGGAGCCTTCAGGTTGCTCCGTGCATTCTCCACCCATCGGCAAACGCGATGACAGGAGAAGAGCTATGTCGAACAAGATTTTCAAGACGGGTCTGGCTACCGCTGCGGCGCTGGCCGCCCTTGTGACCGCAGCGCCGATGGCGGCCCAGGCTCAAGCCAATGGCGTGACCAACTGCGACGCCCCCGGTGGTCGTCAACGCGCGGGCGCTCTGCTCGGCGCAGTGGTCGGTGGCGTCGTCGGGTCGAACCTTGCGCGCAACGAGCGCACGGCCGGCACCATTGTCGGCGCTGGCGCGGGTGCGGCGGCCGGTTCCTACATCGGCTGTAACCAGCAACGGGCGCGCGCGGCGTCGGTGTCCAACGGTTCGCAATATCGCGCCTCGTCCAACCTGCGGATCCGCAGCGGTCCGGGCACCAACTATCGCCAGGCCGGCACGCTTTCGGCCGGTCAACCCTTCACCGCCATCGGTTCGCAGGGCGAGTGGGTTCAGATCGCTGGCGGCGGTTGGGTCAACGCCCACTATGTGACCGCCAACTGATCGGTCGCTGACCTTCGAATGATGAAACCCCGTTCGGTTCGCCGAGCGGGGTTTTGCGTGGCCTATTGGCTGACCCACAGGATGCGCGCCATCCATTCGATGTCACGTCGCGGCACGATGCGGGGCGGATAGTCGGGATTGATCGAGGACAGGGTGACGGTGCGGGCAGTCAGGCTGGTGATCTCCTTGGCGACCGTCTCGCCTGTGCTGAGGCGCGCCACGACGCGATCGCCACGTCGAACGCGCGTCTCTTCCTGATCGACGATCACGCGGTCGCCCTCGCGATACAGCGGGGCCATCGAATCGCCGACAATCTTGAGGCTGAACAGCGTGTCCTTGGGGCGCGGCAGTTCGGTCTGATCCCAACCGTCGCCGATCGGCAGGCCCGCGTCGTCGAAGAAACCGTCCTGACCCGCCTGCGCCAGACCCAGCAAGGGAACGGTAGAGGGTGTCTGAGGCGCGTCGTCGGCCAGGGCGGCGAAATCCGCCAGGGATATCTTGGTCGCCTGGAGGACCAGGGTGACGCTCTCCGTCGAGGGCCAGCGCGGCCGCGGCGGATCGCCGGCCCCGAACCGTTTCGAGGGGTTGAAGCTGGTGGCGTCCAGACCGGCCCGGCGCGCTAGTCCCGACGGCGTCAGGCCTTCTCGCCGCGCCAGATTGTCGACGGCCTTCCACAGTTTGGCGTGCGATAGCGGCATGGCGTCCCGACGACCGATTCGACGCCAGGATAGGCGTTCGGCGTAGGAATTTCTACCTAGCCATCTCGGCCGCCCGGCGCTCCTGCCAGGCGTAGAACGTGCCCACGATGATACAGCCGATGATGAGATAGCTGTTCAGGTTCATGACCGTGATCAAAGAACCCAGCAGCACAGGCTGCTTGGTCAGCATCATGATGTGACACATGACGGTGATCAGTTGGATGCCGCTGGCCCAAACCGGCCAAGACTGACGGTAACGCCAAGAGATCGCGATAAAGACGAACAACACAGCCAGGTCGATGAGAAACAGACCGGCAGGAAGACCGCGAAATCCGCTGCTTTCCTGGAGAATGATCGACGCAAACCAAGCGAAGACATAGGCGCCGGCGCCAAAACGTTCGGATGCGCCGCCCTTCAGAAAGGCGAACAGCGCCATTCCAAGCATGAAGACCGCGCCAAAAATGGCGTAGGCGATGTTGAGCATGACAAATCGCCCCCGAGCAAAACTGCGCGGGGGCGATAATGACCGAAGTCACGGCAAACTGGAACGTCGGTAAGCCAAGCTTACCGAGAATTCATGCGACGCGGTGCAGGTGCGTCGGCGTCAGGGCCGATTGCGGGTCCAGCCAGTCGTCGGGCTTGGCGATCGGGCCGGCGGCGTAGGTGCCGTAGCCGAGGCGACGGTGATCCTTTTGCAGTTCGGCGTGGCAGGCGACGATGGCTTCGCGCGCGGCCGACAGGGCGGCGATGGTTTCCATCGCCTTGGCTTGCGACATCGTTCCGCTGACCGGCGAAAGCGAGAGGGCGGCGCGGGCGCCGATGAAGGATTGAACCAGCGTCGTCGCGCGCGTGATCGCGGCATCGATCGCGAGTTCGGTGGAGTGCAGATCGCCAGCGACGCTGGTGACGACTTCAGTGCGGTCCATGAAAGCCCCTCAGATAAGATTTACAGAAGCCTTATGGTTATCATGTCTTAACCTTGTTTGATAGGGGTATGTTTACGTTTTGGGCAATCGCGCGTTGAAGCGCTGCCTTGGCGTTGGCTTTCAAATGCAGTGTGTGCGGGGATTGACGGCGAATCGGCCTGTTGGCCGAACAGGACTAGTTCTGGTTGTCCAGCAGGAAGTGGGCGGTCAGCGATGCAATGGGCTGTGAACGTTCTTCCTGCCACGCCTCGGCCTGGACATGGGCGACGCGGCGACCGGCGCGGCTGATCTTGGCGCGGGCGAACACATCGACGGGCCGGCCGGTCCGCAGATAGGCGACCGTCACATTGATCGGGCGCGGCAGACGCTGGGCAGGAAAGATCAGCGCCACCTGGGCCATGGCGGTCATTTCCAGCAGGGCCGCCGTCGAGCCGCCGTGCAGTGCCGGCAGCATGGGATTGCCGATCAGCCGGTCCTGAAACGGCATGGTCACGGTGATTTCGTCGCCGCTGATCAGGGTCTGAAGACCCAGGAAACGCGCATAGGGCATCCGGTCCAGAATGTCGGTCATGCGGCGGCTCCGACCGGGGCGGTGCGGGTCTGGTTCAGGATGTAAGCCGATTGCGCCGCGGCGACCGGATCGGCGGGATCGTCCTCGAACGCCCAAGCCCGCACGAAGGCGATAGTGGGGGTCAGTCTGAAACATTGACCCTGCGCCAGCAGATCGCGGTGCGGCCGGGCCGCCCGCATATAGTCGACGCGCAGATCCAGGGTGGCGATGGGCTGAAAACCGTCCAGCGCCGTCCAGACCGCAAGGCCGCCGATATGGTCCAACAGGGTGGTGACCAGTCCCCCGGCGAAGACGCCGCTGTCCGCATCGCCCACCAGATCCTCGCGCCAGGGAACCCGGATTCGCGGTTCGCCGTCGTGCAGGCCATCGAACGCAAAGCCCAGTGCGCCGGTGTGGGCCGCGCCGGCCGCCAGCTGTGGCAGGATGGTGGTGAGGAAACTCTCGGACATCGGGCGGCGGGGCTTTCTGACGGCGATTTTCGACCGTCCTTGTATGAAGCGGCGACCTGACGGCGTCGAGAGCGTTAGGGGGTCATGATCCGCCCCGAAGACCTGCTTCATCCCACGCCCGCCGGCCTCTACTGCCCACCCGGCGACTTCTACATCGATCCCGTCCGGCCGGTGGATCGCGCTGTCGTCACCCACGGCCATTCCGACCATGCGCGAGCCGGACACGGCGCCGTGCTGGCCACGCGCCAGACCCTGGCGATCATGGCCGAACGCTATGGCGCGGATTTCACCGGCCAGGCCCAGTCGGTCGAATACAACGAGGCGACGGCCATCGGCGGCGTCGATCTGCGGCTGGCCCCGGCGGGCCATGTCCTGGGCTCTGCCCAGGTCGAGGTGCGGTGGAAGGGGCTGACCATGGTGGTGTCGGGCGATTACAAGCGACGTCGCGATCCGACCTGCGCGGCGTTCGAGCCGGTTCCGTGCCACGTCTTCATTTCGGAGGCCACCTTCGGTCTTCCGGTCTTCAGCCATCCGCCGGCCGAAGAGGAGGTCGGGCGGCTGGTGCGGTCTCTGGGCCAGTTTCCCGAGCGCGCCCATCTGGTCGGCGCCTATGCGCTGGGCAAGGCGCAACGGATCATCCGGCTACTGCGCGAGGCCGGATGGGAACGGCCGATCTATGTTCATGGCGCGCTGGAGCGGCTGAATGCGCTCTACCAGCGCGAAGGCGTCGACCTGGGCCCCCTGGCGCCGACACGCGATCTGCCGAAGAACGCCTTGGGCGGCGAGGTCGCCATCGCCCCGCCATCCGCCATTCAGGATCGCTGGGCGCGCCGGTTCGCCGACCCGGTCACCGCCTTCGCCTCAGGCTGGATGGGGGTGAAGGCCCGGGCGCGGCAAAGGGGCGTGGAATTGCCGCTGGTCGTGTCGGATCACGCCGACTGGAACGAGCTGACGTCCACCTTCACCGAGCTGAAGCCCGAAGAAATCTGGATCACCCACGGTCGCGAGGAGGGGCTGCTGCGCTGGGCCGAGATCAACGGGCAGAAGGCCCGGGCGCTGCGGCTCGTCGGCTATGACGAGGAGGACGAGGAGGCGCTGGAGGTCCGCCCCGACTGAAGGTCTAGGCGGCTGAGCGACCTGACGACTGGGTTGGCGACGACGGCGTTTCGCCGCTGTCGGCATGATCTTCGGCCTCGGCCAGGGCGGCGTTCATGGCCATTCGCAACCGCTCTGGCTTGATCGGTTTTTCCACCACGGCCGCCATGCCGATGGACAGATAGCGTTTCGCGTCTTCCGGGTCGGCGTTGGCGGTCAGGGCGACGATGGGCACGCGACCCGCCGCGCCGGGCAGGGCGCGGATGGCCTGGGTGGCCTGGACGCCGTCCATGCGCGGCATCTTGATGTCCATCAGGATCAGGTCGTAGCGGCTTTCCTGAACGGCGGTCAGGGCCTCCAGCCCGTCCTCGGCCAGTTCGGAGCTGCAGCCGAACATTTCACACAGCGCCTGGGCCACGACGCGGTTGGTGGCGTTGTCGTCGACGATCAGAATGTGCGGCGCCGACTTGAGGTCCAGGCCCGACAGGTCCGACACGTTCGATTGCGGTTCGACCTCGGCGACCGCGCGCGGGGCGGTCAGGTCGAAGGCGAAGGTCGCGCCTCTGCCCTTGTTGTTCTCGGCCCAGATCCGGCCGTCCATCCGGTCGATGACTTGGCGGCAGATCGAAAGCCCCAGGCCTGCGCCATCCGGGCCCGAGCCGTGGACGAAGGGCTCGAAGATCGAATCGACGCGATCCTGGTCGATGCCCGGTCCGTCGTCGCGGATTCGGGCCTCCATATGGACGCGCTCCCCCTCGGTCCAGGCCTTGAGGCCGGCTTCGACGACGCCGTTGCGCGCGAACTTCAGCGCATTGCCGATCAGATTGTTGAACACCTGTTTCAGGCGCACGCCGTCGATCACGGCGGCCAGTTCGGTGTCGCCCTCATAGCCGACCAGCAAAGTCACGCCGTCCTGGGACGCGCGCGGCTCCCACATCGACTGGATGTCGTCCATGACGCCGCGCAGGGCGGTGGGGGCGGGGGCCAGCTCCAGCTCGCCGGCTTCGGCCTTCGACAGGTCCACCGCGTCCTGCAGGATGCGAAGCAGGGTTTCGGACGAATCCACGATAGTCTGGACGTGCGCCTGTGCGGCGGTGCTGAGCTGTTGACGTCGCAGCAGTTCCGCCACCGCCAGAACGCCGTTCATGGGGGTGCGAAGCTCGTGGCTCATGATGGCCAGGAACTGGCTTTTGGCGCGGGCGGCGGCGATGGCCTGGGCGCGGGTGTCGCTGAGCACGGCGGCCTGTTCGGCCAGTTGCGCGTTCTGCTCGCGCTGACGGGTGTTGACCGCTTGAAGCAGCGTCGCGGCCGTGCCGACGCCGTGATAGGCGCCGTTGCGCGTGACGATGAAGCCGCGAAGCAGGGCCGCCGGGCCGCCCTTCAGCATGATGTCGCAGAAGGCGTCGATGCGAACGCCGGCCTCAACCACCGCCGGCTCGGCGTCCATCGCGAATGTGATGGGGCGAAGGTCGTAGAGGGCGTGGCCGAAGCGGGCGGCTATTTTCTGAAGGAACGCGGTGCGTTCGACCAGTCCGATGGGGCGATCGCCATCCACCACGGGAATGACCAACGTGTCCGGTTCGCGCTCGAAGCGCGCGAGCACCTCACAGCCAAGCGTCGTCGGCGCTACCGGCTGGGGACGCTCGGAAAGGGACTCGATGGTCGGCATACTGCCCGGAACTCCATACTCCCGGGCACTTAGGCCAGAAATCGCTTGCGGATTGGTTAAGCTGGCGCGCCGTCCTGCAAATGACTGCAAACGTCGATTTTGCGCGCCGCCGGGGTCTGGTGTATGAGGCCCGCCCGACCCATCTGGGTCTTCATCCCCTTGTCCATGCGCGCGGCCGACCGGCCGACCGCAGGTTTGTCATGAGCGTCATCCTGGAAAAGCCCCCGCAAACTGACAGCAAGACCGCCCTGGTCCTGTTTTCCGGCGGGCAGGATAGCGCCACCTGCCTGGCCTGGGCGCTGGAGCGGTTCGACCGGGTCGAAACGGTTGGTTTCGACTATGGCCAGCGCCACGTGGTGGAGATGCAGGCCCGGCAGGCGGTGCGCGACGGCATGGCTGGGGCCTTGCCGCAGTACGCAGAGCGGCTGGGCGACGACCATGTGGTGGACCTGACCGGCTATGGTCGGATCGCGGAAAGCGCCCTGACCGCCGATCGCAAGATCGAGATGGATGCGCGCGGCCTGCCCACGACCTTCGTGCCGGGGCGAAACCTGATCTTTTTGGTCGCAGCGGCCGCTCTGGCGGATCGGCGCGGGCTGGAGGTTCTGGTCGGCGGGATGTGCGAGACGGACTATTCCGGCTATCCCGACTGCCGTCACGAGACGATGGAGGCGATGGCGCGCGCCCTGTCGCTGGGGCTGGACAAGCCGGTCGTGATCGACACCCCGTTGATGTGGTTGACCAAGGCCCAGACCTGGGAACTGGCGGATCGGATCGGAGGCGAGGCCCTGGTCGAACTGATCGTCGAGGACAGCCATACCTGCTATCTGGGCGACCGCACCCATCGGCACGTCTGGGGCTATGGCTGCGGCGAGTGCCCGGCCTGCGAACTGCGGGCGGCGGGCCATGCGGAGTGGGTCGCAGGCGAAGGCGCCGTGAATTGACCTATTCGGCCAAGGAAGTGTTCCTGACGGTGCAGGGCGAGGGCGGACAGGCGGGGCGGCCCGCGGTCTTCCTGCGCTTCGCCGGCTGCAATCTGTGGAGCGGGCGTGAACAGGACCGCGAGAGCGCCGTCTGCAGCTTCTGCGACACCGATTTCGTCGGCACGGACGGGGACGGGGGCGGCAAGTTCCGCACGCCCGAGCTGATGGCCGATCATGTCGCCGCGATGTGGCGGGGGCGGGAAGGGGATCCGAAACTGGTGGTCTGCACCGGGGGCGAGCCGCTGCTGCAGTTGGATCCACCCCTGGTCGAGGCCCTGCACGCGCGCGGCTTCGAGATCGCCATCGAGTCGAACGGCACGCTTGCGGCGCCCGACGGCATCGATTGGGTCTGCGTCAGTCCCAAGGCCGACGCCGATGTGATCCAGATCAAGGGGCAGGAGCTGAAGCTGGTCTATCCGCAGCCCAAGGCCCTGCCGGACCGGTTCGAGCATATGGATTTCGAACGGTTCTGGCTGCAGCCGATGGACGGGCCGGATCAGGCCGCGAACACCGCCGCGGCCATCGAATACTGCCTGACCCACCCTCAATGGCGCCTCAGCGTCCAGACACACAAATATATCGGCGTCCGCTAATGCCTGTCTTCGAAATCACCAAACAGGCGACCTTCGACGCCGCCCACCATTTCCCCAACGAACCCGAGGGCAGCATCTACCGTCGCGTCCACGGCCACTCCTTCACGGTCGAGGCGACGATCCGCTCCGAAACCCTGGACGCCGAGCACGCCTGGGTCGCGGACCTCGGCGCGCTGGATCGGGCGCTGAAGGCGGCGGCCGAGACGTTGGATCACGGGATGCTGAACGACCACGAGGGGCTGGAACTGCCCAGCCTGGAAAACCTGTGCCTGTGGTTCGTCAAGGCGTTGCAACCCGACTGGCCAGGTCTGTGCCGCGTTCAGGTGGCGCGCCCGACGATCAACGAGCGGTGCGTGCTGAGCCTCTAAACGGTCAGCAGCGTTTGCCCTGACGCTGACGTTGCTCGCAGCGGCGTTGCTCGCGTTCATAGTCGCGCTGTTCGCGTTCGCGGCGCAGCCGTGTTTCTTCATCCGAGGTGGTGACGGCGTCGAAGCCCGCGCCGACGACCGCGCCCGTCGCCTTGGCCGTGCCGCCGACGACAGCGGCGGTTCCCCCGACCACGGCGCCGACCAGGCACCCCTGCAGCATCAGGCAGCCGCCGAAGACGGCTGCGACTTGCGCTATGGAAATCAGGCGATTGCGACGACGCATGAGGACGGCTCCAAGGATCAGGAATAGTCGCCGATAATGATGAACGAGGCCTGACCTCAGGCGCCGCGTTGCGGCAACAGTTTGCGCCGCTGCCGCGCCAGGGCCAGGGGCGTGCCATCGGCGCCCCAGGCGACGGCCTCGTCCACGGTCCAGCCGCGACCCAGATCCAGCATCCGAAACTCGAAGAAGGCCCAGCCGTCCGGCGCCGTCTGCGGGGTCGGATCGGTCAGGATGTCGATCCGCAGATCCACCGTGGTCATGGCGGACGGGAGCTTGGACAGGGTCCAGGCGGGGGGATAGAGGGCGTCCAGCAGATAGCACAGCCCGACCTCGTCCAGCGGGCGGCGATCGGCCATTCGCATCCAGGTGCGTTCGACCGCCGGTCGCCCTTCGTTGCCGCCCAGAATATTGGGGCCGTTTTCGAATCGGTATTCGACGTGTCGGGCGAAGTGGGGCGCCATCGGTCCGCCGATGGTGGCCCGGGCGTCCAGGTGATCCAGCGGCGGCGGCGGCTCGTGCAGCGGCTCAACCGACGGCGCCGCGCCATCCAGGCCATAGGTCGCCGTGGCGTGATGCGTCATCCTACCATCCTGCTCGGCCTCGACCGCCGCATAGATCACATTGCGTCCGCCACGCAGCAGGCGCGGGCGAAACGCCACGGCTTCGCCGAAGACCGCAGCCGACAGATACTGGACCGACAGGGTTCGCAGCGGCGCAGTCAGCGCCAGTCCCTGGCGCATCGACTGCGCGCACAGGGCGGCCAGCAAGCCCCCGAAAGGAAACCCTTTTTCAGGCGCAAGGCTTGACGGCCCGTTCGAGAAATAGCCGGGCACAGGCGCGGAAAGGCCGCCGTCATCCAGTGCGCGAAAATCCAGGGCGGCGTCCAGCGACACCGGCGTTTGGGGTTCGGTCATGGCGCGATCCTGCGTCAGGCGAAAAGGCGACGGAAGACCCGGTGGAACGCGGCGCGCGACATTTCGCGATCCGACGCCCGGGTCTTCCGCCAGTCGAAGGAACAGGCCAGGGCGTCGGCGACGATCCAGGTCCGTTGCAAAACAAGACTGACGTGGAGAGTTCGGATTTGCAACCCTTGCAAAAACTCTGACGTGGGGTCACTTTCGTCGGATGGGACGCACCGCCGATTACAGCCGCCAAAGCTGCTCCATCGCCGCCACGCTGGAGGTGATCGGCGACCCCTGGACCCTGCTGGTCATCCGCGACGCCTTCAACGGCGTCAGCCGGTTCGAACAGTGGCAGGACAATCTGGGCGTGGCGCGAAACGTACTGGCCGCCCGGCTCAAAAGCCTGGTTCAGCATGGGGTGCTGGAGCCGCGTCTCTATTCCGAACGCCCGCCCCGCAACGAATACATCCTGACCGCCAAGGGCAAGGATCTGTACGGCGTGCTCGTCACCCTGCACGGCTGGGGGGCCAAACACGTCTATGGCGACACCGACAGCGGCATCGACATGATCCACAAGACGTGCGGCCATACCCTGACGCCGCGCATCGCCTGCGGCTGTTGCGGAGAGATCGTAAAGCCGCGCGACATCCTGCTGACGCGCGCCGAGAACCGGCCAACGGTCGGCGACGTGATGCCGAAGGAAGCCGCCTGAGGTCTGTGCTTCTGCTGCCGTTTTTCGACAGCGGGTCTGCTAGGGTGGCGGCGTGTCCCGGTCCGAACGTCTTTTCGATCTGCTGAACGTCCTCAGACGCCATCGCCGGCCGGTCAGCGGGCGGACATTGGCCGACGAGATGGGCGTCAGTCTTCGTACCCTTTATCGCGATATCGCCACGCTCCAGGCCCAGGGCGCAACCATCGAGGGCGAACCCGGCGTCGGCTATGTGCTGAAACCGGGCTTCATGCTGCCGCCGTTGATGTTCACGCCCGAAGAGATCGAGGCCCTGGTGCTCGGCTCGCGCTGGGTGGCGGATCGGGCAGATCCGCGAATGCGCGACGCGGCCCTGACGGCGCTGGGGCGGATTTCAGCGGTTCTGCCGCCGGACTTGCGCGACGAGATGGAGACATCGGCCCTGCTGGTCGTGCCGGGCGCCCCGTTCCCGGTCGATGCGGTCGATCCGGGTCTGTTGCGAAAGGCGATCCGTACCGAGCGGCGGCTGAAGCTGTGTTATTGCGACGAGGCGGGCGCGGCGTCCGAACGGGTCGTCTGGCCCTTCGCCCTGGCCTTCTTCGACCGCGTGCGTTTGCTGATCGCCTGGTGCGAGTTGCGGGGTGATTTTCGCAGTTTCCGCACAGACCGCATCGTCGAGGCCGAGATTCAGGACGCGCGCTATCCGGCGCGGCGACAGGCCTTGATGAAGCGTTGGCGCGAGGCGCATGAGCGGTCGAAACCGCCGCAAGGCTGCTGACGAAAACTGGCAGTGACCGGCGCTAATCTGCCCATCGATCAAACGCGATGGAGGGGCTGATGACGGATTTGGAAGACATTCTGCTGGCGGTGGCGGACCCGGAGGTCAGCGCACGTTTCTATACCGCTCTGCTGGGCTGTCGGCCGGTGGTGTCGCGACCGGATCGGGCCTTGTTCGTCCTGAGTTCGGGCCGGGCGTTGGGGCTGTTAAGGCGGGCTGACGGGGCTGCTGCGATCTGTGAGGTCGACTTTCCGATGGCGGAGCCGGCGGCGGTCGATCAGGCTCATGCCGACTGGTGGGATCGCGGCGCGCGAATCCTGACGCCCCTGTACGATGATCGAGGAGCGGGCCGCAGTTTCGTCGCCGGCGATCCCGATGGACACAGGTTGAGGGTCTTCGCCGCGGCGGCGTAAGGCCTGGTCAGGCTCCGGCTTCGAGCCGATAGCCGACGCCGCGGACATTGATCAGCAGGCCAGCCGCATCGGCGTGCTCCAGCTTGCGCCGCAGATGGCTGACGTGGCTGTCGATGGTGCGTTCCATCACATCCTGATTGGGAAAACAGGCCTGCATGATCTCGATGCGGCTGAAGACCTTGAACGGCGCGCGCGCCATGTGGGCCAGGATGCGAAACTCGGTCAGGGTCAGGTCCAGCCGACGTCGTCCCTCGGCGTTCAGAACCGCCGCCATATAGTTTTCCAACTGAACCTCGACGGGGCCGACACGCAGCATCTTGGCGCTGCGGCCGCCGCGCGCGCGGTGCAGGATCGACTGCAGGCGCGCGGCCAATTCGACGGGATCGATCGGTTTCAGCAGATAGTCGTCGGCGCCGATCCGCAGGGCCTGGAGCCGGTGATCGGCCTGATCGTCATCCGCGATCATGACGACGGGCGTATCGCCGTTGCGCCGCAGTTCGCCCAGCACATCCCAGCCGTCGCGGCCCGCCAGGCGCAGGTTCAGCAGCACCAGCTCCGGCTTCAGCGCGGCGTGAAGGTCGATGGCCATCTGTCCGTCGCCCGCGACGACCGTGCGAAACCCCTCCCGACGCAGGCGGGCGTCCAGGTCATCGACGCTGTCGTCCGGGCCTTTGGCGATCAGGATCAAGCTGCTCATGGCGCCTCCGCCCGCCGCCATCGCGCCGTGCGCGGATAAAATCCAGCGAAACCCGACGGCTTCGGACAAACTTCACGGCCGCGTCGCAAGAGCTTCATGAAGCCCACGAAAAAACCCCTCCCGCCAGGCGGGAGGGGCCAGTTTCACCTTCGGGGAAGGATCAGTAGGACGCGCGCAGTTCGATGCCGAAGGTGCGCGGATTGTTGAAGTTGCCGTAGTCGCCCAGGGTGGCCCGGTTCGACGGGTCGCGGCGATAGACGTAGGTTTCGTCCAGCAGGTTGCGCGACCACAGGGCCACTTCCAGCAGCGGGCCGCCGTCACGGGTGGTGATGTCGGCGACGGCGACGCGGGCGTTCACCACAAACGACGAGTCGTTCTTGATCGCGAACTGCTCGAAGCTGTGGTTGGCGTCGGCGTAGTTGGCGTCGACGTGCGCCTTCAGGGTCGCGCCCATGAAGGGCGAGGTCCAGTCGGCGGCGACGCTGCCGGCGTTCTCAGGCGTGTAGGCGATGAAGACCTGCTGGCTGACGCCGTTGAACGGGTTGATCGTGTCCGGCACCTTGGCGTCCGTATAGGCGTAGGAAGCCGACAGTGTCAGGTTGTCGGTCGCCCGGAACTGGCCTTCCAGCTCCACGCCGCGGATCTTGGTGGTGCCGGGGGCGTTGATCGTCTCCAGCGTGTTGCGGGTCGAGGCGCCGACCACGGTGACCAGGCTGAAGTCGATCTGGCTGTCCGTCCGGTCCATCGCATAGACGGCGGCGTTCAGGCGGACGCGACGGTCGAACAGGTCGCTCTTCAAGCCCAGCTCATAGGCCTTGACCTCTTCGGGATCGAACGAACGGTAGGTCAGCGAGCGCGAGGATGCGCCGCCGGCCCGGTAGCCGGTCGAATATTTGCCGTAGACGTTGATGTTTTCGCTGACGTCGTAGGCCAGGGTGACCAGCGGGTCGAAGCGGTCGACCTTGGAGTTGAAGGTCAGATTGGTGGGCGCGTTGTTGACGGTCTGAAGCTTGCCGTCCTTGTCGTCCCAGGTGTAACGGCCGCCGACCGTCAGGTGCAGGGCGTCCATGCTGGCCGGGGTCCAGGTCGCCTGACCGTAGATGGCCTTGGATTCCGAATGGGCCGTCGAGGCGCGGTCCAGCGAGCGGAAGCCGCGGATCGTCGGGGTCGGATCCAGGATGGTGTAGCCCGTGCCGTCCGCATTCCAGCGGTTGGTCGAGGGGGTCGAAGCGTCGTCCGACACCGTCTCCTTGAAGTAGAAGACGCCGCCGACGTAGTCGATGCTGTCGCCCAGCGAACCGACGGCCTGCAGTTCCTGGCTGAACTGGTGCTGCCAGAAGCCGGCCAGCGAATAGCGGCTGAAGTTGGCGTTCGGGCCGACGACGGGCGGACGGTGGGCGCCGGCGATGTTGTCATACTGTTCGACGTCCAGATCGCGGTAGGCGGTGATCGAACGGATTTCCAACGAGTCGGTCGGGCGATACGACAGGTGCAAGTCGACGCCGCGCGTGTCGTCAACGCTCCACTGCTGGGGCACGCCGATATCGGCCTGCGTCATGCGCTTGGAGCCTTCGACCTGCACCAGGGGCGACAGGCCGCGAATGCTGCCCGACGGGACGGACGTTGCGGTGAACGGCACCACGGTCAGGCCGTTCGGGTTGTAGTTCAGCAACTGGCTGTAGAACGGGGTGTTCTTGTCCTTGCCAATGTCGGCCGCCAGGTCGGCGGTGAAGTTTTCGCTGGGCGTCCAGCGGGTCTGGAAGCGCAGGCCGCGACGGTCATATTGTCCAAAGCCCGTCTCGCCCGGCAGGATGTTCTCGGTCACCGGACCCTGAACCTGCAGCACGCCGTCGACCTTGAAGGCGAAGTCGCCGATGGCCGGGAAGTCGACGTGCAGTTCGGAGTTGTAGGATTCCAGATTGCCGACGCCGGCGACGGCGCGCATTCCGAAAACGCCCGTGGGCTTCTTGGTGACCAGCGACAGGGCGCCGCCTTCGGTGTTGCGGCCGAACAGGGTGCCTTGCGGCCCCTTCAGGACTTCAATGCGCTCGATGTCGAGCAGGGCCGAGGCCAGGCCGTGCTGGCGGGCCAGATAGACGCCGTCGACATAGACGCCGACGCCCTGTTCGCGGGCGGGCTGGTTGGCGTCGTTCGGCACGATGCCGCGGATGCCGATGGTTAGGGCCGATTGGCGCGCCTCGAAGGTGGCGACGCGCAGGGAAGGCACCGCGCCGTCAGCCAGATCCATCAGGCTCTGGACGTGGCGGTTCTGCAGCGACTCGGAGTTCATCACCGAGATCGAGATCGGCGTGTCCTGCAGATTGGTTTCGCGCTTGGTGGCGGTCACGACGATGTCGTCCAGGCCGACAGCGGCGTTGGCGGCGGGCGCCGGAGCGGTTTGGGCGAAGGCGGAAACGGGCGCGACGAGAAGCGCGGTCCCCAGCAAGAGCTGGAGGCGCAGTTTGTTTTGACGGTGCATTTATATCCCCTGCTTAGTCGAGCCGGGGATTACGCTGCCATTGCGATATGCAGTTTACAGCCGTGCAACACTCAGATGCATTATTGGTGTCTGACGGCTGGACCAATAATCGCCGGCGTTCCTTTTAAAATCCACACGATCTCCACACTTCGTCGATGTCGAACGCGCCGCCGACCACAACCCGTCCGATGCCGAGCCGCGCCTAGCGCCTCACATATTTGTCCAGGAAGGTCAGATAGGCGTCCTGGGCGGTGATGCGGTTGTCGCGGCGGGTGAAGCCGTGGCCCTCGTTGGGGAAGACGACGTATTCGACCGGCACGCCGTTGGCGCGCACGGCAGCGACCAGTTCGTCGCTTTCGACCTTCAGCACGCGTGGATCGTTCTCGCCCTGCACGACCAGCAGCGGCTTGTTGATCCCGTCGGCGTGGAACAGGGGCGAGATGCGGCGATGGCGTTCGGCGTCGGTCGCCGGATCGCCCATCTCGTCATACAGGGCGATGCGCTGGGCGCCCCACCAGGCCGGGATCGACTGCAAGGTGCGAACCCAGTTGGTCACACCGAAGATGTCCACGCCCGCCGCGAAGGCGTCGGGGTGAAAGGCCAGGGCGGCGGCGGTCATATAGCCGCCGTAGGAGCCGCCCATCACCGCCACCTGGTCGTCAGCCACCCAGTCCTGCTGTCTCAGCCATTCGCCGCCGGCGACGATGTCGCGCAGATCGGCCTCGCCGTGGCGCTTGTCGTCCATGTGGAAGAAGGTCTTGCCGTAGCCGGAACTGCCCCGGTTGTTGGCCCCCAGAACCGCATAGCCGTGGTTCACCAGATGCTGGATCATGGCCGAATATCCGCGACGGGTCTGACCGCCCGGGCCGCCGTGCACCAGGACGATGGCCGGGGCGGGATGGGCGGTGGACGCGCCCTTGGGCCGGTAGAGCACGGCCGGGATCATGACCCCGCCCTCGGCAGGGTAGCGGACGATGGTCGCCTCGACCAGGGCGTTCTCTTCGATGGCCGGATTCAGGGCATGGGTCAGGCGCGTTGCGCGACCGGTCGCCAGATCGGCGACGAAGATGTCGGCGGGCGAGGTGTCGGACGAGACGGTGAAGGCGATGCGCGTTTCATTGTCGCTGAACCGGACGTTGCCGATGTCGCCATCGGGCAGGCCGGTCAGGGCGACGGGGCGGTTGGTCGTGGCGTCCAGCAGCGTCAGTTCGGTCTTGGCGTCCGCGTTCAGGCCCGAGACGCGATAGCGCCCACTGGGCGAATAGAAGACGAAGCTGACGTCCCAATCGGCCTGGATCAGGGGTGTGGTCGCGCCCGTCGACAGGTCGTGACGGATCGCGGCCTGGAACTCGCCATTCTGATCCGTGCCGATCAGAACCGCTTTCGAATCCGGCGTGAAATCATAGGCCGTATAGGCCACGTCGCCGTCATGCGGGGTGAGCAGCCTGGGTTCGCCGGGCGTCGTCAGGTCCGCCAGATAGAGGTCGTTGTTCGCGCTGGTCAGCGACTTGTCCAGCACCAGCCAGCGCCCGTCCGGCGACAGGGCGGCAGGCGAGAAGCCGCCCTTGTTCTCGAACACCATCCGGTGGTCATAGGTGGCGGCGTCATAGGCGATGACGTCGAAGGCTGAGGCGTCGCGACCGTTCGAAACGACGAAGAAGGTCTTGCCGTCCTTGCTCCATCCCAGGAAATCGGCCTTGGTCTTGTCGCCGGGCGTCAGGTCGGTCACCGCGCCATCGACCGCCCGCACGAACAGATGGTTCAACTCGTCGCCGCCGCCGTCCTGACTGAACAGAACCCGCGCGTCGTTGGGGAAATAGCTGACGGCGCTGGCCGCACTGGTCGTCGATTGGGTCAGCTGGACTGGCTCGCCGCCAGCCAGCGGCAGGGCGTAGGTGTTGAAGACGCCGGTCTTGTCCGAACTGATCAGCACGGACTTTCCATCAGAAGAGAAGGCCTTCGCGCCCGCATAGGCCAGGCCGTAGCTGGTGGTGTCGAAGAACTGGGCCGCCGTGTAGGTCGGGTTGGTTGTCTGCTGGACCGGCGCAGGCGTCTGCGCCCATGCGTTCGGCGTCGTGACCAGGATCGGTGCGGCGGCGATCAACGCCAGTGCGGAAACCAGGCGGGCGGAGTTACGCATCGGGGGCCTCTCATCGGTGTGGATAACCGTAGGAGGCGACAGAAGATCACGACGGATGCAATCTGTCCCGAATTTAATGAAACGCAGTTATGCGACTGCCGTCGTCTCGCGGATGAAGCCGCCGCCCAGGACACGCTCCGTATCGACCGGGTCGTATAGGGCGCAGGCCTGGCCAGGAGCCACGCCTTCCTCGCCCTGATCGAAGACGACGGCGACCGAACCGTCGATCATGGCCAGCCGGGCCGGGGACGGCTGGCGGGTGGAGCGCACGCGGGCCAGCACGGGCGCGCCCGCGTTCGCGGCTTCCGCAATGGACGCTTCGTCGCCCAGCCAGTTGGTTTCTTCCAGAACGAGAGACGCGGTCAGCAGGGCCTCGCGCGGGCCGACCACGACACGGCGCGTCTCGGGCTCCAGCCTGGTGACGAACAAGGGCTCGCCCACCGCGACATTCAGGCCTCGGCGCTGGCCGATGGTGTAGTCGGTGATGCCCGAATGCTTGCCCAGCACCCGGCCATCCATATGGACGATCTCACCGGCCTCGCGACCTTGCGGACGCAGACGGTCGATCAGGGTGCGATAGTCGCCGGACGGGACGAAACAGATGTCCTGGCTGTCCGGCTTGGCGGCGATTTTCAGGCCCAGTTCGGCGGCGACGCCGCGCACCTGGGGCTTCTCCAGATCGGCCAGGGGGAAGCGCAGATAGTCGAGCTGGTCCTGGGTGGTGGCGAACAGGAAATAGGACTGGTCGCGCGAATGATCGATCGCCTTGCGCATCTGCGAGCGATTGCCGGCGGCGGCGCGGCGGACGTAGTGGCCGGTGGCCATCGCCTCGGCGCCCAGGTCGCGGGCCACGTCCAGCAGGTCGCGGAACTTGACCGTCTGATTGCAGCGGATGCAGGGGACCGGCGTCTGGCCCTTCAGATAGCTGTCGGCGAACTGGTCGATCACCGCGTCCTTGAAGCGGCTTTCATAGTCCAGGACGTAGTGGGGGATGCCGATCATGTCGGCGGCCAGACGCGCGTCATGAATGTCCTGACCCGCGCAGCAGGCGCCCTTTTTCTTCAGCGCCGCCCCGTGGTCGTAGAGTTGCAGGGTGACGCCGACGACATCGTATCCCGCCTTGTGCAGCAGGGCGGCGACCACGGTGGAGTCCACGCCGCCGGACATGGCCGCGACGACGCGGGCGCCGACGGGCAGGCCGACCGCTGCGCGCGCACTCTCTACCGCCGCATCCATGTCGGTGCGGACGATGTTCGGAACGGGGCAGATGTCTTCGACCAAGGTCATCGCGGCCATTTAGTGCGGAACCGGCGCGATTTCGAGGCCCGCAAACGAAAAGGGCCGCACCCGTCGCCGGATGCGGCCCTTCTTCGTCTTCGGGGAAGCCCTTAGGAGCGGTAGCTCTGGATCCGCGTCGTGCGCAGACCCTGCATACCCCATTTGTCGATCGCCTTTTGCCAGGCCAGGAACTCTTCCGCCGTCAGGCGATACTTCGCCAGGGCGTCGTCGAGGCTGAGCAGGCCGCCGCGAACGGCGGCGACGACCTCGGCCTTGCGGCGGATCACCCACCGGTCCGTATTGGACGGCGGCAGGTCGTTCAGGGTCAGGGGCGTGCCAGTCGGTCCGACCACGTATTGTTCGCCTTTGCTATTAAGGCGTCGCTCTTGCAACATGGGCTTATGCCTCTTTCACCAACACCGTAGTGTCATGAAGGTAGGCGTCCCCGACTAAGGTCCGTTTAAGCGTCGTGGTGAAGGAACGGATAAAATCCGTCCCCTCGCGAACGACTCTGTCAACCTTGATTGCGCGACGATTCATTGAGTCTAATGCTTACTTACTGGGCGATCAGCGTTTGATGTTGATCAGTTCGGCGAGCATTTCGTCGGCCGTGGTGATGATTTTCGACGAGGCGGAATAGGCCCGCTGGGTGGTGATCAGGCCGGTGAACTCCGCCGACAGATCGACCGTCGAGGACTCCAACTGTTGTGCGGCGATGGAGCCTGCGCCGCCCGTGCCGGCCGCCTTCAGATTGAAGGTGCCAGACTGCAGGCTGACGGCGTAGGCGTTGCCGGACACTTCCTTCAGGCTGTCGGGGCTGGGGAAGGTGGCCACCGCGACCTGTGCGATGCGGCGCATGACGCCGTTGTCGAAGATGGCGGTGACGAAGCCGCTCTCGTCGATGGTGATCTCGCTCAGATTGCCGAAAGCGGTGCCGTTGGTGACCGTCGACTGAACGACCGAGGCGGTGTTCAGCTGGCTGAGACCGCCGGCCGAGGTGTTGAGATCCAGCGTGACCGTCTGATCGGCGATGCCCAGGCCGTCGGCCCATTTGATCTTGCCGTTGTCGGCCGGATCGGCGGGATCGATGGTGTTGTTGGGGTCGGATTTCAGGAAGGACAGGGTGGCGTTCTCGGGATCGTCGAACAGGCCGGTGCCTGCCGGCCAGGCCTTCATCGTGTCCATGTCCAGACGGCCGGCCGGGGTGAAGGCGATCAACCCGGTCTTGATCTGGCCGTTGGAATAGGGGGCGCCCGTCACGACGTCGTCGGCCGGAACGGCGACCACTTCGGCGTACCACTGGTTCGGCTGTTCGCTTTTCAGGAAGCGGATTTCCAGATTGCGCTGGCCGCCCTTGGAGTCGGAAACCGGGATGTTCATCTTGAAGTCCGGCTTGACGCCGGAGGGGTTGTCGTCGTCGGCGTCGTACATCGCCATCGAGTTGACCGACGGATCGTATTTGGTCTTGGCGATACCGTTGGTGGTCATCCCCAGGTCGGCCAGGTTCAGCGTATAGGGTGTTCCCGGCACGCCGGCGCTGGTCGGCGTGATGCTCAACTGGGTGGCCGTGCTGGTCGATGTGCCGTTGGTGCTGGTGGCGTTACTGGGCGTGAAGGCGGTCAAGGCGCCCGTGGCGTCATAGGTGGCCACGCCCGTGATCTTGGTGATCCCGGTCTTCAGGGTGACGGCGTAGTTGTTGGCGTCGATCCGCGAATAGGCGACCGACACGTCGTGCTTGGCCGGGGTCGGGGCGGTGGTGTCTTCCACGCCCTTGTACGACTGGGCGGCGGCGGCGCTGGACACGCCCTGGGTCGAGCGCAGGTTGGCGTTGATCTGGACGCGGGTGGTCGGCTCGGCCGTGCCGCCCACCGAGCCGATGTTGATCGACCGCAGGCGCGACAGGTCCGAGGGGTCGGTCGAGATATCGCCGTTGGAATCCACCGGCCAGCCCTGAAGATACAGACCGGCGCTGTTCTTCAGATAGCCCAACTTGTCGACGCGGAAGGCGCCGGCGCGGGTGAACAGGCGGGTGTCGGTTGCAGACACGCCCTCCGGCTGGGTGGTGGTGACGAAGAAGCCCTGACCGTTGACGGCCAGATCGGTGCTCTCGGTCGTGCGTTGCAGCTGGCCTTCCTGGCTGACGAAGGACCGGGTGTTCGCGGCGACGCCGCCGGCGGAATAGCCGCCGCCGGACTTGGTCTGGCTGTTGACCAGGGTCTGGAACTCGCCGGCCGTGCGCTTGTAGCCCACGGTGTTCACATTGGCGATGTTCTGGGAAATGGCCGCCAGGGCGGCGGAGTTGGCGGCGAGACCGGACACGCCGGCCAGCATGGCGCTGTTGAGGCTCATGGAAGAACGCTCCTTACAAGGGGATCATCGGGAAGGCGGCGGAGCGCATCATGCGGCCGCCTCCTCGGTGGGGACGTTCGGATTCTCCGTATCGTCGTTGTTCGCCTGGGCCTTGATCTCGTTCAGCGAGATCACGGTCGAGAGGGGCAGGATGGAGTCGCCGATCACCAGATACGGCGAGCCATTGTACATTTCGACGCCGGTCACCCGGCCCTGGATCAGAGCCTGGGCGTCCACCTTGGCGCCGGCGCCGTCGGTCGCGGCGACCTTCAGCGTATAGACGCCGCCGTCTTCGGCCGTGCCGCCGGCCTTGAGCTGGCCGTCCCAGGTAAAGGTGTGCAGGCCAGACGACTTGTCCGGCGCGGCGCCTTCCCAGACCACGGCGCCCTTGCTGTCCACGACCTGCAGGGTGGCCTTGTCCGCATCGGCGCCCAGTTCGTAGGCCCAGGTCGCCTTGCCGTCGTTGAACTCGGTCGCCGTCCAGGCCGCCGTGACCTGTTTGCCGATATAGTTGGACGCGTTGTCCAGCCCGCCGCCGGCCTGGGCCTTGAGCAGGCTTGTCAGCAGATCGTTGGTCAGCAGTTGCTGCTCCACGCCGGCCATCTGGGTCAGCTGGGCGGTGAACTGGTTCGAGTCCAGTGGCGACAGCGGGTCCTGGTTCTTCATCTGCGTGGTCAGCAGGGTCAGAAAGGTCTCGAAGTTCGAGGCCAGGGCCGTCGTGCCGCTGGTGATGCGGCCGGAGGCGGCGGTGGTGGAGACGGCGTCGACCATGGGGTCAGACCTTCAGATCGACGCGCTCGGGCGTCAGGGAATGGTTGATCCAGACGCCGGGCGCCGGAAGGACTGGAGTGTCGGCCTGGGCGGCCAGACGGCCGCCGCCGGCGAACAGGGCGTTGCGCTGCTGCTGGCGGTCGAAGGCGCCGCCCCCGCCTGCCGAGGCGTCACGTTGCGAAAAGTCCAACGCGTCGCCCGCGACCTGGAAGCCGGCGTCCTGAAGCTGTCGGCGCAGTTCGTCGGCGCGACCGCGCAGGTCGGCGGCGGCTGCGGGATTGTCGAAGGCCAGGCGCGCGGACAGCTGGCCGTCCTTGCCGATCTCAAGGCTGACATCGACGCGGCCCAGGTCTTCCGGCGTCAACACCATGTCGAAGCGGGTCGACCGTCCATCCAGCTTGCGGGCGATCTGCGCGGCGAGGTGGGCGGTGGTTTCGACCGTGGCGCGCGACAGGGCGGAAAGGCCCAGATCGCGGTCGGCCGCAACCGTCTGCTGTGCGGGTTGCGTCTCGCCGCCTACCGGCGCGGTAGTCGTCGGCGGTGCGGCGGGGTCGGGATTGGATAGGGCTGCGGCGTCGGTAGGCGCGGCGGCTGCGACGGGCTTGGCGACCGTGTGGCTCGCTGGCGGCGTCGGGTCCGTCGTCGTCTTGGCTTGCGCGTTCGATGACGGGTCCGTGGCTGCAGGCGCCGCCTCGGCCTTGGCCTGCTGGATCATCGCGTGACGCGAAGGACGAAGCGACCCCGACAGCGGGTCGGCCGTCGCCTGTCCCGGTTCGGCGGCTGTTTCGGCGTCGGGTTCGGCCAGCAAGGCTGCGGCGGCGCCCGATGTCACATCGGACGGAGTGGGCTTCGGTGTTTGGGCCGTGGCGACGATCTGCACCTGGGCGGCCGGGATCTGAGCCGCCGACAGGGCCTGGGCGAGGTGCGTGGCCGTTTTGACCTGGTCGGCCGATACCGCCTGAGCCTTGGCGGCGACCGGCTGGGCCTCCGCAGCTTCACTTTCCTGCTTGACCGGCTGGCTTGCGACTGCGGGGACATCGGTTTTCACGGACGCCGAAACGCCGGCTTTCGCATCCGCAGTGGACGAAGATCGGGCGGCCTCGGTGGCGGCCGCCGCGTCTTTGTCGATCTGGGTCTTGTCGGGCGTGGCGACAACGGTCGTCGTCTCAGCGACGTCCGTGTCGGATGACGACGAGATGACAGTCTTTGCTGAGGTTTCGGGCGTGGCCAGCCGTTCGACAAAGGCTGTCGCAGCTTGACCGGCTACGACCGTCTGATCGGGCACGGGTACCTGAACGACGGCCGGCGCGGCTGCGGGCGCTGACGCCTCCACGGTTTGGGGCGTGGGCGGCACGGGTGAAAGCGCCGTCAACGGCAGCGATGTCGGAAAGCCGTGCACGGCGACCAGATCGTCGTTGGCGGCTTTAGGCTCTTCGATATCGCCCTGCGGCGTAGGTTTGACGGCGGGGGCGTCGCCCTTGACCGGGACGACGGCGCTCGCCGTTTCCTGGACCGCTGGGGCTGTCACCACGTCGGCGTTTTCGGCCTGGGTCGCCACGACGACCTGTATCAAGGCGGCCTTCGGAGCCGTGGCGGCCGGGCGAGCCGGAGCCGCAAGAGGATCGGCGACCGTTGCGTCGTCGGCGACCGCCGCCAGCTTGCCGGCGAATAGGTTCGCGTCTGTCGCCGCCGTGTCCGACCCAGCCGCCGACGACCCGGTCGAAACCGGAGTGGCAGGCGTAAACAGGGCGGATGCGATCGACATGAAGGGGTGGCGACTTTTCAAATGCAGCGCAGCGCGTGCTGCGCCCAAGGTTCGTCGCCGACGACGCAAGGCTTGGGCCACAGTAAAAAGAACGCAAGATCAATAAGATGGAGAATGCTATTGGCGGGGCTTTGATGGCGGGCGGTCCATTCTTGCCGTGTTGTCGCCGTTTTTTGCCCGGCGACGCGCAGTGCGGAATATTGGCGCCTGGTCCTGCCGCCCCGATCTGTTGGCCGCGTGGCCCGAGGCTTGCGCGTCGTGCGGACCATGATGCCCGGTCGATCCACGATCCTGTTGAAAAACAACGCTCTGTCCAAACGGGCCTGGCGCGTGGCTGGGCAAGAACTGCGTGCGACTGTGCAGGGCTTGCCGGGTAGGGTGGGGGAGATGCGTCCATGTCGCTGAACTCGATCATGAACATTGCGACCTCAGGGCTGAGAACCGCCCAGTCGCAACTGCGCGTCACCGCCGACAACATCGCCAACGTCGACACGCCCGGCTATGTCCGCAAGGTCGCCGACCAGTCCGCGGCGGTCACCAACGGTTATGGCTCGGGCGTGGACATCGCGCGCGTCCGCCTGGCCACCGACCGTTTCCTCCAGGCGGCCGGGTTGAACGCGGGCGCGGACGCGGCGCGTCAGGGCGTGCGTTCGGAATTGTACGACCAGATCCAGAACCAGTTCGGCGACCCCAGCAGCGACACCAACTTCTTCGCCCAGGTCGACAAGCTGTTCGCCAGCTACGCCACCCTGGCCGAAAGCCCGACGTCTTCGGCTGCGCGCCAGGACACGATCTACAAGACCCAGTCGCTGTTCAACCAGGCGGCCGGCATCGCCGACCAAATCCAGTCGGCGCGTCAAGAGGCGGACGGGCGGCTGCAAAGCGCGATCGAGACGGTCAATCCGCTGCTGGAGCAGATCGACAAGCTGAACAAGACCATCGCCTCCGGCTCGGTCATCAATCAGGATGTGACAGGCGCCCAGAACGCGCAGCTGGGCCTTATCAACGAACTGTCCAAATATATGGATGTGAAGGTCGAAGCCCGGTCGAACGGCGGCGTGACCTTACGCACCAACACGGGCACGGCCCTGGTCGGCGAGGGGCACGCGACCCTGTCCTATCAGTCGGCCGGCACGGTCGATGCGACGACGGCCTTTTCCGACATCATGATCACCGAGCCCAGCGGCACGCGCTGGCCCCTGTTGGACGGGGTGTCGTCGGGCCAGATTCGTGGCCTGGTCGAGATGCGCGACGTGGACGCCCCGGCCGCCGCCGCGCGCCTGGGTGAACTGACGGCCAAGCTGGCGGATGAGTTGAACCGCGCTCACAACGCCAACAGCAGCGTGCCGGCGCCGGCCACTCTGACCGGGCGCAACACGGGCCAGTCGCTTGAGAACGCCCTGACCGGCTTCACCGGAACGACCACGATCACGGCGGTCGATGCGGCGGGGGTGGTGCAAGCCTCGGCCCAGATCGTGTTCTCGGGCGCGACGATGACGATCAATGGCGTCGCGGCCGACCCGACCACCTTCCTCGGCGTGTTGAACGCCCAGATGGGCGGCGCCGCCACGGCCAGCTTCTCAGACGGGAAGCTTCAACTGGCGGGGGCGGGCGGAAACGGCGTCGCCATCGCCGACGACGCGACCACGCCCAGCAGCAAGGGTGGGCGCGGCTTCTCCCACTGGTTCGGCCTGAACGACCTGGTTTCGACCACCACCCCGACCTTCTACGAGACCGGCCTGACCCTGGCGTCGCCGCACGGTTTCGACGCGGGCGAGAGCTTGACCTTCCGCTTCTCCGGCGAATCCGGTTCACGTCAGCGCGACATCACCGTCTCGGTCCCGGCGGGCACGGGCACGATGGGCGAGATGCTGGGCGCGTTGAACGATCCGATCACCGGCGTCGGTCGGTACGGCGCCTTCAGCCTGGACGCCGCCGGAAAGCTGTCGTTCAGGGCTTATGATCCGGCCGCGACCAATCTGGCCATCGTCAAGGACAACACGACCCAGAACCCGTCCGGCGTGTCGATGTCGCAGCTGTTCGGCTTGGGCGCGACGGGATCGACCCGTGCGGGCGCCTATACGGTTCGCAGCGACATCCAGCAGGATCCTGCCAAGCTGGCTCTGGCCCAGCTGAACCTGTCGGCTGCGGCGGGCACGCCGGCGTTGAGCAAGAGCGACGGACGCGGCGGGCTGGCGCTGGGCGACGTGGGCAAGCGCAACGTGGCCTTCGGGGCGGCGGGCGGCGCTTCGGCGGGAGCCAAGACCCTGTCGTCCTATGCGGCGGACTTCGCGGGCGAGATCGGCGGCAAGGCCTCGGCCGCCAAGACCCGCGCCGACACGGCGACCGCCCTGGCCAAGGAGGCGGACAGCCGTCGCACCTCCGCCGAAGGGGTCAATATGGATGAGGAACTGGTCAATATGACCACCTTCCAGCAAGCCTATAACGCCTCGGCCCGCCTGATCCAGGCGAGCAAGGATATGTACGACGTTCTGATCGGAATCCTGCAATGACGCGCGTCGCGACCCATGGGAACTACCAGTCCGCCCTGCTCAGCCTGATGACCGCCCAGGGTCGCGCCCAGCAGGCCCAGGAACGGATCGACAGCGAAAAGATCGCCACCGATATGTCCGGTTACGGGCGCGGCGCCGAACAACTGACCAGCCTGACGTCGACCCAGGCGCGGCTGGACGGTTTCATCGCCACGGGTGAATCCGCCGCCGCCCGGCTGAGCGCCCAGGACCTGGCCCTGACCCGCATCTACGAAGGTGGCGACGGCGCGCGCGACGCCATCGCCAACAGCCTGGGCGCCGGAGACATCACCAATCTGATGACCGAACTGGGGCTGCATTATCAGACGGTTCAGGGCGGTCTGAACGCCGAACATCAGGGGTCGTATCTGTTCGCGGGCGGGCAGGGCGACACCGCGCCGGCGACGGCCGCGACCATGGCCGATCTGGCCGCCGCGCCCTCGACGGCCTCCACCTTCGCCAATGACGCGCTGAAGCACAAATCGCGCATCGACGAGAAGACGACGGTCGAAACCGGTTTCCTGGCCAATGAGATCGGCGGCCCTCTGACCGAGGTGTTTCGCAACATCCAGGCCTTTCAGAATGGGGCGGCCGTCACGGTGAACGGCGTGACCTACACCCCCGCCGGCCCTGGCAGCCTGACGGGCAAGCCGAACGCCGACGTCACGGCTTTCTTGAAGGCGCAGCTGGGCGAACTGGAAAAAGCCAACACCGACCTGACCAATCAGACGGCCAAAAACGGCCTGATGCAGAACCACGTCGACAAGGCGCTGGACGCCCAGGAAAACCAGAAGACCGCCTTGCAGAAGATGATGCAGGACAAGTCCGGTTACGATCCCGCGCGCGCCATCACCGATCTGCAACAGGCGCAGGTGGCGATCGAGGCCTCGGCCCAGATCATCAATTCGCTGAAGAGCACCTCGCTGCTCAACCTGCTGCGCTGATCTCACTGAATTTAAAGTGCAATGGCTACGCTGGACTTACATGGCGCATGGAACATATCATGAACTATGGCGCGTCTCGATCTTCGTCGAAAACTGTCGGTTCTGGCCGATGCGGCCAAATATGACGCCTCCTGTTCGTCGTCCGGCACGTCGAAACGCAATTCGGTCGGCGGCAAGGGCATAGGGTCGACAGAGGGGATGGGCATCTGCCACGCCTATACGCCTGACGGTCGCTGCATCAGCCTGCTGAAGATTCTGCTGACCAACTTCTGCATTTACGACTGCGCCTATTGCATCAACCGCGTATCGTCGAACGTTGAGCGGGCACGGTTCGATGTCGATGAAGTGGTCGATCTGACGCTGAATTTCTACAAGCGGAACTATATCGAAGGCTTGTTCTTGTCGTCGGGCGTGATCCGCAACAGCGACTATACGATGGAGCAACTGGTCCTGGTGGCCAAGACGCTGCGCGAAGTTCACGATTTCCGGGGTTACATCCATCTGAAGCTGATCCCGGAGGCCGATCCGCGACTGGTCGAGATGGCGGGGCTTTATGCGGATCGCTTGTCGGCCAATATCGAACTGCCGCGTGACGAAGCCTTGGCCCGGCTGGCCCCGCAAAAGGATGTCGGCGTTATCAAGAAGGCTATGAGCCAAGTGCGGTTGGGCGTCGAGGCGGCCAAACCGTCGAAACGCGACAAGATCAAACCCCCGAAGTTCGCGCCAGGCGGCCAGAGCACCCAGTTGATCATCGGCGCGGACGGGGCGCCCGATACGGAAATCCTGGATCGCAGCGCCTCGCTTTACGGCGGATATGGCCTGCGCCGGGTTTATTATTCGGCCTTCAGTCCGATCCCGGATTCCAGTTCGATCCTGCCCCTGTCCAAGCCGCCGCTGATGCGCGAGCATCGGCTGTATCAGGCCGATTGGCTGATGCGGTTCTACGGCTTTTCCGCGCCCGAGATCGGCGAGGGGGCGGCCGGCGGAATGCTGGACCTTGCAGTCGATCCAAAGCTCGCCTGGGCCTTGAACAAGCGCGAACAATTCCCTGTCGACGTCAATCGTGCGCCGCGCGAGATGCTGTTGCGCGTGCCGGGCTTGGGGGTGAAGGCGGTGGACAGGATCGTGTCGGTCAGGCGCTATCGCACCCTGCGGCTGGAGGATATCGGCCGGTTGACGCGGTCGGTCGCCAAGGTGCGGCCCTTCATCACGACCCTGGACTGGACCCCGGGCGCCCTGACGGACGCCGACGACCTGAAGGCGCGCGTTTCGACGCGGACGCCCGAGCAGTTGAGCCTGTTTTGATGGCCGTGGCGATGCTGGACGGCGAGACGGATTTCGACGGTTGGCGCAAGGCGGCGCGCGCGTTCCGACTGGCCGGGGTGGAGCCGGCGGCGGCGCGTTTCGTGGTCACGGGCGGCGCATCCGCCGTTCAAGGCGGGTTGTTCGACGTGCCTCATTCCGCTCATTGCCCCGGACGTGGCGATGAGCGGATAGAAAAGGAATTCAACGTCCCCGCCGCTTTCGTGGACCTGGCGCACGAGTTGATTCTGCATCGCTCGGCCGACCGGTTCGACCTGATGTACCGGCTGCTGTGGCGGCTCAGGGATGAGCCCGATCTGATCAGGGTGATCTCCGACCGCGATGTCGCCGATGCGCTGGAGCGGGCAAAGAACGTCAGCCGCGCCTCGCACAAGATGAAAGCCTTCGTGCGCTTTCGCCAGGTTCACGACGATCGGGGCGAGGCCTGGGTCGCCTGGTTCGAGCCGCCGCACCGGGTGCTGGAAAAGACGGCGCCTTTTTTCCAGCGTCGTTTCACCACCATGCGCTGGTCGATCCTGACGCCGGATGGATCGGCTTTCTGGGATGGCGAGCGCCTGCGTTTCGGCCCGCCGGCGACGCGCGACATGGCGCCGGACGAGGACGAGATCGAGGATTTCTGGAAGACCTATTATGCTTCCACCTTCAATCCCGCGCGATTGAAGGTGAAGACCATGCAGGGCGAAATGGCCAAGTCCTACTGGAAGAATTTGCCGGAAGCGGCCCTGATCCCAGAACTGGTCGCGGCGTCGTCGGTTCGCACCG
The DNA here is from genome assembly GCA_963515305.1 of uncultured Brevundimonas sp. Lineage (GTDB taxonomy): Bacteria > Pseudomonadota > Alphaproteobacteria > Caulobacterales > Caulobacteraceae > Brevundimonas. The sequence goes on from CAUPWX010000002.1 coordinate 153,774, forward strand.
AAGCCATGGTCGCCACGCCCGCCCCATCGCCCAACGCCCGTTTTGCGCGGGTCGTCGCGCCCGATCTGCACGCCGCGCGCCCGAACGCGCAGGCGGTCCCGGACAGCTTGGCCGAAGTTTCGGATGGGGTGCAGGCTTGCCGACGCTGCCCGCTTTATCGCGATGCGACGCAAGGGGTGTGCGGCGAGGGGCCGAAGGTGGCGCGTCTGATGATCGTGGGCGAACAGCCGGGCGATCAGGAGGATCTGGCGGGGCGCGCCTTCATCGGTCCGGCAGGCCAGGTGCTGGACGCCGCCCTGGCCGAGGCCGGGATCGACCGCGCCGACGTCTATGTCACCAACGCCGTCAAACATTTCAAGCACGAGCCGCGCGGCAAGCGCCGTCTGCATAAGAGCCCGAGCGTTGGAGAGGTTCAGGCCTGTCGTTGGTGGCTGGACGCCGAGCGGCGGCTGATCAAGCCCAGGGTGGTGCTCACGCTGGGCACCACAGCCGGTCTGGCGGTGTTGGGGCGAAAACCGGCGGTGATGCAGGAGCGGGGCGCGCCGATCGACCTTGAGGATGGCGCGACGGCCGTGCTGACCATACACCCTTCCTATCTACTGCGTCTGCCGGATGCGGCCGCCAAGGCCGAGGCGCGGCGATTGTTCGTGCACGATCTGAAAGCGGCGCGAGATCGTATGGGTTAGGGCGAGAACGAATCCCGTTCGGCCGCGTTTGCCATCCACGCCAGCGTGACCGTTGGCCGATCTTTTCTGGGGGAGGCGGCCGCGACACGGTCCTTCTACAATCCGCCGCGCGAATGTCATCGCGCGTTGACATCAGGGGCCGGCTTGACCATTAGCCCGGCTAGGATTACGGCTGTCCAATGTGTCGGCCTGGGGAATATCGCGATGTCCGAATTGTCGTCAGCGGCCCGATGAGCCCGGCCAAATATGAAATCGTGGATGACGAAGGCGCGGCCAGGCTGCGTTTGACGGGCGACTGGACCACCACGGCCCTGGGAAGGTTGCCGACCGAGCTGAGCCGCGATCTGGAAGGCCGCGAGATCGCCAGCATCGACACCGCAGAGCTGGGGCGGTTCGACACGGCGGGCGCCCTGGCTCTGGTCCAGGCGTCCAGCGGGCGGCTGTCCAAGAGCCAGTGGAAGCAGCGGCCCGAGGCCGGCCGCATCTACCACATGATCGAACTGCTGGAGCGCAAGAGCGCGCCGGCCCCAAAACGCCCCACCGCCTTCGTCCGCACCTTCGCCAAGATCGGGCGCGGCGTTTATGATTTCGGCGCCGAGGCGATGCTGTCGCTGTCCTTCCTGGGGCGGTTGATGGCGGCGGTGATTGAAGCCGCCCGCCGACCGGGCGGCATCCGCTGGCCTGCCTGGGTTAGTCAGGCCGAGCGCGCAGGTCTGGACGCAATACCGATCGTCATGATCACCAACTTCTTCATCGGGGCCGTGGTCGCCTTCATCGGCGTGGATCTGCTGACGGACTTCGGCGCTCAGGTGTTCGCCGTGCAGCTGATCGGCGTCGCCATGTTCCGTGAGTTCGCCGTGGTGATCGCTTCGGTTCTGCTGGCCGGCCGTTCGTCGTCCGCCTTCGCCGCCGAAATTGGCTCCATGCGGATGAACCAAGAGGTCGACGCCATGCAGGTGATGGGCGTCAATCCGTTCCAGGCGCTGGTGATCCCGCGCGTGGCCGCCTTGGTGCTGATGCTGCCGCTGTTGACCTTCATGGGCATGATCGGCGGTCTTCTGGGGGGTCTGGTCGTGTGCTGGACCTCGCTGAATCTCGGGCCGTCCTTCTTCTTCCAGCGCCTGGTCGAGGATGGATCCATGGCCCAGCACATGATGGTCGGTCTGGTGAAGGCGCCGGTCTTCGCCCTGGTCATCGCTGCGATCGGCTGTCGTCAGGGAATGTCTGTCGCCGGCGATGTCGAAAGCCTGGGACGGCGCGTGACGGCGGCGGTGGTTCAGGCGATCTTCGCCATCATCCTGCTGGACGCCGTGTTCGCCCTGGTCTTCCTGGAGCTGAACATATGACCGACGCTAGCGCCAAATCCGCAGACGGCTCCGACAAGGAGAACATGATCGAGGTGCGCGGTCTGCTCAGCCAGTTCGGCGAGCGGGTCATCCACGAAAACCTGGACATCGACCTGCAACGGGGCGAGGTCATGGGGGTGGTGGGCGGTTCGGGCGCGGGCAAGACCGTGCTTCTGAACACCATCATCGGCCTGAAGGAACCGGACGGCGGTTCGGTCAAGGTGCTTGGCTACGACCGGGCGACCCTGACAGAAGATCAGTCCGCCGACATCGAACGTCGGACCGGCGTCCTGTTTCAGCAGGGGGCGCTGTTTTCGTCGCTGACCGTGCTGGAAAACGTGGCTTCACCGCTGGTCGAACATACGAAACTGCCCAAGTCGGTGATATACGAACTGGCCGAGCTGAAGATCGCCATGGTCGGTCTGAAGCCCGAGCACCATTATCTGAAACCCGCCGAACTGTCGGGCGGGATGAAGAAACGCGCCGGTCTGGCCCGCGCCCTGGCGCTCGATCCCGAACTGGTCTTCCTGGACGAGCCGACGGCTGGGCTGGACCCCATCGGGGCGGCGGCCTTCGACGACCTGATCCGTCAGCTGGCGGACGATCTGGGTCTTTCGGTCTTCATGATCACCCACGATCTCGATAGTCTTTACGCCATCTGCGACAAGGTCGCCGTGCTGGCGGACAAGCAGGTCGTGGCCAAGGCCACGGTGCAGGAGCTGGAACGCTCCGACCATCCGTGGATCAAAGAATACTTCCTGGGGCCGCGCGGTCGCGCCGCCACCCCCAAGGCGGCCTGAGGAGAGCCGAGCATGGAAAGAGACGCACATTACGCCGCAGTCGGGATCGCCACCGTCTGCCTGCTGGCGGCGCTGGCGGTATTCACCATCTGGTTGGCCCGGCTGCAGTTCAACAGCGACTACGACATCTACGACATCGTCTTTTATGGGCCGGTCAACGGCCTGTCCGAGGGCGGCGAAGTCCACTTCAACGGCATTCGCGTGGGCGAGGTGACCGACCTGAACATCGACACCAAGCGCGGCGATCAGGTCATTGCTCGCGTTCGCGTCGACGGCACCACGCCCGTCCGCGTGACCTCGCGCGCCCAACTTGAGCCGCAGGGCATCACGGGTCTGAACTATATCCAGATCACCGCCGGCTCGCCCAACAGCGCCCTGCTGAAGGACCAGTATCCCGACAACGTCGTTCCCGTGCTGCAAAGCCAACCGTCGCCGATCGCCGAACTGTTGAGTGGTTCGGGCACTGTGCTGGCTCAGACGGTGGATGCGCTGAACCGGATCAACCGCGTCATGTCCGACGACAACATCCGCAGTTTCTCGACCAGCGTGAAGAACGTCGAGGCCCTGACGACCGAACTTGAGGCGCGCAAGGCCATATTCCAGCAGCTGGAAGAGGCGGTGACCAACGCCAACGCCGCGGTGAAGGAATATCAGGCCCTGGCTGTCGATACGCGTCAGATCATCAACACCGACGGCCGCCAGGCCATCGCCAACATCAACTCGGCGACGGCGGAGGCCCGCACGGCCATCGCCTCGGCCAACCGCTCGATCTCCGGCCTTGAACGGCCTCTGGGCGACTTCGCGACGTCCAGCCTGCCGCAACTGACCGGCACGATCGAGGAACTGCAGGACGCCACCCGTTCGCTGCAGTCGCTGATCGACGACGTTCGCGCCAGCCCGCGCGACTTCATCGGTCGTCCCCAATCCAAAGAGCTGGAGGTGCAGCCGTGATCCGTCCTTTCGTGGTTCGTCCGCTTGTTCGCGCCAGCCTCCGCCTCGTCGCGGGCGGCGCGGTTGTGGCGGCGCTCAGCGGCTGTTCGCTGCTGTCGACGCCGGATCCCGTCCAGAACTATCGTTTCGGCCTGCCGATGGACGCTCCGTCGTCCATGGGCGACACGCCCGCGCCACTGACGGTGTCGATCCGGCGCATCGAGTTTCCGCAGGCGGCGGGCGACGACCGCATCCTGGGCGTTACGGGGCTGGAAACCGCCTATATCGGCGGCGCACGCTGGGTGTCGCCGGCCTCGACCCTTTTCGATGACAGCCTGAAGGCCGCCTTCGCCAACCGCGCCGATCGCATCCGGGTTCTGGGCCGGCGCGAACCGGGCACGCCGCCGATGGTGTTGCAGGTCACCGTCACCACGTTCGAGGCGCGCTATGCCGCCCCCGGCGCGACGCCCGATGTGGTCATCACCGCCCAGGCCCAGTTGCGGACGACCCCCGAACGCCAGTCCGGCGGCGCCGCCATTCGCCCGGAACAGGGGCGTTCGGTCGAGCGCGTCTTCACCGTGACACAGCCGGCGGCTGAAAACCGCATCTCGGCCATCGTCGCCGCCTTCGACACGGCGACGCGCGACATCAACACCCAAATCGCCGACTGGACGATCCAGTCGGGAAGCTGATGCGGCGGCGGGACGCCGGTTCACGGATGCGCTAGGATGATGTCGAATCTGATCCTGGAGCAGTCATGAGTTTTTCCGCCACCGACGCGGCCTTTGAAGGCTTCAGGGTCGTCCGCCGCCGGCCGGTGGTCGCCGTGGCCTGGGGCCTGACCTATCTGCTGCTCTACGTCGTCATGTTTGGCTTCGGCGCCGACAAATGGGCGGCGCTGATGGCGGCGGGCGAGGCGCTGGAGCAGTCGGCCAATCCGTCGATGGCGGATTTCCAGGCCCTGGGCCCTGTCTACGCCAGCGCCTTCGCCTTGGCTGCGCCCCTGGGTTTGGTAATCGGCACGGTCCTCAGCGCCGCCGTGGCGCGATCCGTCCTGCGCCCGGACGAGAGCCGCTGGGGCTATCTGCGCTTAGGCATGGATGAGGTGCGGGTGCTGGTCGTGACCCTAGCCATCAGCGTGATGGTGGGTTTGGCGTCCGGCGTCGCCATGACGCTGGTCGGCGCGGCGATCGGCTTCGGCGCCGCGTCTAGCCAGCCGTTGCTGATCCTGGTCGGCGTGCTGTTGATCTTCGCCGCCTTCGCCCTGGTCGTGTGGCTGGCGGTCAAATTCAGCCTGGCCGTGCCGATGACGGTGGATCGCCGCAAGATCGTGATCCTGAAGTCCTTCTCGGCCACCAAAGGTCATTTCTGGGCCCTGCTGGGGATGGCCGTGATCGCCGTGATCATGTCGTTGATCGTCAGCATTCTGGGCATGATCATCGGCGCCGCTGCGGATCTGGCGACGGGCGGCGTTCAAAGCCTGTCTCGCTACGCCGACATGGGGCTGGGACAGATCCTAGCCCAGGCCTGGCCCGCGCTGCTGGTGTCGTCGGTGGTCAACGCCTTCCTTTCGGCGCTGCAACTGGCCGTCCTCTACGCGCCGTTCTCGGCCGCGTGGCAGGATATTCGGACATCACGCGCGCAATGAGCTGAAACAGGGCAGGGACGATGGCGGGGATCGAACTCTATGCAGCGCGCGAGCCGCGCCAGCGGCGGACATGGACTGCGGCGGCCCTGATCCTGGCGGTCGTCTTCATCGCCTTGGGTCAGACGCTGACGCTCCTGCCGGGCGCGCTTTTGGGCTGGGTGTCCATAGAGGGCGATGATCAGCGGTGGGGGGCGATGGCCTACACCCTGTTCGGCTTCGCCGGCATCGCCCTGATCACCATCGCCTGGGTGATGCTGTTCGAGCGCCGCGGTCTTCGGGCGATCGGCTTCAATGACCATGGCCTGAAACGGTTCGCACGCGGCTATGGGATCGGGCTGGCGTCGTTGCTGGCGGTCGTGGGCGTCATCGCCCTGTTCGGCGGATATCGGATCGAGACGGGCGGCGCCTTCGCCACGTCCAATGTCGTGGGCGCCCTTTTGCCCATTCTGGTGCTGCTGTTCGGCTTCATCGTACAGGGCTCGACCGAAGAGATCGTCACCCGCGGGTGGTTGATGCAGGTCATCGCCTCGCGCCACGGCCTGGGCTGGGGCGTGGGGCTCAGTGCGGCTCTGTTCGGCCTGCTGCACGCCGGCAACATCAAGCCTTCGCCGGAACTGGCCGTCGGGGTGGCCAATGTCGTCCTTTTCGGCGTGATGATCGGCTTCTACGCCGCGCGGGAAGGGTCGTTGTGGGGCGTGTGCGGCTGGCACGCGGCCTGGAACTGGCTGCTGGGTCTCGGCTTCGGTCTGGAGGTTTCGGGCCAGGTTATCGACACACCGCCGCTGATCCTGGACTTGGCCGACCGCGCGGGCGCGCCCTGGTGGCTGACGGGCGCCGCCTTCGGGCCGGAAGGCAGCGTGGTCACGACCGTCCTGCTGATCGCCGGCGCCCTGGTTCTGGCGCTGCGTTGGCGCAGCAAGGACTACGGCATCGTCGCGGCCGTTTCGCCCGCTCCCGTCGTCCAACAAGCGTCGGCCTAGGCCGACGCTTTCGCCGTCTTGCGTGCAGGCCTGGACGACGCGTCGTTGCTCAGCGCCGCAACGCGAGCCTTGCGGCGCTCCTCGTGCCGATCCAACACCTCCTTGAGGTATTTGCCGGTCCAGCTGGCGGTGTTGTCCGCCACCTGTTCGGGGGTGCCGACCGCGACGATCTCCCCGCCGCCGTCGCCGCCTTCGGGACCGAAGTCGAGCAGATAGTCGGCGACCTTGATGACGTCGAGATTGTGCTCGATCACCACGATGGTGTTGCCGGCCTCGACCAGTTCCTGCAGCACCTCCAGCAGCTTGCGCGTGTCCTCGAAATGCAGGCCGGTGGTCGGCTCGTCGAGGATGTAGAGGGTGCGGCCGGTGGCCCGTTTCGACAGTTCCTTCGATAGCTTGACCCGTTGGGCCTCGCCGCCTGACAGGGTCGTCGCCGGCTGGCCCACTTTGACGTAGCCCAGGCCCACGCGCTCCAGCGTCAGCATCTTGTCGCGGATCGGCGGCACGGCCTTGAAGAAGCTCGCCGCCTCCTCGACCGTCATATCCAGCACGTCACTGATGGACTTGCCCTTGAAGACGATCTCCAGAGTCTCGCGATTGTAGCGTTTGCCCTTGCAGACGTCGCAGGTGACATAGACGTCGGGCAGGAAGTGCATCTCGATCTTGATGACGCCGTCGCCCTGGCAGGCCTCGCAGCGGCCGCCCTTGACGTTGAAGCTGAACCGGCCAGGGCCATAGCCGCGCGCCTTGGATTCCGGCAGGCCCGCATACCAGTCGCGGATCGGGCCGAAGGCGCCGGTATAGGTCGCCGGGTTCGAGCGCGGGGTGCGGCCGATCGGCGACTGGTCGATGTCGATGACCTTGTCGAAATGCTCCAGCCCCTCGATCCGGTCGAACGGGGCGGGGGCTTCCGACGCATTGTTCAGGCGACGCGCGGCGGCCTTGTACAGGGTCTCGATGGTGAAGGTCGACTTGCCGCCGCCGGACACGCCGGTGATGCAGGTGAAGACCCCGACCGGGATTTCGCCGGTGACGCTCTTCAGATTGTTGCCGCTGGCGCCGCTGATCTTCAGCGTCCGCTTCTTGTCGATGGGGCGTCTGCCGTCGGCGGGGATCTCGATCTCACGCGCGCCGGTCAGATATTTGCCGGTCAGGGAGTTGGGATTGGCCATGACCTGTTCGGGCGTGCCCTCGGCGCAGACCGTGCCGCCGTGGACGCCGGCGGCCGGGCCCATGTCGATGACATAGTCGGCGGTCAGGATCGCCTCCTCGTCGTGCTCGACGACGAGAACCGAATTGCCCAGGTCACGCAGGCCCTTCAGGCTTTCCAGCAGGCGGGTGTTGTCGCGCTGGTGCAGGCCGATGGAGGGTTCGTCCAGCACATAGAGGACACCGGTCAGGCCCGAGCCGATCTGCGACGCCAGACGGATGCGCTGGCTCTCGCCGCCCGACAGGGTGCCGGACGACCGCGACAGGTTCAGATAGTCCAGGCCGACATTGTTCAGGAACCGCAGCCGGTCGCAGATTTCCTTCAGGATCCGCCGGGCGATCTCGGCCTGTTTGTCCGTCAGGGTCTCCTCGATGGTCGAGAACCACAGATAGGCCTTGGAGATCGACAGAACGGAGATGTCGGCGATGTCCTCGCCCCCGACCTTGACCGCCAGGGCCTCGGGCTTGAGCCGCTTGCCGTGGCAGGCATCGCACGGGGTCTCGGACTGATAGCGGGCCAGCTCCTCGCGCACCCAGGCGCTGTCCGTCTCGCGCCAGCGCCGCTCCAGGTTCGGCACCACGCCTTCGAAGGGTTTGGACACCTCGTATTTGCGGGCGTTGTCGTCATAGACGAACTTGATCTTCTCGGATCCCGTGCCCTGCAGGATAGCCTTATGCGCCTGGGCCGGCAGTTCGCGCCACGCCACGTCCATCGAGAAGCCGTAGTGAAGGCTCAGCGACTGCAGGGTCTGGGTATAGAGGGGCGACGGACCGCGCGCCCAAGGCGCGACCGCCCCGCCGTGCAGGGTTTTGTCGCGATCCGGGATCACCAGATCGGCGTCGAAGGCTAGTTTCACGCCCAGACCGTCGCAGACCGGGCAGGCGCCGAACGGGTTGTTGAACGAGAACAGCCGCGGCTCGATCTCGGCGATGGTGAAGCCGGACACCGGACAGGCGAACCGTTCGGAAAAGACCAGGGTGCGCGGCGCGGTCTCGCCCTCGGCCGTCGAGGCCCACTCGGCTGTGGCGATCCCGTCAGCCAGACCTAGGGCGGTCTGCAGACTGTCGGCGTAGCGGCCTTCCTGTTCGGGCTTGGTGACGATCCGATCCACCACGATGTCGATGTCGTGCTTGAACTTCTTGTCGAGTGTCGGCGCCTCGTCGATCGGATAGAATTGTCCATCGATCTTCAGCCGCTGGAAGCCCTGACGCTGCCACTCGGCGATTTCCTTCTTATACTCGCCCTTCCTGCCGCGAACGACCGGGGCCAGCAGCAGGATGCGCTCGCCATCGGGCAGGGCGGTCAGCTTGTCGACCATCTGGCTGACGGTCTGGCTCTCGATGGGCAGGCCGGTGGCCGGCGAATAGGGGATGCCGACCCGCGCCCACAGTAGACGCATATAGTCGTGGATCTCGGTCACTGTCCCGACGGTGGATCGCGGGTTCTTGGACGTGGTCTTCTGTTCGATGGAGATGGCCGGCGACAGGCCCTCGATCAGGTCGACGTCCGGCTTGCCCATCAGCTCCAGGAACTGACGCGCATAGGCCGACAGGCTCTCGACATAGCGGCGCTGGCCCTCGGCGTAGATGGTGTCGAAGGCCAGGGACGACTTGCCCGAGCCCGACAGGCCGGTCATTACCACCAGCTGTTCGCGCGGAATATCGAGATCCACGCCCTTGAGATTGTGCTCGCGGGCGCCGCGAACGCGGATGAAGTTGTGCTTTTCGGTCATGGAATCCGGGAACGCGGGGAAGGCCGGACGGCTCCGGCGCGACATCGCTATATGGGAAGCAATTCGCTCATTTCAGCAAGAACATTGTGCGAACATCGTGGCGCTAATCTGGCGTCCAGACCTGGGTGGGCCGCACGAAGCGCTCGCCTTTGGCCAGGATGACGCCCTGAGCCGTGGCTACGCCCAGTTCCAAGCTTTCGGCGATCCGCTTGGCGCGCTCGATGAAATGGGCGGCGGCGATGGGGGGACAGATGGCGCGGGCCGTCTCGGTGAACAGTTCCAGCCAGCGGTCGAAATGGCGCGCATCGATGGGCAGCGGCAGATGGCGAGGCATCGGCCGCCCCTGATAGACGCCTGTCGACAAGGCGACGGACGACCAGAACAGTTTCATCTGCGCCAGATGCGGCGCCCAATCGTCGATGCGGCTCGCAAAGATGGGACCGATCAGGGCGTCGTCCTGGACCCGCGTGTAGAATTGCTCGACCAGGGCGTCGATCATGACCTCGTCGATGCCGGTTTCGTCGCGCAGACGCTGAACGGCGACCTGGCGGCGGGCGTCGGCGCCGGCGGGATCATCGATGCGAAAGCGGTTTTCCATAAGGCTTCAGATAGCGAGCCTGTCGGACGTGCGCCATCGGACGTTCGGTCCGCGCCTCACGCGGCCGTGTTCGACCGTGCACTTGCACATTTCACGAACACGACCCATCCTCCTTGTTCTGACGCGTTTTTGCAGAAGGCTTGAAGACAATGATCATCGCACTGGCCGCCGGTTCCGCCCTGTCCGCCATGCTGCTCGTGATCCTTCATGCCAATCAACCCAAGCCGAAACGCGTCCCCGTACGCACTCGCGACGCTCGACAAGGTCGCCGTACGGACATCTGAGGGCGACGCCCTTCTCGACAATCTGAATCTGACGTTCGGCTCTGAACGCACCGGCATCGTCGGGGCCAACGGCGTGGGCAAGACCACGCTTCTGCGCCTGATCGCCGGCGATCTTGGTCCTTTCGAAGGGACGGTTTCGCGCAATGGGTCGGTCGCCGTGCTGCACCAGCGCACCGACCCTGGGCCGGGCGAGACGGCGGCCCAGACGCTGGGCGTGGCCCAGGCGATGGCGGTGATCGCGCGGGTCCTGGCCGGCGCGCCTCGCGACGGCGATCTGGAACAGGCGGACTGGGCTCTGGAGGCGACGATCGCCGATGCATTGGCGGCCGTCGGGCTGGCCGGGCTGGACCTGAGCCGCACGACCGCCGGCCTGAGCGGGGGTGAACAGACAAGGCTGCGATTGGCGGGCCTGATGATGGCGCGCCCCGATCTGATCCTGCTGGACGAGCCGACCAACCATCTGGACGTACAGGCCAGGGCCCTGGTTGCGGACGTCATCGGCCGCTGGCGTGGCGGGGTAGTGGCCGTCAGTCATGACCGCAGTCTTTTGCGCCGGATGGATCGCATCCTGGAGGTGTCGCGGCACGGCGTGACGATCTACGGCGGCGGTTACGACGCCTATGTGGCGCAGCGGGCCTTGATGAGGCAGGCGGCGGCGCGCGATCTGGCTGAGGCGGAACGCGAACTGGCGCGGGCCAATGCGGACGCACAGCGTCGGACAGAGGCCAAGTCTCGTCGCGATGCGGCGGGTCGACGTCAGGCCGCCAAGGGCGGCCAGCCCAAAATCCTGCTGGGTCGTCAGGCCGAGCGGGCGCAGAACAGCGGTGGTCGCGACACATTGCTGGCTCAGCGCCAGGCGGATCAAGCCCAATCGGCTCTGGCGACGGCGCAGGCGCGGGTGGAACGAACGCGCGCCCTGGCCATCCCCATGCCGCCGACCGGCTTAGCCGCCGGGCGCACGGTCCTGACGCTGGACCGGGCGCGATGGAACGCGCCGGACGGGCGTGTCGTCGTCGGGCCGATCGAACTCAGCCTTGTCGGCGGCGACCGGGTAGCGATCACGGGTGCGAACGGCGCCGGCAAGTCGACGCTGCTGAAGCTGGCGCAGGGCGCGCTTGCACCCAGCGGTGGACGGGTCGACCGGCCTGTGCGCGCGGCCCTGCTGGATCAGGAGGCCGATGTGCTGAAGCCGGACGAGACAGTGATCCAGGCGTGGCGGCGGCTGAACCCCGGCGGGTCAGACAACGCCGCCCATGCGGCCCTGGCGCGGTTTCTATTCCGCAACGCCGCCGCCCATCGGCGTATCGGCGACCTGTCGGGTGGGGAGCGGTTACGGGCAGCCCTGGCTTGCGTCCTGACCGGCGTCGCTCCGCCTCAGCTTCTGCTGCTGGACGAGCCGACCAACCATCTGGATCTGGACGCGATCAACGCCGTCGAGGAGGCGCTGAACGCCTATGACGGCGCCATGCTGGTGGTCAGCCACGATGCGGACTTCCTGGCCGCGCTTAGGATCGACCGAACCCTGGACCTGTGATGCGGTTCGGCCGTTGGCTCAGGCGGTGCCGGTCCTCAGACTCTCAGCCCCAGGCCTCGACGGTGCCGCGACGGCGCACGGCGGTCGGGGTGGACAGCTGCACGCGCGGTTCGGCCTCGGCGCGACCGAACAGCCAGCCCTGGCCGTAGTCGACGCCTGCCGATTTCAGCTCGGACGCGACGGCGTCGGTTTCGATCATCTCGCCGATGGTTTCCAGCTTCATGGACCGGCACATCTCGACGATGGTGTGCAGCAGGGTCTTGGAGCGGTCTTCCGTCAGGATGTCCTTGACGATGGCGCCGTCGATCTTGACCGCATCCACCGCCAGTTTCCGCAGATAGTCGAAGGCGGCGGAGCCCGCGCCGAAGTCGTCGATACAGACCTTGATGCCGGCCTCGCGCAGGCCCGACAGCCGCCGGTTCGCCGCCTCGATGTCCGCGACAGCCGAGGTTTCGGTCACCTCGACCATCAGGCGGCGCCGCTCTTCCGGCGCGCCTGCCGTCATCCGCAGCAGCTGTTCGACATAGGTGTCGTCGCCCAGAGAGGCGCCGGACACGTTGATGGCCATCTTCAACAGACCCGCTCCGGGCTGTCGCATCCGTTTCAGGACTTTTTCCGCCACCGCCAGATCGAAGGATTCGATCAGATCCAGCTCCTCGGCCATGCGGATGGCGTCAGCGGGTCCGCTGTTGGCGTTGAACCGGGTCAAGGCTTCGAAGTGATGCACCGCGCGGGAGTCCAGATGGACGATGGGCTGGTAATGAACCTGGAACTCGCGCGACTTGACCAGGCTGCGGAACGTTTCGGCGTCGCGGAAGGTGCGCTTCAGCGAATCCGCGAAGGCCATCTGGGGGTTGGCGAGACCGTCGCCCTTCAGGCAGCCCTCGATGGCGAACCGCATGGCGCGCAGAACGCACAGGGAATCCGAGCCAGGCGGCACCGGCGCGTTGAAGGCTTCGGCGCCCAGTGAAAGTCCCTCGGCGCGACCGGCCTCGACGATTTCGGCGGCGATGTCGCGGCGGTCGTTGGCGGGGCGCAACAGGGCGAAACGCACGCCGGTCAGTTGCGCCGCGCCCGATCCCTGCACCGCCGCTGATTGCAAGGTGGCCTCGATGCGACGGTTGAGGCGTTCGGCGACATCGTCGCTGACGTTCTCCAGACCCTGCACATCCAGGAAGGACAGCGACAGATCGCTGTTTGCGTCCAGAACCCGGCCTGCATCGGCCAGGAAGGCGTCGGCTTCCAGCAACGGGCGGGTTTCAAGATCGGCAAGCGCGAACGCGGGGCCATCGTAGGAAATGGCGCACGACACGGCCGGAGCCATCTGCGGCAGCACGAACGCGCGGAAGGTCGCCCGGCGCACGCGATCCGGTCCGGCGGCGACCAGGATGGACGTGGCGGGCGTGCGAACGCCGGATTTCATGTCGCGCAGGGCCGCCATCGTCGCCGCGCCCTCGTGCAGCAGGTCGATCAACGGCCGGCCGGTCCAGGTGGCGCCGGCGTCCTCGCCCGTCACCGCGCCCGCGCCGATCGCGAAGGACACCACGCCCTTGGGGTCCACCTCGACAAGGGTGTCGGCGGATGCGAAGGCCAGGCCAAGAAGACGAACGGTCAGCGTCATGCGCGCATCCTGCCGCACGTTCGCTTAAAAAATCGGCAATGCGCCGACAGTGCGATCAGCCGCGGTCAGGCCATGCGGTTGAAGGCCACGGCCCGGCCGTCGCCCTGGGCGGCGCGACCGTCGGCGGAGTATGCCGAGGCCGGAATGCGCGCGGCTGTGACCTCGGCGGCGATGGCGCGCACCAACCCCTCCGATATCTGTCGCGCCGCCTCCACCGCCCGGGCGTGATGGTTCAGCACCTCGTCGAACGCGCGCGTGGCCTCCATCAGCATCTGGCGGTCCTGCAGGGGCGCGTCGCGCAGCAGGGCCGGATTGGCCTTCACATGGGCGGAATCGCGACGATAGAGATTGGCCATGTCCTGGGTTTCGCTCAGGCCGGCGGCGACATCCTGGGGGCGGCTGTCGGCGAAGGCCTGGGTTTCGGCCTCCAGGCGCTGTGTCAGGCTATGGGTCAGGGCGATCAACTGGCGCACGCGCGCCTGCGCCAGTTCGGGGGCGTGGTCGGTCATTTACGGCCCTCCTGCATCTTCAGCATTTCGGACATGACCGTGCTGCTCAGGCCGATGCCGCCCGCCTTGACGGTGGTCTTTGCCATTTCGTCCAGCATGAAACTGCGCCAGGTTTCCTCGCCCTGGCCGCCGCCGAACAAGCCGTCGGTCGACAGGCCCTCGAACATCGGCTTCAGCATCTGGGAGATGAAGGTTGCCTCGAAGGCCTTGGCGGTTTCCTCGATCTTGTCCTTGTTGGCGGCCGTCGGCGCAGCGGCGGCCGGACGCAACAGATCGGTCGAGACGGTCAGGTCGCTCATGCTCACATCACCTCGATGTCGGCCTGCAGGGCGCCGGCGGCCTTGATGGCCTGCAGGATGCTGATCATGTCGCGCGGGCTGACGCCCAACGCGTTCAGGCCGTTGACCAGGGTGGACAGGCTGGCGCCCCCGCCGACCAGACGCATCTGGGTGCCCAGGTCCTCCTCGACGCTGACCTGGCTGGACGGGACCACGGCGGTCTGACCCTGGCTGAAGGGGGCGGGCTGGCTGACGATCGGTTGTTCGTCGACCGAGATGGTCAGATTGCCCTGGGCGATGGCGACGCGCGAGATGCGAACCGCATCGCCCATGACGATGACGCCGTTGACCTCGTCGATTATGACCTTGGCGGGGGTGTCGACGCTGACCGGCAGGTTCTCGATACGGCTGATGAAGCCCGCCATGCCCAGTTCGGCCGGCGCGCGCAGGGCGACGACCGTGCCGTTCTCGGCCAGGGCCGCGCCCGGGTAGGCGGCGTTGACGACGGCGGCGACACGCTGGGCCGTGGTGAAGTCCGGGTTACGCAGGTTCAGCCGCACCTCGTTCATATTGGCCATCTGGAAGCCCGTCTCGCGCTCGACCAGGGCGCCCGAGGCGATGCGGCCGGCGGTCGGCACGCCGCGCGTCACCGACGACCCCGACCCGCCCGAGGCCGAGACGGCGCCGGTCTGGACCGAGCCTTGCGCCACCGCATAGACCTGACCATCCGCGCCCTGCAGGCTGGTAACGACCAGCGACCCGCCCAGCAGGCTCTTGGCGTCGCACATGGAGGCCACGGACACGTCGATGCGCGAGCCGGGCGTGGCGAAGGCGGGCAGGTCGGCCGTGACCATGACGGCCGCCATGTTCTTGGTGTTGGCGTTGGAGCCGCGGATGTTGACGCCCAGCCGCTCTGTCATGCCTTCCAGCGACTGGCGGGTGAAGGGGCAGTTGCGAAGGCTGTCGCCCGTGCCATTCAATCCCATCACCATGCCATAGCCGACCAGCTGGTTGCCCCGCACGCCCTCGACGGCCGCGATGTCCTTGATGCGCGACTGCATCTGGGCCTGGCCGCGAACCTGAGCGTTCGCAGGCATGGCGCCTGCCGCGACGGCGAGGGTCGCGACGGCGCAGGCGGCAAGGCGGGCAAGCAGATTTTGCATCGGTCGGACGTCCACGCAGCTTTACGCCGCAATCCATGCCAGTATCGTGCCGCCGGATTAACCACGCGAATTCAAGCCGGTCATGATTTCGAACCCTGGCGATCCGGCAGGATTTGCCGGGCCGTTAACCAAACGGTCATCGCCGCGCGTCATTGATCGGCTCATGGTGCGGAGCAGCTACGCATGAAGGTCGTCGGACCAAACGGGATCACCACGCCGTCCGCAGGACGGACGACGCGATCCGCCAGCGGATTTTCGCTGGGCCAGACGGCTGCGCCGGCCTCGCCCACCGCGACGACGGCCAGCGCCGGGCCGGGCGGCGTGTCCGACGTCTCCGCCCTGATGGCGCTGCAAGGCGTCGAAGGGCCGCTGGAGAAGCGACGGCGCGCTATTCGCCGTGGCGGCGGGCTGCTGGATCGTCTGGAGGCGTTGAAACTGGCCCTTCTGAACGGTCAGACGGATCAGGCGTCGCTGGAGCAACTGGCCCGCACGTTGCGTGAGGAGCGGGCCGACGACGGGGATGCCGGTCTGAACGCCGTCCTGGACCAGATCGACCTGCGCGCCTCGGTCGAACTGGCCAAGGCCGAAATGCGCGGAACCGGACGCTAAGGCGGAAAAATCGCCTCTTCCAAATCGGTTAAGCTTGTGAAGTGAGTGACATTTGTCACTTCGCCCCCGTCTGACGCCTTATTTGGATCACGGAATCGAGAACCGCGTTGCCGCGACTCGATGGGCTGACTATACGGCCATCTGCGCCACAGGGGGGCGTGTTAGAGAGCGTGAGATCGATGAACGCTTTGGCGTCCGTTGTTTCCGACCAAACCGGCCCGTATCGTCCGACCGACGACGAACCGTTCATGAGCGAACGGCAGCAGGCCTATTTCAAAAAGAAGCTTCTGGCCTGGAAGGACGACATCCTTCGAGAGTCCAAGGGCACGGTGGTCAATCTGAAGGCCGAGACCGAAAACCACCCCGATCTGGTGGACCGGGCCTCTTCGGAATCCGACCGTGCGCTGGAGCTTCGGACCCGCGACCGCCAGCGCAAGCTGATCTCCAAGATCGACGACGCCCTGCGCCGGATCGAGGACGGAACCTACGGCTATTGCGAGGATACGGGCGAACCCATCGGCTTGGGCCGTCTCGAAGCCCGCCCGACCGCGACCCTGTCGGTCGAGGCCCAGGAACGTCACGAACGCCGCGAACGCGTGCACCGCGACGACTGACTGTCCGCTATTCAGGCGGGCAGGGCCGGCGCCAGATCGGTCTGGCCGAAGTCGTCGCCCTTGAACAGCAAGGGTGCGTCGCTTTCCTTGGCCAAGGCATAGGCGAAACAGTCGCCGAGATTGAGCCTGGCTGGCGTTCGCTTGCCGAACCGCGCTTCCGCATCGGAGGCCAGCCGAGCAGTCGTTTCTGATGCGGGCATAATCACGATGTCCAACGCTGCAATCAGTCGATCAAGCCGCAGAATGCCTGCATCGCCATGAAGCTGGCGAACGCGGATCGCCGCCTCCCAATATCCTACGGGAGACATCATCAGGCGTTCTTTCTCAGAAAGGGCTAGCGTGAAAGCATCCTTCTCTGGTTCATCGAGAAGGATGGCGACGATGGCCGACGCATCTACCGCAATCGTCACTTCGGCAAGCCATTCTCATCATAGATATCGTCGTCGGTCAGCAGCGGCCCTAAAATAGGCAGGGCGTTGAACTCTCTCACGATTTCTTCCACCGCAGCGATCTTGGCTTGGATCGCTGCTTCTCGGCTGGCGACCAGGCGTTCGTCGCGCTCCCTGACCATTTCATCGACCAGATCGGTAATGGACTTGCCTTCAAGACGCGCGAGTTCACGCAGTCTTTCTGTGACTTCGGGCTTTCTGATCTGCACAGGCGCGTTCATGATAGATGGAGGTCTATCATGATGACTGCCTCAATCCAACCCGCGCCTTGACTTCGCCGGGTTGCGGCGCGACCTAGCCGCCTCGCTTTCGAGGTCGCTGATCCCCATGTCCGTCAAGGTTCGTTTCGCCCCGTCGCCCACGGGCAGGTTGCACGTCGGCAATGTCCGCACCGCCCTGGTGAACTGGCTGTTCGCAAAAGGGCAGGGCGGTTCGTTCGTGCTGCGCATCGACGACACCGACCTGGCCCGTTCGACGCCCGAGTTCGAACAGGGGATCGAGGACGATCTGACCTGGCTGGGTATGCTGTGGGACGAGCGTTACAATCAGTCCAAGCGGTTCGACCGTTACGAAGAAGCGGCCGCCAAGCTCAAGGCGTCGGGGCGGCTTTATCCGGCCTATGAGACGGCCGACGAACTGGATCGCCGCCGCAAGGTGCAGCTGTCGCGCGGGCTGCCGCCCATTTACGACCGGGCGGCGCTGGAACTGACCGACGCACAGAAGGCCGCCTACGAGGCCGAGGGGCGTCGCCCGCACTGGCGCTTCAAGCTGGACGGCAAGCGGGTGGCTTGGGAAGACTTGGCGCGCGGCCATGCCGAGGTGGACACCGCCTCCATGTCCGACCCGGTCCTGATCCGCGAGGACGGCCTGTTCCTCTACACCCTGCCGTCGGTCGTCGACGACATCGACATGGCCATCACCCACATCATCCGAGGCGAGGATCACGTCACCAACACCGGCGCCCAGATCGAGATCTTTGAGGCTTTGGGGGCGACGATTCCCGGCTTCGCCCATATGCCGCTTCTGGTCGGCGCCGATGGCGCGGCCCTGTCCAAGCGCCTGGGTTCGCTGTCGATCAGCGATATGCGCGACCAGGGCTACGAGCCCATCGCCATCACCAGCCACCTGGGCCGAATCGGCACGTCCGATCCGCTGGAGGTAGGCGAATCGATCCAGGCCCTGGGCGCCGGCTTCGCCTTCTCGAAGATGGGTCGTTCCCCCGCGCGTTACGACACCGCCGATCTGGACCGACTGAACGCCCAGGCGCTGCACGTCATGCCCTATGAGACGGCCCAGCCTCGGCTTCAGGCCCTGGGCGCCGATCTGGGCGAAACCTTCTGGTCGGTGGTGCGCGGCAATCTGAACACCTTCGGCGATGTCGCCGCGATGGCCCGGATCGTTCAGGGGCCGATCCAGCCGGTCATCGAGGACGCCGCCTTCATCGACTCCGCCGCCGCCGTGCTGCCCGAGGTGATCGACGAAACGGCCTGGTCGACCTGGACCAATGCGGTCAAGACCCAGACGGGCGCCAAGGGCAAGGCTCTGTTCATGCCGCTGCGTCTGGCCCTGACCGGTCAGGCGCATGGGCCGGACATGGCGGCCTTGGCGCCGCTGATCGGTCGCGAAACCATTCAGCGGCGGTTGAGGGGCGAGGCGGTCTGAGCCGCCCCGTCACGCATCAGGCGTTGCAGACCGCCAGTTCTTCGGCGCTCAGTTCGACGCCCTTGTAGGAAAACGCCGAGACGGCGCCGAACTTCTGCACCACACGGCGGCAGGCGCGCGTCGCAGGCTGTTCCGTGCCGCCCGAGGCCGTGCAGGTCGCGCCTTCGCAGGACCAACGCGCCCCGTCGATGATGGTGGCGCGCGCCGGCGCCTTGGCGGCGTCCGTCAGCGTCAGGCTGGTGGGGGCTGGAGCCTGGGCCACAGCCGGGGCGGCGGCGAACAGGGCGGCGGCGATAAGCAGGGCGCGCATTGAAAACTCTCCGAATTGAAGAACGGCGTCATGCCGCAAGCGTCCAATGTCAGTTTCGGATAAAAACTGTCAATACGTAGAGATGCGAATGTAAGCGCCGATCAGTTACCGCTGATCATGTTTTTGCGGCTGCGTGCTGTCCGGCGATTGGATCATGGCCAGCGCCTCTTCGACCGTATCGGCCACGCTCCAGGCGTCCAGGAAGGACGGCGGGGTCATGCCCTCGTCCACGCTGTGGCGCATCAGGGCGAAGAAGCCGTCCCAGAAGCCGTTCAGATTCAGGAAGACGACCGGCTTGTGGTGCAGGTCCAGCCGCTTCCACGACAGCAGTTCCACCACCTCTTCCAGCGTGCCGATGCCGCCGGGCGCGACGACGAAGGCGTCGGATTGATCGTACATCAGCTGTTTGCGCTCGTGCATCGAGGTGACGACGACCGTCTCCACCTCGTCGAACAGGCGTTCACGGCTGCGAAGGAAGGCCGGCATGATGCCCACGACCCTGCCGCCCGCCTCATGTGCACCGCGCGCGGACGCCCCCATCAGACCCACGCCGCCGCCGCCATAGACCAGCCGCCATCCAGCCTCGGCCGTCGCGCGGCCAAAGGCGTAGGCCGCCTCGGTATAGGCGGGGTCCGCCGTCTCCGATGCGCCGCAGAACAGGCAGACGGAAGAGCCGTCGAACGGCAGGAAGGACACGGGGGGCAGGGACATGACGCCTCGAACAAAACGAATAGGGGCCTGGCCATGGCCAAACCATCGGCGGTCGAGCTAACACGGAGCCGAGCCGCTGGGTCGCCAGCCATATATCGTCGAGGCGAAGGATGAAACGTCGGATCATCGTCATGATCGTCGCGGTCATGGCGGCCGGAGCCGCAGGCGCCTGTTCCGACCGCGCGCCGACGGGCGCGGGGGCCGAGGGCGCGGACAAGGCGTCGCCCTGGGTCCGGCCGCCGATGATCGACGGCGTGTCGCGCGACGGCGGCGGTCTGGTCGTCCGCGGTGCGGCAGGCCCGAACGCCCGGGTCGTGCTGCGCGCCGTGGACACGGCGGCGGTTGCGGTCAACGCCGACGCTGCTGGCCGGTTCGACCTGCGTCTGCCGCCGTTGAACGGCGACGTCGTATTTACGCCCGAGGTTCAGGTAGGCGAGGACGCCGCCGTGTCGCCTGAAACCCTGGTGGTCCTTCAGGGCGGGGCGGGCCCGATCGCGCTGATCGCGGCGGGGCAGCCGACGATCAGGCTGGATGGAATAGGGGTGCTTGATGCGGTAGACACGGACGGCGCGACCCTGCTGATTTCCGGTCAGGCGGGGGTGAAGGCGCCGTCTGTCGCGGTAAGCGGTATGGCGGCGACGCCGACACCGACGACCAGGGGCCGCTGGCGCGCGGTGGTGGGGCGAACGGGCGCGGGAACCGTCACCGTCGATGGACGGAGTTTCGATTATCCAGGCGGCGGCGCGGCGAGCGGCGCGGGGCCGGTGATCGCGCGGGCAGGCCAGGGCTGGCGCATCGACTGGCCGGTGACGCCGGGCGGGCGTCAATCGGCCTGGCTGCCGGATCGGCCTGTTAATCTCTCGCAAACCAATTCGGTTAACTAATCCATTTCGCCCTCAGGGGCGCCATCACCGAACCTAGCTTCAGCCCGGCGGCCCCCTGCCGGGCTTCTTTTTGACAACTAGTCGCTCAGTCTTCAGGCGGGGTGGGCGGCTTTTCGGTCCGGTCGCGGAACAGGGCGGCGCGGGCCAGAAGGATCAGGGTCACCGGCGTGGTCACCGTCAGGAATAGGCCGATCAGCAATTCGCGCGGCATGAACCGCCCCTCGGCCGCCGTGAACCACACGATCGACGCCGCCAGGATCAGCGCCATGCCCAATGTCGCGCCCAGGGTGGGGGCGTGTACCCGCTCGTAGAAGGTTTTCAACTGGGCCAGACCGATGGCGCCCAGCAGCGATAGGGCGGAGCCGGCGACCGCCAGCCCGACCACGACGACGGCGACCCACAGAGGCATTTGATCCGCGCTCATTCGATCACCTCGCCGCGCATCAGGAACTTGGCCAGCGCGACCGTGGCGGCGAAGCCCAGCATCCCGATGATCAGCGCCGCCTCGAAATAGAGCTGGCTGTTGGTCCGCACGCCGAACACGACGATCAGCAGCATGGCGTTCAGATAGAGGGTGTCCATGCCCAGGATGCGATCCTGCGCGCGCGGGCCGTGGATGATGCGCCACGCCGCCAGCGCCATGGCGGCGACCAGCATCAGTTGGGCCAGTCCCAGGCCCCAGACCAGAACTGCCGACGTCATTCGAAGATCTCCATCAACCGGCGCTCGTACCGATCCTTGATCAGCCGGACCCAGGTCTCCTCGTCCACCAAGTCCAGCACGTGCAGCAGCAGGCGCCCGTTCGCCGCCTCGTATTCGACCCACAGGGTGCCGGGCGTGCTGGTCAGGACGATGGCCAGGACGGCCAGGGCGTAGCGGTCGCGCAGGTCCAGCGGAATGTGGATGAAGCCCGACGTCCGTTCCTTGCGCTTGCCCGCCAGGATGATCTGCGCCACGGCCCAGTTGGAGCGCAGGATGTCCATGGCGATGTCTATCGCTAGGCTGAAGATGGCGCGGGGATTTTTGACCCGCACGCGCTCGACGCGCAGCGCCAGCATGATGGCGGGCGACAGGATCGCGATCAGCAGGGCCAGCGCCAGAGACGGCGGGGCGACCGAGTTGCTGAGCAGGATCGAGGCTGCGAACAAACCCGCCGACAGGATGGGGTAGGGCAGGATCCGTCTCATCGCCCGCCTCCGCTCAACACCGCCTGGGCATAGGCTTGCGGTTCCGCCAGCCACGCGGCGGTGTGGTCGGTATAGACCAGGGCGGACCCGGCGAAGATCGCCAGCAGCACGCAGGCGCCCAGTAAACCAGCCAGGGCCGTGGCCTCCGCTGCGCCGACGACCAGGGCGGGTGCGTCATCGTCGCGTGTCCAGATGGCCCCGACACCCAGGCGCGTCAGGCCGATCAGGGCGCCGATGCTGGAGAGCGACAGCACCGCCGTCAGCGTCCAGGCGACGGGGCCGCCCTGGCCGACCAGGGCGTCGATCATGGCCAGTTTGCCGACGAAGCCCGCCAGCGGCGGCAGGCCGGCCAGCATCAGGGTGCAGATCAGAAAGGCCCCGCCCAAGGCCGCCACCGCCGCCGGGATCACCAGCCCTGGTTCGTTGCGCTCATCGTCATCGAACGGATCGCGATATTCGTCGTCGAACACGGCGCGCGCCTCGCCCACGTCCGCCTCGCGTCCGCGCTGCAGGATTTCCGCCAGCAGAAACAGAGCCGCGCAGGCCAGGGTCGATCCGATCAGATAGAACAGCGCCCCGCTCAGCGCCGCCGTGCTGCCGACCCCCAGGATCGCCAGAACCGACCCGGACGACACCATCACCCCGAACCCGGCGGCCCGCGACAGGTCGCGCGAGGCGATCATGCCGAAGGTCCCAAAGGCGATGGTGGCCAGGCCGCCGAACAGCAGCCAGCCCAGGCCGAACCCGGCCGATGCGCCGGCGTCCGGCCCGAACAGCAGCAGGCTCAGACGGATCACCACATAGACCCCGACCTTGGACAGGATGGCGAACACCGCCGCCGACGGCGCGCTGGCCGCCGAATAGGTCGATGTCAGCCAGAACCCCAGCGGCCACATGGCGCATTTGATCAGGAAGGCCGTGCCCAGCACCGCCGCCCCGATGTGGAACAGGCCCAGATCGGCGCTGGCCACGCCTGGAACCTTCATGGCCAGATCCGCCATGTTCAGCGTCCCCGTCACCCCATAGATCAGGGCGACGCCGATCAGGAACAGCAGCGAGGCCGTCAGGTTGACGGCGATGTAGAGCACGCCCGCCCGCACCCGCGCCTCGCCCGATCCGTGCAGCGCCAGACCGTAGGACGAGGCCAGCATCACCTCGAAGAAGACGAACAGATTGAACAGATCGCCCGTCAGAAACGCGCCGTTCACCCCCATGATCAGCATCAGGAACAGGGCGTGGAAACGCGGCCCGGCCCGGTCCCACCGCGCCAGGGCGAAGATCAGGGCGCAGCCGCCAAGCACGCTGGTCAGAGCAACCATCAGCGTCGACAGACGGTCGGCGACCAGCACCACCCCGAACGGCGCGGCCCAGTCGCCCAGGCGATAGACGCGCGCCGTGTCGCCCCCGCCGGCCGCGCCCGTCGCGCTGTCGTGCAGCAGGATCAGCGCCATCGCCAGAATGGCGGTCATGGCGCCCAGGCTGAGCGACGCCTTCAGGATGCGCCGCCGCTCGTCGATCAGCAGCATGGCCGAGGCGACGATCATGGGCAGAAGAATGGGGCCGATGATCAGATGGTCGTGCCAGTGAGTCATGCGTCGGGCTCCTTGCCGTCCACATGATCGCTGCCGGTGATGCCGCGCGCCGCCAGGATCACGACCAGGAACAGGGCGGTCAGGGCGAAACTGATGACGATGGCGGTCAGGACCAGGGCCTGGGGCGCCGGATCGGCGTATCGGGCGGGATCGGACACGCCGTCGATCAGGACGGGCGGGGCGCCCGACTTCAACCGACCCATGGCGAAGATGAAGATGTTGACCGCATACGACAGCAGCGACAGCCCCATGATCACCTGGAAAGTGCGCGGGCGCAGCATCAGCCACACGCCCGACGCGGCCAGCACGCCGATGGCCAGGGCCAGAACCAGTTCCATCATGACGGCTCTCCTTCCTCGGCGTCTCGGTGTTTGGGCTTGCGAAGCGACTGGTGCGCCAGGGCGACCAGCGTCAGGACCGTGGCCCCGACCACCAGCACCACGACCCCCAGATCGAACAGGACCGCGCTGGCCAGAGGCACGCGCCCCAGCACCGGCAGGTCGGCGTACTGGAACCAAGAGGTCAGGAAGGGCCGGCCGAACAACCAGGCCCCCGCGCCGCCCAAGGTGGCGATCACCAGCCCGGCGCCGATCCAATTGATCGGACGGATGGTCAGCCGCTCCTCCACCCACCGTGCGCCCGAGGCCATATATTGCAGGATGAAGGCGATCGACAGCGCAACCCCCGCCGCGAAACCGCCGCCGGGCAGGTCGTGCCCGCGCAGGAACAGGTGAACGGCCAGCAGGATGATGAAGGGGAAGATCCAGCGCATCACCACACGCGGTATCAGCATCGTCTCCTTCAGGGTGTCGCCCTCGGAACGATGGGCGTGGTCGCGGTCTGAGGCGTTTTGCACGCGCTGCTGTTTGGGGCCGGACAGGCTGTCGTCGGCCGGCCGGAACCGGCGCAACAGGGCGAAGATCGTCAGACCCACGATGCCCAGCACCGTGATCTCGCCGAAGGTGTCGAAGGCGCGGAAGTCCACCAGAATGACGTTGACGATGTTGCGCCCGCCCGCATCGCTATAGGCGTGCTCGACGAAATAGCGGGAAATCCCCTCGACCGACGGTCGGGTCATGATCGCATAGGCGACGACGGCCAGCGACAGGCCAACCGCGCCCGCCACCATCAGGTCGATCCGGCGGCGCCGCCGCGAACGACGTTCCAGCGCGGCGGGCAGACGGATCGTCTCCAGCCGCTTGGGCAACCAGCGCAGGCCCAGCAGCAGCAGCACCGTCGTCACCACCTCGACCAGCAGCTGGGTCACGGCGAGATCCGGCGCCGACAGCCAGACAAAGGAAATGCAACTGGCCAGACCCGCTCCGCCCATCAGGACGACGGCGGCCAGTCGGTGGTATTTGGCCTGCCAGGCCGCTGCGACCGCGCACGCCCCGCCGATGGTCCACAGGCCTGCGAACGCCCAGTTGGACAGGGTGAAGGTCGGGGCGATGGGCGTGATGATCAGGCCCGCGCCCGCCGCCGCCAGCGCGCCGGCCAACAGGGCGACCAGAACGATGGCGCGCAGTTGCGGCTGCTGTCGCGTGGCGCCCAGGGCGCGCACGGCGGCCTCGGACCCCTTGAACAGGCCCGTCATGGCCTTTTCGAACAGCCAGCCGCCGTTCAGCCGTTTCCAGCCCCAGGGGCCGCCACGCGGGTTGGCGTTGATGCGCCGCCCGAACACGACATACAGCGCCACCCCGCCGACCAGGGCCACGATGCTGAGCACCAGCGGCAGGTTGAACCCATGCCACAGCGCCAGACTATAATAGGGCAGGTCGAAGCCCAGCACCGACACGGCGGCGCTTTTCAGGAACGGCCCCACGGTCACCGCCGGGAAGACGCCGACGACCAGGCACAGGGCCACCAGCACCTCGACCGGACGGCGCATCCAGGCCGGCGGTTCGTGCGGCGTACGATCCAGTTCGGTCGGGGGCGGTCCAAAGAAGGTGTTGTGGATGAAGCGCAGCGAATACAGCACGCTGAAGGCGCTGGCCAAGGTCGCCAGGGCGGGCAGGACCAGATTCAGGCCGTGGGTGTTCACGCTGGCCACGGCCTCCGCCAGGAACATTTCCTTGGACAGGAAGCCGTTCAGCAGGGGAACGCCCGCCATCGCCGCCGCCGCCACCATGGCCAGGGTGGCGGTGAAGGGCATGAAGCGGAACAGACCGCTCAGCTTTCTCATGTCGCGGGTGCCGGCCTCGTGGTCGATGATGCCGGCGGCCATGAACAGGGACGCCTTGAAGGTGGCGTGGTTCACGGTGTGGAAGATGGCGGCGATACAGCCCAGCGGACTGCCCAGGCCAAGCAGCAAAACGATCAGGCCCAGGTGGCTGATGGTGGAATAGGCCAGAAGACCCTTCAGATCGTGCTGGAATATGGCGCACCAGGCGCCGAGCAGCAGCGTCGCCAGGCCCATGCCGCCAACGATCAGATACCAGCTCTCGGTTCCCGCAAACAGTGGCCAGAACCGGATCAGCAGGAAAACGCCCGCCTTCACCATCGTCGCGGAATGCAGATAGGCGCTGACCGGCGTGGGCGCGGCCATCGCGCGCGGCAGCCAGAAGTGGAAGGGGAACTGGGCGCTCTTTGTCATGGCCCCCAACAGCAGGAGCAGCAGGGCGGGCAGATAAAGGGGGCTCTCCTGGATCACCTCGCGCGACGCCAGAACCACATCCAGATCATAGCTGCCGACGATCCGGCCAATCAGGATCATGCCGACCAGCAAGGCGACGCCGCCGGTCGCCGTGACCGTCAGCGCCATGCGCGACCCTTCGCGCGCGGCCGCGTTCTGATGCCAATAGCCGATCAGCAGGAAGGAAAAGAGGCTTGTCAGCTCCCAGAAGACGACCAGCTGGATCAGGTTGCCCGACAGCACCACCCCCTGCATCGCCCCCATGAAGGCCAGCAGGAACGAGAAGAAGCGCGGCACCGGATCCTTGGGCGACATATAATAGCGGGCGTAAAGCACCACCAAGGCGCCGATCCCCAGGATCAGGGCGCTGAACAACCACGACAGACCGTCCAGCCGCAGCACCAGATTGACGCCGAGCGACGGCAACCACGGGATCTCCAGCTTCAGTGTCTCCCCGTCCTGAAACATGGGCCACAGCGCCGCCAGACACCCCAGGCTGACCAGGGCCACGATCCACGACAGGATGGCGGCGGCCGTGCGCGCATGACGCGGAAGGCCCGCAGCGGCCAAGGCGCCCAGGAACGGCAGGACCAAGATGATGAACAGGAGGAAGCTGATGGACATTGCGGCGGCGCGTCTCTCCAGGGATGTCGCAGGTGGCATTTCCGAACGCTCAAGGTTCGGCAAGGTTCTCACCTAGACAGCGCAAGGACGGGCGTCAAAGCGACACCAGGGCGCGGGACCCGCTGCGCCCCATCGCTGATCTGACATCGAGAAACCGCGCGACGGTCACATCCTAGCGTGGCGCAAGGTCAGGGCGATGCTCTTCAGTCGAGAGAGCGATGAATACTTGCGATGTTTATGGAGGTCTGGGCAAAGGCTGCGCTTGCGCGCGACCTTTACACGAGAGTGGCTCCGCAGGTAGGATTCGAACCTACGACCAGCCGATTAACAGTCGGCTGCTCTACCACTGAGCTACTGCGGAACATCTGCTCGGGAGGCGGGCGTATAGCAGCGGCCGTTCCGATCTTGCAATGGGAAATCGAAACATCGCGCCGATAATTATCGAAGATCCGGAAGACCCGCGCGTCGCCGCCTATCGCGACATTCGCGAGCGGGATCTGACCGGGCGCCAGGGCCTGTTCATCGCGGAAGGGGAGGTGGTGGTGCGCGGTCTGGCGTCGCCGGCTTCGCGCTGTCGACCCGTGTCTTTACTGCTGGCCGAAAAACGGGCGGCGGCCCTTCAGGATGTGATCCAGGCCCTGTCGCCGACGGCCCCGGTCTATGTGGCGCGCCAGGCTGTGCTGGATCGGATCGCCGGTTTCGAACTGCATCGCGGCATACTGGCGTTGGGCGAGAAGCCCGTGCAGCCGTCGCTCGACGCCACTCTGGCGGATGTCGCGCCCAGCGATGTGTTTGTGGCCGCCAGCGGGATCGGCAACCACGACAATATGGGCGGGCTGTTCCGTAACGCCGCCGCCTTCGGCGCGCGGGCCGTCCTGCTGGATACGACCTGCTGCGATCCCTTCTATCGCAAGGCGATCCGGGTCTCGGTGGGAGCGGTGCTTCGCACGCCGTTCGCCGTGGCCGAATCGGTGGCGCTCATCGACGCTCTGGATCGGGCTGGCGTCGAAACGCTGGCCCTGACCCCGTCGGCCCACGAACGTCTGTCCGATTATCGGCGAAACGGGCCGGTCGCTCTGATGCTGGGGGCCGAGGGGCCGGGCCTGTCGTCCGATCTGATCGCGCGCTGCCGACCGATCGGCATCGCCATGGCGGGCGGATTCGATTCGCTGAACGTCGCCGCGACCAGCGCGGTCGCCCTGCATCACCTGACCACAACGGCTCTGGCCGGCGAAAAAACATGAGGTTGAAACGCGAAGGCCGCCCCGAAAGGCGGCCTTCTTCCGTATTCGTCGCGATGGAGGCCTGACCGGGAATCGAACCCGGGTGCAAGGATTTGCAGTCCTCTGCGTCACCACTCCGCCATCAGGCCGCTTTTTGTCCCCGATTTCTCGGGGGCGGTCATCGCGAGGGGCGTTCGCTATCAGATCGGATTGTCCGCTGCAACGCACGGACTTATAAGCGCGCGAGTTTTCCTCCCCGATTATCGTTGAAGGCTGCCCACAGATGGATTTCACCGCCGAGCGCAAGGCTATGGTCGACTCGCAGGTGCGAGTGAACGACGTGACCGATCGCGCCATTCACCTGGCCATGATGGCTGTGCCGCGTGAAAAGTTCTGCGCGCCGGAGCGCGCCTTCGCCGCCTATTCCGAAGAGGCGCTGCCGATCGCCGGTGACCGCCGCCTGATGCCGGCGCGCGACGTGGCCAAGCTGCTGCAGGCGCTGGACGCCCGTCCGGGCGAGAAGGCTCTGGCGCTGGCCGGCCCCTACGCCGCGGCTGTCCTGGCGCGCATGGGCCTGACCGTGACGGCGCAGGAATCGGACGAGGCCGTCGTCGCCGTGGTCGCCGACGTGCTGTCGCAGGAAGGCGTGGCCACGGCCGTCGCTCCCCTGGATCAACCGACCGGCAACGGTTGGGATCTGATCCTGTGCGAGGGCGGGGTCGAGCGCGTGCCCGAATCATGGGGCGCGGCCCTGCGCCCCGGCGGCCGCATGGCGGTGGTCGAGCGTCGCGGCGCCATCGGCAAGGCGGCCCTGTTCGTGAAGACGCCGGAGGGGCTTTCGCGCCGCGAACTGTTCGATTCGTCGCCGGCGGTCCTTGCCGAGCTGACGCCGGCCCCCACTTTCGCGCTGTAAGATCGGCTGACGCGGTCGCGACGGAAATCGCGACCGCGACCGTGAAGAAAACTTAACTGGCGTATGGTTCGGTCAGGCCGCAGTTACGCTTGAGAAAACAGACGGGCGTTCCTCGGGGCGTCGGGCAAGGACGGACAATGTTGAAACGCTCGCGTGTGCTGGCTTCGGCCGCTGTGGTCGCCCTGACCGCTGGATTGGGCGCGCCGGCCTGGGCCGAGACGCTTCAGGACGCCATCGCCCTGGCCTATCGCACCAATCCCAATCTGCTGGCCCAGCGCGCCAACCAGCGGGCGCTGGACGAGACGGTGGTTCAGGCGCGCTCGGGCCTGCGCCCGACGTTGAGCGCCTCGGCGGGCGTGGACTATACCCGCAGCGACTTCCCCACCGTGACCCAGTTCGTCGACACCAACGGCGACGGCGTGCCCGACACCCAGATCTCCCAGTCCTCGTCCGAGATCCAGGGCGCCAATGTCGGCGTCAG
This sequence comes from uncultured Brevundimonas sp., assembly GCA_963515305.1. GTDB lineage: Bacteria > Pseudomonadota > Alphaproteobacteria > Caulobacterales > Caulobacteraceae > Brevundimonas. Next base: position 182,984 of record CAUPWX010000002.1, read on the forward strand.
CCTGAGCCAGAACATCTGGACGGCGGGCCGCACCGCGCGCGCGATCGACCAGGCCCGCGCCAATGTTTTGGCCGGACGCGAAAATCTGCGCGAGATCGAACAGTCGGTGATGCTGTCGGTCATCCAGGCCTATGTGAACGTCACGCGCGACATGGAAATCCTGCGGATTCGCCAGGAAAACCTGACCGTCCTGCAACGCCAGCTTGAAGAAACCAGCGCCCGATTCGAAGTGGGCGAGATCACCCGCACCGACGTCGCCCAGGCCGAGGCGTCTCAGGCGCAGTCCGAGGCCGATCTGGCCAACGCCCAGGCGCAGCTGGCCACCTCGCGCGCCGCCTACGCCGCCGTCGTGGGCCAGTCGCCGGCAGATCTGGAGGCCGCGCCGACCCTGCCGGCCGTGCCGACCGATTTCGACGTCGCCATCGAAACGGCGCTGCAACGCAATCCCGGCGTCCTGTCCGCCGCCTATACGCTTCAGGGTGCAGAGGCCGCCGTTTCGGCCGCCCGTTCGGAATATCTGCCTTCGGTTCGCGCCACCGCCTCTTATGGCGGGTCGTCCAACGACCTGGGCGACCTTGGCGAACTGGCCGACCGCCGCAGCTTCACGGCCGGCGCCACCCTGTCGGTGCCGCTGTTCACCGGCGGCCTGAACCGTTCGCGCGTGGCCCAGGCCCTGGAACGCGCCAACGCCGCCCAGATCGCCGTCGAGGGTGAGCGCCGCACGGTGCTGCAGAACGTCAGCTCGGCCTATGCCCAGGTCCTGTCCACCCGCGCCAATGTGACGGCGGGCGGGGAGGCCGTTCGCGCCGCCTCGGTCGCGGCCGAGGGCGTGCGTCAGGAGGCGCAGGTCGGCCTGCGGACCACGCTGGACGTGCTGAACCAGGAACTGACCCTTCGCAGCTCTCAGACCGCCGTGGCCAACGCCCGCGCCGCCGAATATGTGGCCCGCGCCTCGCTGCTGGCGGCGATGGGTCAGTTGGAAGGCCCGGCCCTGAACCCGTCCATCGACATCTACGATCCCAAGACCAACTACGATCAGGTCCAGGGTCGCGGCGGCCTGCCGTGGGATGGGGTGGTCGAGACGCTGGACCGTGTGGCTTCGCCGCCCATCGTGGGCACCCCGGACACGGCCGACGCCCCGATCGACGCCCAGTTGAAGGGCGAGGTCGTTCGCACCGCGCCGCAAAACTGAGGCCACGCCGGTCGGGGCCCAAACGCCGACAAAACGCCCACTGAACGCGCCCGTTGATTCCGACGGGCGAAGATGCGACGACAAGGCATAGATTCCAGACGATCCGTCGTCTGGCGTCGCCCCGTTCGCGGCGCGCGGATCGTTCCGCAAGCCAACTTCTTCCCAGGCCACGCCCAAGGTTGCGCCATGACCGATCAGTCCGCCCAGGAACCGACCATGGAAGAGATCCTGGCGTCGATTCGCCGGATCATCTCCGAAGACGAGGCGCCGGCCGAAACGCCGGCGGAGGCTGCGGCCGAGCCTCAGGTTGAACCTCAGCCCGCACCCGCTGCGCCCGTCGCCGCCGAAACGGTGTTCGCCGCGCCGATGGAGCCCACGCCCGAACCGGCCCCGGCCGAGGACGATGTGCTGGAACTGACCGACCGGTACGAAAGCCCCGCGGAAACCATCGGCGATCTGGACGTCGTGCCGGCCGCCGAGGCCTATCAGCCCGAACCGGCGCCCGCGCCCGAGCCTGCGCCCGCCTATGACACCCTGGTCGGCGACAGCGCCGCCGCCAGCGCCGCCTCGGCCTTCGCGGGCCTGGCCGCCAGCTTCAAGAAGCCGGAACCGGCGCAGGCCGCATCGGGCGACCTGCCTTTCGTCAGCGGCAACACCGTCGAGGCCATGGTCGCCGAGATGCTGCGCCCGCTGCTGAAGGACTGGCTGGACAATAATCTGCCCGGCATCGTCCAGGCGGCGGTGCAAAAGGAAGTCGAACGCATCGCGCGCAGCGCCTAGCCCTTCGGTTTACCGCAAACTATTTGAGGGGCGGCTCCAGCAGGGGCCGCCCTTTGTCATTCGAGGCCTGGTGTGGCCGCGCCCGACGCGCCGCACGACAACGATCAAAGAAGTTCCATGCTTGAGAAGACCTTCGAACCCCAGGCCGCCGAGCCCCGCCTCTACCAGCAGTGGGAAGAGAGCGGCCTGTTCGCCCCGCGTCAGGCCCACTCCACCGATGGGGCCGCCGACGCCTATTCGATCGTCATTCCGCCGCCGAACGTGACCGGCAGCCTGCACGTCGGCCATGCGCTGAACAACACCCTGCAGGACATCCTGGCCCGCTATCATCGGATGAAGGGCAAGGCCGTCCTGTGGCTGCCGGGCACCGACCACGCCGGCATCGCCACCCAGATGGTGGTGGAGCGCCAACTGGCCGCCGCCGGCAATGTCGGTCGCCGCGACATGGGCCGCGACGCCTTCATCGAGAAGGTCTGGGAATGGAAGGCCGAGAGCGGCGGCGCCATCGTCCAGCAACTGCGTCGTCTGGGCGCCTCCTGCGACTGGTCGCGCGAACGGTTCACCCTGGACGAGGGGCTGAACGCCGCCGTCCGCAAGGTCTTCGTGCAACTCCACAAGGAAGGCCTGATCTATCGCGACAAGCGGCTGGTGAACTGGGACCCGCATTTCCAGACCGCCATCTCGGACCTGGAAGTCGAGCAGCGCGAGGTCGAGGGCGCCTATTGGCACTTCGCCTATCCGCTGGCGGACGGCGTCACCTATGAACACCCGGTCGCCTTCGACGACGAGGGCAAGCCGACCGAGTTCGAAACCCGCGACTTCATCGTCGTGGCCACGACCCGGCCCGAGACCATGCTGGGCGACACTGGCGTCGCGGTTCACCCGGATGACGAACGCTATGCCGGTCTGGTCGGCAAGTTCGTGACCCTGCCGATCACCGGCCGCCGCATTCCCATCGTCGCCGACGACTACGCCGACCCGACCAAGGGTTCGGGCGCGGTCAAGATCACCCCGGCCCACGACTTCAACGACTTCGGCGTCGGCAAGCGCGCCGGCCTGCCGGCCCTGAACGTCATGGACGCCTTCGCCCGCATCGTTGCGGACGACGTGCCGGAAATCCCGGCTGAGCTGGTCGGTCTGGATCGCTTCGCCGCTCGCAAGGCCATCGTCGCCCGCGCCGAGGAGGACGGCTGGCTGCGCGAGATCGAGAAGACCAAACACGTCGTCCCGCACGGCGACCGCTCCGGCGTGGTCATCGAACCCTGGCTGACGGACCAGTGGTACGTCGACGCCCATGTCCTGGCCCAGCCCGCGCTGAAGGCGGTGGAGCAGGGCGACACGGCGTTCGAGCCGAAGTCCTACGAGAAGATCTATTTCGAATGGCTGCGCAACATCGAGCCGTGGTGCATCTCGCGCCAGCTCTGGTGGGGTCACCGCATTCCGGCCTGGTACGGCCCAAACGGCGAGATCTATGTCGCCGAGACCGAGGAAGACGCCCGCGAACAGGCGATGGCCGACTATGATTCCGAGGTCGCCCTGACCCAGGACGAGGATGTTCTCGACACCTGGTTCTCCTCGGCCCTGTGGCCCTTCTCGACCATGGGCTGGCCCGAGAAGACCGAGGATCTGGAGCGGTTCTATCCGACCAGCGACCTGGTCACGGCCGCCGACATCATCTTCTTCTGGGTCGCCCGGATGATGATGATGGGCCAGCACTTCATGGGCGAGGTTCCGTTCAAGCGGGTCATCATCAACGGTCTGGTCCGCGACGAGAAGGGCCAGAAGATGTCAAAGTCCAAGGGCAACGTCATCGATCCCCTGGGCATCATCGACGAGCTGGGCGCCGACCCGCTGCGCTTCACCATGGCCATCCTGTCGGGCACGCGCGACATCAAACTGTCTAAGCAACGTATTGAAGGCTATCGCAACTTCGGCACCAAGCTGTGGAACGCCGCCCGCTTCAGCCAGATGAACGAGGCGCGTCGCGTCGAGGGCTTCGATCCCGCGACCGTCGACCAGACGATCAACCGCTGGATCCGCGGTGAACTGACCAAGGCCGAGCGCGCCGTGTCCGAGGCCGTCGAGGGCGGCCGGTTCGATGATGCGGCGGGCGCCCTGTACCGCTTTGTCTGGAACGTCTTCTGCGACTGGTATCTGGAACTGGCCAAGCCGGTGTTTAACGGCTCTGATGAAGCGGCCAAGGCCGAAACCCGCGCCATGACTGCCTGGACCCTGGACCAGACGCTGAAACTGCTGCACCCGGTCATGCCCTTCATCACCGAGGAGCTGTGGGCTGAGTTGGGACGCGAGGGCCCGGCCCGCGACGGCCTGCTGATCGGCGCCGAATGGCCGGTCCTGCCGGACGCCTTCATCGATGCGGCGGCCGAGGCCGAGATCGGCTGGCTGGTCGATCTGGTCGGCGAGATCCGCGGTCTGCGCGCCGAGATGAACGTGCCGGTCGCGGCCAAGCCGGCCCTGGCCTTCGTCGCGCCCGACGCCGTCACGGCCGAGCGGATCGCCCGCCACCGCGACGTGATCCTGACCCTGGGCCGCCTGTCCGAGGTCGGTTCGGTCGAGGCCGCGCCGGCCGGCGCCGTCACCTTCGTCTCGGGCGGCTCGACCGTGGCCCTGCCTCTGGCCGGGATCATCGACCTGACCGCCGAACGGGCGCGTCTGGAAAAGGAGATCGCCGTCTTCAACAGCGACATCGGCCATGTGAACAAGAAGCTGGGCAACCCCAACTTTGTCGCCCGCGCCGCGCCCGAAGTGGTCGAGGAACAACGCGCCAAACTGGCCGAGGCCGAGGCCGGGAAGGCCAAGCTGCAGGCGGCCCTCAAGCGGCTGGAAACCCTGTGACGACCCCTTCTCCCCTTGCGGGAGAAGGTGGCCCGCGCAGCGGGTCGGATGAGGGGTTTTACCAGCCTTGGCCGGTTGGTGGCTTCAGGCTGAACGGAAGGGTCGGTTCGACCCCTCATCCGTCGGCCTGCGGCCGCCACCTTCTCCCGCAAGGGGAGATGGCCGCTTGAAGTCCCGCATAGACCAACTCCTCGTCACCCGAGGTCTGTTCGACACCCGCGGCCGCGCCCGCGCCGCCATCGAGGCGGGGCGGGTCAAGGCGGACGGTCGTCCGGTCGCCAAGCCGTCGGAGCAGATCGCCGAGGACGCCGAGATTGAGGCCGAACCCGCCCACCGCTGGGTCGGGCGCGGCGCCCTGAAGCTGGATCACGCGCTCAGCCTGTGGCCCGTGGCGGTTCAGGGGTGTGTGGTGCTGGACGTCGGCGCCTCGACCGGCGGCTTCACCGAGGTCTGTCTGGATCGCGGCGCAGAGAAGGTCTTTGCCGTCGACGTCGGCTTTGGCCAGATGCACGACCGGATCGCCGCCGATCCGCGCGTCGTCAACCTGGAACGCACCGACGCCCGCGACCTGACGCCGGACCTGATCCCGCAGCCGCCGTCCCTGATCGTCTGCGACGCCAGTTTCATCAGCCTGATCAAGGTTCTGCCTGCCACGCTGGATTTGGCGGCTCCCGGCGCGGATCTGATCACCCTGGTCAAGCCACAGTTCGAGGCCGAGCGGCCCGGCGGTGGCAAGAAGGGGGTGGTCAAGGATCCCGCCGCCCACGCCGCCGCCGTCGAACGCGTCCGTGACTGGCTTCAGGCCCTGGGCTGGTCGGTCCAAGCCGTCACCGAAAGCCCCATCACCGGCGGCGACGGCAATGTCGAATTCCTGCTGTGGGCCAAGAAGCCTGGCTGATCAGCGAGCGCGTTGAAAGCAGGATAGCCGCTCGACACGGGGCTAAGGCAGATCAAAGGCCGATAGCCCCTCGAACACGGGCTCAAGTAGGCCGAAGGCCGATAGCCCCTCGAACACAGGCTCAAATAGGCCGAAGGCCGATAGCCCAACAAACAAAGAGAAACCGCCGATGGATCACTCCACCGGCGGCTCCCGTCACGTCGTCGATCGACAGGGGGGCTGAAAATTAATCGACGACGCGATAGCGGCCGTACTGGTCGGGGCAGGTGCGGACGTAGCGAGTGTCCGTGCGACCATCGGGCAGACGGATCTGGCTTTCGGCCAAACGGCATCCATCTGAATTTTGATAGGAATCGACCGGGCGCGAACGGTCGTCGTAATAGCCGCCACGGTCGTAGGCATAGTCGGCGCGACGGTCGTAATCGTCGTAGCGGTAGCCCTGATCGCCGGTATAGCGGTTATCGTAGTAGCCATAGGTCGGTTGGCTGTAACCCTGGTTGTAATAGCCGTTCGAACCGTAGCTGCTCTGATAGCTGCGGCAGGCGTCCGAGCTGGAACGACCCACCTGGGAGCCGACGACGGCGCCCAGCACGCCGCCCAGAATGCTGCCTTCGGTGCGACGACCGCGCGCGGCCAGTTGCGAGCCGATGACGGCGCCCGCGCCGCCGCCGATCACCGCGCCTGCGCCGGTGCGGCCCTGACGTTCACGCGAACAGGGATCATAGGACGGCTGATAGCCGCGCCCATAGTTGTAGGACGGGCCATAGGCGCCCGTGCCGTAGTTCTGGCTGTAGCCATAGCCATAGTAGTTTTGGGCCGACGCCATCATGGGGGCGGCGGTGACGCCGAACGCCAGTGCGGCGGCGGCGACCAGCGAAGTTTTGGTGAGACGCATTTTTCAACCCTCTGAGGACCGAACGATTTCCGTCAACGGTTAACGGCAAGCCTCGTGTCTCGTTGCAGTCAGATTTAGACAGGTGAAGCTGAACGGCATTTGAGCGCGCCGTTCATCTTCGTTCATCTGTCAGGGGAATGCGGCGACGCCCGGCCAGCCGGCGGCTTGAGCGGTGTTCCAGCGACCGCTAGAAGGCCGGCGATGGACATTTTCACGATCGACCGCGTCGGCGGCCAGGGCGACGGCGTAGCCCAGACGCCGGCCGGGCCGGTGTTCGCCGCGCTGACCCTGCCGGGCGAAACGGTGCGCGGTCAGGTCGTGGAAGGCCGGCTTGAGCAGATCGACATCGTCACCGCCAGTCCCGACCGCATCGCGCCCGTGTCGCCGCAATATGGCGACTGTGGCGGGTGTTCGCTGCAACATTGGGCGCAGGGACCTTATCTGGACTGGAAACGCGACCAGGTGCGTCTGGCTCTGGAGCGTGAACGCATTGACACGGACGTCGAGCCCACCGCCGCCGGGCCGCCGGGCAGCCGGCGACGGGTGGCGCTGCACGCCCGACGCAGCCCGGATGGGCGCGTCGTGCTGGGGTTCAAGGCGCGTCGGTCCTGGCGTCTGGTCGAGGTGATGGCCTGTCCCATCGCCGATCCGCGCATCGTGGCGGCCATTCCCGGCTTGAAGGAGGTGGCGGCCGCCTTCTTCGAACATCCCAAGTCCGCCCCCACGCTTCACGTCACCTGGACGCTGGCCGGGCTGGACGTCGATGTGACCGGGGTCGAGCGGCGCTCGGGCGGCGGCCTGTCCGCCGATGGTCAGATCAGGGCGGTCCAGGCCGCCTATCGCGCCGATCTGGCGCGCCTCAGCCTGGCGGGCGACACGCTGATCATGGCGCGCCAGCCCACGGTCGCGTTCGGTCCTGCGACCGTCGCCTTGCCGGCCGGCGGCTTTCTGCAGGCCACGCCCCAGGCCGAGGCGGCCATGGTGTCGCGCGCGGTGGCGGCGGTTAAGGGCGCCAGGAAGGTCGCGGACCTGTTCTGCGGCGCGGGGACCTTCACCTTCCCGCTGGCCACGGTGGCCCCGGTCGTGGCGGCCGACGCCTCCAAGGCTGGCATCGACGCCCTGAAGGCCGCCGTCGGCTCGGCCAAGGGGATGAAGGCCATCACGGCCGAGGCCCGCGACCTGTTTCGCCGGCCGATGACCCCCTATGATCTGAAGGGCTGCGACGCCATTGTGTTCGACCCGCCACGCGCCGGCGCCATCGACCAGACGGCCCAGATCGCCGATACGAAAGCGGCGGTCGTGGTGGGCGTCTCCTGCAATCCCCAGACCTTCGCCCGCGATGCTCGCGTGCTGATCGACGCCGGGTTCCGACTGGAGACGGTCACACCGATCGATCAGTTTCTGTGGTCGTCGCACGTCGAACTGGTCGGCGTCTTCAAACGATAAGGAAACGATGATGACGGATAGGGGCGACGATCTCGGCGAAGAGGATGGCGGCGGGTTCTACGCAGACGACTGGACGCGGCTGAAACCCTTTGTCGGGGCGGTGGCCACGCTGGACGACGTGCAGGCGCGCCGGGCTATCTTCGCCCTGGGCGACACCGACGATCCGCGCCCGATCGTCATGGATCTGCCCCAGCCTGTGATCTGGTGGGACGACGACGGCGAGCAGGCGGCCATCGCCGTCCAGGCCGAAAGCCATCTGGGCACAGACGGCGAAGAGATGGAGATCCTGGGTTTGATCCTGCCGGACGGGGAGGGGGCCGTGGCCCTGATGGACGACGTCGATCTGGTCGACGACAGCGACCCGACCTGGCGCGACCTGGTCACGCGCGCCATCGACCCTTCGGCGGCCGACGACTGATCAGGCGAACAGTTCCAGTTGCGGGCGGGCGTCGGCGGGGACGCGGAACTGCGTCTCGTCCAGCAGGCGGTGCGGCGTATCCAGGCCATAGCGTTTGACGGCGGCCTTGAACCGCGTGCCGATCAGTTCGGCGACCGGGCCGGTTCCCTTCATCCGCTGGGACCAGTCGGCGTCATAGTCCTTGCCGCCGCGGGTCTGACGGATCAGGGACATGACGCGAGCGGCCCGATCCGGCCGGGCGTCGGCCAGCCACTCGGCGAAGAGGGATTTGATCTCCAGCGGCAGACGCAGGGTCACATACATCGCCCGCGTCGCCCCGGCCTTGGCGGCGGCTTCAAGGACAGACTCAAGCTCGTGATCGTTCAGGCCGGGTATGACGGGCGCAAACCCGACGCCCACGGGGCAGCCTGCATCGGCGAGGCGACTGATGGCCTCCAGCCGTTTGGCCGGCGTGGAGGCGCGCGGCTCCATCGCGCGGGCCAGACCCCGATCCAGGGTGGTGATCGACACGAAGGCGGAGGCCAGGCCCGCCTTGCCCATCGGCCCCAGGATGTCGGCGTCGCGTCCGATCAGCACCGACTTGGTGATGATGCTGAAGGGGTGATTGAACCGCTGCATGACCTCAAGGATCGAGCGGGTGGACCCCAGTTCACGCTCGACCGGCTGATAGGGATCGGTGTTTCCGCCTATGTGGATGCGCTTGCATCGGTATCGGGGGGCGAGGAAGGCCTGTTCCAGCAGACGTGCGGCCTGGGGCTTGAAGAAGATTCGGCTCTCGAAATCCAGGCCCGGGGATAGGCCCATCCAGGCATGGGACGGACGGGCGTAACAGTAGATGCAGCCATGTTCGCAACCTTTGTACGGGTTGATGGAGCGGTCGAATCCGATGTCCGGGCTGTCGTTCCGGGCGATGATGGTGCGCGCGTGTTCGGGCGTGAGGGTGGTGCGTAGGGGCGCGGCCTCGGCGTCGTCGCGCGTCCAGCCGTCGTCGAACGACAGGTGTTGCTCAGGTTCGTAGCGGCCTGTGGCATTCGAACGCGCGCCTCTGCCCTTGGCGGTTTCCATGGGGAGGACGATGGATCATGGCCGTGAACAAAGCAAGAACATTTGTTCCGGTTCGTTCAGGCCTCAGTCGGGGCCGATGACCATGCAGGTCACGCGCCGTTCGGCCAGGGCCTCGCAGGCCGTCTTGGCGGCGCTTTCCGTCAGGCCGACGAAGCGCGAGCGATACCAGTCGCCGGCGGTCTGCACATTGCGCTCGGCGCTGGCGAACTGGGTGCGGAAGCGGCGATTGACCTCGACAAGCCAATCGTTGGCCACCTTCTCCTCGCGGAAGGCCCCGACCTGCACGGCCCAGCGCCCGGCGGGCGTTCGCGCGGTTGTGCGGGCCGGCTCGCGCGCGGGCGGCGGTGTCGCGCGGCGCGGGGTCGTGGAGGGGGCGATGGCGGCGTTCGAGGGCGCGCCGTTCAGTGACGCCGTGACATTGTGCGGGGCGCGGGGCGTCGTGGAGGCGGCGGTTTGGCTGGCCGTCTGGCCGGCCGCCTGGTCCGTTGCTGCGGCCCGCTGGGAGGCGGCGCGTTCGGACGGCGAGGGTGCGACACGGGTTGGCAGCACGGTCGGAGCGGGCGCGGCGGTATAGGCCACGGCGGTCGACCCCGCAGCCTCGCCGTCCTCGTCGTCGCGGATCGAGGCATAGGCGATGGGCGCGTCGCCGCTGGCAGACTCGCCCCCGATGCCGAAACCACGCTGCTCGAAGAAGGTCTGGGCCACCTGGATGCGTTCGCCCTGACCCCGACGACGTTCAACCTCGAAGCCAGTGTCCATCAGTTCGGCGACGTGGGCGTTGCGGCTGGCGGTGGAGCGTCCGCCCAGAACGATGGTGATCAGGCGCCGCCCATCGCGCACGGCCGAGGCCGCCAGATTGTAGCCCGACGCATTGGTATAGCCGGTCTTCATCCCGTCATATCCGCGCCCGGTCGGCAGCAGGCCGTTGGTGTTGCGATAGGTGCGGCCGTTGTAGGCCCAGTCGTGCAGGCCGAAATAGCTGTAATACTGGGGGAAGTCGCGCATGATGGCGCGCGCCAGGATGGCCTGATCCCGCGCCGAGGTCAGTTGTCGCGCGTCCGGCAGACCGTTGGCCGTGACGTAGCGCGTCTGGGTCATGCCCAGCTGTTCGGCCTTCATCGTCATCATGTTTGTGAAGCGCGCCTCGGACCCGCCGATATGTTCGCCGATGGCCAGGGCCATGTCGTTGGCCGACCGCACGGCGGTGGCGCGCATCGCGTTGTCCAGCGTGATCGTCTGGCCGGCCGCCAGCCCCAGTTTCGACGGCGGCTGGGACGCCGCGCGCGGGGAGATGGTCAGGACGTCGTTCAGGTTCGCCTTGCCCTGCGACAGCGCTTCGAACGTCAGATACAGCGTCATCATCTTGGTCAGCGACGCGGGATAGCGGCGGCTGTCGGCGTGGCGCGCGAACAGAACCTCGCCGGTTGCGGCGTCGATCACGATGGCGGCGTAACGACTGCTTTCCTGAGACTGGGCTTCGATCGGCCTGACGTTCGCACCCAGCACCAGAGACAGCGCAAGAACGGCGAAGAAACCACGGCGGAGAAAGGCGATCATGGGCGATTACGACCCTCAGTGAGCAGGGTGCGACAGGCCCCCCGGCCGTCGCGAAGAAAGGGTTAGCATAGGAACCGGGGGTTTCATGGTGGTTAACCGCGCGTCAACGCGAATTTGACCCGACGATCAAGGTTATCGACGTTCATATTGTGCAGCGCACAAAACCAGCTTGTTTTCCTTTCGCACTTGCAGCATATTATCGACTTGCGAGGTTCAGCCTCGCGTCAAGATTTCCGCCCCGCGCTGTGATCGAGGTTTCAGCCCCGACCGGCCATATCCACGGAGAGACGACCATGGCAGACGCCGCCGAAACGATGAAGAAAACCGCCGATCAAGCCGCCGCCGCCACCGCCTCGGTCGGCGCCAAGGTCAAGGCTCAGGCCGAGACCATGCAGGCCGCCGGAACCCAGGCCTTCCGCGAAGGCATCGACAAGTCGGTCGCCTCGCTGGGCGAACTGAACGCCCACGGCAAGAAGAACCTGGACGCCATGGTCGAGTCGGCCACCGTCGCCCAGAAGGGCGCCGAGGCCCTGTCGCAGCAGGCCATGGGCTTCGCCAAGACCTCGTGGGAAGATGGCGTCGCCGCCTCCAAGGAACTGTCGACCGCCCGTTCGGTGCAGGAGTTCTTCGAACTTCAGACCGCCTGGGCCAAGAAGTCGATGGAACGCTACGTCGCCGAACTGACCAAGACGAACGAGATCGTCACCGCGACGGTCAAGGACAGCCTCAAGCCCATCAACGAGCGCGTCACCGCCTCGGTCGAAACCTTCCAGGCTGCCCGCTAAACACCGCGTCCATTGCGGATCGAGAAGGCCCCGGAGTTCGCTCCGGGGCTTTTTTCGTTTCTAGGGCAGGGCGGAATGGTCGTAGCTGAAGACCCGAGCCAACTTCCAATCCGTCCCGTCCTGTTTCCACATCTGGGTGAAGCGGGCGAGTCCGACCCTGGTCTCCGGTCCGTCGCCCTGACGTTCGTAAAAAACGTGTTCTCCCGTCTCGACCGCCCCATAGTCGTGGATGGGATAGATGGCCAAGGTATCGACCAAGGCCTCACGGCGTGAGCGCCAGGCGTCGGGGGCGCTGCGATCTCGGCAGCGGCCGGCGTATTGTTCCACGAAGCTGTCGGCGTCGGTCGCGACCAGTCCGCCGCGATCATCGAAGAACTCGAAATCATCTGTCAGCATGGCGCGAAGACCCGCAGGGTCGCAGCCTTCGAAAAACAGGTCGAACAAGCGGGTGTCCGCCGCCATCACTGCGGTTTCCAGCGGATTGTCCGGCGGCATGACGGCGATGGCGAACGCGGCGAAAAGGGCAGCTGGCATGGCGATGGCGTGGCCTTCTTTTGAAGGCCCGATCTTGTGGCCAACCCACGCCGCGATCACGTGAAACTTTGGTTAGAGGCCATTCACGAAACCCGTGACTGGACGCCGCTTCAAATCAGGCCATCATTCCCTATCTGATAGACAAGACGACTCCCCATTACGGAATACGAATGCCCATACAAAGGCCCGGTGAAACCGGAGGCGGCGCAGGCGCCGCAACCGTCACCGAAACAAAGCCCAAGCTTCAGAAGCCCTCGTTGTATCGGGTGCTGATCCTGAACGACGATTATTCGCCGATGGAATTCGTCGTCTATGTGCTGGAGCGGTTCTTCCAGAAAAGCCGGGAAGAAGCGACCCGCATCATGCTGCACGTGCATCAGCATGGCGTGGGGGTCTGCGGCGTCTTCACCTACGAGGTCGCCGAGACGAAGGTCGCGCAGGTCATCGAAACCGCGCGCCGCCACCAGCACCCTCTGCAATGCACAATGGAAAAGGACTGAGAGGAGCCTCCCTATGCCTTCATTTTCCCGTCCTCTCGAAGAAACCCTGCACCGCGCGGTGGGATACGCCAACGCACGCAGGCATGAGTATGCGACGCTCGAACACCTGCTGCTCGCGCTGATCGACGATCCGGATGCGACCGGGGTCATGCGCGCCTGCAACGTCGATCTGAACGCCCTTAAAGCGGCGCTGACCCTCTATGTCGACAACGACCTGGCCGCCCTGGCCACGGCCGACGGCGAGGACGCCAAGCCGACGGCGGGCTTCCAGCGCGTGATCCAGCGCGCGGTGATCCACGTCCAGTCGTCGGGCCGCGAAGAGGTGTCCGGCGCAAACGTCCTGGTCGCCATCTTCTCCGAGCGCGAGAGCCACGCCGCCTATTTCCTGCAGGAGCAGGACATGACGCGCTACGACGCGGTGAACTTCATCGCCCACGGCATCGCCAAGAAGGCCGGCGCATCCGAGGCCAAACCGGCCAAGGGCGCCAGCCCCGAAGAGGCCGAGGACCAATCCGCCGTCAAACAGGGCGGCGAGGCGCTGGAAGCCTATTGCGTCGACCTCAACGAGAAGTCGCGCCAGGGCAAGGTCGATCCCTTGATCGGCCGCCAGGCCGAGGTCGAACGCTCGATCCAGATTCTGTGCCGCCGGACCAAGAACAATCCGCTTCTGGTCGGCGATCCCGGCGTCGGCAAGACCGCCATCGCCGAGGGTCTGGCGCGCAAGATCGTCAATGGCGAGGTGCCCGACGTCCTCAAGGACGCCACCATCTATTCGCTCGACATGGGCGCGCTGCTGGCCGGCACCCGTTATCGCGGCGACTTCGAGGAGCGGCTGAAACAGGTGGTCAAGGAGTTGGAGAACCACGACAACGCCGTGCTCTTCATCGACGAGATCCACACGGTGATCGGCGCCGGCGCGACGTCCGGCGGGGCCATGGACGCCTCCAACCTGCTGAAGCCGGCCCTGGCTTCGGGTTCGCTGCGCTGCATGGGGTCGACAACCTACAAGGAGTATCGCCAGCACTTCGAGAAGGACCGCGCCCTGGTGCGTCGCTTCCAGAAGATCGACGTCAACGAGCCGACGGTCGAGGATACGGTCAAGATCCTGAAGGGCCTGAAGACCTATTACGAGCAGCACCACAAGGTCCGCTACACCGACAGCGCCATCCGCACCGCGGTCGAACTGTCGGCCCGCTACATGACCGACCGGAAACTGCCGGACAAGGCCATCGACGTGATCGACGAGGCGGGGGCGTCGCAGATGCTGCTGACCGAATCCAAGCGCAAGAAGGTCATCGGCCAGAAGGAGGTCGAGGCCGTCATTGCGAAGATGGCGCGCATCCCGGCCAAGTCGGTGTCCAAGTCCGACACCGAAAGCCTGCGTGAGTTGCAGACCGATCTGAACCGGGTCGTCTTCGGCCAGGAACAGGCCATCGAACAGGTCTCGGCGGCGATGAAGCTGGCGCGGGCGGGTCTGCGCGATCCGAACAAGCCCATCGGCAGCTTCCTGTTCAGCGGCCCGACCGGCGTGGGCAAGACCGAGGTGGCCAAGCAACTCGCCGCCACCCTGGGCATCGAGATGCAGCGGTTCGATATGTCCGAATATATGGAGCGTCATACGGTCAGTCGTCTGATCGGCGCGCCTCCGGGCTATGTCGGCCATGACCAGGGCGGCCTGCTGACCGACGCGGTGGACCAGCATCCGCACGCCGTCATCCTGTTGGACGAGATCGAGAAGGCGCACCCGGATGTCTACAACATCCTGCTTCAGGTGATGGACAACGGGATGTTGACGGATGCGGTGGGCAAGAAGGTCGACTTCAGGAACGTCATCCTGATCATGACCACCAACGCCGGGGCCGCCGACAACGCCCGCGCCTCCATCGGCTTCGGCCGGGGCAAGGTCGAGGGCGAGGACGACAAGGCCATCCAGCGTCTGTTCGCGCCGGAGTTCAGGAACCGTCTGGACGCCATCGTGGCCTTCAAGCCGCTGCAGGCCGACACGATCCGCTCGGTCGTGACCAAGTTCGTCCTGCAACTGGAAGCTCAGCTGGCGGACCGCAACATCACCATCGAGCTGACCGACGAGGCCGCCGACTGGCTGGCCAAGAACGGCTTCGACGAACTGTATGGCGCACGCCCCTTGGCGCGGGTCATCCAGGACTCGATCAAGAAGCCGCTGGCCGATGACATCCTGTTCGGGCGTCTGACGCGCGGCGGACACGTCAAGGTCCAGCTCAAGGACGGCAAGATCGACTTCGACATCGCCAGCCCCTCGGGCGCGCCGGCCAAGTCGGAAGAGGAAGAAGAAACGGCCTGATCGGGTCGGATCTGAAAACGACGAGGCCCGGGCGGCGACGCCCGGGCCTTTTTCATGTCTGTTTGAACGGCGACAGTTCCGCCGTCATCTCGGCCCTCTGTTCCTCCACCGCCGGGCCCTCACGCTCCAGATAGCGGGCCACGGGATCGCGCAGCGCCGGATCGGCGATGAAATGGGCGGAATAGACGGGGGAGGGCAGATAGCCGCGCGCGATCTTGTGCTCGCCCTGCGCCCCGGCCTCGACACGCGACAGGCCGCGCGCAATGGCGAAGTCGATGGCCTGATAGTAGCAAAGCTCGAAATGCAGGAAGGGAACGTCGTCCAGCGTGCCCCACTGACGACCGTATAGGGCGTCGCGGCCGATGAAGTTGAGGGCGCCGGCGATGGGCGCGCCGTCGCGAAACGCCATGACCAGGGCGATTCGGTCGGCCATCGTCGCCCCTATGCGGTCGAAGAAGTCGCGCGTCAGATAGGGCCGGCCCCATTTGCGCGAGCCGGTGTCCATGTAGAAGGCGAAAAAGGCGTCCCAGTGGGCGGGTTCGATCTCGGCGCCCGTCAGGATGCGAATGTCCAGGCCCGCCTGGGCGTCGCGCCGCTCGCGCCGGATCGACTTGCGGCGGTTGGACGACAGGGCTGCCAGGAAGTCTTCGAAGGTCTCATAGCCGTCGTTTCGCCAGATAAATTGGATGTCCTGGCGCGGCAACAGTCCCGCCTCTGTCGTGGCCGACCATTCCGCAAGCGTCGGAAAGTTGACGTGCAGGGACGAGACGCCCAGCTGCTCCACCAGGGTCAGCGCGCCTTGCAACAGGGCCCGACGCACCGTGGCGGCGTCGGCGTCCGGGTGGCTCAGGAAGCGCGGCCCGGTCGCGGGGGTGAAGGGCACGGCGCCCAGCAGCTTGGGGTAATAGCGCCCTCCAGCGCGTTCATAGGCGTCGGCCCAGCTGTGGTCGAAGACATATTCGCCCTGGCTGTCGCCCTTCAGATAGAGGGGCATCACGCCCAGCACGGCGTTGTCGTCATCGCGCAGGGCCAGATGACGTGGCGCCCACCCCTGGCGCGGCGCGGCGCTGCCCGAGGCCTCGCAAGCGTGCAGAAAGTCGTAGGAGACGAAGGGATCGCCCGTGAGACGCGCGCACGCGTCCCAGGCCTCGCGGCCGATGTCGGCGATCCCTTCGTGAACCGAGATCTGAAAGATCAGCGAATCTCCACGATGGCGTCGATTTCCACAGCAAAGCCCAGCGGCAGCTTGTAGACGCCAACGGCCGAACGGGCGTGTTTGCCGGCGTCGCCGAAGACCTGGACCATCATGTCCGAGCAGCCGTTGATCACGGCGGGAATGGCGTCGAAATCGGGACCGGCCTGGACGAACCCGCCCAGTTTGACGATGCGAGCCACACGGTCCAGGTCGCCATCGCAGGCGGCCTTGATCTGGGCGATCAGGTTCAGACCGCAAAGGCGCGCCGCCTCGACCGCCTGTTCCGGCGTCACGTCCACGCCGACGGTGCCCTTGATCCCGCCGCTGGCGTCGTTCGACAGCTGGCCCGAGATGGTGACCTGATCGCCCGAGCGGACGTAGGAGACATAGCTGGCGACCGGCTTGGCGGGTTCGGGCAGGGTGAGGCCGAGTTCGGCGATGCGGGCTTCGATGCTCATGGGGGCTCCTGTGGGTCTGGGCGCGGTTTAGCGCGGGGCGCGTTCGGCGTCACCCACCGGCGGCGCCTTTAAAGGTTCGCCAACCGCATCGTGCCATTGTGCGAACATGGATATGCACCTGACCCCCGACGTCGCCGCCTTCCATGCCGTGCTGGCGCGCCTGTCGCCCGACGACCGGGCGCAGGTGGACGCGCTCGCAGGACCGGCTGCGCAAAAGGCTGGCGAGGCCGCGCCCCATTGGGATTTCGAAATGCCGGCCAAGGCGGTCGACGCCGTGCTGGACGCTGGCGCGTCCGACGACGTGCGGCGCGGCCTGATCGCCGCCTGGGCGCTGCAACTGCCCGACCGGGTGGCGGCCATGATCCTGCCGGCCGAGGTGTTGGCCCTGTATCCCTACTGGATCGGTCAGTTGGCCGAGTTTCTGACCAAGGCCCAAGGCGACTACGTCTTCGACCACTGGTCCAAGGACGTGCGCTTCACCCTGGCGCTCAGCGTGCCGGGCGGCCGGAGCCAGGTCATCGACCTTTCGTCGCCGGTCGGGCCGGGCCAGATCGTCAGACACGCCCTGGACGGCCGGGGCTTTGGTCCGCTGGTGCGTTATCTGGCGGCGGGCGCGAAGCGCGAGCCCTGGCTGGAGGTGCATACCGAAAGCCGCTGGTTGCGCGGCTTCAACGAGGACGGCTGGAACGAGGCTTGGGCGACGGCCGCCGAACTGTGCCGCGCGCGGCCCGAACTGGCGGGCATGATCGGCTCCAGCTGGTTCTACGACCCGCCCCTGACCGAGATCAGCCCGCGCCTGGCGCATCTGCGCCTGAATCCGCTGAACGGCGGGGCCTTCATGGTCCATCAGGGGCCGGCGCCGATCCACACCGAACGGGCGGCTGCGGCCTCTGCGTCCAGGAAGGCGCTGATCGACAGCGGGGAATATACCGCACGGTCCTGGCTGATGGTCTGGCCCAGGAAAGAGCTGATCGCCTGGGCAGACCAGCGGAAAGCTCAGGGCGCTGATCCCCTCCAGCCGTCATGCTAGGCACAAGGCCTAGGGTGACGATCTTAAACGAGTTCAGGGCGTCGCCATCCGCCACGCCGCCGCGACCGGCTGGATCGTCAGACCCGCCGCCTTGGCCAGACGGATCACCCGGTCGATATCCTCGGGCCGGCAACCGTACGGCGTCGGGGCGTCGCTGACGTCGTGGCCATAGGCGATCAACCAGCCCTTGGCCGCCGCCGTTTCCGCCACCATGGCCTCTAAATCGTAACCGGGCAGGCGGCGGCTCTCCAGCCCCACGGCCTGCAACAGGTTGCGGTCGGCGCGCCCCGCGTTGAAACCGTCGCGCACCCCGCGCCCGCACAGGAACCGGCGCTCGATCACCCGCTTGGCCGCCAGAGCGCAATCACCGAACGGATAGGCGAAGGTCTGCATCTGATAGCCGTCCAGCCGCTCGGCTGCCCAGGCGGCGTTCCTGGCCAGGCTGGCGTCCAGTTCGGCCGGCGACAGCGTCAGGGTCGAGACGTGCTCATAGGTGTGGCACCCGACCTCGTGCCCCGCCGCGTGCAGGGCCTGAAGATGCTCGACCTCGAACTGCGGCAGGTCCAGATTTCGCCCGCCCGCCAGGCCGCCGCAGACGTAATAGGTGGCCTTGACCCCATGTTCGGCCAGCACCGGCCCCGCCTCGGTCCAGGCGGAGGCGGGAATGTCGTCGAACGACAGGCTGAACACGCCCTGCGCCGGTTGGATCACCACGGGGCGGACATCCAGATAACGGCCGGCGCGGCGGCGCATCTTGTCGATCAGGGCGTTCATTCGCCCCCTATGCCACGGCGGGCTTAAGGTCGGGTTTCACACGGTGACCGGCTGGGCCATCAGGCCGCGCACGCCGAAGACGCGGCGATAACGTTCGATCTCGGCCGGATCGCCCACCGCCTTTGCCGGGTTGTCCGACAGTTTGACGGCCGGCCGCCCGCCCGCCTCGACCACCTTGCAGACCAGGGAGATCGGCTCCAGCTCGGGCGCCGGGGCGGGCGAACAGTCGCGGAAGTCGTTGGTCAGATTGGTGCCCCAGCCGAAGCTGAGTCGGGCGCGACCGTGGAAATGGGCGTGGGTCGCCTCGATCCCGTCGATGTCCATCCCGTCCGAAAAGATCAGCAGTTTCTCCGTCGGATCGCGCCCCTTTTCGCGCCACCAGTCGATCAGTCGCTCGCCCGCCGCGATGGGCGGCGCGGAATCGGGGCGGAAGCCGGTCCAGTCGGCGACCCAGTCGGGCGCCTGTTCCAGAAACGCCTCGGTGCCGAAGGCGTCGGGCAGCACGATCAGCAGATTGCCGGCATAATGCCGACGCCATTCGTCCAGCACCGCATAGGGCGCCTGTGCCAGAGTGGCGTCGTCGGGCGCCAATGCCGCCATCACCATCGGCAGTTCATGCCCGTTGGTGCCGATGGCTTCCAGGTCGTTCTCCATGGCGTGCAGCACGTTGGACGTGCCGATGAACGACGATCTCAGCCCCTCCTTCAGCGCCTGAATGCACCAGCGTTGCCACAGGAATCCGTGCCGTCGCCGAGTGCCGAAATCCGATAGCGCCAGGTCGGGCAGGACGCGCAGCCGCTCGACCTTGGACCACAGCCGGGTCTTGGCGCGCGAATGCAGGATATCCAGTTCGAACCGCCCCAGCCGCCGCAACCCGACGCGGCACCGCAACTCGTTCAGGATCGCCAGCGCCGGGATTTCCCACAAGGTGACATCGGCCCAGCCGCCCGAGAAGGTCAGCACATACTGGCCGTCCTGAACCGACAGGTCGTAGTCGGGCAGGCGATAGTCACCCAGCCAGGCGATGAAGTCGGGCGCGAAAATCTGTTTGACGCCGTAAAAGCTGTTGCCCGCCAGCCAGACCAGCTCCCTGTTGCTGAACCGCAGGGACCGGGCGTGATCCAGTTGTTCGCGCAGGGCGGCGATGTCGACCTCGTCGGCCAAACGCACCGACTTGGTGCGGTTGATGACCTGGAACGTCACCGGTACGTCGCGATGCTCGCGCCAGATCATCTGCAGCATCAGCAGCTTGTAGAAATCCGTGTCCAGCAGGCTGCGAACGATCGGGTCCAGGCGAAAGCCGTGGTCATAGGCGCGTTTGGCGAGGTCCATACCCCTGTCCTAAGGCTTCAACGCGCGACCCGCCACCACGGCGTCCTTGCCGAACTTGTCGCGCAGCAGGTCGATGGCCCGTTCGGTCTTCAGGGCGCGCGTTTCCGGCGTCTGGAACAGGCCGGCGGGCGCGTCCTCGGCGTCCTGAACGTCCGCCATGCCGATGCCGATCAGCCGATAGGGCATGCCAAGTTCCGGCTTCAGCAGATCCCGCCCGGCCGCGAACAGGGCGCGCGCCGTCTGCACCGGGTCGGGCAGGGTGATGCGGCGGGTGACGATCTTGAAGTCCGTACGCCGCAGCTTCAGCACCAGCACGCGGCTGGCCACCCCGTCCCGCCGCGCCTTGGACGCCAGCTTTTCGCACAGCGGCCACAGCTCGGCCTCCAGCGCCTCGGCGGTGGTCAGGTCTTCGTTAAAGGTGGTCTCGGCGCTCATGCCCTTGCGGTCGCGCTCGGGGTTCACCGCGCGGGCGTCGCGGGCGTGGGCCAGGTCGTGCAGCCGCAGGCCCGACTCGCCATAGCGTTTGACCAGATCGCGCACGTCCGCCCGCGCCAGATCGCCGATCAGGGAATAGCCGTCGCTGCGCAGCGCCTTGCCGAACACCGGGCCGACGCCGGGCAGGGCGGTGACGGGGCGGGGCGCCAGCAGGCCTTGGGCGTTGGCGGCGCCGATGACGGAGAAGCCTCGTGGTTTGTCCATCTCGGACGCCATCTTCGCCAGAAAGCGGTTGGGGGCCAGGCCGATGGAGACGGTCAGGCCGGTCTCCTCCTCGATCTGCTTCTGGAAACGGATCAACTGGAGCGCGGGCGGGCCGCCGTTCAGCCGTTCGGTGCCCGACAGATCGACCCAGGCCTCGTCCAGCGACAGCGGCTGGATCAGCGGCGTCAGCCGGCCCAGCGCGCCCAGGATACGCTGCGATTCGAAGACGTATTTGGTGAAGTCGGGCTTGACCACCACGGCCTCGGGGCAGGCCTTCAGCGCCTTGAACATCGGCATGGCCGAGCCGACGCCGTACTGGCGCGCGACATAGCAGGCGGTGGAGACGACGCCGCGCTTGCCCCCGCCGACGATCACCGGCTTGTCGCGCAGTTCGGGCCGGTCGCGCTTCTCCACCGAGGCGTAGAAGGCGTCGCAGTCCATGTGGGCGATGGACAGTTGATCCAGTTCGGGATCGGCGACGATCCGCCGCGACCCGCACGTCGGACAGCGGCGATCGGGCGGCCCGGCGGGATTTTCGCCGGTCCACAGGCAGTCGCGACAGATGGCCTTGATGGCCACGCTTAAGGTCTCCGTAAGTTTGGCTTCACCCCAACTTAAGACTGGTCGCCTACGAATGCGACCAACGAGGCGTCCCGCATTCCAGGGGCGCGCAGGTCAGGTGATGATGTCCAAGAAAGTCCTCATCGTCGAGGATAACGAGCTGAACATGAAGCTTTTTCATGATCTGCTCGACTCCCAGGGCTATGAGACCCTGCAGACCCGCGAAGGGCTGCAGGCGCTCGCCCTGGCGCGCGCCCACCATCCCGACCTGATCCTGATGGATATCCAACTGCCCGAGATTTCCGGCCTGGAAGTCACCAAATGGCTGAAGGACGACGAGGAGCTGAACCACATCCCCGTCATCGCCGTGACCGCCTTCGCCATGAAGGGCGACGAAGAGCGCATCCGTCAGGGCGGCTGCGAGGCCTATATCTCCAAGCCCATCTCGGTCATGCATTTCCTCGACACCATCCGGCAGCACTTGGGATGAGCGCGCGCATCCTCGTCGTCGACGATGTGGACGTGAACGTCCGCCTGCTCGAAGCCAAGTTGACGATCGAATATTACGATGTGCTCAGCTGCAACGACGGGGCGACGGCGCTGACCATGGCGGTCGAGCATCAGCCCGATCTGATCCTGCTGGACGTCATGATGCCTGGGATGGACGGGTTCGAAACCTGCCGCCGGCTCAAGGCTCAGGCCGAGACGCGCCACATTCCGGTGGTTCTGGTCACCGCCTTGGACGGCCGGCAGGATCGTATTCGCGGGCTTGAGGCCGGCGCAGACGACTTCCTGACCAAGCCCATCGACGACGTCATCCTTTTCGCGCGCGTCAAGTCGCTGACCCGGCTGAAACAGGTGATGGACGAACTGCGCGAGCGCGAGGAAAGCGGGCGACGCCTGGGCGTCGATTCCGACGGCGCCGCGCGTCTGCGAAGCGAAGGCGGTCGGGTGCTTATCGTCGACGACGACCTGCGTCAGGCCGAGAAGATCGCTCAGGAACTGGGCGCCGAACACCGCGTCACCATCGAATCCGACCCCGACACGGCCTTGGCGGCGGCCAAGGGGGCGCTGGACCTGATCATCGTCAATGTCGCGGCCGAGTCGTTCGACGGTTTGCGGATCGTGGCCCAGGCCAAGTCCGGCGACGCGCGCCGCGCGCCGATCCTGGCCATCGTCGATCCCGTCGAACGGCCGCGCATGGTCAAGGCGCTGGAGCTTGGCGCCGCCGACATCCTGCCGCGCCCCGTCGACACAGAAGAACTGTCGGCCCGCGTCCGCACCCAGATCCGGCGCAAACGCTACACCGACTTCCTGCGCCAGAAGCTGGACAGCAGCATGGAGATGGCCGTCACCGACGCCCTGACCGGCCTGCATAACCGACGCTACATGACCGGCCAGCTTCAGGCCCTGGTGGGCCGCGCGGCCCAGGGCGGCTCTCAGGTGGCGCTGCTGGTGCTCGACATCGACCACTTCAAGGCGGTTAACGACGGTTTCGGCCACGATGCGGGCGACGAGGTTCTGGTCGAGTTCGCCGTGCGCCTGGCCACCAATGTCCGCGCCGTCGATCTGCCGTGCCGCATGGGCGGCGAGGAGTTCGTGGTGGTCATGCCGGGCGCCAGTCTGGAAGACGCCGGCCGCGTCGCCGAACGCATCCGCCGCGACGTCGCCTCCGCCCCGTTCCGCGTCATGGGCGGCAAGGAACAGATCACCATCACCATCTCGATCGGCGTGGCGGCCACCGTTGGCGACGGCGACACGCCCGAAGGTCTGCTGAAACGCGCCGACGAAGGGGTCTATGAGGCCAAGGCCGCCGGCCGCAACAAGGTCATCGCCAAGGCGGCCTGACGCCCCGACCAGACAACGAAAAACGCCCGGCTGGAGATCAGCCGGGCGTCTTCAATTTCTCAGCCGATCAAGGTCTTACTTGATCTTGCCTTCCTTGAACTCGACGTGCTTGCGAACGACGGGGTCGTACTTCTTGACGACCATCTTCTCGGTCATGGTGCGGGCGTTCTTCTTGGTGACGTAGAAGAAGCCGGTGTCGGCCGTGGAGTTCAGGCGGATCTTGATGGAAGCCGGTTTGGCCATCGGAATTACCTCTGCGACGGCGAAAGCCGCGTAAAATAAGAGGCGCGGAACATACTCAGGATCGCCCCAAAGTCAACGGGCGCGTTGCCACGTTGATGCAGTCGGATGCACATATAGTCTGACCGCATGAAAATCGCATCCTTGATGGCCGCTGCAGCTCTGGTTTCCCTGTTGTCCGCCGGCGTCGCGGCGGCTGAGCCCCCTCCTGCGCAAGACGCCTTCCTGGCGCGGCTGACCGCCCTTTGCGGCCAGCGATTCGAAGGTCGGGTCGTCACCACAGACGCCGCCGACGCCAGGTTCGCCAGCCAGCGACTGATCATGCACGTCCGCGACTGTTCGCCGGACGAAGTTCGCATCCCCTTCGCCGTGGGCGAGGATCGCTCGCGCACCTGGGTCGTGACGAAGACGGATGCGGGGCTGCGGCTCAAGCACGATCACCGTCACGACGACGGGACGACCGACGTGCTGCATTGGTATGGCGGCGACACGACCGAGGCAGGCACGGCCGCTCGCCAGACTTTTCCGGTCGACGCCGAATCGATCGCCCTGTTCGACGCCAACGACGCCGCCGTCTCGACCACCAATGTCTGGGCGATGGAGGTCCATCCCGACCGAATGTTCGCCTACGAACTTCGCCGCCCCAACCGCCACTTCCGCGTCGAGTTCGACCTGACGAAGCCTCTGGCGGACTAAAGGTCAGATCGCCCGCCACGGCGCCAGCGGGCGGACGGTGGCGCAGGCGGGGCCGTCGTCCTTGGCGCGGCCGGGAAGACGAATCTCCAGCGTCCGGCCCTGACGCGCCTGATCCAGCAGGTCGGCAGGGATGTCGTGCACGTCGATCTTGGCGCGGCGGCTCCAGACGCTGGCGTGCTGACCGGCCGAGGTTCCGATGGCGATGTAGACGAACCGCCGCGTCGGCCCCTCGCGCCGCACGAAGGGGCCGGTCAGGCGTCCGTCGTCCGTCAGGGTGACCAGCGCATCCAGGCTGAGGGGCGCGTCGGCGGCCAGGCGCGGCTCGACCGGCACATTGGCCTTGTCCTGCAGGCTGTAGGCCACGCCCGCGACCGGATCGGCGATGATCAGGCGAAGGGTGATGGTCACGCCCGGCATGGGTTCAGTCCCTGTGGTCGACGACGTGGCGGCCGCGCACCATTCGCACGAAGGGCAGGGGGCGTTCGGGCTGATCCAGCCGCTCTGCCAGTTCACCCAGTACGAAACGGGTGATGGCTGGCAGATCCAGAGCACGGGCCTGATCCAGCGCCAGCCAGGCGATCTCGTCCAACTCGCCCGATCCGGCGGTCGGTTCGGGCGTCAGCAGCGCCTCGACCGGCGCCATGAAGAAGCGGGCGTCGAACCGGCGCGTGCGGCCTGGCGGGGTGATGGCGCGGGCGATGTAGGTCAGGACCGACAGATCGGGCAGGGCGCCTGCCTGACGATACTCGCGCCACGGCCCGGCCACCGAGGCAGGCGGGGCGGGGCGCCCCAGGATCAGACCCGTCTCCTCGAACGTCTCGCGCACGGCGGTAAGGGCCAAGGCGCGGGCGCGGCGGGCGGGCAGATCGCCCTCCAGACGCCGCGCGACATCGGACGACAACTCGCCGACCGCGGCGGCGGTGAAGTCGCTGCGGTCGATCCGCCCGCCCGGAAACACCCATTTCGACGCCATAAACACATGGCCCGGCGCGCGACGGCCCATCAGCACCTCGGGCCGCGATCCGCCGCGTGTGAGGATCAGGGTCGCCGCATCCTTCGGACGCTGAGCCGCGCCGACACGCGGCGCGTCGGCCAGGTCCTGGGCGGCGTCGAATGGGGCGGTCACGACAATCCCCTCCCCCGATGGGGGAGGATTGGGAAGGGTTGGGTCACTTCCGCTTGCCCTTCCTGACGCCTTTCAGTCCGCCGGACGGTTTGGAGCCGTTGCGGGGCTTGGGACCGCCGGGGCGGTTCTTACCGCGCATCGGCGGGCCGTCGCCGCCCCCGTCCCGCTGGACTCTTCCACGGACGCCATAGCGCGGGGCCGGGGCGTTGGGATCGCGGGGCTCGGGTTCGCTCAGCATTTCGAACACCAGGCCACCGGTGACGGGCGTGGCCTCGCGCAGTTTCACCTCGACCATCCGGCCCAGGGTGAACCGCTTGCCGGTGCGTTCCCCGACCAGGGCGTGGGCGCGGTCGTCATGGGTGAAATATTCGCTGCCCAGGGTCGAGACGGGAACCAGGCCGTCGGCGCCCGTGTCCTCCAACCGGATGAACAGGCCGAACCGGGTCACGCCGGTGATCCGCCCCTTGAACGTCGCCCCGACGTGCTCCTCCAGATAGGCGGCTATGTAGCGGTCCATCGCGTCGCGTTCGGCGGCCATCGACCGGCGCTCGGTCATGGTCACGCCCTCGGCGATGGCCGGCAGTTCGGCGATCTCGCGGTCGGTCAGCCCATCCTTGCCAAGGTTCAGCGCCCGGATCAGGCCGCGGTGCACGATCAGGTCGGAATAGCGCCGGATCGGCGAGGTGAAGTGGGCGTAGCGGTCCAGGTTCAGGCCGAAGTGGCCCACGTTCTCTGGGCTGTAGATCGCCTGCATCTGGGTTCGCAGCACGACCTCATTGACCACATCGGCGTGTTCGGTGTCGCGCGTCTCGTCCAGCAGCTTGTTGAACCGTTTGGTCGTGCCCGGCTCGCCCTTGTTCCACGGCTTGCCGATGGTGGACAGGAAGTCGGCCAGGTTGAAGATCTTCTCCTGGCTGGGCGTGTCGTGGATGCGATAGATCAGCGGCGTCTTCTTCTGCTCCAGCGTTTCGGCGGCGCAGACGTTGGCCTGGATCATCATCTCCTCGATCAGCCGATGCGCCTCCAGCGATGTGCGCTTCTCGATGGAGGCGATGCCGCCATCTGGCGCCATGCGGATGCGGCGTTCGGCGGATTCGATCTGCAGCGGGCTGCGCTTCAGCCGGCCCTTCAGCATCGTGTGATAGGCGTTCCACAGCGGATAGAGGATGGCCTCCATGATCGGGCCGGTGGCGTCGTCAGCTTGGCCGTCGATGGCGGCCTGGGCCTGTTCGTAGCTGAGCTTGGCGTGCGACCGCATCAGGCCGCGCACGAACCTGTGGCCCGTCTTGCGGCCGTCCTTGTCGAAGACCATCCGCACGGCCAGGCAGGCGCGGTTCTCGCCCTCCTTCAGGCTGCACAGGCCGTTCGACAGCACCTCCGGCAGCATCGGCTCGACGCGGTCTGGGAAATAGGTCGAGTTGCCCTTGTCGCGGGCCTCGCGGTCCAGATGGGTTCCGGGCCGGACGTAGGCGGCGACATCGGCGATGGCGACCCAGACGATCCAGCCGCCTTCGTTCTTGGGGTCATCGTCGCGGGCCGCATAGACGGCGTCGTCGTGGTCGCGCGCGTCGGCGGGGTCGATGGTGATGAACGGAACCTCGCGCAGGTCCTCGCGGCCTTTCAGCGTCGGCAAGGCCTGATCCTCGGCCTCGCGCTCCACTGCCTCGGAGAAGCCGGTCGGGATGCTGTGGGCGTAGATGGCGATCAAGGAGGCGGCGCGGGGGTCGTCCTCCTTGCCGATATGTTCCAGGATCTTGCCGCGTTTGGGTCCATAGCGCTGGTCGCCCTTTTCGACGGCGGCCAGCACCAGATCGCCGTCGCGCAGGTCGCCGGACTGGGCCTGGGGCACCAGCAGCACGTCCTTGGATCGGCGATCGACCGGCTCGACGCGGGTCTCGCGCGCCGACTTGCGGATGACGCCCAGGACGCGGTTGGTTCCGACATCCAGCTTCTTGATCAGTCGGGCTTCCCAGCCTTCGGCGCCGCGCTGGAACTTGACCAGCACACGGTCACCCAGGCCGGGGGCGGGGCCGGGCTTGGACTTGTCGGGCATCAGCAGCGCGCGTGGGGCGTCTGGGCTGGCCTCGACCAGGCGGACATACAGTTCGCCGTCGCCGTCGCGCTCGATCACGTCGGCGACGCCGACGGGGGGCAGGGCGCCGGCCTCGGAAAAGCCCTTGCGGCCGCGCTTGCCCAGCCGGCCTTCTTCTTCAAGCTCGCGGATCATTTCGCGCAAGGCGCGGCGGTCGCCGCCCTTCAGGCCGAAGTGGTGGGCGATGTCGGTCTTCTCGGCCGATCCGGCCTCTCTCAGGAAGGCGACGAGGGTGTCTTTGTCGGGAAGGCCGGCGGGCGGCCTCTTGGGTGTGTGAGCCATTCGCTCTTTCAGTTCGATAGGATTGCGGGGTCGACGCAGTCCAGGTTCAGCAGGCTTGCAGCCTGCGCCATGGGTTGGTCGAGTGTGACGAGACGTGCATTCAGCCGTCGGGCGATGGCGATGTGAATCGCGTCAGGGGTTCTGAGTTTCAGATCAAGACGCCGCACCAGGCCGCAGGCCTCCTCGACATCGGCGTCCAGCACCGGTGTGCGAACGCCGAAAGCGTCCAGCCAGTCGTCGAGGCTTTGAAGCAGGATCGACGTCTCGGCTTCCGAACGGCGTTTCATCCGCACCAGGCCTGCGATGGCGGCCGAACATTCGGCGATGCACAGGGTGCTGATGTCTATCGTCTGATCATGGCTTTTCATGAAGCGGTCCACGGCGACGGCGGTCGGTTCATTGAGCAGAAGCGCCAGCACGACACTGGCGTCGAAATAGAGCGTCATATGCCTTCGTCGCGCATCTGGCGGATCAGGTCGGCCGCAGAGATGTCGAGAGGGGAAAGGGTTTGACGACGTCTGGCGAAGTCGTCGATCAAAGCCAGCCTTTGTTCGCGGGACATTGGCGCGCGTTCGGCGGGTAGCGAACGGATTTCTGCGACGGGCTTGCCGTGACGGGTGATGATCACCTTTTCACCCTCGATGGCCTTGTCGAGCAGTCGAGGCAGGGTGTTCTTGGCTTCGGCGACGCTGTAGGCGGCCATCATGTCTCTCCGAATATGGCCATAACTATAGCCATTCCTGTTCTCTTTCGCCAGATGAGGCCTTTCCACTCACGGGTTCGGGTCAAATCTTGCTTGATTTGACCGGGTGGATATGGGGCTTCAGCTTCCGCCGATCCCGAATGGAGTCTTCGATGCCCTCAGCCGTCCCTCTGGCCGCCCCCGCCCTTAGCGCGACCGTGTCGTCGCCGCTGGATCTGATCGGCAAGACGCCGATGGTGGAGGTGACCAAGATCGACACCGGCCCGTGCCGTCTGCTGCTGAAACTGGAATCCCAGAACCCCGGCGGCTCGATCAAGGACCGGATCGCGGTCGAGATGCTGGATGCGGCCGAGCAGGAGGGGTTCCTGAAAGAGGGCGGCACCATCGTCGAGGCGACGGCGGGCAACACCGGCTTGGCGCTGACGCTGGTCGGCCGGGCCAGGGGATATAAGGTGCTTCTGGTCATCCCCGACAAGATGTCCAAGGAAAAGATTCAGCATCTCAGGGCGATGGGGGCCGATGTTCGCCTGACGCGTTCGGACGTGCCGCATGGCCACCCTGAATATTACACCGACATGGCCGAGCGCCTGGCCCAGGGCATTCCCGGCGCCTTCTACGTCAACCAGTTCGCCAACGCCGCCAACGCTCAGGCTCATGTGAAGACGACGGGGCCGGAAATCTGGGCCCAGACGGGCGGGGACATAGACGCCTTCGTCGCGGGCATCGGCTCGGGCGGCACCATCACGGGCACGGCCCAGTTCCTGAAGAGCGTGGGGTCCAAGGCCGAGATCATCCTGGCCGACCCGGTCGGATCGACTCTGGCCGGGGTGGTCAACGACGGCGTGCCGGGACCGGAAGGCAGCTATACCGTCGAGGGGATCGGCCAGAACTTCGTGCCAGAAACGGCGGACATGAGCCTGATCGACAAGGCCTATTCCATCTCCGACGCCGAGGCCATCGGCACGGCGCGCGAGCTGTTGCTGAAGGAAGGCATTCTGGCGGGCTCGTCCTCGGGCACCCTGATCGCCGCCGCCCTGCGCTGGTGCCGCGAGCAGACCGAACCCAAGACCTGCGTCACCTTCGTCTGCGACACCGGCGCAAAATATCTGTCGAAGGTCTATAACGACGCTTGGCTGGCCGATCAGGGCCTGGGCGAGCGCGAGATTCACGGCGACCTGTCGGACCTGATCAACCGCAAATACGCCAAGGGCGACGTGGTCACGGCCGGGCCGGGCGACACCCTGGACACCGCCTTCAAGCGGATGAAGGGCGCCGACGTGTCCCAGCTGCCGATCATCGAGGACGGCCGCCTGGTCGGCATTCTGGACGAAAGCGACCTGATCCAGGTGATGAACACCGATGAGATCACGCGCAAGGAACGGTTCGCCAAGCCGGTAGCCTCGGCCATGACGCGAGATCTGGACACGGTGCAGGTCAACGAGCCGCTGGACGCCCTGATCCCCGTGTTTGACCGCGACCGGGTCGCCATCGTGCTGGACGGCGAGACCTTCGTCGGCCTGATCACCCGCACCGACCTGATCAACCACCTCAGCCTGAACCGGTAAGTCCATGAGCGACAAGAAGAACAGCCAGGGCTTCTCGACCCGCGCCATCCATGCCGGCCAGCGGCCCGACCCGACGACGGGCGCGGTGATGACGCCGATCTACGCCACCTCGACCTATGCCCAGGAAAGCCCGGGTGTGAACAAGGGCTATGAGTACGCGCGGGGCAAGAACCCGACGCGCGAGGCGTTCGAGGCCTGCGTCGCCGATCTGGAGGGGGGCACGCATGGGTTCGGCTTCGGATCGGGCATGGCGGCGACCTCGACGGCGCTGGAACTGCTGGACGCCGGCGATCACGTGGTCACGGGCGACGACCTGTACGGCGGATCGTGGCGGCTGTTCGAGCGCGTTCGACGGCGCTCGATGGGGCTGGACTTCGCCTATGTCGATCTGAGCGACGTTGCGGCGGTCGAGGCGGCCATCACGCCCAAGACCAGGATGCTGTGGGTCGAGACGCCCACCAATCCGATGATGAAGCTGGCCGACATCGCCGCCCTGTCGCGGGTGGCCAAGGCGCACGGCCTGCTGCTGATCGTCGACAACACCTTCGCCACCCCCTTCTGCCAGCAGCCGCTGAGCCTGGGGGCTGACGTGGTCATGCACTCGGCGACCAAATACCTGAACGGCCATTCGGACATCATCGGCGGGGTGTTGGTGACGGCCGATGCCGACCTGGCGACGCGGATCAAGTTTCTGCAGAACTCGGTCGGTGGGGTGATGGGACCGTTCGACGCCTTCCTGGCCAACCGGGGCCTGAAGACCCTGGCGCTGCGGATGAAGGCGCACTGCGAGAACGCCCTGGCCATAGCGCGCTGGCTGGAGACGCGGGCCGGGGTGGCCAAGGTGATCTATCCGGGCTTGGTCGCCCATCCGCAGCACGCCTTGGCCGCGCGCCAGATGAGCGGCGGCTTCGGCGGCATGGTGACCGTGGTTCTGGAGGGCGATCTGGAGCGCACCAGACGCGTGCTGGAACGGGTCGAGGTCTTCACCCTGGCGGAATCGCTGGGGGGCGTGGAGAGCCTGGTCAACCACCCGGCCATCATGACCCACGCCAGCGTCCCCAAAGAGGTTCGCGAGGCGGGCGGCGTGACCGACAACCTGATCCGGCTGTCGGTCGGGGTCGAAGACGTGGCGGACCTGATCGCCGACCTGGATCAGGCCATCGGCTGAGGTCAGAAGGCGTAGGCGACCTTGGCCACCAGGGCGTCCTCGTACTGCTCGCCGAACCTGTGGGCGTTGGTGTCGTAGTAGCGAAGATCGACGTCCAGGGCGTCGGTCAGGGCATAGGTGACCCCGGCGTTCCAGCCGGTGTAGTCGGGGGCGTTGTCCTGCTGGCGACGCCCCACCGCCGCCGTGCCGCTGACCTTGCCCGTGAAGTCCCAGCCCAACCGTCCCTCAACCCAGGTGAAGGCCTCGGTCGAACCGGCGGCGTCGGGCGAATACTGGACCTGCAGACGCGCGCTGGCCGGGCCGATGGACCGGCTGACGTTGCCGGTGAATTCCCAGGCGTCCTGATCATAACCGGCGTCGGCGTCCAGCCGGTTCTTGTAGGCGATGTTGAAGTCGAAGGCGTAGCCGAAGGCCTCGGGCTGATAGCCGGCGACGAACTCGGCCTCGACGTTGGAGCCCCCCGCCTGGATCGTCTGGAAGCCGGGACCGACGTAGAACAGGCCGTCCGAACTTTCCCAGGTCGCCGAACCGAAGGCGTAGCCATCATTGCCCGATTTCGACGCATCCTTGGACCGGTTGTCCGTGCCGGCGCCCAGTTCGAACGACCAGGCGTCGCGCGCCAACGGCGTGGACTGGGCCGCAGCGGGCGTCGCCAGAGCCACGGTCAACACAGCAAGAACGGGGGCGGCGAGGGCGGGGGTGCGGATCATGAGGCCTCCAACGCGCGAAATGCGACTTGGCGCCTTTAGCGTGCTCCGGTCTTGATGGCGAATTGATCCGTGGCCTGAGCGAACTCTTGTCGCAGGCGCGCCACCAGTTCGGCGGTGGGCAGGATGTCGTGGATGGCGCCCGCGCCTTGCCCTGCGGACCAGACGGTCTTCCAGGCCTTGGCCTCGTCGCCCATGTCCAGCTTGTGGTCGGGCAGATGTTTGGGATCTACGCCGTTCTCGACCAGGGACTTGATCATGAAGTTGGCGGGAATGCCCGAGACGGCGGGGGTGTGGACGATGTCGGTCG
This sequence comes from uncultured Brevundimonas sp., assembly GCA_963515305.1. GTDB lineage: Bacteria > Pseudomonadota > Alphaproteobacteria > Caulobacterales > Caulobacteraceae > Brevundimonas. The sequence goes on from CAUPWX010000002.1 coordinate 215,016, forward strand.
CGCCGCTGTCGATCACCATCTGCTTGTAGGCGGCGTCCGCCATCGCCTCGGTCGTGTTGATGAAGCGCGTGCCCATATAGGCGAAGTCGGCCCCCATCATCAGGGCGGCGGCGACATCCTGGCCGGTCGACAGGGCGCCCGACAGGATGATGGTCCCGTCGAAGAAGCTGCGGACCTCGTTGATCAGGGCGAAGGGGTTGATGATGCCCGCATGGCCGCCCGCGCCGTTGGCCACCAGGATCAGGCCGTCGACCCCCGCCTCGGCCGCCTTCCTGGCATGGCGGATGTTGGCGATGTCGTGAAAGACCTGACCGCCATAGCCGTGGACCGCATCCACCACGTCGCGCACGGCGCCCAGCGAGGTGATGATCAGCGGCACCTTCTCCTCGACCGACACCATCATGTCGGCCATCAGCCGGGGATTGGTCGGGTGGACGATGTGGTTGACGCCGAAGGCGGCGGCCTCGGGCGTCAGCCGGCCCTTGATCTCGTGAATCCAGTCGCGATAGCCCTCGGTGGTGCGCTGGTTCAGCGACGGGAAGGTGCCGATCACGCCCGCATTGCACGCCTCGACCACCAGATCCGGTCCCGAAACCAGGAACATGGGCGCCGAAATCACCGGCAGGGTCAGACCTTTTTGCAGCGAAGCGGGAATGGCCACGGGCATCTCCTTCAGTTTCGTTTCGCTACGCATAGCGGGCTGTCGCGGGGGAAGGCAATCGGGGCGACTTCAGACGGGGAAGGGAAAAACACCGTCTAATTCGTCTAATTCGTCTGATTTGAAGCGGGCGACGGTCCTCTGCGTGATCGACAACGGCGTCCGGTGAAAACCGCCCATCATAAGGGACCGTGCGGCTGTGGACGGTCGATTGACGCTGGTCTGCGCCACGGCATTGAAACCGCGATGGAAGTCGGCGGGCGATAGGATGGGGGAGGCGCGTCAGCCCTCTCCCGATGGGGGAGGATTTTCAAGATCGCCGCAAGCGCCTAAATCCCCCGCATGACCCATTACACCGACAACCTGAGCCAACTGGGCGCCCAGACCGCCGCGCCGACCAGCCCCGAGACGGCCGTGCTGGAGCGGGTGCCGAACCCGCACGCGGACACCCTGTATCTGGCGCGGTTCACGGCGCCCGAGTTCACCAGCCTGTGCCCGGTGACGGGCCAGCCGGACTTCGCCCACATCGTCATCGACTATGCGCCGGGGGAGTGGCTGGTCGAATCCAAGAGCCTGAAACTGTACCTGACCAGTTTTCGCAACCACGGCGCATTCCACGAGGATTGCACCGTCGCCATCGGCCGCAAGCTGGCCGACCTGCTTCAGCCGAAATGGCTGCGGATCGGCGGCTACTGGTATCCGCGCGGCGGCATCCCTATCGACGTCTTCTGGCAGACCGGCGCCCCGCCCGAGGGGCTGTGGCTGCCCGACCAGGGCGTGCCGACCTATCGCGGGCGGGGGTGAGGCGAGGCGTCAGGGAAAACTGGCGCCCTCCAGCCGTCCGTGTTCGGTGCGTCGGTCGTATTCGACGCTGGCGGCGGATACGGCCGCGTTGATTTCGGACGTCGCGGTCCGGGCGGCCTCGCAGTCGGCGGCGGATCGCATGGCGGTCTGCAACTGTTCGGCCCCCAGTTTCGCGATCCGCGCATGATTGACTTCGTGGGTCAGCAGGGCGGCGAAATAGCGATCCCAGGCCTGGCGGTCGGCCCGACGAAGACGATCGCGGTTCTGCAGATCGGGCATGATGATAGTGATGGCGTAAACCACCTCTCCCTTCGCCGGATCGCAGCGCCCGGCCGCTGGAGGGAAAGAGTAGCTGTAGCGCCAGGAGGTGGTCGCGTCTTGGCGACGGCCGTTGGACGACGGCCGGACGCGGTTCATTTCCGCGCGAATGGCGCGCGACGAGGTGGCCTCGATCACATAGCCCTGCAGGGTCGTGTTGGGGAAGGCGGCGGCCTCGGCGGCGGCGAGCCTCAGCCGATCCGACGCATCGGCGACGGTCGTGGCGGGCTCGGCGGTCTGGGCCGCCAGTAGCGCCAGCATACTCAAGATCATGGGTCGTCCTCGATGTCCGACCCTGTCCTAGCAGAACGCCGTGATCAGGCCAGAGCGCACGGGGGCGGATTGCGTCGCTGCCTTTCCATCGAGACTTGCCGTCCAGAACCGTCGCGGCAAGATGCCCGTGTTTCCAGAGGGCGAAAGCGTCTGCCTTGCAAAAGATGATCTCCGCGACCCGCCTCCCCCTCGAAGCCTGGGGCCGCCGTCTTCTCACGCGCGTCGAAACCTGGGCCGACTGGTCCCGACCGCGTCGATACGCCTATGAATTCCTCTGGTTCGGGCTGAAGCAGGGGTGGGCGTGTCTGTTCGGGGGGCTGATGCTGGCCCTGATCGTGGGGACGTGGCTGGTCTGGCCGCAGGATGCGCCGGTGTCGCGTTACGATTTTCTGGTCGTGGGGGCGGTGGCGATCCAGGCGGCGATGCTGGCCTTCCGGCTGGAGAGCTGGGAGGAGGCGCGGGTCATCTTCCTGTTTCACGTCGCCGGCACGATCATGGAGCTGTTCAAGACGGCGCACGGGTCGTGGATCTATCCCGAGGACAGTCTGCTGCGGATCGGTGCGGTGCCGCTGTTCTCGGGCTTCATGTATGCGGCGGTGGGCAGCTATATCGCGCGGGTGCAGCGGATCTTTCACATCCGGATTCGGCGCTATCCGCCGCTGTGGACGACCTGGGTGCTGGCGGTGGCCATCTACGTCAACTTCTTCGCCCATCATTGGCTGCCGGACGTGCGGATCGCCTTGTTTGCAGCGACCGCGGTGCTGTTCGGGCGGGGCGGGTTCTATTTCACGGCGGATCGGCGCAGGCGGTCCATGCCGTTGCTGCTGGGCTATTTCCTGGTCGCCCTGTTCATCTGGGCGGCCGAGAATCTGGGCACCCTGGGCCGGGCCTGGGTCTATCCGGGGCAGGAGGCGGGATGGGAGGTGGTGTCCCTGGCCAAGCTGGGCAGCTGGTTCCTGCTGATGATCATCTCGGTCGTGCTGGTGTCGCTGGTCCACCGGCCGGAGGAGGAGGTCAGCGGCTTTCCAGCGCCCCGCGCATGATGGCGGACTTGCGGCTCATGCGCGCCTTGACCAGGCGATAGGCGACGGCGACGACCAAGACGGCCAGGGCGATCGCCCCCAGCAGCAGGGTGGGGCCGTGCGCCTCGCTGAGGATCTCCATCCGGGCCAAGCCTTGCGCCGCCAGATAGCCGGGCGCCAGCATGGCCAGCACCCAAACGATCCCCGACGTCACATTGCCGAACTGGAAGGCGCGCTGGCGCATCCTGAGCATCCCCAGCGTCAGGGGCACGAAGGCGCGCAACGGGCCGAAGAACCGACCCACGAAGATCGACATGATCCCGTAGCGGCGGCAGTACAGCCGCGTCCAGGCGATGCGGCGGCGATGCGGGCGGAACATCGGGCGCTGCAGGAACCGCACGCCCAGCCGTCGCCCGGCCCAGTAGGAAACCGCATCGCCGATCACCGCGCCGACGACGCAGCCGACGATGACGTTGACCGGATCCAGCACGCCCGCCGCGATCAGACCGCCCGCCGCGACCAGAAGACCCGTCGCCGGCACGAAGGCGCCGATGACGGCCAGCGATTCGAAGAAGGTGATCAGGCCCAGCAGGACGCCGGCCCACATATGGTTGCGGGCGATGAAGTCGCCCACGGCTTGCAACAGGGAATCCATACGATAGGCCTTGGGGGAGAAAGGCGGGGTCGGTCGAGGGGCGACCGACGCAGGGCGACCTTATGCCGCTCGGTTACGGCAGGCGTGTGACTTTGGCCGCCATGTCGGGGCGCGGGCGCTCCAGGGCCGGTTCGTTCAGCGTGCCGATGTGGATGAAACCAGCGACTGCCTCGCCCTCGGCCACGCCGAACAGGGGCAGGGCCTGAGGGTCATAGCTGTACCAGTCGGTGATCCAGCTGGACGAAAAGCCGAAGCCCGCCGCCGCGTGTTCCAGGTTCATGCACACCGCCCCGGCCGACAACTGCTGCTCCCAGATCGGCTTGGCCCGCGGCACGGGGGTCGAGACGACCAGGATGGTGACCGGCGCGGCCGTCAGCTTGGCCAGCACGGCCTGATCCTTGGCCGGGCCGTTTCTGAGTTCGACCAGAACCGCCAGTTTGGCGGCGATCTCGGCGCGCGATTGCGGCCCCAGGACCACGAACCGCCAGGGAAACAGCTTGCCGTGGTCGGGTGTGCGGGCGCCCAAGGTCAGGATAGCGTCCAGTTCGGCGTCGCTCGGGCCTGGCGCGGTCAGGGCCTGGGCCGGCGCCGAACGGCGCAGGGCCAACCGGTCCAGAAAGTCCTGGGACGGAACGGGCGGGGGCAGGGGCTCGTTAAGCGCGGTCATGGCGTCTAGCTAGGCTTTCGGCGCCCCATCCGCCATAGGTCGATCATGCGCGAAACCGACGAACCGAAATGGGCCCAGGGGCTGGCCAAGCCACCCGCCTGGCGCAGCGACGGCGCCGAGACGCTGTTCGACAGCCCGTGGATGGCCCTGACGCGGCATCCGGCGACGGCGCCGACGGGGATGAAGGCCGATTACGCCGTGGTGCGGTTCAAGAATGTGGGGACCGGCGTCCTGCCCGTTCACGACGACGGGACTGTGACCCTGGTGGGCCAGCAGCGGTTCGCCCTGGCCAACTATTCCTGGGAAATGCCCGAAGGCGGCGCGCCGCTGGACGAAGATCCGTTCGACGGGGTGCGGCGCGAACTGGCCGAGGAGGCGGGCCTGCACGCCGAACACTGGGCGCCCGCGCTGAAGGTGGAGATGTCCAACTCCATCACCGACGAGATCGGCATGACCTGGATCGCCTGGGGCCTGTCGCCCGCCCCGACCGCGCCCGATCCGACCGAGGTCATCGCCGTGGCGCGCGTGCCGTTCCTGGACCTGCTGTCCGAGATCGGACGCGGAACGGTGCGCGATGGGCTGACGGTGGCGACGGCCTACAAGGCCTACCATATGGCGCTGAACGGCGACCTGCCGCCGGCGCTGGCGCAGGCCATGCTGGGACGGGTAGGATGAGCGCGAAGGAGCCTGTCATGGCCAAGCTTGAAATCGTCGCGGACACCGAGGGCGACAGCGTGTGGCGCCAGCTGCGCGCCTCGGCCGAGGCTGCGTCGCGCGAAGAGCCGCAACTGGCCTCGCAGATGAATGCGGTCGTCCTGTCGCACGACGACCTGGCCGGCGCCCTCAGCTTCCAGATCGCGCGCAAGCTGGCGGACGGGGAAATGAGCGCCATGTCGGTGCGCGAGGTCTGCCTGTCGGCGTTCAAGGCCGACCCGTCGGTGGTCGAGGCGGCCGAGGCGGATCTGAAGGCGGTGGCCGAGCGTGACCCGGCCATCCGCAATCTGTTGCAGCCGTTCCTCTATTTCAAAGGGTTTCGGGCCCTTCAGGGCTGGCGCGTGGCCCACTGGCTGTGGGGGCAGGGACGCGAGACCCTGGCCTTCCACTTCCAGAGCCGGATTTCGGAGCTGTTCCAACTGGACATCCACCCGGCCGCCCGTCTGGGCAAGGGCCTGTTCCTGGACCACGGCACGGGCATCGTGATCGGCGAGACGGCGGTGGTCGGCGACGACGTGTCGATGCTGCACAATGTCACCCTGGGCGGGACGGGCGCCGAGCGCGGCGACCGCCACCCCAAGATCGGCAAGGGCGTGCTGCTGGGCGCCGGGGCCAAGGTGCTGGGCAACATCCACATCGGCGACTACGCCAAGGTGGCGTCCGGTTCGGTGGTGCTGAAAGACGTGCCCAGCGGCTGCACCGTGGCGGGCGTGCCGGCGCGTCTGGTCAACTGCCCGACAGGCGCCGAACCGGCGCGGACGATGGACCACACCCTGGCCGACGTCGTCTATGACTTCGTGATCTGAACCGCCTTCAGCCGTGCGGCGGCAGGGGCAGATGGTGCGACAGCGCCATCGCCGTGGCCACGCAGGCCAGGACGACCGGCGCGGCCAGGATGGCCCGGCGCCAGCGGTGCGCGACATACAGCGTTTCGCCGATCATGATCGACAACAGCATCGGCGTTTCCCCCGAAACGAGCGGTGACATTATGATGACGTCGCCACGGCCCGCGCACCGTAAAGGAAAATGAACGGCGGCGGTTTCCCTGAAGCGCCGATGTCTCTAGGGTCCGCGGCCAATCCAGGACTATGAGGCCACCCGTGAAAGACACCGACCTGAAGCGTATCGAAGGGCACCTGAAGCGCACCTTCAACACCGGCGGCATCATCGTGAAGGCCCGCCCCAAACAGAATGATTCCGCCGAAGTCTATGTCGGCGACGAGTTCATCGGCATCGTCTTCGAGGACGAGGACGAAGAAGGTTCGTTCATGTTCGAAATGGCGATCCTGTCTGAAGATCTGCCGGACTAAAGGTTTTTCGTCCCAAGACGTGATCGCCCGGCCTCGATCGACGCGGGGCGATCACGGCGTGACCGGCGGGGCCGCCGTTACAGCCAGCCCGCCGCCTTCAGCGCAGGACCATGGGTTCGGCTGACCGGCGCCGTCAGACCCCCGACCAGGCGCATCTCGCCCGTTCCGCGCCGCCAGCGCACAGCCTCCACCGCATCGGCCGCCACCCACCACGAGCGGTGAACCTGCCAGCCGTGCGCCCGCGAGAGTTCGTCCAGCGCATCGGCGAACCGCAGGGCGATCAGTTCCGGGCCCGCGTCGGTGTGAACCCTCAGATAATGATCGTGCGCCTCGATGGCGATCAGACGCGCGCCGCGCCGTTTGGCCGACAGTCTGCGCCGGAACGTCGCCTCGGCTTGCGGCAAGGGCGGCTCGACGACGGTGCGCGTTTCGATCCGCATCGGCCGCCGCCGCCACGCAAGCGCCCTGACCGTCATGGCCGCCAGCATGATGGGGCCGACCTGCCACAGCAGGGGCAGATAGATCGACCAGCGCCGCTCGGCGAACATCAGATGCTGGGTCACGACGACGAACAAGGTCACCAGCGGCGTGGCCAGGGCGCAGGTCACGGCCAGGCGTCGCCACAGGACAGGTAGACGACGGCCCACCCCCTCGTCCACGGCTACCGCGATCAGCCCGCCGCCCACCATGCAGATCGTCCAGTAGGCGTAACGGGTCGCGAGCGGCGCACTGTCGGAATCGAACGGCCCCAGAAATCCGAGCAACAGCCCCATGACGGCAAGCATCAGGACGTCCACGGCCCAGCGCCGCATGATCGTCGCCCCGATGATGGTCCCTGGCCTGTGACCCATGTCGTCCCGTTCGCGCACCCACGGCGCCATTCGCGAAGTCGGGCCTAGCGAGCCGTTGCGCCACCGGCAATGGCGTTTGGCGAGAAGCCGCAATCCTGATTGGAAAACCCGTGTCGCAATCCTGTCTCGCCGCCGCCCTGGCGGTCATCGCCTCCATCGTCGCCCTGCCTGCCGCCGCCCAGATGGCGGGGAGCGATGTGGATGCGCGGCCCGATCCGGCGGTCGTCTGTCATGTCGGCATCTATCGCCTGGACGACGGCAGCTGGGTGGATGTCGCGCCGCAGGCGTCTTCGGGTCTGCGCTGGCGTCGGCTTGATGGAGCAACGGCCCGGATGACGCTGGACGGCCAGGGACGCTAGATCAGCACCCTGGGGTCCACGAACCGCGTCCAGGGTCCGCAATCGCAACTCTCATCCTGCGACGACGGGAGGATCGTTTTCGAGGGTCAGACTGGCCGCCGCGTGGCGCTGGATGTTCAGGACACACGCTTCGTCGGCCAAGGCGGAATCCATCTTAACGGGCGGCTGATCCTACCGCCGGGCGACGGTCCCGTGCCGATCATGGTCGAGGTGCATGGCTCCGAGGGCGCGAATGCGCTGGATTTCAACGCCTTCCAACGGTTCGCCCCGGCGTCGGGCGTGGGGGTCTTCGTCTACGCCAAGCGCGGTTCCGGCGGATCGGAAGGACGCTACACCCAGGACTTCCATATTCTGGCCGCAGACGCCGCCGCCGCCGTGGTCGAGGCGCGTCGTCTGGCCGGCGCCCGCGCGGGTCGGGTCGGGCTGCACGGCGCCAGCCAGGGCGGTTGGATCGCGCCGCTGGCCGCCAGCCAGACGCCCGTCGATTTCGTGACGGTCGGTTTCGGGCTGGCCTACGGCGCCCTGGCCGAGGACAGCGACCAGGTCATGCTGGACCTGAAGGCCAGGGGGTGGGGGCCGCAGGTTCTGGAACAGGCGCGCGAGATCACCGACGTCACCGGCGCCTTCATCGCCTCGCACGGCGGCGTCGGCTTTGACGCCCTCGAGGCCGTGCGCGCCAAATATCGCGACCAGCCGTGGTTCGCCGACATCAAGGGCGAGTTCACCGGCCTGTTGCTGAACACGCCCGACGCACAGATCATCGCCATGGCCCCCCAGATGGATCTGGGAACCTCATGGGACTACGACCCTCTGCCCGTGCTCAGCAGCCTGTCCACGCCCATGTTGTGGATCCAGGCCCAGAACGACACCGGCGCCCCGCCCGACGCCACGCGCCAGCGGCTGATCGATCTTGCGGGGCAGGGGCGACCGATCACCCTGCTTGAATATCCCGACACCGACCACGGCATCGTGCGGTTCGAAACGGCGGCGGACGGCAGGCGCACGGCGCTCGGCAATGCGCCCGGCTACTATCAGGCCGTGCTGGACTGGGCCAAGACCGGACGACTGGACGGCCGGTATGGCGACGGCCGCCTGCTGGCCACGCCTAGCCGGCGTGGGCGATGAAGGTCAGGGTGTGGGTGTAGCTGCGAAAGGGCGTGGGCGCGCCGGCGGGCGAGGCGATGCGGTGGCGGACCTGGGTCATATAGGCGCCGGGATCGCCGACCTTCAGCGTGACCAGACCCGTGGCGTCGGTGGTCAGTTCGGCCTCGATCTTCTTGCCGTCATACTGGCCCGCCTCGCGAAACACGGTGACGTCGGCGTTCGCGACCGGCTGGCCGTCGAACAGCAGGCGGAAGGGCGCGTCCTCGCCCGCGACGATGTCGTCCGGCTGGATCAGGGGCGTCAGCTCCAGTCCCTGTCCCGACGGTTTCAGCGCCGCCGCGTCGGGCGCGCCGCGCACCACATAGACATCGGCTGTGGTGATGCTCTGCACATCGACCAGTTCGGCGCCGGGCGGGGGCGGCGTATCCTCCTCGCCGACCATCTTCCAGCCTGACGGGGTTTCGTACATCTTGGCCGCCCGGCCCTCGCGCGCGCCGGACGACAGGCGATAAAGGCCGTCCACCGGCGTCGGCGCCTCGAACACCGCCAGGTCGCGCAAATAGGTCACGGCGGTGATCGGCGTATCGCCATTGGGGCCGACGACGTGGAAATGGTCGGAGCGCATGACCACCTCGGCGTTGAACACATCCTCGGTGAAGGCCGCCTCGACCGTCACATGGTCGCGGTTGGTGGCGTCGAAGACGTTGGGCCGCAGATAGGGCGAATGGGCCTGTGCGGCCCCGGCGCCCCATACCGCGAGCAGACTGGCCAGCAGGCTGGCGTGGAGAATGGGTCTGCTCATGGTCGCGCTCCGTTTCGAGCGGGACATTATCTAAATGAGAACGATTTGCAAGAGCAGGTGTTGCGGCGAGCGATCAGCGTTGCGGCGCAGCGCGCTCCAGCCCGTAAAGCGCCTCGACGATGTCCTCGGCCTTCTGCTGCACCAGCTGCTGGGCGTCGTGGACGCCGCGATTGTAAAAGGCGCCGCCGATCTCCTTGCCGATGAAGTCCAGCAGCATCTCGGCCGGAAGCTGCCCCAGCTCCTGATCCAGTTCGCGGGCGAAATAGTCGCGCAGTTTTCCGGTCGCGGCGGCGCGTTCGTCCCTGGAGAATTCGATGGGCTTCATGCGACCTCCGCCAGCGCCTCTTCCGCGGCGACCCAGGCGGCTTCGGCGGCGGCGAGATCGGCTTCGGTCTTGGCGCGGGCGCGGGTCAGGCCTTCCAGGGCCTTGGGATTGCTGATCGAGGCGGTGGCCATGTCGTCGTCGATGCGGGCGAGCTCGGCGGTCAGGCGGGTCATCGTCTCCTCGGCCTTCTTGACCGCATGACGCAGGGTCGAGGGCGAGGGGCCTGACTTTTTCTTGTTGCCCCTTTCGTTTCCGCTGCGGGCGGAAACGGCTTGAGCGGCGCCGGAAGCGTCCTTGGCCTCTTCCTTCTTGATCTGGCTGGGTTTGGCGATGGCCTGTTTGGCGCGGTCCAGCACGAACTTGGCGTAGTCGTCCATGTCGCCATCGAACGGCTTCACCGTGCCGTCGGCGGCCAGCCACAGCCGGTCGGCGACCATCTCCATCAGCGAGCGGTCGTGGGTGATCAGGATGACGGCGCCTGAATAGTCGTTCAGCGCGTCCAGCAGGGCGCGGCGGCTGTCGATGTCCAGGTGGTTTGTCGGTTCGTCGAGGATCAGGACGTGGGGCGCGTCCATGGCCACCATGTTCAGCAGCAGGCGGGCGCGTTCGCCGCCCGACAGGCTGTCGACCGTGGTCTCCTGCTTCTCGTAGCCGAGGCCGAACTGGGCCAGCTTGGAACGGCGGGCGCTTTCGGGCGCATCCGGCATGGCGCGACGGATGATCTCCAGCGGCGTGTCTGTGGGGTCCATCGCCTCGATCTGATGCTGGTGGAACCAGCCCACACGCATCTTCCTGTCGCGGTGAAGTTCGCCCTCGGACACGTCCAGAGCGCCGGCGATCATCTTGGCGAAGGTGGACTTGCCCGCGCCGTTGACGCCCAGCAGGCCGATGCGGTCGTCCAGGTCCATACGCAGGTTCAGGTTTCGCAGGATCGGCTTGCCGGTTTCATAGCCAACATTGGCCCGTTCCAGCCGGATCAGCGGCGGCGCCAGCGGGCGCGGCGGCGAGGGTAGGGTGAAGGGGGCGACCCGCTCCTCGATCGTGGTGGCGACGGGCTGCATCTTCTCCAGCCGCTTCATGCGCGACTGGGCCTGGGCCGCCTTGGACGCCTTGGCCTTGAACCGGTCCACGAAGGCCTGAAGGTGAGCGCGTTCGGCGTCCTGCTTGGCCTTGGCCGACAGCTGCAGCCGGGCCTTTTCCGCGCGCGCCTTTTCGAAGGCGTCGTAATTGCCGGTGTAGAGGGTCAGGGTGTGGTTCGCGAGGTGCAGAATATGGGTGCAGACCTCGTTCAGCATCTCGCGGTCGTGGGAGATGATCAGGGCCGTGTGCGGGTATTTCTTCAGCCGCGCCTCAAGCCACAGGGCGCCTTCCAGGTCCAGGTAGTTGGTCGGTTCGTCCAGCAGCAGCATATCCGGCTCGGCGAATAGGGCGGCGGCCAGGGCCACGCGCATCCGCCAGCCGCCCGAGAATTCGGACATCGGCCGGGCCTGGTTCTCCTGATCGAAGCCCAGACCGACCAGGATTTCGGCGGCGCGGGCAGGCGCAGCGTCGGCGTCGATCTCGATCAGGCGCGACCAGATCTCGCCCATCTCTTCCGGTTCGGCGGTTTCCAGCCGGCCCAGCAGGTCGTGGCGTTCGACGTCGGCCTCAAGGATGGTGTCGATGACGCTGACGGGGGTCGCCGGGTGCTCCTGATCGACCGAGCCGATGCGGGCGGTCTTGGGCAGGCTGATCTCGTCGCCATTGGCGTTCAACTCGCCCAGGATCAGTTTGAACAGCGTCGACTTGCCGATGCCGTTACGCCCGACCAGACCGACCTTGGACCCCGGCGGCAGGCTGACGGAGGCGTCCACCAGAAACTTGCGGCCCCAGGCGTTGAAGGTCAGGTCGGTGATCTGGAGCATTGCGGCGAAGGTTCTTCGGTTGGTCGGCGTCCCTCAATCGGCAGGTCGCCATGCGGCGTGCGTCAGGGATGCAAAAAGGGACGGTTGGAAACGCGGGAGGTGGTCGCTATAAGCCCGCGACACTCAATCTCCCAACAAGAAGTCAATTCCCATGACCGAACGTACCTTCTCGATCATCAAACCCGACGCCACGCGCCGCAACCTGACCGGCGCGATCAACGCCGTGATCGAAGGCGCCGGCCTGCGGATCGTGGCCCAGCGCCGCGTCAAGCTGTCGACCGATCAAGCCAAGAAATTCTACGAAGTCCACGCCGAACGTCCGTTCTACGGCGAACTGGTCGAGCAGATGACGGCCGAGCCGGTCGTCGTTCAGGTGCTGGAAGGCGACAACGCCGTCGCCGCCTATCGCGAAGTCATGGGCGCCACCAACCCCAAGGACGCCGCCGACGGCACCATCCGCAAGCAATTCGCCCTGTCGATCGGCGAGAACTCGGTCCACGGTTCGGACAGCCTGGACAACGCCAAGATCGAGATCGCCCAGTTCTTCACCGACGACCAGATCGTCGGCTAAGGCTCAAGTCGCGAGGGACCGCGTCCCGAGCGTAGCCTAAGGATCAGACGGCAACAGCGTCTGCGACATTTGAGGCCCGCGTCCGGAACCGGACGCGGGCCTTTTCCGTTGGGTCACCATCGTCCCCTCACGCAGTTCTGGAGAAGACCCATGAAGACCCTGCTGAAACTGACCCCCGTCATCGGCACCGTGGCCCTGCTGGCCGCCTGCGGCCAGACCATGGAACAACGCGCCGCCACCGGCGCCCTGGGCGGCGCCGTCGCCGGCCAGGTTCTGGGCGGCAACACCGGCTCGACCGTGGCCGGCGCCGCGATCGGCGGCGTGGCCGGCGCGGTCACCACGCCCAAATAAGGCTTTCGGCCTCAGGCTGACAAAGAAAGGCCCGGAGCATCGCTCCGGGCCTTTTTCGTACGCGACGTGCCAGCGACCTACCAGATGCGGGCGCGGGCGTCGGGGGCGATATATTCCTTCTGCTGGGGCGACACGCCGAAGGCGGCGTACCAGGCGTCGATGTTGCGCGGCGATGTGGCGGCGCGGACCGGGCCGGGCGAGTGGGGGTCGGTGGTCAGCTGTTCCTTCAGCGCCGCCTCGCGCGATTTCTCGCGCCAGACCTGCGCCCAGCCCAGGAAGACGCGCTGATCGCCGGTCAGGCCGTCGATCACCGGGGCCGGCTGGCCGTTCAGCGACTTGTGATAGGCGTCCAGCGCCAGCAGCAGACCGCCCAGGTCGGCGATGTTCTCGCCCATCGTCAGGTCGCCGTTGACGTGCACGCCGGGGATCGGCTCCAGGCTGTCGTAGATGGCGCCCAGCACCTTGGCGCGTTCCTCGAACCGGGCGGCGTCCTCAGGCGTCCACCAGTCGCGCAGCACGCCGTCGCCGTCCGACTTGCGGCCCTGGTCGTCGAAGCCGTGGGTGATCTCGTGGCCGATCACGGCGCCGATGCCGCCGTAGTTGACGGCCGGGTCCGCGTTCGGATCGAAGAAGGGCGCCTGCAGGATGGCGGCGGGGAAGACGATCTCGTTGCGCGGCGGGTTGTAGTAGGCGTTCACCGTCTGGGGCGTCATGCCCCATTCCAGCGGATCGACCGGTTTGCCGATCTTGCCGCGCTGCCAGGCCCAGTCGAAGGCGGCGGCGCGTTCGACGTTGCCGTACAGATCGTCGGGCTTCAGCTCCAGCCCGTCGTAGGAACGCCACTTGTCGGGATAGCCGATCTTCACCCCGAACTTGGACATCTTGTACAGCGCCTGTTCGCGGGTCGGTTCGCTCATCCAGTCGACGTGTTTCAGCCGCTCGGTCATGGCGTCGCGGATGTTGCCGACCAGGGCGTCCATCTGCGCCTTGGACGAGGCGGGGAAGTGCAGGCGCACATATTCCTGGCCCAGAACTTCGCCCAGTTGGCCGTCGACCAGGGCCACGCCCCGGTTCCAGCGGGGCCGGTTCTGCGGCTGGCCGCGCAGGGTCTTGCCGCGGAAGTCGAAGCGGGTGTCGACGAAGGCTTTGGACAGATAGGGGCTGGCCTGATCGACGATCTGGGTCGCCTGCCAGGCTTTCAGCGTCTCGATCGGCGTGTCGGCGAAGACCTGGGCGATGGCGGGGATGGCGGTGTTCTCGGCCAGCACCAGGTTCTCGACGTCCGCCACCTGGGCGCCTGCCAGGAAGGCCGGCCATTCGAAACCGGGGGCCAGGGTCGGCAGGTCGGCGGCCTTGGCCGGATTGTACAGCTTGTCGATCTGGCGACGCTCGACCTGGCTCCATTGCTTGTCCGCCACCTTGGTTTCGAAGGCCAGGATGTCGGCGGCGGTCTTGGCCGGGTCGGTCCAGCCGATGGCGGTCAGGGTGGCGGTCAGATAGGCCACATAGGCGTCGCGTTGCGCCGCAAAATCCGGTTTGAGATAATAGTCGCGGTCGGGCAGACCCAGCGAACCCTGGCCCAGATAGGCGGTGTTCATGCTGGGGGTCCGCAGATCCTCCGACACGCTGATGCCAAACAGCGAACCGCCGAAGCCTGCGTGGCTTTCGCCCATCAGGCGCGCCATGTCGGCATGATCTTTGACCGCCTTGACGGCGGCCAGGTCGGCGGCCAGGGGCGCGGCGCCCAGCTGTTCCACCTTGGCCTCGTCCATAAAGCTGGCGTAGAGGGCGCCGACCTTCTGGGCGTTGGCGTTGGTCGGATTGGCGGCGCTGGCTTCGATGATGGATTTCAGTTGCGACTGAGCGTTCTCGTACAGGACGTCAAACGGGCCGAAGCGGGCCTTGTCGGCCGGGATTTCGGTGGTCCGCAGATAGGTCCCGTTGGCGTATTCGTTGAAGTCGTCGCCCGGCTTCACCGCCGTGTCGCGCCCGGCCAGGTCGAAGCCCCAGCTTCCGAAGGGATGGGCGGCGGCCGCGCCTTGCGAAGGCCGGGGCGAATGGTCCTGGGCCGAGGCCGCGCCGCCGGTCAGGGAGACGACGATGCAGGCCGAGCAGGCGGCCATCAGACGAATGCGATTCATGACGAAGACAGATCCCGATTGAGGTCGGCCGCACCATTGCGCCAGTGCGACGCTCTGTCGCATGACGATTTCGTAATCTTTGCGCCCGCCGCTCATCCCGCTTTCGCGGGGATCAGCGGAAACGAAATCAGCCCCGATCCAAATCCCGGCAGAACGCGCCCAGCACGCGCGGATACAGGCCGTGCTCCGCCGTCTTGACCCGTTCGGCCAGGCTGGCGGGGGTGTCGTCGGGCACGATCGGCACGCGCGCCTGGCCCAGGATGGGGCCTTCGTCCACGCCTTCGGTCACCAGATGCACGGTGCAGCCCGCCTCGGCGTCGCCGGCGGCGATGGCGCGGGCATGGGTGTCCAGACCGGGATAGAGCGGCAGCAGGCTGGGGTGGATGTTCAGCATCCGGCCGCGCCAGGCGCCGACCAGCCAGGGCGTCAGCACCCGCATATAGCCGGCCAGGGCCACGACCTGGACGCCCGCGTCGCGCAGGACGGCGTCCACGGCGGCCTCGTGCGCCTCGCGGTCCTTGCCGAACGGCTTGTGGGCGACGGTCGCGGTCGCAACGCCCTTGGCCGCCGCGACGGCCAGGCCGCCGGCGCCTTCGACGTTGGACAGAACCAGCGCCACCTCCCACTCGCCGCCCGACGTCTGGCCCGCGTCGATAAGGGCCGCCATGTTCGATCCGGCCCCTGAAATCAGGACGGCGACGCGCACGGGCGAGGGGGTTTGGATCGACATGGCGCCCCGCATGGCCGGGCGTGCGACGCTTGGCAAGACGAAACGCGATTGGCCCTTGTCGTCGCCTGCATCTGGACGTTAGCGTGTAACGCCGACCGCCCGGCGAGGGGCGTCAGGGGCCGGCGCGTACAGGGGACCATCGTATGAAAAGACTGATCTGCCTCGCGGCCGTGGCCGCGATGCTGGGCGCGCCCGCGATTTCCGCCGCGCAGGACAGCCCGTCGAACAGCGCCAGCGCCAATGGCGGCGGCGCGGCCATGCGCTCGGCGACCGACCGCTTCCGCAACGCCAATGCCGAAGCCATCGAAAAGGACTGGGCCCGCGCCCCGGTGCAGGAGAGCGAGGTCGTCACCGCCCATTCGGTGAACGCGCACGGCAAGACGCTGCGCTATCATGCGACGGCGGGCACGCTGACGATCCGCGACGATGCGGGAATGCCGACCGCCAGCCTGTTCTACACCGCCTATACGCTGGATGGTCAGCCGGTCGGGACGCGGCCGGTGACCTATCTGTACAATGGCGGGCCGGGTTCGCCGACCGTGTGGCTGCACATGGGGTCGTTCGGGCCGATGCGGGTCCAGACCGACGAGCCGACCGTGGTGCGCCCCGCGCCCTTCGCCTTCGGTCCCAACGACCAGACCCTGCTGGATCAGACCGATCTGGTCTTTATCGACATGGTAGGCGCGGGCTTCTCGCGACCGCTGGGCGAGACGCCGGGGTCGAACTTCTGGGGTGTGGACGGCGACGCCGACGCCTTCGCCCGCGCCATCATGCGCTACACGACCAAGTTCAGCCGCTGGGCCAGTCCGAAATACATCATCGGCGAATCCTACGGCACGCTCAGGACCGGGGCGGTGGCCTTCCAGCTGGAAGACCGGGGAATGTCGCTGAACGGGGTGGTGCTGCTGTCCTCGATCATGAACTACGGGGTGCGCCAGCCGGGCTATCCGCAGAACTTCGTCACCTTGCTGCCGACCTATGCGGCGACGGCCTGGTATCACCGCAAGCTGGCCAATCCCGCCCCGACGGTGGAGGAACAGGTTCAGCGCGCGCGCGACTTCGCCCTTGGCCCCTACGCCTCGGCCCTGGCCAAGGGGCACATGATCTCCGACGCCGAACGCGCCCAGATCGTGCGCCAGATGAGCGACCTGACCGGCCTGTCCACCACCTTCATCGACAGCGCCAATATGCGGGTGGACCTGAGCGCCTTCCGCAAGGAGCTGCTGCGCGACCGGCGCCAGACCATCGGCCGGCTGGACACCCGATATCTGGGGCTGGACGAGGATGCATCGGGCGGCGAACCGGAGGACGATCCCTCCAGCTCGGCCGTGACGGGCGCCTATTTCGGCATCTTCCGCGACTATGTGGCCAATGAACTGAACTACAAGACCGACGTCGAATACCGGATGTCGGCGCGGGGCCTGCCGGGCTTCAACTGGAACTGGAGCCACCGTCCTCCGGTGGGCGGGCCGCAGACCACGCCCAACACGGCCATCGACCTGGCCACGGCGATGCGACGCAATCCGTATCTGAAGGTGATGTCGCTGAACGGCTATTACGACGCCGCCACGCCCTTCTTCTCGACCGAGTTCGATCTGGCGCAGATGATGCTGGAGCCCAGCCTGCGGCCGAACCTGGAGTTCACCTACTATGAAGGCGGGCACATGATGTATCTGAGCCATGACGCCCTGGTGAAGCTGCACGCCGATCTGTCGCGCTTCTATGCCGAGACGGCGAACGGCGGGGTTCGCTGATCCTTCGAGCTCAGCGGAAGCGGAAAGGGCCGGAGGCGGCGACGCCTCCGGCCCTTCTGTGTTTGGGATCGTGTCTTCAGAACGCGCCGGGCGCGCCGGGGAAGACCACGGGGCTTTCGTAGCCGTCGGCGGACAGGGCCGAGACGCCGAAGAACCAGTCGTCGATGACGATGTTGGGCAGGACCAGGGTGGTCGCGTCGGCCGGGGCGGCGCGGCTGTAGGTCCATTGCGGGGCGGTGGTCGAGCGCCACCAGACGCGATAGCCCACGGCGCCGGGCACGGCGGTCCAGGCGACGGTGGTGTCCGGCTTGACCGCGCCCTCGATGGTCACGCCCGTCGGCGTGGCGGGCGCCGAGGCCAGGGCCGCCATCGACACGATGTTCAACCGCGCCACCTGGCCCAGATAAGCGAAGTCCACGCCGTCGATGGTGTCGCCATAATGGACGCCGTGCTCGACGCGCAGATCCTGATGTTGGCGGTCATAGTTTTCGGCGCCCTCGCTGATGCGCACGGCGGGGAAGCCGGCCTTCAGCATCTCGACCTGATCGCCGCCACGGCCATAGCGGTCGGTGCGATAGATCATCTCGACGTCGAAATTGGCCAGATAGCGGTCGGCGATCCCGTCCACGAACCGGGCCAGGTTGCGCGACGAGGAATCGACCTCGCCGCCGTTGTAGCGGCGGCGTTCGGCCTGTTCGGGCGTCTCCACCGTCTTGGTGCCTTCCGAGAAGACGCGGACGCGGGTGGTGTCGCGCACGCCGTTCTGGCCTTCGGAGTTGCCGACGATGTCGTTGTTCAGATTGGCCTCGACCTTCCAGCCCTGCGCGGCGGCGTAGTCGGCCAGGATCTTGCCGCCCAGCAGGCCCTGCTCCTCGCCCGACAGGACGGCATAGACCAGGGTGGCGGGGAACTTGTGCTTGGACAGGATGCGGGCCGCCTCAAGCACGGCCGCCACGCCCGAGGCGTCGTCGTTGGCGCCCGGCGCGTCGGAGGTGAAGTCCATCACATCGGTGACGCGGCTGTCGATATGGCCCGAGATGACGATAACCCGGTCGGGATCGGTCGTGCCGCGCTGGATCGCCAGGACGTTCACCACCTCGGTCGGATTGGGCACGCGGCGGCCGGTCACGGTGTCGGCAGGCAGGGCGATGCTCAGGCAACCGCCACAGTCGGCGCCGATGGCGCGGAACTGGCGTTCGGTCCAGCGGCGGGCCGCGCCGATGCCGCGCGTCTCGGACCGGGTTTCGGACAGGGTGTGGCGGGTGCCGAAGCCGACCAGGGCCTGGATATCGGCCCGCATCCGGTCGGGCTGAACCTCGGCGGCGACGCCGTGCAGCAGCGGCTGTTCGACAGCGGCCGGCGTCTGCGCCTGCGCCGCCCCCGTCGTCAAAACCAGGGAAAGGGCGGCGACGGAGGCGAGCAGGGCGTTTTTCATGAGATCAGGCGGTTTCCAGTTGTCCGCAGACGAAGGCGACTTCGCCGGCGTTGAGCAGGGCGGCCAAAACGGGTTCGGCGTTCTCGGGCGCGACGATCAGGATGAAGCCGACGCCGCAGTTGAAGGTGCGGCGCATCTCGTGGTCGCTGATGCCGCCCGTCTCGGCCAGCCACTGGAAGACGGCAGGCATGGGCCAGGCGTCCCAGTCGAACCTGGCCTGCAGACCCTGCGCGATGCAGCGCGGCGGGTTTTCGATCAGACCGCCGCCGGTGATGTGGGCCGCGCCCTTGACCAGACCCGCCTTCATGATCGGCAGGACGGGTTTCACATAGATGCGCGTCGGCTCCATCAGCGCCTGGGCCAGCGAACGGTCCTTGGCGAAGGGGGCGTCGTCGCCCCAGGCCAGGCCGGACTTCTCGACCACCTTGCGGACCAGCGAATAGCCGTTCGAATGCGGGCCGGTGGAGGCCAGGCCGATGATGATGTCGCCCGCCGCCTGGCGGTCCAGATAGGGCAGGGCGTGGCCCCGCTCGACGGCGCCCAGGCTGAACCCGGCCAGATCGTAGTCGCCCTCGGTGTACATCCCCGGCATTTCCGCCGTCTCGCCCCCGACCAGGGCGGCGCCGGCCTGGCGGCAGCCCTCGGCGATGCCCGCGACGACGCGGCGGGCGGCGTCGATCTCCAGACGGCCGGTGGCGTAATAGTCGAGGAACAGCAGCGGCTCGGCGCCCTGCGCCAGCAGGTCGTTGACGCACATGGCCACCAGATCGACGCCGACGCCGTCATGACGTCCCGTCTCGATGGCGATCTTCAGCTTGGTGCCGACGCCGTCGGTGGTGGAGACGATCAGCGGATCCTCGAACCCGGCGGCCTTGAGGTCGAACAGGGCGCCGAAACCGCCCAGCGACGGCTCCGATCCGGGGCGGGCCGTGGACTTGGCCAGGGGCTTGATGTGTTCGACCAGCATCTCGCCCGCGTCGATGTCCACGCCTGCATCGGCGTAGGTCAGGCCGTTTTCGAGAGGCTTTTGGGTGTCGCTCATGGGTATTGGGCCTGGAATCGGGGCGGAAATGCAGCGCGGCTCTTGCCACAGATGGGTTCCGAGGGGCTATAGCACCGGAATGACGCCGATCACCACCAATGAGGCGCTGGCCGAGTTCTGCGCCCGCGTATCCTCCGCCCCCTTCATCACGGTCGACACCGAGTTCATGCGGGAAACGACCTATTGGCCCCGGCTGTGCCTGATCCAGGCCGCGTCCGCCGACCACGCCGCGATCATCGATCCGATGGCGGACGGGCTGGACCTGGCGCCCTTCCTGGACCTGTTGCGCGACGAAAAGATCGTCAAGGTCTTCCACGCCTGCCGTCAGGACGTCGAGATTTTCGTGCGACTGGGCGCCATGCCCAAGCCGCTGTTCGACACCCAGGTCGCCGCGATGGCCGCCGGCTTCGGCGAACAGGTGGCCTATGATTCGCTGGTGCGGCAGACGCTGCGGATCGAGGTGGACAAGGGCAGCCGCTTCACCGACTGGGCGCGACGTCCGCTGTCCGACAGCCAGCTGGTATACGCCCTGGGCGACGTGACCCATCTGGCGGCGCTTTATCCCAAGCTGCGCGACCGGCTGGAGAAGGAAGGCCGGCTGGACTGGGTGATGTCGGAAATGGAGGGGCTGACCGATCCGGCCCTTTACGACACCAATCCCGAAAACGCCTGGAAGCGGCTGAAACCCAAGAAGTTCTCGGTGAAATACCTGGCCGCCTTCAAGGCCGTGGCCGTCTGGCGCGAGCGGGCGGCGCAGGAACGCGATCAGCCGCGCGGGCGCATCCTGAAAGACGAGGGGGTGGACGAGATCGCCCAGCAGACCCCCACCGATCCCGACGCCTTCAACCGCCTGCGCTCGGTGCCCAAGGGCTTCGGCGGTTCACGACTGGGGCTGGAACTGGCCGACGAGCTGAAGCGCGTCCTGGCCGACCCGGAAGCCTTCGCGCCCGAGATGGAACGCCCCGCCCACCGCCAGCCGGCCCCGCCTTCGGTGGTGGAGCTTCTGAAGGTGCTGCTGAAGGCCAAGAGCGACAACGCCGGCGTGGCCTCCAAACTGATCGCCACCGTCGCCGACCTGGAAAAGATCGCCATCAGCGACGACGCCGACATCGACGCCCTGAAGGGTTGGCGCCGTCAGATCTTCGGCGAGGACGCGCTGAAGCTGAAACGCGGCGAAATCGCCCTGGTCCTGAACGGCGCCCGCGTCGAGGTGGTCGAAATCGAAGGCTGACCCGCCTGTCTCCTCCCCACCATCGTGGGGAGGAGACGATGTGTTGCCGTCAGCGCCGACGTGGCGTCAGGATGTCGGTCAGGCGGTCGGGCGTGCCGGCGATGCGTTCCAGGCGCGGGTAGCGAAGGCCGTCGTGGTAGTCGAGGACGACGGTCTTGAACTGGTCGCCGTCCTTGACGATCAGGGTCACGGGGACGGCCGGATCCTTGGCGGCGGTGACGGCGGCCGACAGACGCTCGGGCGTCGAGGCCTGGCCGCCGACGGCGACGATCTCCATGCCCGCGGCCAGACCCGCCTTGAAGGCCGGGCCGTCCCATTGGACGCTGCGGATCTTGTTGCCCTCGCCGGTCTGGAAGCCCAGCGAATAGGTGAAGTCGTTGCGCTTCAGCTCCGAATACAGGGTCTTCATATAGTCGGTGGGCTTGTCCGCATAGGTCAGGCGCCAGCCGCCGCGCGCCAGTCCGTCCAGCGGCGCATGGGCCTGGGGACCATCGGCGTCCAGACGGGTGCGCAGGAACGTCGCCCAGTCATTGGCGACGACGCCGTTCAGCGCCGCGACCACATCCTCGAACGTATAGGGGGCGGGCGAATAGTCGCCGTCCTGAACGCCGTAGAAGGCGCGGGCGAAGTCGTCGAGCGACTTCCTGCCGTTCGTCTTCTCCCGGATCAGGGTGTCGACGTCGAGCCAGATCAGCTGGCCCTCGGAATAGTAGTCCTCGTCTCGCTGCCACGACAGCCAGCCCTTGGCCTGGCGTTGGCTGATGATCGGATCGTTGGTGGTGTCCTGCATGGCGCGCCATTCGCGGCCGACGCGGGTGTCGTAGGTCGCCGCCGTCATGGCCAGCGAATCCATCGCCTGCTGGGTGGTCAGCAGACCCGAGCGGGCGGCGATGACCTGGCCATAGTATTGGGTCTGGCCTTCATAGACCCACAACAGGCTGTTCTGCAGCGGACTGTTGAAGTTGGGCACATACTGGTCGGCGGGGCGGCGCCATTTGCCGTCCCACGAGTGGTTCATCTCGTGGCTGAGCAGGTCGCGGTCGGCCAGATGGGTGGCCCAGCCGGTGAAGAAGGCCGGATCGACCGAGTTCTCCGAACTGCGATGGTGTTCCAGACCGATGCCGCCCAGCTTGTCGGTCATGGCGATCAAGAAGTCATAGTGGTCGAAGTGGCGCGCGCCGTACAGGCGGTCCATCTGGGTGACCAGGTTGCGCAGGATCTGGATCTGCTCGTCCGTGGCGTTCAGATTGTCGGCCTCGTCCGCCACGATATTGGCGCGCACGGGCGAACGGCCGCCGGGATCCAGGTCGATCTGGCGATAGTGGACGCCGGCGAAGACCGGGCTGTCGATCAGCACTTCCAGATCGACGGGCTTGAACGTCTGCAGGTCGCCGTCCTTGGTCTGGGGCTCCAGCGCCGTGCCGAAGGACCAGCCGGCGGGCAGGCGCACGGTCGGCTGGACCGTGATGTTTCGCGACCAGTGACCGGCCGGATAGAGCAGCATTTTCTCCCATTGGATGTTCAGCATCTCGGGCGTCATGGTGATGCGACCCTGGGCGCCGGTCGTGGGCGACAGGTGTTGCAGCTTCACCTCAAGCGCGCTCGCGCCGGCGGGAACCACGATGTGGTAGGCGAAGGGATGAAGGGTGTCGCGCACCCACTCCACCCGCTGGCCGTTGGCGCTGATCTCAAGGCCCGCCAGTTGCGGAATCGGACCGACCGGCCCGTGATTGCCGGGCAGCCATTCGGGGAAATACAGCACCATCGGCCCCGGCTGGGCCACGGGGATCGTCTCGGTCACGGCGAAGATATGCTGGGCCAGGTTGGTGGCGTCGACGTCCAGCTTGATCACGCCCGGATAGGCGACGTCGCGCGCCTGCGGGATCGGCGGCAGGGGCGCGGGCAGGGCGGGCGCATAGGTCGAGGCCTGCTGGGCCAGGGCGGCGGGCGCGGTCGAGGTCAGCAGCAAAGCAAGGCCAAGACCCAGGGCGGAACCCAGGGGCGCGGCGCACAGGCGGGGACGGATCATCACGAACTCTCAAGCCAGTCGGGGGAGGCGCGACAGTCCGCCGCAGGGGGCGATGCGTCAAGCGTGAGCGGTGAAGCCAGGTCGTTCGACGCCGAGAAAAGGTCAAAGACCCCGCCAAAGCGCCAGCTCAGGTCGCCAGTTCAGCGCGTCAGTTGAGGGCTTCGATCAGGGCGGCGTGAAAGCGGTCCGGGTCCTGGGTCTGGGGCGCGTGGCCCAGGTCGGGAAACGCGACCAGGGTCGCATTGGGAATGGCCTCGGCTGTGCGACGTCCCAAGTCTGGATACTGGCCCAGACGGGCCTGGATGTCCGGCGTGGCGCGGTTGGCGCCGGGCGCGGTGCGATCCGTGCCGCCGATGATCAAGGTGGTGGGGGCGGCGATGCGGCCGAACTCGTGCGCGATCGGTTGGGTGAAGATCATGTCCGAGGTCTGGGCCTGGTTCCAGGCGACGGCCTCGCCGCCGGGACCGGCGTACATCCCCGCCAGCATGGCGACCGGCTCGTCATAGTCGGCCCGCCACTGACCGTCGTAATAGACCTTCTGCTGATAGGCCTTGATGCTGTCGAAGGTGGTGCGGCGTTCGCTGGCGAAGGCGGCGTCCAGCGGGGCGTAGGGCACGCCCTCGGCCTGCCAGTCCTCCAGCCCGATGGGGTTGACCAGAACCAGATGCTCGACCGCCTCGGGGTGCATGATCGCCAGGCGGCCGGCCAGCATCCCGCCCATCGAATGGCCGACGATCACGGCGCGGTCGATGTTCAGACTGTCCAGCAGCCCCTTCGTATTGGTCGCCAGCTGGGCCAGGCTGAACTGATAGGCGGCAGGCTTGGACGCCTTGCAGAAGCCGATCTGATCGACGGCGATCACGCGGAAGCCGGCCTGGGCCAGCACGCGAATGGTCGGGGCCCAGGTGGCGGCGCAGAAGTTCTTGCCGTGCATCAGGACCGCCGTGCGGCCGTTGGCCGGCCCGGTGGGCGCCACGTCCATATAGGTCATCTCCAGCGGCTGGCGCTGGGAGGTGAAGGCATGGGTCTGGACCGGGAAGGGGTAGTCGTACCCTTCCAACCGGGGTCCATAGGTCGGGCGGTCCTGGGCGGCGGCGCCCGTTGCGACGGCGAGAATGGCGAGGGCAGGGAGGATTTTACGGATCATGACGGGGCGAACGCTAGCGGTTTCGGCCCCGTTCCGCCCCGCGACCCGATGTCCGACCCGCCGTTCGGCCGGGCCCGGGGTCAGCCTGCGGGCTTGATCTCAAGCAGTTCGACCGAGAACCGCAGGGTCGAGTTCGGCGGCAGTTCGTCGCCGCCGATCCAGCGCGAGCCATAGGCCAGCGACGGCGGGATGACGAACTCGTAGATTTCGCCGACGTGCATCAGGCCGACGCCCTCGGTCCAGCCCTTGATCACGCGGTTCAGTGGAAACTCGGCCGGTTCGTTGCGGGAATAGGAGCTGTCGAACTCGCGCCCGTCGATGAAGGTCCCGCGATAGTGAACCTTGACCGTGTCGGTCGACGCCGGGCGCGCGGCGTCGGGGTGCGCCCGGCCCACGCGCCGATACTGAAGGCCGCTTTCCGTCGTCGTCCAGCCGCGCCGCGCGCCGTTCCAGGCCAGATAGGCGACGTTGCCGGCGTCCCATGCCTGCTGCGGACTCAGACCGCCCTGACCCTCGACCTGCGCCGCGGCGCGGGCGGCGGCCGAGGCCGTCTCGGCATAGGTCACCGGCTCGCGGTGGGTGGCGCAGGCGCCCAGCGACAGGACGGCGAGGAGAGGCAGGGCGATACGTGTCATACGGCGACGCTAGCGAACCGCGCGGGCTGCGGCAATCCAGGACGCGGCGGTGGGCGAAGGCAAACCTCCGTGCATCTAGATTTTCAGGCCCAGGTCCATCGCTTCGGCCAGGGCCTTGGCGCGCTTCCTGGTCTGTTCGCCCAGCAGGACGTCGTCGTAGCCTTCGGTCGCGGTCAGGCGCAGATCGCCGCCCTTTACGCGGGCCGTGGCGTTGGCCAGCAGTTGCGGGGAGCGGCCGGACAGGTCGCAGGCCAGGCGGATGGCCAGGCCGATGGCGCGGGCGCGTTTGGCGGCGTCGCCGCCCAGCAGCCGGTCAATGACCTCGGGCTGGGGCGTGGCGGGGCCGCCGCCGTAGCGGGCGTTGAGGGCGCTGGCCAAAAAGGCGCGCTCGACGTGGCTGATGCCCGCGACCGGGGCGCGCAGAACCTGGTCGAACACCAGTTCCAGCCGGTGGTCGGGATGCAGGCGGGCGCCCAGGTCCGCCAGACGACAGGCGGCGGCGGTCAGGACATCGTCGCGCTTTTCGCCGAAGGCCGGGGGCAGGGCGGCGACGATCTCGGAAATCCAGCCGTTCAGGGCGCCGGGCAGGGCCGGGGCCACGCCTTGACGGCCGCCCAGGGCCTTGCAGCCCGCCAGCAGCGGATCGGCCGTGCGCGTCGCCTCGTCCAGCGTCTCGAACAACAGGCCCTCGCGCACGCCCCAGGCCGACATCTCGATCGACTTCAGACCCAGGTGTTTGATCAGGGCCTCCAGCACCAGGCCGGCGTAGGGCAGGGTCTCGGCGCGCTTCTTGGACACGCCGGGCAGTTTGGCCAGGCTGGCGACCGACTGTTGCGCCACCAGCCGCGCCGTCTCCAGCGCGTCCTCTGCCGACATCTGATACTGATGCACCACCTTCAGCGGATAGGATTTCAGCCCCATCTGCACCTGCGCCAGGGTGCGCCAGGCGCCGCCGACCGCATAGAGCCGTTCGCTCTGGAACTGACCTGCCACGGGCTTCAGCGTCTGGTCGATGCGGGCCTTGATGCGGGCGGCGTCGAAACTCTTGCCGTCGGCCAGGGCGAAGGGGCCCAGCGGCAGGGTCAACCCATGCTCCACCCCATCTCCGTTCAGACGCGTCAGCTCCAGACTGGCGCCGCCCATGTCGGCCGAGACGCCGTGGGCCAGGGGCGCGCCGGCCAGCACGCCCATCGCTGCGTATTTCGCTTCTTCCTCGCCCGACAGGACGCGAATGTTCAGGCCGGTCTCGGCGGCGACACGCTCGCAGAACTCGGGTCCGTCCAGGGCTTCGCGCACGGCGGCGGTGGCGGCGATCAGGGTGGCGTCGGGCCGCACGCCTTCCAGCACGGCGGCGAATCTGCGCAGCGCCGTCATGGCCATCACCACGCCCTCGGGCGACAGTTTACGCGTCGTGGGCAGGTCGCGGCCCAGGCCGGCCAGCACCTTCTCGTTATAGACGGTCCAGATGGCCCGGCCCTCCAGCCGGTACAGCACCAGCCGCACCGAGTTGGAGCCGATGTCGATGGCCGCGATGTCGCGGTCGGTCAGGGCGGCGTCGGGCATCAGCGGCCGGGACGCTCGTAACGCAGGACGGCGGGCAGGCTCTTGGCCTTGCGCCCTCGGCCCGACAGGCTAGGGTTGGTCATGAAGTATTTGTGGGCCGAGAAGGGCCGTTCGGGATCGGCGGGCGTGACGCGGGTATAGCGCCCCTCGGCGTCCAGAACCCAGCTTTGGGCGTCGTCCTTCAGGTTCGCGACCATGATCTGATCCAGCACCTGATCATGGACGGTGGCGTTGCGGATCGGCGTCATCACCTCGACCCGGCGATCCAGATTGCGCGTCATCCAGTCGGCCGAGGAGATGAAGACCTTGGCCTTGTCGTGCGGCAAATCCTTGCCGTTGGCGAAACAGACGATGCGGCTGTGTTCCAGGAACCGGCCGACGATGGACTTTACCCGAATGTTCTCCGACAGACCCGGCACGCCCGGCCGCAGGCAGCAGATGCCGCGCACCACCAGGTCGATCCGCACCCCCCACTGGCTGGCGCGGTAAAGGGCGTCGATGATCTCCACGTCCACCAGCGAGTTCAGCTTGACCCAGATGGCGGCGGGCTTGCCCATAGCGGCGGCCGACATCTCCTTGCCGATCAGTTCGATCAGGGTGGTCTTCATGTTCAGGGGCGAGACGACCAAAGCTTCCAGATGGTCGGGCGTCGCATAGCCGGTGATGTAGTTGAACACCCTGGACGCATCGCGCCCCAGCACCGGATCGCAGCTGAACAGCGACAGGTCGGTGTAAACCTTGGCCGTGACCGGGTGATAGTTGCCGGTGCCGAAGTGGCAATAGGTCTTCAGCCCCTCGCCCTCGCGCCGCACCACCACGCTGACCTTGGCGTGGGTCTTGTATTCGACGAAGCCGAAGACGACGTGGACGCCGGCCCGCTCCATCGCCCGCGCCCAGCGCAGATTGGCCTCTTCGTCGAACCGGGCCTTCAGCTCGACCAGGGCGGTGACGTTCTTGCCGTTCTCGGCCGCCTCGATCAGGGCGGCGACGATGGGGCTGTCCTTGGAGGTGCGGTAGAGGGTCTGTTTGATGGCGATGACGTTCGGATCGCGCGCGGCCTGACGCAGGAACTGCACCACCACGTCGAAGCTCTCGAACGGGTGATGGATCAGCAGATCCTTCTCGCGGATGGCCGCGAAGACGTCGCCGCCATTGTCGCGCACCCGTTCTGGATAGCGCGGCTCATAGCCCTTGAACTTCAGGTCCGGATGGCCGCCCGCAATCAGGTCCGACAGTTGCGCCAGACCCAGCATCCCATCGACCAGCACCACGTCCTGGGGCGCAGCCTCCAGTTCGCCGACGATGAAGTCGCGTAGGTCGGCGGGCATGGACGCCTCGATCTTGACGCGCACGACCGAGCCCAGGCGACGCTGTTTCAGCGCCTCCTCGAACTCCAGCACCAGATCCTCGGCCTCTTCCTCGATTTCGATGTCCGAATCGCGGATCAGGCGCAGCACGCCCTTTTCCTGAACCTCGCAGCCGGGGAACAGGTGATCGATGAACAGCAGCAGCACGTTTTCCAGCGTGATGAACCGCTTGTGCCCCGGCGTGGACCGGCCGTCGGTGGGCAGTTCCCAGAAGCGGCGCACCTGGGTCGGCACCGGCACCAGGGCGTAGAAGGTCTTGGTCTCGCCCTTGCGCTTCAGCTTCAGCGCCAGTGAGAAGCCCAGGTTGGGCAGGAAGGGGAAGGGGTGTGCCGGGTCGATGGCCAGCGGCGTCAGGACGGCGAACAGCTGGTTCAGGAACTCGGGCTCCAGCCGCTCGCGCTCGGTCTTGGTGATGCGCTGGCGATCGACGACCTCGATGCCGGCGACGGTCAGTTCCTTCTTCAACTGGCGCCAGCGCAACTGCTGCTCGGCCATCAGTTCGCCGGCGGCGATGTTGATCCGCTCCAACTGTTCGGCGGGCGTCAGGCCGTCGGCCGACAGCACCCGCACCCGCTCGCGCAACTGCCCCTTCAGCCCGGCGACGCGGGTCATGAAGAACTCGTCCAGATTATTGGCCGAGATGGACAGGAAACGCAGCCGCTCCAGCAGCGGGTGGTTGGGGTTGGCCGCCTCTTCCAGCACCCGTTCGTTGAAGGCCAGCCACGATGTCTCGCGATTGAAGAACCGCGTCGGCGAGGCCATCAGCTCTTCGCTCAGGGCCAGTTGCGGCGCGCGCGAGGCTGGAACCTCTTCGCCTCGGGTGTCGTCATGGATGGCGGCGTCGGTCATGAGCCGGTTCTCGCGCGCGTCTGTGACGGCCGCAAGCGGGGGCGGACAATTTCGTCGCGGCTAATCGCGCGCGGCGTCCATCGCGTCCAGAACCTGGCGGGCCAGGACGCGGGTCACCGGACGGTGCAGGGCGTCCAGCCGCTCGACCGCCAGGGCGGCGGCCTCGGCGGATCGATCCAGCCTTCGCACCAGATACTCGATCAGGTCATCGGCCGGGGCGATGCTGCGTTCGGCGAAACGGGCGCGCAGGATGGCCGACAGGACGGCGTCGTCGGGCGCGGCGATGGCGACGGCGCGCACGGCGTCCAGCCGCGAACGCAGATCGGGCAGGCTGACGGCCCACTGACGCGGCGCCGACCGCGAAACCAGCAACAGCGCGCCCCCGCCGCCGTTGGCCAGGTTGATCAGGTGAAACAGGGTTTCGTCGTCGGCGTCCGCCGCGCGGTCCAGCAGCACGGGCCGACCCTCCAGCTCCAGCGGGTCGATCAGGGCGGCCTCGGCCCCGTCCAACGGCACGGCGCCGATGCGTTCGGCCCAGTCGGCGGCCAGTCGGCTCTTGCCCGATCCGGCGGGTCCATGCAGCGCCAGGACCGCCCCCGCCCCGTCGGGCCAGCGCGCCAGCACCTGAACCGCCTCGACGTTGCTGTCGGACACCACCACCGCCTCGCCCAGCACATGGCGTTCCAGCGGCAGACGCAGCTGGTTTTGGGCGGGGGCTGACGGGGCGCTCGGCGCGGGCATGACCCCGTCATAGCAGAGGCCGCCGTTAACCGCGTCGGCGCCCCTCTGTTGGTTTCGGGGAGGGAAACCGCGTCGCTGTGGATGAAATCAGGCGAACGGCGCCAGGGCGGGGTTCAGCTTGCCCGCCTTGAACTCGGTCACGGCATAGTCGGCCAGGCCGTGGATCTGGAACGGATCGTCCTTAAGCAGCGTCTCAAGCTCGGCCTTCGTGCCCTGGCTGGACACGATCAGGATGCCCCCGGTGCGCGGAACCATCGGTCCGGCGGCGACGATCAGGCCGCTGGTCACGTGCTGGTCCAGCCATTCGCGGTGCTCGACCGTGCGCGCCTCGATGGCTTCGATGGGCTGGGTGTAGGTGATGGTGACGACGAACATGGCGGCCTCTGCAACGCGATGGGCGCCAGATATCGGTCGGGGCGCGGGGCTTTGCAATGGCTGAAACCTTGACTTTCCGGGGCGATGATGCGCCCTACGCCGCTTCCGATTTTCGCCGCGCGCGCGGTCCAGTCCAGACGATTCTCATGCACGCCTATCGCTCTCACACCTGCGGCGCCCTGCGCGCCTCCGACGCCGGTTCCGCCGTTCGCCTGTCCGGCTGGGTGCACAGGAAGCGCGATCACGGCGGCCTGTTGTTCATCGACCTGCGCGACCATTACGGCCTGACGCAGCTGGTTCTGCACCCCGAGACGCCCGGCTTCGCCACCGTCGAACGCCTGCGCGCCGAAAGCGTGATCAAGGTGGACGGCGAAGTGGTCGCCCGCGACGCCTCGGTGGTGAACCCGAACCTGCCGACCGGCGAGATCGAGGTCCGCGTCCAGGGCGTGGAAGTCCTGTCCGAGGCCGCCGAACTGCCGATGCCGGTCTTCGGCGATCAGGAGTATCCCGAGGACATCCGCCTGGCCAACCGCTTCCTGGACCTGCGCCGCGAGCGGCTGCACAGGAACATCGTCCTGCGCTCCAAGGTGATTTCCTCGATCCGCCAGCGCATGGTCGGTCAGGGCTTCCTGGAATATCAGACCCCGATCCTGACGGCCTCGTCGCCGGAAGGCGCGCGCGACTTCCTGGTGCCGTCGCGTCTGCACCCGGGCAAGTTCTATGCGCTGCCGCAAGCGCCGCAGCAGTTCAAGCAACTGCTGATGGTGTCCGGCTTCGACCGTTACTTCCAGATCGCCCCCTGCTTCCGCGACGAGGATCTGCGCGCCGACCGGTCGCTGGAGTTTTACCAGCTCGACGTCGAGATGAGCTTCGTCACGCAAGAGGATGTTTTCGCGGCGATCGAGCCGCTGATGCACGGCGTGTTCGAGGAGTTCGGAGAGGGCAAGCCGGTCTCGCCCATCGACGGCGCCCACGTCTTCACCAACGACTTCGGCGAGACGTTCGAGCACAAGGGCTTCGAGCGTCTGACCTACGCCCAGTCGATGGCCTGGTACGGTTCGGACAAGCCGGACACCCGCAACCCGATCAAGATGCAGGTCGTCTCCGACCACTTCCGCGACGGCGGTTTCGGCCTGTTCGCCAAAATCCTGGGCGCCGACGAAAAGAACGCCGTCTGGGCCATTCCGGCGCCGACCGGCGGCTCGCGCGCCTTCTGCGACCGCATGAACTCCTGGGCGCAGGGCGAGGGCCAGCCGGGCCTGGGCTATATCTTCTGGTCCGAGGATCAGGGCGCCTGGGGCGGCCCGATCGCCAAGAATCTGGGCCAGGAGCCGACCGAGGCTCTGATGTCCTCGCTGGGCCTGGGCCAGGGCGACGCCGCCTTCTTCACCGCCGGCGACCCGGCCGTCTTCGCCAAGTTCGCGGGTCTGGCCCGCACCCGCGTCGGCACGGAGCTGAAGCTGGTCGATGAGGCGCAGTTCAAGTTCTGCTGGATCGTCGACTTCCCGATGTTCGAATGGTCCGAGGAAGAGAAGAAGGTCGATTTCAGCCACAACCCGTTCTCGATGCCGCAGGGCGGTCTGGAGGCCCTGGAGGGTCAGGACCCGCTGACCATCCGCGCCTATCAGTACGACATCGTCTGCAACGGCTATGAGCTGTGCTCGGGCGCGATCCGGAACCACAAGGCCGAGATCATGCTGAAGGCTTTCGAGATCGCCGGCTACGACGCCTCGGTGGTCGAGGAGCAGTTCGGCGGTATGCTGAACGCCTTCCGCTTCGGCGCCCCGCCGCACGGCGGCCTGGCCCCCGGCATCGACCGCATCGTCATGCTGCTGGCCGGCGAGACGGCCATCCGCGAGGTCATCGCCTTCCCGCTGAACCAGCAGGGCGAAGACCTGCTGATGAACGCCCCGACCGAGGCCGAGGAGCGTCAACTGAAGGACGTCCACATCCGCACGGCCGTTCCGATCAAGGTGTGATAGGCAAGGTCTGATCGGCCGGATCGCCACCCAATCGAAGAAGGGGACGCCGCGCGGCGTCCCCTTTTTTCGTTCAGTTCTCGGCGACCGAGATGAAGTTCCTGACGTGCGGGGGCGCGGGCGGCGCCGGCGGGGTGCGGATCACCCGGATCGAGCCGCTGCGGCAGGCCTGGGCCGTCAGACGGCCGGGCAGGCGGGTCGAACCGTCGCCGCAGGCCTCGCTGATCTGATCCTGGGTCAGGCCGCGTGCGCCCGACAGGTCCGTCCCGCGAATGTCGGTGCGGCGCATCGAGGCCTCGGTGAAGTCGGTGCGCGAAAATCGTCCGTTGGTCAGACGCGCGCCATCCAGGGTCGCGCCGACGAAGCGCGCGCTGGAGAAATCGCCCGACGACAGGTTCGAGGCGTTGACCTCGGCCCCGCTGAAGTCGGCCCCGGCGGCGGTCACATTGGCCAGGGTCGCGCCGAACAGCTCGGCGCCGATGAACTTGGTCCCCGTCAGGGTCGCGCCGTTGAAGTTGACGCCGTGCATTTCGCCGCCGGACAGATCGGCGCGGCTCAGATTGGCGCGCACGAAGCCGGCGCCCTGGGCCTCGGCCCCCGTCAGGACGGCGCTGGTGAAGTTGGTCGAGGCGAAGTTGGCGCCGACGATCTGGACGCCCGACAGATTGGCCCGGCTAAAGTCGCTGCCGGTGAAGTTGGAGCCGACCATTTCCGCCCCGCGCAGATTGGCGCCGACCAGGGTGGCGTTCATGAAGCTGGCGCCGGTGAAGGTCGCGCCTGTCAGGTTGCGCCCCGACAGCTCGCAGCGGTTGCACGATCCGCCCAGGGACACGGTGCGGGCCACGTCGCGGTCCTGCATCGACATCTCGACCCCGGCCAGGGCGGGCGACGCCGTCAGCGCCAGACCCAGGGCCAGCAGGGCGACGGCGGGTCGAAACCGGATATGTTCAGCGATCTGTTTCACGCTGTCTGAATGCCCCGAAAGCCCCGTCGCACCTACTTAAATCGAGGTAACTTCGTTAAATCGCGGCAAGGTCGGCGGCGCTTGAAGCCTGATCGGCTGAGGAGGAACCGCTTTGCGGTTCCGCCTAAAACGATCAGGCTCTAGCAGGCTGGAATGCGAAGCCCGCGCGGCAGGACGGTGGAGGCGTCGCCGCACGCTCCGTTCAACTGGCCCTGGCTCAGGCCGGTCGCCCGCGACAGCTGGGCGCCCGACAGGTTCAGGCCCGACAGGGTCGCGCCCGAGAAGTTCGCGCCCTCCAGATAGGCGCCGACGAAACTGGCGTTGGTCAGATTGGCGCGCGAGAAGTTGGACCCGGAAAACACCCCGCCGTAACCTTCCACATCGCGCAGGTCGGCGCCCGAGAACCGCGTGCGGTTCATCACGCTCAGGCTCATGTCCGACTGACGAAGACGCGCGCCCGCCAGATTGAGCCCCCGCGCTTCCAGGCCCGAGAAGTCGCCCTGGAACAGGTTGCATCCGGCGCAGGAGGCGCCGCGTCGCACGCTGGCGATCTGGCCGGCATTCTGGGCCAGGGCGGGCGTGGCGGCGGCCAGCAGGGCGGTCGCGATCAGGCCGAGAGAGAGTGTGCGTTTCATGGACCGGGCTCCGACGTTTGATCGTCCTGAAGCAAACCCTAGGCCATAACCCTTAACCTACCCCTGATCGCCGCCCTTCAGCATCGGCGCGGCCCCGCAGGTGTCGCAGGTCCAGCCGCCGCCGCGTTGCTGCAGGCTGAAATCGCCGCAGGCGGGACAGGCGACGGCCTCGCTGTCGGGCGCGTTGCGGGCGTCGGGCTCGGCCTTCTTGCCGAACGGCAGGACGACCAGATTGTCGGGCGCCGATCCCCGCGCGAAACCCTTGGAGATGAAACGGGCCGCCGGCACGGCCTCTCCCTGGGGTGTGGCGGCCCCCAGCCCGTCGGCGTCCAACGGTTCGGCCTCGCCATTGGCCAGTTCGTGGCGGTCCAGATACGACACCCCCAGCTCGCGGAAGATGTAGTCCAGGATCGACGTCGCCGAGCGGATGGAGTCGTTGCCGGTGACGCGGCCGGCCGGCTCGAACCGGGTGAAGACGAAGGCGTCCACGAACTCGTCCAGCGGCACGCCGTATTGCAGGCCGATGCTGATGGCGATGGCGAAGTTGTTCATCAGGCTGCGGAAGGCGGCGCCTTCCTTGTGCATATCGATGAAGATCTCGCCCAGTTCGCCGTCCTCGTATTCGCCGGTGTGGATATAGACCTTGTGGCCGCCCACGGCCGCCTTCTGGATATAGCCCTTGCGACGGTCGGGCAGTTTGCGGCGGGCGCGCTCGCGCTCGATCACCCGTTCCACAACTCGCTCGGTCGGGCGGGGGGCTTCGTGCGGCGCCTCACGCTGGGGCTCGGGCCGGGCGGTCGTCTCGACGGCGGGCAGGGTCAGCAGAGGCTGGACTGGCGCCTCGGCCCGTTGCAGGCGGATGGCGCGGCGCCCGTCCAGCGCGGCCTGGCTGAACAGGCGCGCCGCCTGGCCC
>CAUPWX010000003.1:0-220181 GCA_963515305.1 uncultured Brevundimonas sp.
CTGCAGCCGCGCCGCGTCCTGCGACGACCACCGCCCAGGCTCCGACCCGGCCGAGCCCGACAAGGCCGGCGCCCCAGACACCCGCGCCGGCCCCTGCGCCCGCGCCGACCCCTTCGCCGGAGGGGGCGCTGTGAGACGGCCGGTCGCGGTTCGCGTCGTCGGACCTCTGCAATGGATCGTCTATCCGGCCCTGGCCGCCCTGGCCGTCACCGTCGTCCTGGCCACGCCGATCCAGATGTTCGGCCTGCATCTGCCCGAGCCGGTGATCCCCATGCTCCTGGCCTTCGCCTGGCCGCTGATCCGGCCGTCGATGACGGCGCCGGCGGTGCTGTTCGCGCTGGGCCTGTTTCTGGACCTGTTCTGGAATGCGCCGCTGGGCCTGTGGGCGCTCAGCCTGATGGCGGTCTATTTCGTTGTGCTGATGTCGCGCAATCTGCTCGCCGGGCATGAGGGGCTGATCCGGTTCGGCGCCTATGCCGCCTGCACCCTGGGCGCCTTCGCCCTGGCCTATATGATCGTGGCGGTCCGGGCGGCCAATGCGCCGGCGATCCTTCCGCTTGTGGCGCAGATCGCGCCGACCCTGCTGCTGTATCCGGTCGCCAACTGGATGCTGGAACGGTTCGACGACGGGGATATCCGGTTCCGATGAGCGGCGAACCCTCCATCTTCTTCGAAGACGTCAACGAGCGGCAGGGCTCCTTCCTGCGGCGAACCTTCGTGCTGGGCGGGGCGACGGCCCTGGGCATCACGGCGCTGATCGGGCGGCTGGGCCAGCTTCAGGTCGTTCAGGCCCAGGAATATGCGACCCTGTCGTCGCAAAACCAGTTCAACTTCCGCATGGTGCCGCCGCCGCGCGGCCTGATCAAGGACCGCAACGGCGTGGTCATCGCCGGCAACCGGCCCAGTTTCCGCGTGCTGGTGGTGCGTGACGAGACCAAGGATCTGGACCAGACGCTGGACCTGCTGGGCCGGGTGCTGCCCGACACGCTGGAGCGCCGCCGCGCCATCATCCGCGACGTCAACGCCGCGTCCAAGTTCAACCCGGTGCCGGTCAAGAGCGACCTGACCTGGGAAGAGTTCGCCAAGGTCAATCAGTACGCCAACGAACTGCCCGGCGTGATGGTGGATATGAACGAGGCCCGATACTATCCGTTCGGCGGGGCGTTCGCCCACGTCGTCGGCTATGTGGCCAAGGTGTCGGACCGGGACGTCAAGGCGATCCGCGACAAGGGCGAGCAGCCGCCGGCCCTGCTGTTCAACCCGAGTTTCCGCATCGGACGCCAGGGCGTGGAAAAGGCGCTGGATACGTCGCTGCGCGGCGAACCGGGCGGCAACCGGGTCGAGGTCGATGCGCGCGGGCGGGTGGTCGCCGAGGACATCGGCGGATCGCGTCCCGCCGTGCCCGGCAAGGAAGTGATCCTGACGCTGGACGCCGACGTTCAGAACCGGGCGCTGGAGGTGTTCGGCGACGAATCCGGCGCCTGTGTCGTCATGGACGTCCGCAACGGCGACATCCTGTGCATGATGTCGGCGCCGTCGTTCGATCCGAACCTGTTCGTCGGCGGGGTGCCGACCAAGACCTATCGCGCCCTGGCGGACTATGAGCGCAAGCCGCTGCTGGACAAGACGATCAACGGCACCTTCCCGCCGGGCTCCACCTTCAAGCCGACCACGGCCCTGGCCCTGCTGGAAGCCGGGGTGGACCCCAATCTGACCGTGGTGTGCACCGGCGCCTATCGCACCGGCAACCGGGTGCAGCGGTGCTGGGGCCGCCACGGGGTGCAGAATATGCACAACGCCATCAAGAACTCGTGCGACGTCTATTTCTACGCCATGTGCAATCGCGCGGGGGTGGACAATATCCGCAAGGCCGGGCTGGCGGTCGGGTTCGAACATACGTTCGACATCGGCGTCGACAACCAGAAGAAGGGCCTGCTGCCCTCGACCGAATGGAAGGCGCGCACCTTCCCGCGCGATCCGGTTTGGCACCCCGGCGAGACGACGTCCGTGGCCATCGGTCAGGGGGCGATCACGGTCAACGCCCTGCAGTTGGCGGTGATGACGTCGCGCCTCGCCAACGGCAAGAAGGCCCTGCAGCCGCGCCTGATCAAGTCGATCGGCGGCGTCGAACAGCCCAGCGGGGCCGAGGCGCCGGACCTGCCGTTCAAGCCCGAACATATCGAATATGTGCGCCAGGGCATGATCGCCGTGGCCAACGACCGTTCCGGCACCGCCTATCGCCAGAGCCAGCTGGGCCTGGGCGACATCCAGATGGCCGGCAAGACCGGCACGGCCCAGGTTCGCAACTATGGCACCGGCTCCCGCAAGAGCGAGATCTGGGCGCTGAAGGACCACAACCTGTTCGTCGCCTTCGCGCCGGTGGATGCGCCGCGCTACGCCGTCGCCGTCATCGTCGAACACGGCGGCAAGGGCGGGGCCACGGCCGGCGCCCCGCGTGCGCGCGAGGTGATGCGGACGGTCCTGCTGAAGGACCCCGATATGCGCGCCCGGATCGAACGGCCCCTGCCGCCCGAACCGACAGGCGACGCCATCGTCGAGGACGGCGTGGTGGGTGCGGCGCCCGAACCGGACGTGGTCGCTCCGCCGCCGTCTGCGCGTCCGGCCCCGACCACGACCAGCGGCCCGCGCCCCTATCTGTCGGAGCCCGGCCGTTGACCGCCTCTGCCCTGTCGCGGCCCGGAGAGCGCGAACGCGTCTCGACCAAGCTGGGCCAGATCGACTGGCGGCTGACGGCGCTGCTGTGCGTGGTCGCGGGCACGGGCGCCCTGATGCTGTATTCGGTGGCGGGCGGGTCGTGGTCGCCTTGGGCGGCGAAACACCTGATCCGGTTCGGGATGTGTCTGGCCCTGATGCTGGCGCTGTCGCTGATCAGCATCCGCTACTGGTTCGCCCTGGCCTATCCGATCTATGGGTTGGCGCTGTTCCTGCTGGCGCTGGTGGAGACGCCGCTGGGGTATCATGCGCTGGGCGCGACGCGTTGGCTGGACCTGGGCTTCACCCGCATCCAACCGTCCGAGATCATGAAGATCGGCGTCGTTCTGGCCCTGGCCCGCTGGTATCACGGCGCCTCGGCCAAGGAGGCGAGCTTCCACTGGAAGCTGATCTTCCCCGTCGGCATCATCGGCCTGCCGTTCCTGCTGGTCGCGCACCAGCCCGACCTGGGCTCGGCCATGCTGATCGGCATGACCGGGGCGGCGATCATGTTCGTGGCGGGTCTGAGCTGGCGGATCATCGTGCCGCTGATCGTGGCGGCGGCCGTGCTGGTCCCGCCCTATGTGATGTTCGGGATGCACGACTATCAGCGCCACCGCGTGCTGACCTTCCTGAGCCCCGAGGCCGATATGGCCGACAAGGGCTATCAGATCGTTCAGTCCAAGATCGCAATGGGGTCCGGCGGGCCGCTGGGGCGCGGGTTCGGCCTGGGCAGCCAGAGCCAGCTGGAGTTCCTGCCCGAGCGCCAGACCGACTTCATCTTCGCCGCCTTCGCCGAGGAGTTCGGCTTTGTGGGCACCTTCACCCTGCTGGCCTGCTATGCGGCCATAATTCTGATCTCGCTTAGGATCGCGTCGCTGTCGCACAGCCACTTCGGGCGATTGGCGGCGTCGGGGGTGACGGCGACGTTCGCCCTCTATGTCCTGATCAACGGGGCGATGGTGATGGGGCTGGCGCCGGTCGTGGGGGTGCCGATGCCGCTGCTGTCCTATGGCGGCACGGTGATGCTGACCGTGATGATCGGGTTCGGTCTGGTGATGGCGACGCGCGTGCACCGCTACGCCGAACTGCCCAAGGGGCATGGGCTGATCTGACGTTACGTCAGCTAACTGATCGGCATTCAGGTTTCGCTTTCTAAAGCGAGGATTTCCCGGATAGGGTCGTTCCCAACGATGTCTCGCATCGGCTTAGGCCGGTCAGCGACGCACGCCAAGGGAGACGACGGATGACCGAGCTGGAGCAATTCCGCGCCGAAACGCGCGCGTGGCTGGAGGCGAACTGCCCCGCCGAATGTCGCGGGCCGATGGCCGACGACGAGATGATCTGGGGCGGTCGAAACCCCAGCTTCAAGACCCCCGCGCACAAACAGTGGTTGGAGCGGATGGGCGCGCGCGGCTGGACGGCGCCGGAATGGCCCAGGGAATACGGGGGAGGGGGGCTGAGCCGCGAGGAGGCCAAGGTGCTGGCGTCCGAACTGCGCCGCATCAAGGCGCAGCCGGCCCTGGCCAGTTTCGGTGTCTGGATGCTGGGCCCGGCGCTGCTGGCCTTCGGGACCGAGGAACAGAAGCAGCGCTTCCTGCCCGAGATCGTGCGCGGCGAAATCCGCTGGTGCCAGGGCTATTCCGAGCCGGGCGCGGGGTCCGATCTGGCCGCGATCCAGACGCGCGCCGATGATCGGGGCGACCACTGGATCGTCAACGGCCAGAAGATCTGGACCTCATACGCCGACAAGGCCGACTGGATCTTCTGCCTGGTGCGGACGGACCCCGAGGCGCCCAAACATCTGGGCATCAGCTTCGTGCTGTTCGACATGAAGACGCCGGGCGTGACGACGCGGCCTATCACCCTGATTTCCGGCAAGTCGCCCTTCTGCGAAACCTTCTTCGACGATGTGCGGGTGGAGAAGGCGAACCTGGTCGGGACGCTGAACCGGGGCTGGGACGTGGCCAAATATCTGCTGGCGCACGAACGGACGATGATCGGCGCCATGGGTGAGGTCGGCGGCGGGCGGCCGGTGGGGCAGGTGGCGCTGGACGCCATCGGCGTCGACGACGCCGGGCGTCTGGACGAGCCGATGCTGCGCGCCCGGATCGCGGATATGGAAATCGACGCCGCCGCCTTCCGTCTGGCGATGGAGCGGGTGGGGGATCAGGTGAAGGCCAAACAGGCGCATCCGGCCATCGCCTCCATGCTGAAATATTACGGGTCCGAGTTGAACAAGCGTCGCCACGAACTGCTGATGGCGGCGGGCGGGGCGGATGCGCTGGAATGGGAGGGCGAGCGGTCGAACGACGGCAAGACGGCGCGCGACTGGCTGCGGACCAAGGCCAATTCCATCGAGGGCGGCACCAGCGAGGTTCAGCTGAACATCATCGCCAAACACCTGCTGCAACTGCCGGGAGCCTGAAACGATGCCCCTGATCCTGACCGAAGAGCAGACGATGTTGCAGGACGCCGCCGACGGTTTCCTGAACGAACAGGCGCCGATCGCGCACCTGCGGAAACTGAGGGACGAACGCGACGCCGACGGGGTGTCGCGCGACCTGTGGCGGGCGTTCGGCGAGATGGGGTTCGCCGGCGTCATCATTCCCGAGGCGATGGGCGGCATGGGGCTGGGCGCCGTTGAGGCCGGGGTGATCGCCGAGAGCCTGGGGCGCACCTTGACGCCGTCGCCGTATCTGGGGTCGTCGATCCTGTCGGCCAAGGTGCTGATCGACGCGGGGTCGGAGGCGCAGCAAGGCTGGCTGCCGAAGATCGCGGCGGGCGAGGCGATCCTGGCCCTGGCGGTGGACGAGGGCGCCAAACACGCGCCGTCGCGCATCACCACGCGGGCCGAGCGGGCCGGCAATGGGTTCAGGCTGAATGGGGCCAAGGCCTTCGTGCTGGACGGCCATGTGGCCGACGCTCTGATCGTGGTGGCGCAGGCTGAGGAGGGCGTGACCCTGTTCCTGGTCGATCCCGCGACGGCGGGGGTGGCGGTCGAACGCACAGCGATGGTGGACGCGCACAATGCGGCGCGCATCACACTGAGCGACGTCGCGGTCGACGCGGATGCGGTGATCGGGAACGTGGGGCAGGGCGAGGCTCTGTTGGACGGCGCCCTGACCCTGGGCCGGGCCTGCGCGGCCTCGACCCTGACCGGCGCGGGGGATCAGGCGTTCAAGATCACGCTGGACTATCTGCGGACCCGCAAACAGTTCGGCAAGCTGATCGGCGAGTTTCAGGCCCTGCAGCACCGGGCCGCGCATCTGTTCTCGGAGCTGGAACTGGCGCGGGCGGCGACGATCGGGGCGCAACTGGCTATCGACGAGGGGCGCGCCGACGCATCCCTGGCCGCCTCCATCGCCAAGGCCAAGGCCGGCCGCGTCGCCGAACTGGCGGTGCAGGAGGCGGTGCAGATGCACGGCGGCGTGGGCATGACCGACGAGTTCGACGTCGGCCTGTTCATGAAGCGGGTGCGGGTGCTGAACGAACTGCTGGGCGACGCCGGTTTCCACGCCGAACGTGTGGCGCGGGCGCAGGGGTTTTAGGACTCAATCGTCGCCTGAGTTGATGCGGCGCCTGGAAGGCGTTTTCATCACAACGGGCACGACGACCTCACGAAGAGCACGACGGGACCGAGTGCGCTTCGGCGTCCCGTTCCCACGTTCAGACGGTTGATCGACCTGCGGCTTCGCCGCCGCAGCCTTCAAGTTTCCGAACCAGCATGGCGTCGTCGTGGTCGTTGTGACCCCGTCGTGACCGCTGTGATGTCTCATTTTTTGGTAAGTCGGCCGGTCTCACCAGCTCCCGAATGCCCTAACCGACCTTTTCGCTCCACAGGTCCAGATCGGTTTCCCGGCCGATCAGGGCCAGGCCGGCGGCGATGGATTCGAACTCGCCGCCCGTCTCGATGCGGTTCTGGCCGAACCGATCCTGGAAGATGGCGCGGACGGCGGGCACGAAGGAGGTGCCGCCGGTCAGGAAGACACGGTCGATTCCGTCGGGCGCCAGGCCGCTGAGCGCCATCGCCTGATCGACCGCACCTTTGATGGCGGCCAGTTCGGGGGCGATCCAGGCTTCGAAATCAGCACGGGCGACCGGTTTTTCGATGTGGACGTCCCCGGCGTGGAAGGCGAAGGTCGCGGTTTCGCTGCCCGACAGGGCCATCTTCAGCGTCGAGACGGCGCGGTAGAGGTCGTGGCCGTGATTGTCGTCCAGCACCTCGATCAGCCGTTCGATCTTTTCCGGCTCCAGCGCTGTGCGGGCCAGGGCGCGGATGTCGCGCATATCCCGCGAGGCCCGCAGCAGGGCCAGCTGGTCCCAGCGCGCGAAGGCGGAATAATACCGCTGCGGGATCGGCAGGTGCTTGCCGACCGAGCTATAGAGGCCGCCCTTGCCCAGTTCGGGCGACACCAGCTGGTCGATGATCCGATAGTCGAAGGCGTCGCCGGCCACCCCGACCCCCGACCGCGCCAGCGGCGTCGACCGCAGCCCGGCCTCGGTCCGCTCGAAGCGGATGATGGAGAAGTCGCTGGTGCCGCCGCCGAAGTCGGCGACCAAGACCGTGGCGTCCTGCTTCAACGTGCGGGCGAAATAGAAGGCGGCGCCCACCGGCTCGTGCGCGTAGCGGATGTCGGTGAAGCCCAGGCGCTGGAACGCGGCCTGATAGCGACCCAGGGCCAGTCCTTCGTCGGGATTGCCGCCGGCGAAGGTGACGGGCCGGCCGACCACCACGGCGGGCGGCATGGCGTTCAGCCCGTCGCCGGCATGGTGGCGCAACCGCAGCAGAAACGCCGCCAGCAGATCCTCGAAGGCGTAGCGGCGGTTGTCGATGCGCGTTTCGGTGAAGGCGGCGCTGGCGGCGAAGGTCTTGAACGACTGGATGAAGCGCGTTTCCAGCGGATCCTCGACATAGGCGGCGATGGCCCAAGGCCCAGCCTCGACCACGCGTTCCGGCGGCTGGCCGTCCATGCCGGGGTGCGTCTGAAAGCTGAGCGCCGAGCGGAAGGTGGTGGTCTGACCCTCGACCGCATCGAACGTCACCAGATGGGCCACGCCGTCCGCGTCGCTCAGAGCCACGACGGTATTGGTCGTGCCGAAATCGATGCCGATGGTGATCGGTGTCGTCGCCGTCATCTTCATCGTCATCGGGGGGCTCCAGAAAGGGGAGCCGGGTTCCTAGCGTCAGCAGAAGCAGACGCAAGGCTTAAGTCGTCGGTGGCTGGCGGAAGCGGTGGGATTCGAACCCACGGACGGCTCACACCGTCGCTGGTTTTCAAGACCAGTGCCTTAAACCACTCGGCCACACTTCCTTGCCCGTCGAGCGGAGGCGCACGCCATAGCAGGGGAAGACTGCATTAACCAAAGCGGAAATGTCTTGCGTCATCCTGTTTGCGACAATTTCGGAAGAAGGCGAGACGGATGACGGCTGGACGAGGGATGCGGACCGCCCTGATGCTGGCGATGTTCTCGCTGCTGGCCGCCTGTTCGACCTTCGGCGGCGGGCGCGGCGGCGGATTTCCCGTGGTCAAGGATCCGGCCCCGATCGTATCGGGGACCATGCGGCCGTATCAGGTGCGCGGCCGGTGGTACACGCCCAAGGACCAGCCGAACTATGACGAGGTGGGCATGGCCTCCTGGTATGGCGACGCCTTCAACGGGCGGCCGACCTCGACCGGCGAGCGGTTCAATATGCATGAGCTGACAGCGGCGCATAAGACCTTGCCTCTGCCGGGCCTGGTCGAGGTGACCAATCTGACGAACGGGCGGCGGATCGTGGCGCGGGTCAACGATCGGGGGCCGTTCGCGGAAGGCCGGATCATCGACCTGTCGCGCGAGGCGGCGGACGAACTGGATATGCGGCGTCAGGGCGTGGCGCGTGTGCGGGTGCGCTATCTGGGCCAGGCGCCCAGACTGGGCGGGGGAACCGTGCTGAGGGCCGAGGCGGCGACGCCGGCCCCAACCCCGGTTCCTGTGCAGATCGCAGCCGTGGAGACGACGCCCCAACCCTATTATGCGCCCGCACCGCAACCGGCCTATGCGCCGCAACCGGCCTATGCGCCCGCGTCGCAGCCGGTGCAGGCGCCCCCAGCCCTCGGACCTGCGCCCATCGGCGGTTCGTACTGGGTCCAGGCCGGAGCCTTCCGCGATCAGGCGGCCGCCCGGCGAATCGCCGACCGGCTGGGCGCCCGCGCCAAGGTGGACGCCGCCGGCGGCGGTTACCGGGTTCTGGTCGGGCCGTGGATCGATCAGGCGGCCGCTGAAAACGCCCGTCAGGCCGTGATGGCGCGCGGATATGCCGACGCCCTGTTGATATCCGGCGGCTAAGGCTTGCCTCCCACGCTGCGGACGCCATTAGTGCGCCCGTGACCCGTGGACAGTTCATCACCTTCGAGGGCGGCGAGGGCGCCGGCAAGTCGACCCAGGTCGGGCGGCTGGTCGAGCGGCTGAAGCCTGTGCTGGGCGAGCGCCAGGTGGTGCGGACGCGCGAACCCGGCGGATCCAGAGGGGCGGAGGTGATCCGCAATCTGGTGGTGGCCAACGAAGCCGAAGCCTGGTCGGCCATGACCGAGACGCTTTTGATGTACGCCGCGCGCTCGGACCATCTGGAGCATACGGTGCGGCCGGCGCTGGCGGCGGGCGACTGGGTGGTATGCGACCGTTTCGCGGATTCCAGCCGCGCCTATCAGGGCGCCGGCGGCGGCGTGGCGCAAAGCTTCATCGAACAGATCGACGCCGGTGTGGTGGGCCAGGACCAGCCCGACCTGACGCTGGTGTTCGACCTGCCGGTCGAGGTGGGGCTGGAGCGGGCGTTCGGGCGGGGTCTGTTCGAGACGCGGTTCGAATCCAAAGGGTTGGCCTTCCATCAGCGGCTGCGCGAGGGGTTTCTGAGGATCGTCGAGACACATCCGGAGCGGTGCGTGCTGA
This sequence comes from uncultured Brevundimonas sp., assembly GCA_963515305.1. Lineage (GTDB taxonomy): Bacteria > Pseudomonadota > Alphaproteobacteria > Caulobacterales > Caulobacteraceae > Brevundimonas. The sequence goes on from CAUPWX010000003.1 coordinate 9,643, forward strand.
TCGATGCGGTGGGGTCTCTGGACGATGTCGAGGCGCGGGTCTGGCAGGCGGTTCAGGACCGGCTTCTGTGAGCGACGATCATCCCCGCGACCGGTTCGATCTGGTCCCCGATGCGGCGGCGGAAACCGCGTTTCTGGACGCCTGGGAGCGGGGGCGGCTGCATCACGCCTGGCTGCTGTGCGGTGTGGAGGGGGCGGGCAAGGCGACCTTCGCCTATCGCGCCGCGCGGCGGTTGCTGGGGGCGGCGGCCGATCCGGCGCGCGGTCCGCTGGGCGCCGGGCGCGACGATCCGGTCAGCCGCCTGATCTCGGCCCAGGCCCATCCCGACCTGCTGGTGCTGGAACGGCTGGTCGAGGGGGGCAAGCTGAAGAAGTCGATCTCGGTCGATCAGTCGCGCGACCTGCCCGAGTTCTTTTCCAAAAGCCCGTCCCAGGCTCAGTATCGGGTGGCGATCATCGACGCCGCCGATGACCTGAACATCAACGCCGCCAACGCCTTGTTGAAGGTTCTTGAGGAACCGCCCGAGCGCGGCGTGCTGTTTCTGGTGACCCATGCGCCGGGACGGCTGCTGGCCACCATCCGTTCGCGCTGCCGCCGTCTCAGCTTTCCGATCTGGACGCCGGATCGACTGGAGACCCTGGTGCGGAACCGGACGGGCGTCGAGACGCAGGACGCCCACCATGCGGCCGAGATGGCGGGAGGATCGCCCGGCGCGGCCTTGGCTCTGGCGTCCGGCGCGACCTTCGAGATGGATCAGTTGGCGCGGCGCTGGGTCGAGGGCGAGGTCGATCGCGCCGAAGCCTTGGCCATCGCCGACAAGTTCCGCGGCGCAGAAGGCCAGGAGCGGTTCGAGACATTGATGGACCGACTGATCGCCGCAGTGCGTCTGCGCGCCCTGGACGGCGGACCGGGCGTCGGCAATCGCTGGGCCGAGTTGTGGGAGAGGCTGGCGCCGTTGCCCGAACGCGCCGCAGGTCTGAACCTGGATCGCGGCGACGTGCTGGCGGGCGCCCTGGCCGATCTGAAACGCGTGCAATCGAGGATGGGCTGATGCTGATCGACAGCCATGTGAACCTGCACGCGCCCCAGTTCGACGAGGACCGGGATGCCGTGATCGCGCGCGCGCGCGCGGCCGGGGTCGGCTTGATGGTCGAAATCTCGGACAGGCTGACCACCTTCGAGGCGACGCACGCCCTGGCCGTGGCTCATGACGACATCTGGTGCACGGTCGGGGTCCATCCGCACGAGGCCAAGGACGCCGCGGACCTGACGGCGGCGACGCTGATCGACCTGGCGCAGAGGCCCAAGGTGGTCGGCATCGGCGAGTGCGGCCTGGATTTTCACTACGACTTCAGCCCGCGTGACATTCAGGCGGCCGTGTTCCGCCAGCATATCGCAGCTGCGCGCGAGACGGGATTGCCGCTGGTGATCCACACGCGCGAGGCGGACGAGATGATGGCCCAAATTCTGCGCGAGGAACACGCTGCAGGGCCGTTCAAGATGTTGATGCACTGCTACACAAGTGGAGTAGAACTGGCGAAAATCGCTGCAGAATTGGGCGCGTGGTTCTCGGTTTCGGGCATCGCGACCTTCAAGGCCGCCGAGGATGTGCGGGCGGTGATCCGCGCCATGCCGGCGGACCGGATCATCGTGGAGACGGACTGCCCCTATCTGGCGCCCATTCCCCACCGGGGGCGGCGCAACGAGCCAGCCTATGTCGGGCTGGTGCTGGAGAAGCTGGCCGAAATCCGGGGCTGGAGCGCCGACGAGGCCGACCGTATCACGACCGAGGCGTTTTTCGGCCTGTTTGATCGCGTACCGAGGCCCCAATGAGTTTCGAGGTCGTCATTCTGGGCAGCGGTTCGTCGGGCGGCGTGCCACGCGGCGACGGCGACTGGGGCGCCTGCGATCCGGCCGAGCCGAGGAACCGGCGGACACGCTGTTCTATGCTGGCGCGCAAGACGGGGCCGGACGGGGCGACCCATGCGCTGATCGACACCTCGCCGGACCTGCGCGAACAGATGCTGGCCAGCGGAACGACCCACGTCGATGCGGTGCTGTACACCCACGACCATGCGGACCAGACGCACGGGATCGACGATCTTCGCACCTTCGCCGCGCGGGCCAGAAAGCAGATCCCGGCCTGGATGGATGCGGCGACCCGGGCGTCCCTGACCCACCGGTTCGACTATATCTTCGAAATGAAGCTGGGGTATCCGCCGTTGCTAGATGCGCGGACCATTCCGGCGCATGGCGTGAAATGGTCGGTCGATGGCGCGGGCGGAGCGATCCCGGTCACGACCTTCGACCAGGCGCACGGGCCCATTCGATCGGTCGGCTATCGGCTGGGCGATATGGCCTATTCCAGCGACGTGTCGGACCTGGATGAGGCGGCCCTGGCGGCCGTGGCTGGATGCCAGGTCTGGATCGTGGACGCCCTGCGTTATGCACCCCATCCGACCCATGCCCATCTGGACCGGGCGCTGGAATGGATCGCGGCGGCGGATGTGGAGCGAGCTGTGCTGACGAACCTGCACATCGACATGGATTACAGCCAGTTGTCGGCGATTGTTCCGAAAAACGTCGAAGTCGCATTTGACGGCTGGAACCGGGTGATCGGTTGAATCGAGGTTCAATCGGATCCGGCCTTATGGCCTTTCCAGTCGAAAAGTTCTTCCAGCACCTGGATCGCCTGACCGCGTTCGGAGGTCAGGTCCGGGTCGCGGTTCATGATCAGGCGGGCGTCGTCGGCGGCGGCCAGCATCAGGGTGCGATGGCGGATGGGGTCGGCGAAACGGTAGGCGGGAAAACCGCTCTGTTTCAGGCCCAGGGGGTCGCCGCCGCCGCGCAGGCGGAAGTCTTCCTCGGCGATCTCAAACCCGTCCTCGGTGCGGCGCAGGGTCTCCAGCCGTTCCTTGGCCGTTTCTCCAAGCGCGCCGTCCTGGCCGCCGTACAGAAGGATGCAGGAACTGGCTTTGGAGCCTCGGCCCACACGACCCCGTAACTGATGAAGTTGGGCCAGGCCGAAACGGTCGGCGTGTTCGATGACCATGATCGAGGCGTTGGGCACGTCCACCCCCACCTCGACGACCGTGGTGGCGACCAGCACGGGAATGCGGCCATCGGCGAAGTCGGCCATGACGGTTTCGCGTTCTGCGCCGGGCATCTGGCCGTGAGCCAGGCCGATCTCGACGCCCAGCAGGCGGCGCAGGTCGTCGGAGCGGTCGACGGCGGCGGCCAGGTCGATGGCCTCGGACTCCTCGACCAGGGGGCAGATCCAATAGGCTTGGGCGCCGCTCTCGACAGCCGACTTCAGCCGGGCGGCGACTTCGCCGATGCGAGCCAGGGGCAGGACAGCAGTCGTGACCGGGGTGCGGCCGGGCGGCTTTTCGGTCAGGCGGCTGACCTCCAGCTCGCCATACTGGGTCAGTTCCAGGGTGCGGGGGATGGGGGTGGCGGACATGGTCAGCAGGTGCACGGCGCCCAGACGCGGATCGCCTTTGGCCTGAAGCCGCTGGCGTTCGTTGACGCCGAACCGGTGCTGTTCGTCGATGACGGCCAGGGCCAGGCGGTCGAAACGGACGGCGTCCTGGAACAGGGCGTGGGTGCCGATGGCGACCTGGGCCTGACCGGAGGCGAGGGCGGCCAGTTTCTCGCGGCGCTGGCCGTTGGTGTCGCGGCCGGTCAGCAGGATCGCTGCGATCCCGGCGGTCGCCAGCAGCGGACCCAGCTTTTCATAGTGCTGGCGGGCCAGGATTTCGGTCGGGGCCATCAGGGCGGACTGGAAACCGCTGGCGGCCGCGTCGGCCAGGGCCAGGGCGGCGACCGCGGTCTTGCCCGATCCCACGTCGCCTTGCAGCAACCGGCCCATCTGGCGACCGCTGGCCAGATCGCGGCGGATTTCGGCGACGGCCTGGGCCTGGGCGTTCGTCAGGGTGAAGGGCAGGGCGTTCAGCAGATGGTCTGACGGGGCGCCGGGCGCGATGACGGGGGCGGGCTTGATCTCGCGTGCGCGGCGCCGGCGCGCCAGAGCCAGTTGGTGGGCCAGAAACTCGTCATAGGCCAGGCGCTGACGGACGGGGGCGTCGGGCGACAGGTCGGGTTCGCCGCCGGGCGTATGAAGCGCCTCCAGCGCGGCACGCCAGGACAGCCAGTTCTGTTTTTTCAGCCAGGCGGCGTCCTGCCATTCCGACAACTCGGGCGTCGAGGTCAGGGCGGTCTGAACCAGTTTTCGCAACTGGCGCGAGGTCAACCCTTGCGTCGCCGGATAGACCGGTTCCGACGCTGGAATCTCGGCGGCCTTGTCGAGGGGGACCACATCGGGGTGGACGATCTGGACCTCGCCGTTGAAGCGTTCGACCTTGCCCGACACCAGCCGGGGTTCGCCGCGCGGCAGTTGGCGGTCGATATGCTGGGGCGAACCGCCGAACCAGACCAGATGCACGAAGCCGGTGGAATCGCTGGCGCGGACCTTCAGCGGGGCGCCGGGGCGGTTGGGGACGAACATCCGGTCGATCACCACCTCGAAGACGCCGACCTCGCCGTCCACCGCGTCGACCGCCTGCATCGGGCGGCGCACGACGACGCCCGAGGGGCTGAGGAAGACCAGATCACGCACCAGCGGCCCAGCGACCTTCTGCACCAGCGGCAGGGCGCGCGGCCCCACGCCCTTCAGGGTCGAAACCTCGGCGAACAGGGGAAAGAGAATCTGCGGGCGCATCGTCAGAGAACATAGCGTGACCATGACGGGTGGCGAAGTGGCTCCGGGGACGCTATTTGACCCAACCTGTTTGAAAGTCTGGACCGGGCAAGGATTCTTGTGGCCGAAATCGACGCGCGTCCCCAAAGCGAAAGTGGCGACGAAATGACCCCCGAACGCAAGCAGCGGCTGGGCCGCATCCAGTTCCGCTCATGGCGGCGGGGCTTCCGCGAGGCCGACATGGTGCTGGGGCCGTTCTCGGATCAGGTCGCGCCGACGCTGACGGACGCCGAACTGGATGTGTTCGAGCGTTTGATCGACGAAGAGGACCAGTGGCTTTACGGCTGGATCATCGAGCGTGATCCGACGCCGGCCGAGTTCGAAACGCCAGTGATGGCCAAGGTCCGCGCCTTCATGCGCGAACACGTCGCGGCCGAAGTCAGCAAGGGCATCGGCTGATGGATCAGCAGGTTATGCGGACCGACGCCGATCTGGGTGGCGCGCCGGAAGGGCTGGACGCCCTGGTGACGGCCGAGCGGATCATGGCCGCCGGGGGCGTCGGCGTCTTCGTGGCGCGCGACTATCAACGTTCCGGCGCCTTCGTTCAGGCGTTCCAGTTCTTTTCGCAAGATATTGAAGTGCTGGAATATCCAGCCTGGGACTGCCTGCCTTACGATCGGTTGAGCCCGACGGCGAGCGTCGCCGCCCAGCGGATGGCGACCCTGACCCGGCTGGCGCAGCGCAAGCCCGGCGACGGCCCCCTTCTGGTGGTCACGACCATCGCCGCCGCCATGCAGCGCACGCCGCCGAAGTCGGTCACTTTGCAGGCCGGGTTCGAGACCAAGGTCGGGCGTGACCTGGATATTCAGGCGCTGGAGCGATATTTCGCGGCCAACGGCTATGTCCGCGCCTCTACGGTTTCAGAGCGGGGCGAGTTCGCGGTGCGCGGCGGGGTGGTCGACGTCTATCCGCCCGGTTTCGACGAACCGGTGCGGCTGGATATGTTCGGCTCCGAGCTGGAATCGATCCGAACCTTCGATCCCGAAACCCAAAGATCGACCGGCCAGATGACGGCCGTGTCCTTGGCTCCGGTGTCGGAAGCCCTGCTGGACGCGGCGGCGATTTCGCGGTTCCGCACCGGCTATCTGAACCTGTTCGGGGCGCCGGGCGACGATCCGCTCTATGCGACCATCAGCGAAGGCGCGCGGCGTCAGGGCATGGAGCAGTGGCTGCCGCTGTTCTACGACGGGCTGGACACGCTGTTCGACTATCTGCCCGATGCGGCGCAGGTCTTCCTGGACAATCAGGTCGAGACGGCGCGGGGCGAGCGGTGGGATCTGATCGCCGACGCCTACGACGCGCGGGCCGAGGCGGCGAGAGCGAAGGGCGGCGCGGTGGCCAACCGCGCCCTGCCGCCGAAGCGGCTGTATCTGGACGCCGGCGACTGGAACCAGGCGCTGGCGGGTCGGGCGGTGCGACGGCTCACGCCGTTTTCGACCGGTGGAGAGGATGCGGGCGGTCGACTGGGCCGGACCTTCGCCGCCGAACGGTCGCAGGACAGCGTCAATCTGTTCGAGGCCGTCGCCGCCCATGCCCAGGCGATGAAGGCCGAGGGCAAACGGGTGCTGTTCGCCAGCTGGACCGAAGGCTCGTCCGAGCGTCTGGCGACCATGCTGGCCGACCACGGCCTGGATCACATCGTCGCTGTGCGCGACTGGGCCGATGTTCAGGCGGCGCCGAAGGACCTCTATCTGCGCGGCGTTCTGCCGGTCGAGCATGGGTTCGTCACCGACGACGTCGCGGTGATTTCCGAGACCGACATCCTGGGCGACCGTCTGGCGCGGCCGAGGAAGAAGCGGCGGGCCTCGAACTTCCTGGCCGAGGCCTCGGCCCTGACGACCGGCGATCTGGTGGTGCACCTGGATCACGGCATCGGGCGGTATGAGGGGCTGAAGACGCTGGATATCCAGCAGGCGCCGCACGACTGCCTGGAGCTGATGTACGCCGGGGAGAGCAAACTGTATCTGCCGGTCGAGAACATCGACCTGTTGACTCGCTACGGCTCCGACTCCGAAGGCGCGCAACTGGACCGCCTGGGCGGGGCGGGCTGGCAGGCCAGGAAGGCCAAGGCCAAGGAGCGTCTGCGGGCCATGGCCGAGGGGCTGATCGCCCTGGCGGCGAAACGGGCGCTGCGCGAGACGGAGGCCGTGACCCCGCCGCCGGGCCTGTTCGCCGAGTTCTGCGCGCGCTTCCCCTATGAGGAGACGGACGACCAGCTGAACGCCATCGGCGACGTGCTGGAGGACCTGGGCAAGGGCGTGCCGATGGATCGCCTGATCTGCGGCGACGTCGGCTTCGGCAAGACCGAGGTGGCGCTGCGGGCCGCCTTCGTGGTGGCTATGACGGGTCAGCAGGTCGCCATCGTGGCGCCCACGACCCTGCTGGCGCGTCAGCATTTCAAGACCTTCACCGAACGGTTCGCCGGCTGGCCGGTCAAGGTGCGCCAGCTGTCGCGGATGGTGACGGGCAAGGAGGCGACGGAAACGCGCCAGGGGCTGAAGGACGGCTCGGTCGAGATCGTCGTCGGCACCCACGCCGTTCTGGCCGAACAGGTCGGTTTCCGCGACCTGGGCCTGGTGATCGTGGACGAGGAGCAGCACTTCGGCGTCAAGCATAAGGAGAAGTTGAAGTCGTTGCGCGCCGACGTGCATCTGCTGACCCTGACCGCCACGCCGATCCCGCGCACCCTGCAGATGGCCCTGACGGGCATTCGCGAAATGTCGATCATCGCCACCCCGCCGGTCGATCGCCTGGCGGTGCGGACCTATGTGACGCCGTGGGATCCGGTGCTGGTGCGCGAGGCCCTGCTGCGCGAGAAATATCGCGGTGGCCAGGCCTATTATGTCGCGCCGCGCCTGAAGGACCTGCCGGACATCGAGCGGTTCCTACGCGAGCAGGTCCCGGAGGTGAAGTTCGTCGTCGGCCACGGCCAGATGAGCGCGACCCAGCTGGAGGAGGTGATGAGCGCCTTCTACGACGGGGAATACGACGTGCTGGTCTCGACCACCATCGTCGAGAGCGGGCTGGATATTCCGACCGCCAACACCCTGGTCGTGCACCGCGCCGATATGTTCGGCCTGGCCCAGCTCTATCAGATCCGGGGACGGGTCGGCCGGTCCAAGGCGCGGGCCTTCGCCTATCTGACCACCGATCCGGTCAAGCCGATGACCCTGTCGGCCGAACGGCGGCTGCAGGTGCTGCAGTCGCTGGACAATCTGGGGGCCGGTTTCCAACTGGCCAGCCACGACCTGGACCAGCGCGGCGGCGGCAATCTGCTGGGTGACGAACAGTCGGGCCACATCCGCGAGGTGGGCGTCGAACTTTACCAGCAGATGCTGGAGGACGCGGTCGCGGAACTGAAGGAGAAGGGCGAGGCGGGAAGCGTCGATCGGGGGTGGTCGCCGTCGATCAATGTCGGGGCTTCCGTATTGATTCCAGAGGAATACGTCCCAGACCTGAATGTGCGTCTGAGCCTGTATCGTCGCCTGTCCGACGCCGAACAGGCCGAGGATCGCGAAGCCATGGCCGCCGAACTGATCGACCGGTTCGGTCCCTTGCCCGACGAGGCGCAGCAACTGCTGAAGATCGTGGGCATCAAGTCCAACTGTCGCCGCGCCTGTATCGAGAAGATCGACATCGGGCCGCGCGGGGCGGTGCTGACGCTGCGCGACAACAGCTTCCCCAATCCGGCGGGCCTGATCGGCCTGATCCAGAAGAACCAGGCCTTCTGGAAGATCAGGCCGGATCAGAAGATCGTGGTGTCGGGCGACTGGCCCACGGCGGAAGAGCGGCTGAAGGTCGCCGAACGGATCACCGCCGACCTAGCGCGGGTGGCGGGCGCCTAGCGCTTAGCGCGTCTTCTCGAACAGGTCGGCGGAAGCGCGTTCCAGCAGGACGGCGGCGCTTTCGTCGGGGCGCATCTCTGCGGCCCCGACGTCGAACTCGGCGACGAAGGGCGAGCGATCGGGACCGGCGTCGAAGGCGGTGCAGCCGATCACCGCGGCGATGCGTTCGGCGGCCAGACGGGCCGGTTCGGCGTGTGTGGCGGGCAGGGCCAGGGCGAAGACCTCCTTGGCAAGACGCGCGGGCGTGTCCTCGACCCGCACCAGACGCGAGACCATCGCGCCGATCTGGGGCATGGCGCGGTCCAGCCAGCCGCCCTGGCGCGCCCAGGTGACGGATTCGGTTTCGCGGACACGCAGCACACAGACCGACAGCGGGCGCTTGCGTGCGCGCGAGGCCTCGGCGACGCGGGCCAGGTGGCTGGCGAACAGTTCAGGCGTGAACAGGCCCGTTTCGGGGTCCATCAGCTCAAGCGTTCTAACCGAATCCAGCGTCTTGCGGATGCCCAGATGAAGACGGTGCGCGCTAGCCAGGGAGAGGATGCGCTCGGCCGTTTCGCATTCGGGTGTATCGACGGAGGCCACGTCGGCGAAGCCGCGGTTGAACAGTTCCGCCAGGCTGATCTCGTTCTTGCCGCGCAGGTAGAGCATCAGCGGGATGTGGTAGAGGCGGGTGTTGCGCTTCATGCCCGCCGCGATGGACAGGGCCGGGGCGTGATCCTGAGCGCCCCACAGGACCGCGGCGTCGAACGGGCTTTCATGCAGATAGTCGAAGGCGGTGTAGGGGGTGGGGGCGGCGATCACCTCGACCCCGGCGGCGGTCAGGGCGTTGGACAGGGCCAGGAAGCGGCGGTCCGCGACGCCCGCGGCCAGAACGCGCAGCGGGCCGTCGTCCTGAGATCGGGCGTCCAGACCGACACCGCGCGCCGCGAAGGTGGCGACGCGAAGACGGAACTCTTCCTCGGCGATGGCGGCGCGACCCAGCTGCTCCAGCCGCAGGGCCGCCTGGGCCGGATGCGGCGGCGCCGACATGGTCAGATCGGCCCCTTCGACGGAATCGGGACGGGCTCCGACCACCATGATGGGCAGACGCCGCGGCTCGGCGGCGGCGCGCAGACGCAGGGCCGCGTCCTGGCCCAGGGCGTCGATGTCGATGACGGCGGCCTCCAGCGCGAAGTCCTTCAGGGTCATTTCGGCCGAGGCGATGTCGCGCGCCGTGACCGTGCGCCAGCCCAACCCGTCCAGACCGGCGGCGAGCGGCCCGATCCGGCCATCGTCAGCCGCCAGGATCAATACACGCGCGTCGAAAGCCAAGCCGGTCGTCTCCGTAAGCCGCCGCGCCCATCGGGGGTGCGAGGCGCGCGGACCATAGCGACCAGGGTGTTAAGGATGCAATGTCAGGACGGCGCTGGATCGGACCGCAATCCCTTCGATCTTGGGGGAAAGTCCGTCCTCACGCGGATGAGACTTTCACCCGCGAGGGAATCCGCTAGGTTCCGCCGCTTGCAGTAACGGTTGTGGGGACCGGCTTGAGTGAACAGCTGACACGATCGGTGCTGAAGGCGCCCAGGGTCTGGATGGGCTTCTGGGGCGGGCTGGCGGTGCGAGCCTTCGCCCGAAGCTGGGGCCGCGACGTCATGCTCTATACGGGCGGGGTGTCCTTCTTCGCCCTGCTGGCGGTGTTCCCGGCCATTGCGATCCTGATCGGCTTCTACAAGCTGGGGCTGTCGATCAATGAGGTCAGCGCCCAGGCGGCGGCGCTGTCGGACCTGTTGCCCAGCGCCGCGCAGAACATCTTTCACGACGAGATCGCCCGGTTGAGCAACGCCTCGGCTCGCACGGTTTCGGCCCAGAGCGCCTTTGCGCTGTTCGTCGGCGCCTATGCGGCGCATCGGGGTTTCAAGGCCTTGCTGGCCGGATTGAACCTGATTCATGACGAGACGGAGCCGCACGGATTCTTCAAGTTCAACCTGCTGGCCTTCTTTGTGGCCGTCTTCGCCTTTGCGCTGTTCACCGTGGTTTCGGGGGCGGTTGTCACGGTGCGGATCCTGGCCCACGCCTCATCCTCGGCGGCGGGCGTCGCCGGTCGAAGCGGCCTGGCGCCGCTGGATACCTTCCTGCCCGCTATCGGCCTTGTGGTCGGCCTGACGCTGCTCTACCGCTACGCCATGAGCCATCGGACGCCGGTCGCCTGGCTGCCGGCCGTGGTGGGCGGTCTGGTCGCGACGCTGATGTCGGTCGTGTCGTCGTGGCTGTGCGCCATCTATGTCGAGCAGATCGCGCCGCTGGGGGCCACCTATGGGTCGGTCGGCGCCGTGGTCGTGCTGCTGATCTGGCTGTCGTGGAACGTCAACGCCATCTTCTATGGCGGGGCCTTCGCCACCGAGATGGAGCTGGCTGCGCGGAAGCGTGAGGCGATGATCGAGGCCGGACCGGCCAGCGTGGTCAATCTGTCGGAGCGACGGGCCAGTCGCCGGTCTCGACCGTAAGGCGAAGCAGGCCGTCGTGGTCCTCGACCGCGAGGATCCGGCCGTGTCTCTGAGTCATCAGAAACGGCACGTCGATCCGCGCCATTGGATCGGTGGCCAGAAGCACGATTTGCGTGCCGGCCGGCGCGGCGTCCATCGCCTTCATCAGACGCAGGCTGGGCACAGGGCAGCGATGGCCGCGCGCATCCACGACGACGGGACCGGTCACGCCAGTCGGTCCGCCAGCATTTCAAGCGCGACCTGCACGCTGGCCAGACGGACGGCGTCGCGGCCGATGTCGCCAAAGCGCATTTCGCGATGGATGACGCCGCCTGGGCCAGTGGCGGCGAAATGGACCAGGCCGACAGGCTTGTCATCCGATCCGCCGCCAGGGCCGGCGACGCCGGTGATCGCCACGGAGACGGCGGCGCGAGAGCGGGCGACGGCGCCGGCCGCCATCGCACGGGCCGTCGCCTGCGACACCGCGCCGTGGGCCAGCAGGGCGGCCTCAGGCACGTCCAGCATCTGCATCTTAGCTTCGTTGCTGTAGGTGACGAAGCCTCGGTCCAGCGCGGCGGAAGAGCCGGGAATGGCCGTCAGGGCCGCCGCGACCAGGCCGCCCGTGCAGCTTTCCGCCGTCGCCAGCATCAGGCCGCGCTGGCCGGCGGTTGCGACGATCTGTTGCGCCAGGCGCTGGATGTCTTCGGGAAACATGGTCTTTTCATAGGCTGCGAACCCCGCTCTAACCAGAGGCATGACCGAGGCCGTCGATCCGTTACGCCCCGCCGCCCAGACGTCGGATCGCCTTCAACCGATCCTGTTCGCCGTCGCCATCTTCACCTCCGCCTGTCTGGTGTTCGTCGTTCAGCCGATGGCCGCCAAGCTGATCCTGCCGACGCTGGGCGGATCGCCGTCGGTGTGGAACGCCTCGATGGTGTTCTTCCAGACGGCGCTTCTGGCCGGATACGCCTATGCCCACCTGTTGCAGCGCATTCCGACGATGCGGGGACAGGTGGCGGTTCACCTGACGCTGCTGGTGCTGGCGGCCCTGTTCCTGCCGTTGCGGATCAGCGGGGTGCTGGGCGACCCGGACGCGGCCCAGCCGGCGCTGTGGCTGCTGGCGACGTTGGCGGTGTCGATCGGGGCGCCGTTCGCCGTGCTGTCGGCGACCGCGCCGCTGTTGCAGGCCTGGTATGCGCGGGTGCGCGCCGGCCATGCGGACGGGGCCAACCCCTATGTCCTGTACGCCGCATCCAACCTGGGCAGCTTCCTGGCGCTGCTGGCCTATCCCATCGTGATCGAGCCGCTGGCCAGCCTGTCGGGACAGCGGTGGGGCTGGAGCGCGGGTTACGGCCTGTTCGTGCTGATGGTCGTGGGCCTGGGCGTCCAGGTCTGGCGGCGGCGCGAGGTCGGGTCGGCGGACCCAGCGCCGCTGAGCCGCAGCGCGCCGATCGCGTGGCGGGAAAAGGGGATGCTGGTGCTGCTGGCGGCAGCGCCGTCCAGCCTGATGCTGGGGGTCACGGCCCACCTGACCACCGATGTGGCGTCGGCGCCGTTTCTGTGGGTCATTCCGCTGGCGCTCTATCTGCTGACCTTCGTGATCGCCTTCCAGACGCGGCCCGCCATTCCCCCGGCGCTGACACTGGGGCTTCAGGCCACGATGGGGGCGGCGTGCGCGGCCCTGATCGCGTTTCGCACCGGCGAATGGCTGTTGGTGTTCGCGGTCAATCTGGGAGCCTTCTTCTTCACGGCGCTGATGTGTCACCAGCGGCTGGCCGCGCGCCGGCCGGCGCCGGATCGGCTGACCGAATTCTATCTGCTGCTGTCGTTGGGCGGCGTGGTCGGCGGCGTCTTCAACGGCCTGCTGGCGCCGGTCGTGTTCAACATGGTGTGGGAATATCCCATCGTCCTGGTCGCGGCGGCGCTGCTGCGGCCCTGGAGCCGGCGTGAAATGCGGCCGTGGGAGATCATCTGTTGCGTCGCCGGGGTGGTCATCGCCTTTCTGGGGCCGGTGTCCATGGAGGCGGTGCGATACGCGCCCGATGTGCGCGCCGCCGTGCCCGACGCCCAACTGATCCGCATCGCCCAGGGCGTGCTGGGCATCGCCGCCATGTTTGCCTTTCTGGTGCGGGATCGGGCGGTGCTGTTCGCCGTCGTCCTGGGGGCCATCGTCTGGTCCGGCTATCATTTGGCGCGGGGATACGACTGGGCGCTTTCGGAGCGCAGCTTCTTCGGCGTCATGCGGGTGGCCAAGATCGACGATCCGTTGATGGGCGGGCCGGTCAATGTGCTGATGCACGGCACGACCCTGCACGGCGCCCAGGCCCAGGGGCGGTCGCACCTGTGCCAGCCGACCCTCTACTACGCCACCTCGACCCCGCTGGGGCAGGCGATGCTGCAGACCCAGGCGCGGCATCTGGAGGGGGCGCGCGTGGGCGTGGTCGGTCAGGGTTCGGGGGCGATGGCGGCCTACAAGCGTTCGCAGGACCAACTGACCTTCTTCGAGATCGACCCGATGGTGGACCGGCTGTCGCGCGATCCGCGCTGGTTCAGCTTCATCGACGGTTGCGCCGACGGGCCGGTGCGGACGGTGATCGGCGACGCGCGTTTGACGATGGATCGCGAGCCGGCCGGCGCCTACGATCTGTTGATCATCGACGCCTTTTCATCGGACGCCGTGCCGACCCATCTGCTGACGGTGGAGGCGATCCGGGGCTATCTGCGCTTGCTGTCGCCGGACGGGGTGGTGGTGCTGCACCTGTCGAACCGCAATCTTGAGATCACCCTGCCCGCAGAGGCGGCGGCCCAGGCGCTGGGCGCGCCCCACCTGCATCAGGTCTATATCGAGCGGCAAGGGCAGGGCCAGATGGCCGAGGCCTCCACCGAGGCCTTGCTGATCGGCAAGAGCCAGGCCGCGATGGCTGGGTTCGACGACGACAGGCGCTGGCGTCGTCTGGCGTCGACGGACGTTCGTCCGTGGACGGACGATTACGTCAATTTGTTCGGATCCCTGGTCCGCCAGATGGAAATGTCGGCGCGCTAGGTCGCGGGCAGTTCGACGGTGGCCACGGCCTGAGCGGCCAGGCCTTCGCCTCGGCCGGTGAAACCCAGGCCTTCGGTCGTGGTGGCCTTAACGCTGACGGCGTCCAGCGGGAGATCCAACAGGGCGGCGATCCGTTCGCGCATGGCCTGGCGATGCGGTTTCACCTTGGGTTGTTCGCAGATCAGGGTGACGTCCACATTCACGATCCGCCCCTGGCGTGCGGCGACCAGTTCGGCGGCGTGGATCAGGAACTGGTCCGACGACGCGCCCTTCCATTTCGGATCGGTCGGCGGGAAGTGGTCGCCGATGTCGCCCGCCGCGATGGCGCCCAATATGGCGTCGGTCAGGGCGTGAAGTCCCGCATCGGCATCGGAATGGCCGATCAGGGTCTGGTCATGCGGCACCTCGATCCCGCACAGCCAGACCGAGCCGCCCGGTCCCCAGCGGTGAACGTCGTAGCCCGAGCCTATACGGCTCTGATAGCGGGGCGTTTGCGACAACAGGGCCTCGGCCATGGCGAAATCCTCGGGATAGGTCAGTTTCATAAGGCGTGGATCGCCCTGGACCAGGGCGACCTGGCCGCCGTGGCTCTGCACCACGACCGCCTCGTCGGTGGGGGCGGCGGCGCTGGTCCAGGCGGCGTAGGCCGTTTCTATGGTCTTGCGGGAAAAGGCCTGGGGGGTCTGGGCGCGCCACAGGCCGTCGCGGTCGACCACGCCGGCCATCACATCCGCGTCGGCGCGGCGCAGACTGTCTGCGACCGGCAGGGCGGGCAGGGCGCCGTCGGCCGTGTCCAGCGCCTTGATCAGTCGGGCGACGACGGCGGGGCTGAGCAGCGGACGGGCGGCGTCGTGGATCAGGACAGGATGGTCCGGGCCGCAGGCGAGGGCCGCCAGACCGGCGCGAACGGAATCGGCGCGCGCCTCGCCGCCCGAAACCGCGCGCCAGCGCGACAAGCCCTGCAGGGCCTGGGCGGCGCGGTCTTGTGCTCCCGGCGCGACGACGACGATCAGTTCGTCGGCGCCGGCGTTCAGCAGCGCCTCGGCCGACCAGCGCAGGACCGGCTTGCCGCCCAGGTCGCGCCACTGTTTGTCGCCGCCCGCGCGCGAGCCGGAACCGGCCGCGACGATGATACCAGAGAATGTCATGGCGGCCTTGATAGTGTGCGCCGTCGCGGCGCGAAACATCAAAGCGCCGTGGTCAGGGTTGACGAACGGCCCTGCGATACGGCGAAAGACGCAAATGCCCAAGACCTTGAAGATCGGCGATGTGACCGTGCCCGGCCAGGTGCTGATGGCGCCGATGACGGGCGTCACCGACCTGCCGTTCCGGGTTCTGGCCTCCAAACTGGGCGCGGCCTATGTGGCGACCGAGATGGTGGCGGCCAAGGAACTGGCGCGGGCGCGGCCCGATGTGGTGCGGCGCGCGGCGGTGGGCGCGGGCCTGCCGCTGACGGTGATCCAACTGGTCGGGCGCGATCCTGAACAGATGGGCGAGGGCGCGCGGATGGCCGAAAAGGCCGGGGCGGACATCGTGGATCTGAACTTCGGCTGTCCGGCCAAGGAGGTCACGGGCTCGGCCGCCGGTTCGGCCCTGATGCGGACGCCCGATCTGGCCTGCCGGATCATGGAGGCGGCGGTCAAGGCGACCAGCCGGCCGGTCACCGTCAAGATGCGCTTGGGCTGGGACGACGACAGTCGCAACGCCGCCGAACTGGCCAGGCGCGCCGAGGAGATCGGGGTCAAGGCGGTGACGGTGCATGGCCGTACCCGCAAGCAGTTCTACACCGGACAGGCCGACTGGGATGCAGTCGGAACGGTCAAGGCGGCGGTGGCGGGCATTCCCGTCATCGTCAACGGCGACATCGTCACCGCCGATGAGGCGCGCGAGGCCCTGGCCCGTTCGGGGGCGGATGGGCTGATGCTGGGGCGCGGGGTCTATGGCCGGCCGTGGCTGGCGGCGCATCTGGAGCGGGCGCTGGTCGACGGGGTGTCGCTGAGCGAGCCGGGCCCTGACGAAAGACTGGCCATCGTCGTCGAACATCTGCGGGCGTCGGTCGACTTCTATGGTCTGCCGCTGGGGCTGAAGATGTTCCGCAAACACCTTGGCTGGTACATCGAACAGGCGCCTTGGCCGGCCGATCCGCAACACCGTCGCGAGGCCAAGGCAAGAATTTGCAGGCTCGACGACCCGCAGTCTGTCGAGGCCGCTATGACCGCGCTGTGGCGGCCAGATATTCTACGAGATAGCAAGTCCGTTGTTGAAAATGCGCCACAGGTGTTGGAGACTGCTGTGGCATGACGGATACGCCCTCAGCACTGACGCCTTCGACCGGACAGATGCCGGGCGACGAATCGTTCTGGGGATGGGTGGATACGGAGCGCGCGCGAACCGGGTTCGGCCTGGCCTATTTCCTTGCCGTGGCGATCACGGCGGCGGCGATCTGGCTGGTGGCGGTGGCGCCTGGCGCCAGCGGCGATGCGCCGCGCGGATCCAGCAGCGAGATCGCCCTGGGCGTTCTGGTCGTCAACCTGGCGCTGATCGCGGGCCTGGCCTTCATCGTCGGGCGCCGCGTGCTGGCTCTGGCGCGCAGCAAGGACGAGGCGGGATCGCGGCTGCACCTGCGGTTCGTGGCCCTGTTCTCGATGGTGGCTTTGATCCCCTCGGTGCTGATCGCCCTGGTCTTCGGCGTGCTGGTGAACCGGGGCGTGGATCAGTGGTTCAGCGAGAACGTCAGCGCCTCGGTCGACAACGGCGCCATCATCGGTCGCGCCTATGTCCGCGACGTCGCGGAATCGATGGACGCCGATCTGGTGACGATCTCCGAACAGCTGGATAGCGCGCGGGGCCTGTTCGGCGACCGGATTCAGTTCAACGCCGCCCTGGCGCAGGTGGGCGACATCTTCCGCTATCCCGCAATCTATATCGTGAACGGGCAGGGCGAGGTGCTGGCGCGCGCCGAACAGCCGGGCGCGCCGCCCTATCTGGCGCCGCCGCGCACCTATCTGGAGGCCGCAGCCCAGGACGGGAAGCCGCCCACGGACGTGACGCAGAACCCCGACACGGTGCGCTCGATCATCGCCCTGCCGGCCTATGGCGACGCCTTCCTCTATCTGGTGCGGCCGCTCGAGAACGGGCTGATCGCGCGGATGAACGCCTCGGATCAGTCCATCCAGGCCTATCGCGAAGCGCAGGAAAGCCGCGCGCGAATCCAGTCGGCCTTCATTCTCAGCTATCTGGAGACGGCGCTGCTGGTGCTGGTGGGGGCGGTCTGGCTGGGAATGTCGGCGGCCAGCAGCATATCGGCGCCCATCGGCCGGCTGGTGAAGGCGGCGGGACAGGTGGCGGGCGGCGACTTCAACGCCCGGGTGGACAGCGCCGGCGCCCCCGCCGAGATCGCCACCCTGTCGGACGCCTTCAACCGCATGACCGGCGACCTGCAGGCCCAGCAGACGGCGCTGAAAGCCGCAAGCGACGAGGCGCAGGATCGAAGCCATTTCATCGAAACCGTTTTGTCGGGCGTCAGCGCCGGGGTGATCGGTCTGGATCGGCGCGGCCGGGTGTCCGCCATCAACGACAGCGCCCTGCAACTGCTGCACATCGAAGAGGCCGAGGTTCTGGGGCACGAACTGGCCGCCCTGTCGCCGGAACTGAGCGATCTGGTGCGGCGGGCGGAGGCCCATATCGAAGAGGATATCGACGTCAGTCGGGGCGGCGACACCCGGCGGCTGCGCGTTCGCATCGAAGGCGGGCAGGGTGGCGAAATGGTGCTGACCTTCGACGACATCACCCGCCTGGTCACGGCCCAGCGCAACGCCGCCTGGCGCGACGTAGCCCGCCGCATCGCCCATGAGATCAAGAACCCGCTGACGCCGATCCAGCTGTCGGCCGAGCGGTTGAAACGCAAATACCGGGCGCGGATCGGCGAGGACGTCGAGATCTTCGACCGTTGCACCGACACCATCATTCGCCAGGTGGGGGACATCGGCCGGATGGTGGACGAGTTCTCGGCTTTCGCCCGGATGCCCGCGCCGCGCTTTGCGCCCGAAAACCCGGCCGAAATGCTGCGGGAGGCTGTGTTCGCCCAACGGGTGGCTGCGCCGGATATCGTGGTCGATATCGTCGATCCCCTGCCCAAAGCCGTGCTGGACAGCGACGGGCGAATGGTAGGCCAGGCGTTGATCAATATCTTGAAGAACGCCGGGGAATCCGTGGCGGCGCGTCGTCTGGCGGCAGGCGAGGATCCGGCGTCCGACGATCCCGGCGTGATCGCCTCGCTGACCATCGAAGACGGCGCGGCCATATTTGCGGTCGAGGACGACGGCGTGGGCCTGCCGACGCGCGACCGCGACCGACTGACCGAACCCTATGTCACGACGCGCGAGAAAGGCACGGGCCTGGGCCTGGCCATCGTCAAACGCATCTGCGAGGACCACGGCGGCGAGTTGAAACTGGCCGACGCCCAGACGCTGCGCGGCGCGCGCGTGTGCATGATCTTCCCCCTGAAACCCCACGGCAAGGCCGGGGACGGCGTGGAGCGCAGGCTCCACACCGTCGCCGCCGAATAGCGAGGCAAGATGCGACCAACCGGTTCCGACATTCTGGTCGTCGACGACGAAGCCGACATCCGCGATCTGGTTTCCGGCCTGCTGGAGGACGAGGGTCACGCGGTGCGCGTCGCCGCCAACTCCGACGAGGCCCTGGCCGCGATCCGGGCGCGCAAACCGTCGCTGGCCATCCTGGACATCTGGATGCAGGGCGGGGGTCTGGACGGGCTGGAACTGCTGGAGGTGGTCAAGGAACTGGACCCCGACCTGCCGGTGGTGATGATCTCGGGCCACGGCAATATCGAGACGGCGGTGACGGCGCTGAAGCGCGGCGCCTATGACTTCATCGAAAAGCCGTTCAAGTCGGACCGGCTGGTCGTCGTGGTCGAGCGGGCCATCGAAGCGGCGACGCTGAAGCGCGAGAACCGTCGTCTGCGCGCCCAGACCATGACGCCGTCGGGCCTGATTGGCCGATCCCAGGCGGCGCAGGCGCTGCGGAGCACGATCGCCAAGGTGGCCCAGGCCAACAGCCGCGTCCTGATCGCCGGGCCTGCGGGATCGGGCAAGGAGCTGGTGGCGCGCCAGATCCACGAGGGCAGCCCGCGCGCCCGCGCCGAGTTCGTCGCCATTTCGGCTGCCGGCATGACGCCGGAACGTCTGGACGTCGAACTGTTCGGCGAAGAGGGGCAGGACGGCCGGCCGCGCAAGATCGGCGTGTTCGAACGCGCCCACAACGGCACTCTGTATCTGGACGAGATCAGCGATATGCCGCGCGAAAGCCAGAGCCGCATCCTGCGTGTTCTGGTGGACCAGCGGTTCCGCCGCGTGGGCGGCGAACAGGACGTTCAGGTCGATGTGCGGGTGGTGACCTCGACCTCGCGTGATCTGAAGGTCGAGATCGCCGAAGGGCGGTTCCGGGAGGATCTGTTCCACCGTCTGAACGTGGTGCCGATCCGCGTGCCGGCCCTTTCCGAACGGCGCGAGGACATCGCCGAACTGGTGGAATATTTCGTCGAGACGATCAGCGCGTCGCAAGGTCTGCCGAAACGCATCGTGGGCGAGGACGCGGTGGCGGTGCTGCAGGTGCATCCCTGGCCGGGCAATATCCGCCAGCTGCGCAACAACATCGAACGCCTATTGATCCTGGCGACCGGCGATCCGGCCGAGACGATCACCGCCGATATGCTGCCGCAGGAGGTCGCGACCTCCAACGGCGGGGCGGCTAACCTGGGCGGGGAGCGCACCATCGCCCTGCCGCTGCGCGAGGCGCGCGAAGTGTTCGAGCGGGAATATCTGGCGGCCCAGATCATGCGGTTCGGCGGCAATATCTCGCGCACCGCCGCCTTCATCGGCATGGAGCGGTCGGCGCTGCACCGAAAGCTGAAGTCGCTGGGCGTCTCGCCCGCGCGCGGCGGCGATGACGACGAGCCGGCCTGATGTCGCACGTCGCCTATGTGAACGGCGCCTATCGTCCGCACGGGCAGGCGGTGGTGCACATCGAGGACCGGGGGTTTCAGTTCGCGGACGGCGTCTATGAGGTCTGGTCCGTCATGGGCGGTCGGCTGGCCGATTTCGACGGCCATATGGCGCGGCTGAACCGCAGTCTGGGCGAACTGAAGATCGAAATCCCCATGACGGCGTCGGCGCTGGGCGTCGTGCTGCGCGAAACGGTGCGCCGCAATCGGGTGCGCGACGGCATCGTCTATCTGCAGGTCACGCGCGGCACAGCCCCACGCGACCACGGCTTTCCACACGACGTCGCGCCCAGCGTGATCGTGACCGCCAAACGGATCGATGTGGCCAAGGGCGAGCGGATGGCGGCCAAGGGCGCGGCGGGGGTGACATTGCCCGATATTCGCTGGGGCCGTTGCGACATCAAGACGGTGGGGCTTCTGCCCAATGTGCTGGCCAAACAGGCGGCGCGCGAACGCGGCGCCTACGAATGCCTGATGTACGACGAAATGGGACTGGTGACCGAGGGCGCGTCGACCAATGCCTGGATCGTGGACGAAGACGGGCGGCTGAGAACCCGCGACGTCCAGGCCAACATCCTGCGCGGCGTCACGCGAGAGGCCGTCCTGAAACTGGTCGCCGCAGAGGGGATCGAACTGGATGAGCGGCCCTTCTCGGTCGAGGAGGCCAAACGCGCGCGCGAAGTGTTCGTCACCGCCGCCAGTTCCTTCGTCATGCCGCTGGTGTCGCTGGACGGGGTCAGGATCGGCGACGGCGCGCCCGGTCCGATCGCCACCCGTCTTCGCCAGGTCTATCTTGAACAGGCTCGGCGAGACGCCATTTAGGCCGTTGCCCCGGCGGGCGCACGGCGGTTAAGGTCGGGCCGGCCGTATCGGCCCCGCGCCGTTCAAACGGCGACGAACAACAAAGAACAGGAACAACCTGCCATGTCGCAAGACAAACGTCAGAACCTTCAGGACACCTTCCTCAACTCGGTCCGCAAGACCAAGACGCCGCTGACCATCTTCCTGGTCAATGGGGTCAAGCTGCAGGGCATCGTGACCTGGTTCGACAACTTCTGTGTGCTGCTGCGCCGCGATGGCCAGTCCCAGCTGGTGTACAAACACGCCATCTCCACCATCATGCCGTCCGCGCCCGTGCAACTGTACGAGCCCGACGCCGAAGAAGACTGATTGACCCAAAAGCTTATTGATCACGCCGCCCCGGTTCAGCGGGCGGTCGTCATCCACCCCGACGGACGGTCGGATTCGCCGCGTCTAGCCGAAGAACGGCTGGAGGAGGCGTCCGGTCTGGCCCGCGCCCTCGACCTCGACATAAGAGGCGAGGAGATCGTGCGTGTCCGCAAGGTCGCGCCCGCGACGCTGTTCGGATCGGGCAAGGTGGACGAACTGGCTGCCTTGATGCGGGCGGCCGAGGCCGATGTGGCCATCATCGACGACGCCCTGACCCCTGTGCAGCAGCGCAATCTGGAAAAGGCGTGGGAGGTGAAGGTCATCGACCGCACCGGCCTGATCCTGGAAATCTTCGGACGCCGTGCGCGGACGAAGGAAGGCCGGCTGCAGGTCGAACTGGCGCGGCTGGATTACGAACGTTCGCGCCTGGTGCGGACCTGGACCCACCTTGAACGACAACGCGGCGGCACGGGCTCGACCGGCGGCCCCGGCGAGACCCAGATCGAGCTGGACCGGCGCCTGATCGCCGACCGGATCGTGCGGTTGAAGGCGGAGCTGGAAGAGGTGCGCCGCACCCGGGGTCTGCACCGCAAGCAGCGACAGAAGGCGCCGTTCCCGACCATCGCCCTGGTGGGCTACACCAACGCCGGCAAGTCGACGCTGTTCAACCGGCTGACGGGATCCGAGGTCTTCGCCAAGGACCTGCTGTTCGCCACGCTGGACACGACCCAGCGCACGATTCGTCTGCCGCAGGGCCGCCCGGCCATCGTGGCGGACACGGTGGGCTTCATCTCGGACCTGCCGCACGAACTGGTCGAAAGCTTCCGCGCCACCCTGGAAGAGGTGGGGGAGGCCGATCTGATCCTGCACGTGCGCGACATCGCCTCGGCCGACAGCGACGCCCAGGCCAAGGACGTCGAGACGGTGCTGAAACAGATCGAGACGCCCGAGGGCAAGACCCGGCGGGTGCTGGAGGTCTGGAACAAGATCGACCTGCTGGACGACGACGCGCGCGAGGCCGTTCTGGGGCAGGCCGAACGCCTGGCCAGGGACGGCGAGGCGGTGGCCGTGTCGGCCTGGATCGGTGAAGGGATCGACGCCCTGCGCCAGATCATCGCCGGCCTGATCGACGACGATCCCGAGACGCGATTGACGCTGGACCCACAGCAGGGAGAGGCGCTGGCCTGGCTTTACGAGCACGGCCGGGTGACGACGCGCGACACGGACGAGCTTGGCCGTACTCACGTCACGGTCCGGTTGCACCCTGCGGCGTTGGGGCGATTCGAGCGCCTGTATCCTGACCTAGTCGGCTGAATCCATGCATCTGATCGAGACCATACTGCTTCTGCTTCTGGCCGTGGTGGTGTCGGGTTCGATCGCGCGGATGACGCGCATCGCCCTGCCGCTGGTTCAGATCGGGCTGGGGGCGGCGCTGGTTCTGATCACCGGATCGACGGTCGATCTGGAGCCGGACATCTTCTTCCTGCTGTTCCTGCCGCCGCTGCTGTTCCTGGACGGGTGGCGCATTCCCAAGGAAGACCTGTTCCGCGACCGGGCGGTGATCCTGGAACTGGCGCTGGGGCTGGTTTTGTTCACCGTTCTGGGGCTGGGGTTCCTGATCTGGTGGATGATCCCCGAGATGCCGCTGCCGGTGGCCTTCGCCCTGGCGGCCATCCTGTCGCCGACCGATCCCATCGCCGTCCAGGCCATCGCCGCGCGCGCGCCGATCCCCAAGCGGCTGATGCATATTCTGGAGGGCGAGTCGCTGCTGAACGACGCGACAGGCTTGACCTGTATGCGGATCGCGGTGATCGCAGCGACCACGGGCGCCTTTTCCATCGGCAATGCGGTCGGCACCTTTCTTTGGCTGGCCTTGATCGGGGTGGCGGTCGGCGTGGCCAGCGCCATGGCCATCAGCTACGCCAAGACCGCCATCAGTCGGCGCTGGGGCGAGGATGTCGGCGCGCAAATCCTGGTCAGTTTGCTGATCCCCTTCGCCGCCTATCTGATCGCCGAAGAGCTGGAGGCGTCCGGCATTCTGGCGGCCGTTGCGGCCGGCGTGACCATGAGCTTCACCGAGCGCGGCGCCATTCCGGGCCAGTCGATGGCCATGACGCGTATCCGACGCAGCGTGGTCTGGGACACGGTTCAGTTCGTCGCCAACGGCATCATCTTCGTGATCCTGGGCGAGCAGATGCCGTCGATTCTGTCGCGGGCGGCCGAGGTGGTGCGCGGCACCAGCCGGCCCGAAATCTGGTGGCTGGCCGTCTATGTGATCGCGATCGTCGCCGCCCTAGCCGCCCTGCGGTTCATCTGGGTGTGGACCTCGCTGAAGCTGACGCTTTATCGACGACGCAATCGCCAACCGCCGTCGCGTGTCGGCTTGCGGTTGACGCTGGTGATGTCCCTGGCCGGGGTGCGCGGGGCGATCACCCTGGCCGGCATTCTGACGCTGCCGTTCGTGCTGGGCGACGGCTCGCCCATGCCGTCGCGCAACCTGGCCATCTTTCTGGCGGCGTCCGTGATCATCGTCTCGCTGTTGGTGGCGACCTTCGCGCTGCCGCGGCTGCTGAAGGGGGTCGAACTGCCGCCCGAGCCTTCGCATGAGCGGGACGAGGATCGCGGCCGCGTCGCCGCCGCCTCGGCCGCCCTGCGAGCGGTCGAGGATGCCTCCCACGCCATGGCCGAGGGCAAGGCCAATCCCGACCTCTACTCCGACATCGCCGGGCGGATCATGGAGCTTTATCGCCAGCGCATCGAAACCCGCACCCGCACGGACGAGGACGATGTGGAGGCGGCCCGGCTGAGCGACACGATCGAGCGCCAGCTTCGCATGGCCGGACTTGCCGCAGAGCGCGAGGAGCTGGGGCGGCTGTCGCGACTGCGTCGTCTGGACGAGGAAACGGCCAGAAAGCTGATCCGGGAAGTGGATTTGCAGGAGCTGCGCTATTCCTGAGCCGGCCTAGCGATCCATGAACCGCGCAACGCCGTCGTAGCTGTCGGTGACGTGGTGGGCGCCGCGCGCCAGCAGACGTTCGGCATGGCCGTCGCGGACATGGCCGCCAGCCAACAGACCCACCACCGTCATGCCCGCCGCGACGCCGGCGGTGACGCCGGCCTCCGAGTCCTCGATCACCAAAACGCGGGACGGGTCCACGCCCATGCGGTCGGCGGCGTGCAGGAAGATGTCGGGGTGGGGCTTGCCACGCTCCACGACCAGGCCGGTGAACACAGAGCCGTCGAAATGATCGGTCAGGCCGAACAGGTCCAGGCCCACGCCGATCCAGTCCGGGCCGCTGGACGAGGCGATGCAGCGCGCCTCGGGCCGGGCGCGGGCGAAGTCGATCATTCCCGGCACCGGCTGAAGCTGATGCGGCGCACGCTGACGACAGGTGGCGAACCAGGTGGTGTGGAAGTCGTCGGGACAGGCGCGGCCCAGCGCGGCCTCGACCACCGGGCGATTGTCGCGCCAACGCTTGCCCGTATAGGCGGCCAGCACGTCGTCCAGCGTGGTCGGCAGGCCGATGGCGGTCAGCTGTTCGGCCATGACGGTGCTGTTCAGCACCTCGCTGTCGGCGACCACGCCATCGTAGTCGAAGATGATCAGGTCGTAGGACATCAGGCCGGTTCAGTCTGCAGGAGCGGCCTTCTCGGCGACCTTTGCGGCGTCCCAGAGGCGGTCCATCTCAGCCAGGTCCGATTGATCAGGTGTGCGGCCGGCCTTGGCCAGTTCAGCCTCGATGAAGCCGAAGCGGCGCACGAACTTGGCGTTGGCGGCGCGCAGGGCGTCTTCGGGTTCGACATCCAGCTTGCGCGCCAGATTGGCGACGACGAACAGCAGGTCGCCCAGTTCCTCGCGCGCCTTGGCCTTGTCGCCGGCGGCGATCTCGACGCGCAGCTCCTCGACCTCCTCGGCCAGTTTGTCGAACACCTCGTCCGTCGACGGCCAGTCGAAGCCGACGCGGCCGGCCCGCTTGGTCAGTTTGGCGGCGCGGGTCAGGGCGGGCAGGCCGACGGGCACGTCGTCCAGCACGCCGGGTTTCTGGCGGTCCTTGCGTTCGGCGGCCTTGATCGTTTCCCAGGCGACGGTCTGTTCTTTCGACGTACGCTGGCTCTCGGTTCCGAACACATGAGGGTGGCGGCGTTCCAGCTTGTCGGCGATGGCCGCAGCCACGTCGTCGAACGCGAACAGGCCCTGTTCCTCGGCCATCCGCGCATGGAAGACGACCTGGAACAGGAGGTCGCCCAGCTCGCCCTTCAGTTCGACCAGATCGTTGCGTTCGATGGCGTCGGCGACCTCATAGGCCTCTTCGATGGTGTAGGGGGCGATGGTCGTGAAGGTCTGCTCCACGTCCCAGGGGCAGCCGCCTTCGGGATTGCGCAGCCGTTCCATGACGCTCAGCAGACGGTCGATGGGTTTCATGCCCTGGCTCCGGCGTCACGGGCTTCGAGCGCCAGTCGGATTTCGTCATGGCGCTTCGGCGTCAGGGGATAGCCCTTCAACACCCAGGCGGCGGCCGCCAGCAGCAGGCCCGGGACCAGGATGAACAAGACCTGCAGCGTCAGCAGCGAAAAATCGCTGTTTCCACCGGCGCCCGGTACAGCCTTGAATCCGACCGCCTGCAGGATCAGGTAGGGGATCAGGGCCACGACATGGCCGATCTTGGTCGTCGCGGACAGGATGGAAAACATCAGGCCGGTGCGGTCCACGCCCGTTTCCAGCCGCACCTCATCGCCGGCATCGGCCATCATGGCGCGCAGCAGGAACAGGCCGGCGGCATAGGGCAGGCCGGCGATGAACATGGCGCCCGCCGTCAGCATGAAATTGCCGCCGGGGACCAGGGTCGCCGCGATATAGAGGGCGGCGAAGATCAGGCTGGCGACCGCCAGAGCCTTGTCCTTGCCGATGCGTGTGGCCAGCCAGGCCCAGATCGGCGCGCCGCACAGGCCGGCGATGAAATAGAACAGCATGAACAGCCCGGCCTGGCTGTGGTCGTAGCCCTTGATCTGGCCGAAGAAGAAGAACAGCAGCGAGCCGGTGATGCCCGGCGCGACGCCCAGCAGCAGGTCGGCGATCAGCAGCTTTCTGACCGTCGGCATCTTCAACAGCGCCAGATAGGCGCCCAGCCCTCCATGCGGCTGATCGCCGGTGGTCACGGGTTCGGGCACGGCGATCATGGCCAGACCGATGGTGACGGGCAGGGCGATCAATATGGCCCAGCCCATGATCCGCACGCCGTCGGCATAGGTTCCGATGCCGGTCTGGACCACCACGGTCGGCAGCACCAGGATCAGGATCACGCCGATGATGTTGAACACCTGCCACCAGCCATAGACCCGGCTGCGCTGATCGTATTGGGGCGCCAGCACGGCCGCCCAGCCCAGCTGGCCCAGGGTGCCGATCGAGAAGCCGAGGTAGAGCACCAGCAGCCAGCCGAACAGATAGATCGGCCCCGCGCCCGGCTGGACCACCACGAACATCATCAGGGCGGCCAGCATCAGGATCGGCGTCGAGATGGCCATCCAAGGACGATAACGACCCAGGCGCGTCCGGGTCTTGTCCATGCCCCAGCCGATGAAGGGGTCGAACAGGATGTCGATCAGACGCACCGCCATGAAGACGCCGGCGACGACGCCCAGCTCCATCCCCACGAAGGTGGCATAGAACTCGGGCAGGGTGACGGGCAGGGCGACGCCGAAGGCCGCCAGCGGCAGGCAGGGCCCGGAGAAGGCCGCCAGGACGGCGTTCGAGCGACGGGGCGCGGTGCGCGACGGCGCGGATCGAGCGGTCATACGGCGGGTCCGATACAGCCCCGTTGAGTCGGGCCGCGCCACCATCGCAGCTTTATCAACGGCCGCAGAGTCGGTTCGTGGCCTAATCCGCGCGCGGGCGGCCACTCCTGTCTTGCTCCTTCGATCGGCATGGGGCCTTCTGTGCGGATGTGGCGAAGCTTTCTTGCGGTCCTCTCCTTCGGCGTCGTCCTGGCCTGCGGCGGGGTCGCGCGGGCTGCGGGGCCGTGCCACACCAACGCCGACGTCTGGCAGGGGCAGGGGCTGGCCAACGCCGAGGCCGCCTATGGCATGGAGTGGGCGCCGTTCGGCGCGACCGAATGGGGCTGGCAGGCCTATCTGCCGTTGATTAAAAAGGAATTGCACACGACGTGCGGACCCGGCACGCCGATCTTCGCATCCCAGCTGGCAGGGTTCCAGCAGACGCACGGGCTGGCGCCGACGGGCGTGCTGGATGCGGCCGCCTTTCAGGTGTTTCGCGGCCTGTGGCAGGAGCGGCGGCCGTTCGTGATGGCGCGCGTCGGCGGGCTGTGCCCCGAGCCGCCGCCGATCAACCAACTGGGCTATCTGGTCGCCGAGGAGGAGCACGCCGATCGCCTGACGCGACTGTTGCGGCGCGATGTGCTGGACGCCTATCGCCGTCTTGTCGCCGCCGCTCGGGCCGAGGTTCCAGAGGTGGCGACGAACCCGGAGCTATTGCAGATCTTTTCCGGTTTTCGCGACCCGGAGGCCGACGCCGCGCGCTGCGCCCAGCAGGGCAATTGCGACGGGTTGCGGCGCGCGGTGTGTTCGCCGCACCGGACCGGCACGGCGGTCGACCTCTACGTCGGCCAGGCGCCCGGGCTGGGGGTGGATTCGACCACGCCGGCCAGCCGCGAATATATGGCGAGCACGGCGACCTATCGCTGGCTGGTGGCCAATGCGGGCCGGTTCGGCTTCGTCCCCTACGTCTATGAGCCCTGGCATTGGGAGTATGTTCGCCCGTGGGATTCCGCGTTCGCGCCCTGACGTCCGCCGAGGCGGCGCTGGCGCGCGAGGCGTTCGGCGCGGCCCTGCGGTTGAATGGAATACGTCTGATCGGCTGGCCGTTCCGGCGCGCGTTCGTCGCCGGGCGGTGGTTCGGTCGCGACTGGATCGTCTGGCCACGTCGTGAACTGGTCGAGGACTTGGCCGCCGCGCCGAACCGCCTTCAAGGCGTGCTGATCCACGAATTGACCCATGTCTGGCAGGCGCAACAGGGCGTCAATCTGCTGTGGGCCAAGTTGAAGGCGGGGGACACGGCGGCCTCCTATGCCTATGAAGCCACCGCGTCCTGCCGTTGGGACGGGCTGAACATCGAACAACAGGCGATGGTGATGGAGCATCGCTTTCATCGTCAGAACGGCCGCGCCGCGCCGGGGTCTGCGGCCTTTTATGCAGAGGTCTGTCCGTTCGAGCCGAAATCGGAAGCGGGGACTTGCGCCGAACCGGATGACACGCCAAGTTAGCAACGGTCGTTGTTGCGAATGACGGCCGGTCATTCAACGGAGCCTCCCCCCGATGCCGAAGATTCTCGTCCTCTATCATTCGACCTATGGCCACATCGAAACCATGGCCGATGCCGTCGCCGAAGGCGCGCGCGAAATCGAAGGCGCGGTCGTCGACATCAAGCGCGTGCCGGAAACGGTGCCGGAAGAGCTGGCCAAGGCCTCGCACTACAAGCTGGACCAGGCCGCGCCGATCGCCAAGATCGACGACCTGAAGGACTATGACGCCATCATCATCGGCGCCGGCACCCGCTTCGGCTCGGCCGCCTCGCAGATGCGCGCCTTCCTGGATCAGGCCGGCGGTCTGTGGTTCTCGGGCGCCCTGATCGGCAAGGTGGGCGGCGCCTTCACCGCCACGGCGACCCAGCATGGCGGTCAGGAAACCACCTTCCAGGGTCTGCACAACTTCTTCATGCACCACGGGATGCCGGTCGTCGGCCTGCCGTATTCCTATCAGGCGCAGATGACGCTGGACGCCGTGCACGGCGGCTCGCCCTATGGCGCGACGACCATCACGGGCGGCGACGGATCGCGTCAGCCCAGCACCATCGAACTGGACGGCGCCAAGTTCCAGGGCAGGCACATCGCCGAACTGGCCAAGAAGCTGCACGGCTGAGACGATGCGCCAGCCCGCCCTCTTCTTTGGCCACGGCTCGCCGATGAACGCGCTGGGCGGTCCCTTCGGGGCCGCCTGGCGTGATCTGGGCCAGGCCATCGGCAAGCCCCGTGGCGTGGTGATGATCTCCGCCCACTGGGAGACGCGCGGGCTGGGCGTCACCGCGCAGGAGAAGCCCGAAACCATCCATGATTTCGGCAACTTCCCGCGTGAACTTCACGAAATGCAATATCCCGCGCCCGGCTCGCCCGACCTGGCGGCCCGGGTGTCTGAACTGACCGGCGCGATCCAGACGCAACAATGGGGACTGGATCACGGCACATGGTCGGTGCTGGCCCACGTCTGGCCCGAGGCGGACGTGCCGGTGGTGCAGCTTTCGCTGAACCGCGACCTGACGGCGCGCCAGCATTATGAACTGGCCAGGGCGCTGCGCCCATTGCGCGAGGAAGGCATAGTGATCGCCGGTTCGGGCGACTTCGTCCACAACCTGCGGACCTGGAAACGCGAGGCGGGGGCCGCGCCCTATGGCTGGGCGATCGGCTTCAACGAGGCGGTCAAACACGCCTTCGTCATCGGCGACCACGACGCCCTGATCGACTGGGTCGATCTGGCCGAGGACGCGCAGATGAGCGTGCCGACCGACGAACACTATCTGCCCGTGCTTTATGTCGCCGCGCAGCAGGAGCCGGGCGAGCCGGTCAGCTTCTTCAACGACAGCATCGACGGCGGTTCGATTTCGATGACCGGCGTGCGGATCGGCTGATCAGAAAGAGGCGGCCCGGATCAGGCCGTCTTTTCCGCCTCGACCATCTTCTGGATCGCGACATAGTCAGTCTTGCCGGTGCCCAGCACGGGCACTTCGGCGACTTTGACGATCTTCTTGGGCACGATCAGTTCGGGCGCGCCGTTGCTGCGCGCCCACTCGGCCAGTGGAGCGACCTCTGCATCGTCGTGGTCGGTGACCAGGACCAGCTTCTCGCCCTTGCGGCTGTCGGGGATCGAGACGACGGCGTGCCGCTGTTCCGGCCAGACGGCGCCAGCGATGCCTTCGACCGCCGTCAGGGACACCATCTCGCCGCCGATCTTGGCGAAGCGTTTGGCGCGGCCCTTGATGGTGACATAGCCGTCCGCGTCGACGTCGACGATGTCGCCCGTGTCCAGCCAGTCGTCGCCGACCGCGTCCCAAGCCAGCGGTTCGGCCGAGATGACATAGCCGCTCATGACGTTGGGCCCCTTGAGCAGCAGGCGACCGCCGCCCTCGATGCCCTCGACCGGCTCGATCTTCCAATCGATGCCGGGCAGGATCTGGCCCACCGTGCCGGGGGCGTTGCGGTCCGGGTGGTTGACGGCGATGACGGGCGACGCCTCGGTCGCGCCATAGCCTTCCAGCAGTTCGACGCCGCCGAACTTGTCGTTGAACATGGCGCGGGTTTCGGGACGCACCTTTTCGGCCCCGGCGACCGCGAACTTCAGCGTGGCGAAGTCGCCGGGTTCAGCCACCCGGGCGTACTGGTTCAGGAAGGTGTCGGTCGCGAACAGGATCGAGGCGTTCACCTGGGGCAGCAGATCGGTGATCTGTTTGGCGTGCAGCGGGGACGGATATTCGAATGCCTTCAGGCCCTGAAGCAGCGGCAGGATCACGCCGCCCGTCAGACCGAAACAGTGGAAGGTCGGCAGGGGGTTGAACATGACCCATTCGGGCTTCAGGTCGATATGGGCGGCGACCTGACGCGCATTGGCGACCAGGTTCTTCTGACTGAGCACGACGCCCTTGGGCGTGCCGAAACTGCCGGAGGTGAACAGCACCACGCCCGGAGCGTCGGGATCGGTTTTGACGCGGAATCGCTTGGGCGCCGCGCCGGCGGCCAGACCATACAGCTTGTCGGGCAGGCCGATGGTCTTTCGCACGTCGTCCAGCCAGACGACGTCGGCGACTGTCTTCAACTC
Source organism: uncultured Brevundimonas sp. (assembly GCA_963515305.1). Lineage (GTDB taxonomy): Bacteria > Pseudomonadota > Alphaproteobacteria > Caulobacterales > Caulobacteraceae > Brevundimonas. The sequence goes on from CAUPWX010000003.1 coordinate 40,826, forward strand.
TGTGATCAGGTCTTCCAGCTTGGCCTGGTCGATGAACCGTTTGGCGGTCAGCACCTTCTTGACGCCCGAGGCCTGGATCGCGGCCTTCAGATTGGCCCCGCCGGCGGTGAAGTTCAGCATCACCGGCACGCGGCCGTGGGCGTGCAGGCCGAAGAAGGTGACGACCACGCCCATAGACGACGGCAGCAGGATGGCGACCCGCTCGCCCCGCTCGGTCATCTGCGCGATCTTGCGCCCCAGCACGAAGGCGGCGCGGATCAGGCCGGTGTAAGTCAGGGGGTGGCGATCCTGATCCTCCAGGATTTCCTTGTCGCCGAACCGTGCGCGCGCCTCGATCAGGGCGTCGATCAGGGTTTCCTGGTACAGCGAGGGATCCAAAGCCTGGCGCAAGCGCGTCTCCTGTGGAGGGCGCGGACGGCCCTCTCTGTTGTTCGGGCGTCCGTCATTAATGACGCCGGGTCATCTTGAAAAGATGCGTAACGTCGCGTGAGTTCCCGTTCGGTCGCGCTCTGTAACCCGCTGTGCCTTGCCTTCCGGGCGCGGAAGGCCGAAATACCGGCCATGGTCACCCTGATCGACACCCTGCAGCGCAAGCCGTCAGAGCTGCGTCACCCGGAAAAACAGAACCGGCCGGAATCGGTCGTGCTGAAAAAGCCCGACTGGCTGCGGGTCAAGGCGCCGGGATCGGGTCAATACAACGCCACCAAGGACATCGTCCGCTCCAAGGGGCTGGTCACCGTCTGCGAAGAGGCGGCCTGCCCGAACATCGGCGAGTGCTGGAGCCAGAAGCACGCCACCCTGATGATCATGGGCGACACCTGCACGCGGGCGTGCGCCTTCTGCAACGTCAAGACCGGCCTGCCGCAGCCCTTGGACCCCGAAGAGCCGGGCAAGGTCGGTCTGGCCGTCCAGCAGATGGGGCTTAACCACGTTGTCATCACCTCGGTCGACCGCGACGATGTGTCGGACGGCGGCGCAGCCCATTTCGCCGAGGTGGTGCGCCAGATCCGCATCCAGGCGCCGAACACCACCATCGAAATCCTGACGCCAGACTTCCTGAGGAAGGACGGGGCGGCGGCCGTGATGATCGACGCCAAGCCCGACGTCTTCAATCACAACCTGGAAACCGTGCCGCGCCTGTATCTGAAGATCCGGCCAGGCGCCCGCTACTTCCACAGCTTGCGTCTGCTGCAGATGGTCAAGGAGCGCGATCCCGAACAGTTCACCAAGTCCGGCATCATGGTCGGCCTGGGCGAGACCAAGGAAGAGGTCATGCAGGTGATGGACGATATGCGGTCCGCCGGCGTCGATTTCATCACCATCGGCCAGTATCTGCAGCCGACGCGCAAACACGCCGCCATCGACCGCTTCGTCACGCCGGAAGAGTTCAAGGCCTATGAGGCTATCGCTCGGGCCAAGGGCTTCCTGATGGTGTCGTCCAGCCCGCTGACGCGTTCGTCGCACCACGCCGGCGACGACTTCGCCCGGCTGAAGGCGGCGCGCGAGGCGCAGCTGCGCCGCTAAGCGTCGAATGGCTGTTCATCGCGTCACACGCATCCTCCCGTATGCGCCCCAGCAGCTTGCCGACCTGGTCGCGGACGTGCGCGCCTATCCCGACTTCGTGCCCTGGGTCACGACGATGCGGGTCTGGAACGACCGAATCGAGGCCGACGGCGTCAGCGTCGTTGACGCCGAGGCGGGCGTCGGGTTTGCGGTGCTGAAAGAGCGGTTCTCGACCTGGGTGCGCCATGACCGCAACGCGCCCAAGGTCGAAGTCGGCCTGTTGCGCGGCCCGTTCAAACATCTGAAGAACCGCTGGGAGTTCTTTCCGCATCCCGAGGGGACGCGGCTGGAGTTCATGATCGACTTCGCCTTCAAATCGCGAATGCTGGATTTGATGCTGTCGGCCAATTTCGACCGGGCGGTGGAAAAGCTGATCGGCTGTTTCGAGGCCGAGGCGAGGCGGAGGTACGCACAGCCATGAGTTTCGATTTCGACGCGACCGTCGTGGGCGCCGGGGCTGTGGGCCTGGCCTGCGGTCGGGCGCTGTCGAAACGGGGCCTGACGGTGCTGGTGTTGGAGAAGGAAGCCCACATCGGCCAGGGCGTCTCCTCGCGCAATTCCGAGGTCATTCACGGTGGCCTCTATTATCCGACCGGCTCCTTGAAGGCGCAGTTCTGCGTCGAGGGGCGGCGTGCCCTGTATGATTTCCTAGCTAGCCGCAAGATCGACCACTGGAAGTGCGGCAAGCTGGTCGTGGCGACGCAAGAGGCCGAGGTCGAGCGGATCGAGGCCATCTTCGAACAGGCGGCGGCGAACGGCGTCGAAGGCTTGCAGCATCTGACCGGCGCCCAAGCCCGCGCGCTGGAGCCGGAACTGAACGCCCACGCCGCCATCCTGTCGCCCGAGAGCGGTCTGTTCGATAGCCACGGCTATATGCTGGCCCTGCAGGGCGAGATCGAGGATGCGGGTGGTTCGGTCGTGGTGTCGGCGCCGTTCGAGGGCGCCGAACGTCTGCCGGGCGGCGGTTTTTCGATCCGTGTCGGGGGCGAGGGGGCGATGACCGTCACTAGCCGCCTCCTGGTCACCGCGCCGGGCCTGTCGGCTCAAACGGTCGCCGCGTCCATCGCGGGCTATCCGGCTCTGGACATTCCCGCCGGTCATTTCGGCAAGGGCGTCTATTTCCGCCTGGTGGGCAAGGCGCCGTTCGACCGGCTGATCTATCCGCCGCCCATTCCCGGCGCCCTGGGCACCCATTACCGCAAGGACCTGGGCGGGCAGGGGGTGTTCGGTCCCGATCTGGCCTATGTCGAGGTCGAGGACTATTCCGTCGATCCGGCCAAGGCCGATGAATTCGCGGGCTATATCCGCCGTTTCTGGCCGGGCCTTCCTGACGGCGCCCTGACGCCCGACTATGCTGGCATTCGGCCAAAACTGCATGGACCGGGCGAACCGCAGCCAGACTTCCAACTGCATGGCCGCGAGCATCATGGCATCGACGGCCTGATGGCCCTGTTCGGGATCGAAAGCCCGGGCCTGACCAGCTCGCTGGCCATCGGCGAGGCCGTGGCGAAATCTTTGACGGAGGCGGCATGACCGAACGCGAGAAGATGCTGGCGGGCCTGCCCTATGATCCGGGCGATCCCGACCTGCGTGACGGACGCGCCCGCGCCGTAGGTCTGACGGTGGCCATAAACGCCGAGCCGGATCGCGACCGGCGCAGCGCCCTGGTCAACCAGTTGGTGAAGGCGGCGGACGGCAAGGCCGTCATCATGCCTGGGTTCTTCTGCGACTACGGTGTCAATATCTGTATGGGCGCGCGGGCCTTCGCCAACGCCAACTGCGTGTTCCTGGACTGCGCCGAGATTCGCATCGGCGACAACTTCCAGGCCGGGCCGGGGGTGCAGCTTCTGACGCCGGAACATCCGTTAGATGCGGTCGAGCGTCGCGGATGCGAGACGGCCCGGCCGATCATCATCGGCGACGATGTCTGGATCGGCGGCGGCGCCATCGTCCTGGCGGGCGTGACGGTCGGCGATCGCGCCGTCATCGGGGCCGGTGCGGTGGTGACGAAGGACGTGCCGTCCGACGTCGTGGTCGTCGGCAATCCGGCCAAGGTCGTGCGTCGGCTGACGCCCGCTTAAACGCCTTGAAATCGTCGCGCGGTTCATGCATAAGCCGCGCCTCGCGTGGCGGCTCTTCCGGGCCGCCGCTATTGTTTTCGCGCCAGACAGGCCTCGGCTCTGGGCGGCGCCCGACTTAGAAGATTGAGACGGACATGGCCGTTCCGAAGCGCAAAGTATCCCCCTCGCGTCGCAATATGCGCCGCGCCCACGACGCCCTGACCTCGAACGTCTATGTCGAGGACAAGGACACGGGCGAGCTGAAGCGCCCGCACCACATCGACCTGAAGACCGGCACCTATCGCGGTCGCCAGGTCATCACGCCCAAGGAAGACTAGTCTTCGACAGGCGCCCGGCTTCGGCCGGATGACGATTTTTAACGGCGCGCGGTGACCCGCGCGCCGTTTTCGTGCGTTCAATGCGGTGAAGCTTCCATTGGAGACGCCGCATGACGATTCGTTTCGCCGCCGTCAGCGCCTGTGCGCTGCTGACCCTCGCCGCCTGTAATCGCACGCAGGAACCTGTCGCGCCGGCTTCGGCCGCTGCAACGCCCCCTGTCGAATCCCCGGCCATCCCCGCAGCAGATCCCAATGCGTTGACCGCTGAAGGTCTTGGCCCGGTGCGAATCGGCATGACGCGCGCCGATCTGGTGAAGCTGTGGGGCGAGGACTCGCAGCCGAACGCCGTGGGCGGCCCCGACCCGGAAACCTGCGATGAGTTCCATCCCGCCAAGGCCCCGGCGGACGTTATGGTGATGATCCAGAACGGCGTGCTGACGCGAATCACCCTGACGCGCGGCGCGACGATCAAGACGGATCGCGGGTTTGGCGTCGGTGATTCCGCGATGGCGATCAAACAAGCCTATGGCGGCGCGATCGTCGCCCAGCCGCACAAATATCAGGATGCGCCGGCAGAGGATTTGTTCGCCTGGCCGCACGGCGGCGCGACGACCTATGTCACCGATCCGGCGGCGCGCGGGGTGCGCTATGAGATCGGCGGCGACGGCAAGGTCATGAAGGTCCATGCAGGCGACCCGTCGATCCAGCAGGTCGAGGGCTGTCTGTAACGCTTGGTCAACCGGCGAGGGCGAGGGACCATTGGCGATTCGCGGCGGGACCGCTAAACCCCCTCGAACCCTTCTCAAGACTTAGCCAGAGAGCCGAGCCATGACCGACATCGCCGACATCGTCGCCCGCCAGATACTCGACAGCCGCGGCAATCCGACGGTCGAGGTGGATGTGATCTTGGACGACGGCTCGTTCGGCCGCGCCGCCGTGCCGTCGGGCGCCTCGACCGGCGCGCACGAAGCCGTCGAACTGCGCGACGGCGACAAGGACGTCTGGGGCGGCAAGGGCGTGCAGAAGGCGGTCGACGCCGTGAACGGCGAAATCTTCGACGCCCTGTCCGGCATGGACGCCGAGGATCAGCGTCGGATCGACGAGGCGATGATCGAACTGGACGGCACGCCGAACAAGGCGCGCCTGGGCGCCAATGCGATCCTGGGCGTGTCGCTGGCGGCGGCCAAGGCCAGCGCCATTTCGTCGGGTCTGCCGTTGTATCGCTACATCGGCGGCGTTTCGGCGCGTGTCCTGCCCACGCCGATGATGAACATCATCAACGGCGGCGCTCATGCCGACAACCCGATCGACATCCAGGAATTCATGATCATGCCGACGGGGGCGGAAACCTTCACCGACGCCCTGCGCATGGGCACGGAGATCTTCCACGCCCTGAAGAAGCAGCTGAAGGACGCCGGCCACAACACCAACGTCGGCGACGAGGGCGGCTTCGCACCCAATCTGGCCTCGGCCGAGGAGGCCCTGAGCTTCATCACCAAGGCAGGGCAGGCGGCCGGCTATCTGGCGGGCGAGGACTTCCACCTGGGTCTGGACGTCGCCTCGACCGAGTTCTTCAAGGACGGCAAATATGTGATGGCGGGCGAGGGCAAGACCGTCGACGCCGAGGGCATGGCCGCCTATCTGGTCGATCTGTGCGAACGGTTCCCCATCGTCTCGATCGAAGACGGCATGGCCGAGGATGATTTCGACGGCTGGCGCCTGCTGACCGAACGTCTGGGCGACCGGGTTCAGCTGGTCGGCGACGATCTGTTCGTGACCAATCCGGCCCGTCTGGCCGCCGGCATCGGCGAAGGCCTGGCCAACTCCATCCTGATCAAGGTCAATCAGATCGGCACCCTGTCCGAAACCCTGGACGCCGTCGATATGGCCCAGCGCGCCGGCTATACGGCCGTCATGAGCCATCGTTCGGGCGAGACGGAGGATGCGACCATCGCCGACCTGGCCGTGGCCACCAACTGCGGACAGATCAAGACCGGGTCGCTGGCGCGCTCGGACCGGGTCGCGAAATACAACCAGCTGCTGCGTATCGAAGAGATGCTGGGCGACCAGGGCGTCTATTTCGGCGACGGAATGCTGTTGAAATAGGACGGCAGGAATTGTCGGCGGAGAATCAGCGTTCTCCGCCGAGTTTCTTACGGTCAAGCTACAATTCGTTAGGCATTTTCGGGCACGGTTTCTGAACTGTGTTTTCGCGCTCAGAAGGAGCGTCTCTAGTGCCCGAACGGATGAAACCTTACCGCGTGTCCTGTGCCCTGCTGCTGTTGCTCGCCTACCTTGGCGTGCAGGCGCTTACGGGCGAGCGGGGACTGTTGAGCGGCGCCTCGCGCGATGCGCTGCTGGGCCAGCGTGAAGATCAGTTGGCGCATCTGACCGAGCAACGCCGCGATCTTGAGACGCGCGTGCGTTACCTTCGCACCGACAGCCTGTCGCGCGACCTGCTGGAAGAGCGTGCACGAGCGGTTCTTGGCTTCTCGGATCCGCGCGACTATGTGATCCGCGTATCGGCGGCTCCCGTTCAAGGGTGAGAGCCCTCGCCACTTGAACTATTGTTACAGCTTGACCCGGACCCCTTTGCGTTCCGGGAAGGAAGGCTGCTAAAGCCCCTTTCCGTAACGATAAGAAGGCGTCGCTTCTCGGCGCCTAGCCGGGAGATACCGGATGGCGAAAGCCCCAGCCAAATCCGCTCAGACGACAACGCCTGACAAACTGCCGAACGCGCCCACGGCGTCCAAGGAAGACCTGCTTCGCTTCTATCGCGAGATGGTTCTGATCCGCCGCTTCGAAGAGCGCGCGGGCCAGCTGTACGGCATGGGTCTGATCGGCGGCTTCTGCCACCTGTACATCGGCCAGGAAGCCGTGGCCGTCGGCGTTCAGGAGAGCGTCAAACAGGGCCACGACAAGATCATCACCGGTTATCGCGATCACGGCCATATGCTGGCCGCCGGGATGGACCCCAAGGAAGTCATGGCCGAACTGACCGGCCGCAGCGGCGGCTCGTCCAAGGGCAAGGGCGGCTCGATGCATATGTTCGACGTGCCGACCGGCTTCTACGGCGGTCACGGCATCGTCGGCGCCCAGGTGGCGCTGGGCACCGGCCTGGCCTTTGCGGGCAAGTACCGCGGCGACGATTCGGTCGCCTTCGTCTATTTCGGCGACGGCGCCTCGAACCAGGGGCAGGTGTACGAGAGCTTCAACATGGCCCAGCTGTGGAAGCTGCCGGCCATCTACATCATCGAGAACAACCAGTACGCCATGGGCACGAGCATCGAACGCTCGTCATCGACCACGGAACTGTACCAGCGCGGCGCCAGCTTCGGCATTCCGGGCGAGCAGGTGGATGGCATGGACGTTCTGGCGGTGCGTGACGCCACGGCCCGTGCGGTCAAGCGCGCCCGCGAAGGCGGCGGACCCTTCATCCTGGAAGTGAAGACCTATCGCTATCGCGGGCACTCGATGTCCGATCCGGCGAAATACCGGACCAAGGAAGAGGTCGACGAGGTCAAGAAGACCCGCGATCCGATCGATCACCTGAAGATGCTGCTGTCGGCCGCCAAGGCGACCGAGGAGGAGCTCAAGGCCATCGACAACGAAATCAAGGCGATCGTCGCCGAAGCTGTTCAATTCGCCCAAGAGAGCCCGGAACCCGATCCGTCCGAGCTCTATACCGACGTCTACGTGGAGGCCTGATCCGTGACCGACATTCTGATGCCGGCGCTGTCCCCCACGATGGAAGAGGGCACGCTGACCAAATGGCACATCAAGGCAGGCGACACCGTGTCGGCCGGCCAGGTGATCGCCGAGATCGAAACCGACAAGGCCACGATGGAAGTCGAGGCCGTGGATGAAGGCGAAGTGCTGGAAATCCTGGTCGCCGAAGGCGCCGAGAACGTGAAGGTCAACACGCCCATCGCGCGCTTGGCTGGCGAAGACGGCGCAGCCGCGCCCGCGCCCAAGGCGGCCGAAGCCGAGGCCCCCAAGGCGGCGGCCGAAGGCAAGACCGGCGATCCCGAAAAGGCGCCGGCCCAGACGTCGACCCCCAAGGTCGAACTGCGCGACCCGGAAATCCCGTCCGACGCCAAACTGGTCAAGACGACCGTGCGCGACGCCCTGCGCGACGCCATGGCCGAAGAGATGCGTCGTGACGACCGCGTCTTCCTGATTGGCGAGGAAGTCGCCCAATACCAGGGCGCTTACAAGGTCAGCCGCGACCTGCTGCAGGAGTTCGGCGATCAGCGCGTCGTCGATACTCCGATCACCGAGCACGGCTTCGCCGGCCTGGGCGTCGGCGCGGCCATGTCGGGCCTGAAGCCGATCGTCGAGTTCATGACGTTCAACTTCGCCATGCAGGCGATCGACCACATCATCAACTCGGCCGCCAAGACGCTTTATATGTCGGGTGGTCAGATCAAGGCGCCCATCGTCTTCCGCGGTCCGAACGGCGCCGCCAGCCGCGTCGGCGCCCAGCACAGCCAGGACTATTCGGCCTGGTACGCCCAGGTGCCGGGTCTGAAGGTGATCGCGCCCTATGATGCGGCCGACGCCAAGGGCCTGCTGAAAGCGGCGATCCGCGACCCCAACCCCATCGTCTTCCTCGAACACGAGATGATGTACGGGCTGGAGTTCGACGTGCCGGAAGTCGAGGACTACGTCCTGCCGATCGGCAAGGCCAAGGTTCGTCGCGAAGGTAAGGACGTCACCATCACCGCCCACAGCCGCATGGTCGGCTTCGCTCTTCAGGCCGCCGAGAAGCTGGCCGAGGAAGGCATCGAGGCCGAGGTGGTCGATCTGCGCACCCTGCGTCCGCTGGATCACGAAACCATCGTCGAGAGCGTCAAGAAGACCAGCCGCCTGGTTTCGGCCGAAGAGGGCTGGGGCCCGATGGGCGTCGGCGCCGAGGTCGTGGCCCGCGTCATCGAACACGCCTTTGACTATCTGGACGCGCCGCCGCTGCGCGTTCACCAGGAAGACGTGCCGCTGCCCTATGCCGCCAATCTGGAAGTGCTGTCGCTGCCCGGGGTGGACAAGATCGTCGCGGCCGTGAAGCAGGTGATGGCATGACCGATATCCTGATGCCGGCCCTGTCTCCGACCATGGAGGAGGGCGTGCTGGCCAAATGGCACGTCAAGGTCGGCGACGTCGTGTCCGCCGGCGACGTGATCGCCGAAATCGAAACCGACAAGGCCACGATGGAAGTCGAGGCCGTCGACGAGGGCGAAATCACCGACATCCTGGTCGCCGAAGGCACGGAAGGCGTGAAGGTCAATACGCCCATCGCCCGCTTGAAGGACGAGGGTGGCGCTGCGGCTCCCAAGCCGGCCGCCACGGTGGAAGAGGCCCCCAAGGCCGAAGCGGCTCCGGCCGCCGAAGCGCCGAAGGCTGCGGCTGCGGCTGCGGCCGCGCCGGTCGCGCCCGCGCCCAAGGCGGACAACAAGACGTCTGGCGGGGATCGCATCTTCTCATCGCCCCTGGCGCGTCGCATAGCCGCCCAGAACGGCGTCGATCTGAAGTCGATCAAGGGCACCGGCCCGCACGGCCGCATCGTCAAGCGCGACGTCGAGGCCGCCGGCAAGGGTTCGACCCAGCCTGCCGCTGCATCGTCCGCGCCTGCCGCCCAGACCGCCGCCGAGCCGCGCAAGGCCCAGTCGCTGGCGCAGATGGGCATCCCGGACGGCAGCTATGACCTGATCCCGCTGGACGGGATGAAGAAGGCCGTGGCGCGTCGCATGGTCGACAGCGTCCAGAACGTGCCGCACTTCCCGCTGTTCATCGACGTCGAGATCGATCAGCTGATGGCCGTGCGCGCCAAGGTCAACAAGATGCTGGAGCCGCAGGGGATCAAGGTCTCCGTCAACGACTTCGTCATCAAGGCGGCCGCCCTGGCCCTGAAGGCCGTGCCGGAGGCGAACGCCTCCTACACGCCCGAAGGCATCGCCATGCATCACAACGCGGACGTCTCTATGGCCGTCGCCATCGACGGGGGCCTGATCACGCCGATCATCAAGAAGGCCGAAACCAAGGGCCTGGCTCAGATCGCGACCGAGTCCAAGGATCTGGCCAAGCGCGCCCGCGACCGCAAGCTGAAGCCTGAAGAGTTCCAGGGCGGCACCTTCTCGGTCTCCAATCTGGGCATGTTCGGCATCAAGCAGTTCACCTCGATCATCAATGAGCCGCAGGGCTGCATTATGAGCGTGGGCGCGGGCGAACAGCGCGCGGTCGTCAAGGACGGCCAGGTCGTCGCGGCCACGGTGATGACCGTCACCCTGACCTGCGATCACCGCGTGGTCGACGGCGCGACCGGCGCCCGCTTCCTGCAGGCGTTCAAGCCGTTGATCGAAGATCCCGTCGCGATGCTGGCGTAGGGGACGGGTTGGTCATGACCTCGGTCTATGACTTTTCCGCCCGCGCCATCGACGGCACGGATGTCGCGCTGGACCGCTATCGCGGTCAGGCGCTGCTGATCGTGAATACGGCGTCCAAATGCGGCTTCACCGGCCAGTACGAGGGTCTGGAGACGCTGCATCGGGACTTCGCCGGCCAGCCGTTCGAGGTGCTGGGCTTTCCCTGCAACCAGTTCGGCAATCAGGAGCCGGGCAAGGCGGCGGAGATCGCCGCCTTTTGCGCCACCAGCTTCGACGTGTCCTTTCCCCTGTTCGACAAGGTGGAGGTCAACGGGCCGAACCGGCATCCGCTCTACGCCTGGCTGACTGTACAGAAGCGCGGCTTCCTGGGCTCCCAGGCCATCAAGTGGAACTTCACCAAGTTCCTGACCGACCGCGAGGGCAGGGTGGTCGCCCGCTACGCCCCGCAGACAGAACCCGAGGCCATCAAGGCCGACATCGAGAAGTTGATCTAATGGCTGCTGAATTCGATCTCGTCGTCATCGGTTCGGGCCCCGGCGGCTATGTCGCGGCGATCCGCGCGAGCCAGCTGGGCCAGAAGGTCGCCATCGTCGAGCGCGAGAACCTGGGCGGCATCTGCCTGAACTGGGGCTGCATCCCGACCAAGGCCCTGCTGAAGTCGGGCGAGAAGTTCGAGAGCCTGTCCCACCTGAAGGAATACGGCCTGTCGGCGTCGGGCGCGACGTTCGACTTCGACGCCATCATCCAGCGTTCGCGCGGCGTCGCGGCGACGATGAACAAGGGCGTCGCCTTCCTGATGAAGAAGAACAAGATCGAGGTGATCGAAGGCACGGCCAAGCTCGAAAAAGGCGCGGCGGCGCCGAAGGTCGTTGTCGCCCTGAAGGCCGGCGGTTCGCGTAACGTCGAGGCCAAGTCGGTCATGCTGGCGGTCGGCGCGCGCGCGCGATCCTTGCCTCAGATCGGCCTGGAGGCCGACGGCGACAAGATCTGGGCCTATCGCGACGCCTTGGCGCCCAAAACCCTGCCCAAGTCGTTCGTCGTCATCGGCTCGGGCGCCATCGGCATCGAATTCGCCAGCTTCTATCGCGCCCTGGGCGCGGAGGTGACGGTCGTCGAGGCCGTGGATCGCATCATGCCGGTCGAGGACGAAGAGGTCTCCAAGGCGGCGAAGAAGTCGTTCGAGAAGCGCGGCATCAAGTTCAAGGTCGGCGCCAAGGTGACCAAGGTCACCAAGTCCGCATCGGGCGTCGCCGTCGCCGTCGAAATCGGCGGCAAGGCCGAGACGCTGGAAGCCGAGGTCTGCATCTCGGCCGTGGGCATCACCGCCAACACCGACGGCATCGGTCTGGAGGCTCTGGGTGTCGAACTGGACCGCGGCCATATCCGCACGGACGGCCACTGCCAGACCAACGTCAAGGGCCTGTTCGCCATCGGCGACTGCGCCGGCGCGCCCTGGCTGGCGCACAAGGCGTCGCATGAAGGCATTCACGCCGCCGAGTTCATCGCCGGCTACAAGACGCCGAACGTCCATTCCCCCATCGCCGGCTGCACCTACGCCCAGCCGCAGGTCGCCTCGGTCGGCGTGACCGAACAGGCCGCCCGCGCCGAGAAGCGCGAGGTCAAGATCGGCCGCTTCCCGTTCCGCGTGAACGGCAAGGCCGTGGCGGCAGGCGAACCGGACGGCTTCGTCAAGGTCATCTTCGACGCCAAGACCGGCGCGCTGATCGGCGCCCACATGATGGGCCACGAGGTCACCGAGATGATCCAGGGCTACGTCACCGCCATCACGATGGAGGCGACCGAAGAAGACATCCACGGCATCGTCTATCCGCACCCGACCATGTCGGAGGCCATGCACGAGGCCGCACTGGACGCCTATGGGCGCGTGATCCACCTCTGAGCACGCCATAGCCGTCATCCTCGGGCGGGATCCGGGGATGACGCGGTCGAGACGTGGGATTAGGTTTTCCCGGAACGGGGAAAGACCAGATGGTTTCGCTGCTGCGTCAAAGGGTGAAGGGCGAGCACGCCCGCGTAGGCTTCGTCGAACTGTTCTTCGACCTGGTGTTCGTCTTTGCAATCACCCAGATCAGCCACCTGCTGATCCATCATCCCACGTTGCTGGGGGCGCTTCAGGCGCTGATGCTGCTGGCCGCCGTCTGGTGGAGCTGGATCTACACGTCGTGGGTCACCAACTGGCTGGATGTGGAGCAAACCCCGGTTCGGACCGCGCTGTTCGTGATCATGGCGGCGGGTCTGATGATGTCCATCGCCTTGCCCGAGGCGCTCGGTGAGAAGGGGCTGGTGTTTGCGGTCGCCTTCGTCGCAATTCAGGTGGGCCGCGCCCTGTTCATGCTGTGGGCTGCGCGATCGGACGCGGTGCTGGCGGCGAACTTTCAGCGCATTCTGATTTGGGCTGTCCTGTCCGGCGTGTTCTGGATGGCGGGCGGGCTTGCCGCACCCGAGCACCGATTGATCTGGTGGCTAGGCGCGCTGGCCGTCGAATACGCCGGGCCGGTTTCGGGCTACCGGACGCCGGGCCTGGGACGCGCCAGGACGTCGGACTGGACGGTGGAGGGAGCGCACCTGGCCGAGCGGGTGGGTCTGTTCGTCATCATCTGCCTGGGCGAGACCCTGTTGATCACGGGGGCGACGTTCGCGGAATTGCCGTGGCGGGCGGCGGCCATCGCCGCCTTCGCCTCCAGCTTCCTGACCACGATCGCGATGTGGCTGCTCTATTTCGGTCGAAAGCACGAGGCTGCATCGGAAGTCATCGCCCATGCCAGGGACGCGGGCGCCATTGCGCGACGCGCCTACACCTATGCGCCCATCGTGCTGATCGCCGGGATCATCGTGTCTGCGGTCGGAGACGAGTTCGTGCTGGCCCATCCGTTGGGCCATGCCGAGGCGCATATGGTCGCCGCCATTCTGGGCGGTCCGGGCATCTTCCTGTTCGGTTCCTCGCTGGCCGCCTACAGCGTGTGGGGGCGTTGGTCGGTGGATCGCCTGGCCGGCTGCGGTCTTCTGGTGCTGCTGTCCGTGGCGACCTTGTCGGGTGTTGCGCCGCTGTCGCCGCTGCAACTCAGCCTGATTTCGACGGCGGTCCTGCTGGCGGTCACGCTTTGGGAGGGAATGCGAGGCCGTCGATAGGGCGCGGAATCAGCGTTTCTTGCCCAGCTCCGCTGCGATGTCCTTGGTCATGCGGCCGACCTTGCGATGGGCGGTCGTGATCTGATCGCGGGTCACGCCCCAACGCTTCATCCAGTATTCGACGGACTGACGCTCCGACAGGTCGATCCGGTCCTTGTCGATGAAACCGCGCTTGTCCTTGAGGCCCGCCATGGTCGGCTCCGTCTGCTGGAAGGATGTCTGGGTTAGGCCTTCTCGACGAAGCTGTCGATGACGCGCTTTTCGCCGGCCTTTTCGAACTCCACCACCAGCTTGTTGCCCTCGACGACGCGGACGTTCCCATAGCCGAACTTCTGGTGGAAGACGCGCTGGCCCTTTTTCCAGCCGGAGCTGGATTTTGGGTCCGCCGTGGCGATCAGGCGGCCGTCGCCTTCGATCACGGCCTTGCGGGCGGGGATCTTGGCCGGCGTCTGTGCGGCGGTGAAGCTTTGGGCGCGTTTCCAGCCGGGCGAGGAATAGCCGCTTCCGAACGACGGCGCGTCGTCCCAACGGCTCTTGGCCTCCTTCATGCCGGACGAAGCGCCGTAATAGCCGGTGTCCGATTGCGGATCGACGTGGGCGATGGGCAGTTCGTCGACGAAGCGGCTGGGCAGTTGCGAGGTCCAGCGGCCATAGACCAGGCGGTTGGCGGCGAAGGAAATCCGCGCATCCTGCTTGGCGCGGGTCACGCCGACGTAGGCCAGGCGGCGTTCCTCCTCCAGGCCCTTTTCGCCCTTTTCGTCGATGCTGCGCTGGCTGGGGAAGACGCCTTCCTCCCAGCCCGGCAGGAAAACCAGCGGGAACTCCAGCCCCTTGGCGCCATGAAGCGTCATGATCTGCACGGCCCCGTCGCCATTGGGATCGTCGCTGGTCGCGCGCTCCAGATCCATGACCAGCGAGACGTGCTCCAGATAGGCCTGCAGTGTCTCGAACTGCTGCATGGATTGCGTCAGCTCCTTCAGGTTTTCCAGACGCGTTTGGCCCGAGGTCCGGTCGGCCTTCTGCATATCGGTATAGCCGCTTTCCTCCAGCACCGTCTCCATGACCTGCCAGTGGGGCGTGTCGGCGGACAGGGCGCGCCAGCGGTCGATGTCGCGCACGAAGTTGGACAGGGCGGTGCGGGTGCGGGCCTGAAGTTCGTCGGTGTTGATCAGGCCGCGCACGGCGGTCAGGGCGGACAGGCCGTGTTCGCGCGCAATCTGCAGCACCTTCTGGACGCTGGTGTCGCCGATGCCCCGCTTGGGCACATTGACGATCCGTTCGAAAGCCAGGTCGTCGTCCTCGGACAAAATCAGACGCAGATAGGCGTGAGCATCGCGGATTTCCGCCCGCTCGAAGAAGCGCGGGCCGCCGATGACCGTATAGGGGACGGCCAGCATGACCAGCCGTTCCTCGAACGCCCGCATCTGGAACGAGGCGCGGACCAGGATGGCCATGTCCTTGTATTTCAGGCCGGGCTGACCGGCGTGGGGGCGACGGGCCGTCTCGATCTCGTCGCCGATCAGCCGGGCCTCGGCCTCGCCGTCCCAGACGCCGCGCACGCGCACCTTGTCACCGCTATCGTCCTCGGTCCACAGGGTCTTGCCCAGACGGTCGCGGTTGGCGGCGATCAGCCCGGACGCCGCGCCCAGGATATGACTGGTCGAGCGATAGTTCCGTTCCAGCTTGACGATCTTGGCGCCGGGGAAGTCGCGCTCGAACCGCAGGATGTTGTCCACTTCGGCCCCGCGCCAGCCATAGATCGACTGATCGTCGTCGCCGACGCAGCAGACGTTGCCGGTTGAGGACGTCAGCAGCCGAAGCCACAGATACTGGGCGACATTGGTGTCCTGATACTCGTCGACCAGGATGTAGCGGAAGCGTCGGCGATATTCCTCCGCCAGATCCGCGTGTTGCGACAGAATGGTGATGTTGTGCAGCAGCAGATCGCCAAAGTCGCAGGCGTTCAACGCGCGCAACCGCGCCTGATAGGCGGCGTACAGGCCCTGGCCCTTGCCATTGGCGAAATCTTCGCCGGGCGGCAGCTTTTCGGGCGTCCAGCCGCGGTTCTTCCAGTGGTCGATCAGGCCGCTCAGCGACTTGGGCGTCCAGCGTTTGGTGTCGATGTTGGCGGCTTCCAACAGCTGCTTCAGCACCCGTTCTTGGTCGTCGGTGTCCAGAATGGCGAAGGTGGATTTCAGCCCCACCAGTTCGGCATGGCGGCGCAGAATCTGGGCCGCGATGGAGTGGAAGGTGCCTAGCCAGCGAAGGCCCTCTGCCGACGGACCGATCAGATGGGTGATCCGCTCGCGCATCTCGCGCGCCGCCTTGTTGGTGAAGGTGACGGCCAGCAGCTCCCACGGCTTGGCGCGTCCCGTGGCCAGGATGTGGGCCAGGCGCGTGGTCAGCACCCGCGTCTTGCCCGTGCCGGCGCCGGCCAGGACCAGAACCGGCCCCTCGGTCGTCTCGACCGCCTCGCGCTGTTCGGGGTTCAGGCCGTTCAGATAGTCGCGCGCCTGCGCCTCCTCGGGCGCGCGGGCGCGGGCGAGGTCGGAAATGCGGGGGGCGGGAACATCGGTCACAGGCGAAGAACTATCCGTGGTTCAGGGGTGTCTGGCAGAATCGAGGCAGGAACATAAGGGGACCGAAAGGCAATGTCAGGGCTGTCGCCACAATGAAACCTCGGAACCTGCGGCTGGGACCGCCGGTTCCCCCTTCGATGCAGCGCACGACGAACATTGAAAAAGCGCGGTCGCGTGACAGCCGCCGGTCCGGACGATCCGGCTGGCTGGCCTTCACCGTGGGGATGGCGGCGATGTTTGCGGTGTTGGCCGTGTGGGTCGTGTTGGTGGAGATGCGGGGCGCGCCAAAGGCTGACGTCGATTTCATCGGTCTGGAGCAGAGTGAGACGGCGACGGCAGCCACCAAGGACTGCGACCCGGCGAATAGCCCCGACTGTCGATAGGGCGACAGGCTTCAGACTTGAAGGGCTTCGACCTCTATAGGCCGACCTTGATCCGCGACCCAGGCCAGAGCCAGAAGGCGACATGCCGAGGCCAGCGGACGCCGGCCGCGACCGGCGTCGATCTCGGCCAGAAGCTGAGCCTTGCTGAGATTGCGCTGGGCCGCAATGCGGTCCAGCACGGCCCAGAACTCGGGCTCCAGGGCGACCGAGGTGGCGTGACCCGCCAGGGCGACCGAACGTTTGGTCAGCCCGCTCAACGCACCGACTTCAGCACGATCTCGGCCGAGGCCGGGGCGCCCTGCGTCAGGACGCCATGGCGGGTGTCGGTCGTGAAGATCAGGGTTCCGGCCGGATCGCGGATTTCGGCGCGGGCGGCATAGGTATGACGCGGATCAATCTGGGCCGTGGGCAGGCCCAGGGTCACCGAATAAGGGGGCGCGCCGCTCAGGGTTTCCCGAGTTTCGGCCAGGACGCGCGCCGGGGCGTCGGCCAGGCTGACATCTTCGATGCGGACCGTCAGCACATGGCCGGGGGGCAGCATGATCCGCTCGCGATAAAGGGCGGTCACGTGCACGGCTGTCGTGCCGGTCGTCAGCGTCGGCGGCGACGGGGGTGTCGGCGCAGCGGCGCAGGCGGCCAGGACGAGGGCGGCGGGCAGAACAAGGGCGGCGGTTCGCATGGCGATCTCCTGTTTGGCGGCCAGTGTGTCACACTCGGGCGCAAGACGTGAGGGGCGGGCGACGCATCGGGGTGATAAGCGAGGCGGCGTCCGCCGGGAGATCGAGTTTGAGCCGCCCCTTCGCCATTTTCGCCATCGCCGCGTGCGCCCTGATCTGGGGCACGACCTGGTACGCCATCACCCTGCAGCTGGGGCCGGTGGACGCCGTTGTATCGATCGTTTGGCGGTTTGGTCTGGCGGCGGCGGTGCTGTTCGCCTTCTGCGCCCTGACGCGGCGGCCCGTGAGGCTGACGCGGGCCCAGCATCTGGCGGCCATCGGTCAGGGGGCCTTCGTCTTCGCGGTCAGCTATGGGTTCGTCTACGCGGCCGAAGAACAGGTGGC
The DNA here is from genome assembly GCA_963515305.1 of uncultured Brevundimonas sp. GTDB lineage: Bacteria > Pseudomonadota > Alphaproteobacteria > Caulobacterales > Caulobacteraceae > Brevundimonas. The sequence goes on from CAUPWX010000003.1 coordinate 58,340, forward strand.
TTCGGCCGTCGTGGCGGTGATCTTTGCTGCCCTGGCCTTTGTGAACCTGGTCCTGTTTCGGTTTCTGGCCGGACAGAGGGCGGCGCCGACGGCCTGGCTGGGCGCGGTGTGCGGCGTGATCGGGGTGGGCGTCCTGTCCTATGGGCAGATGGCGGCGGCCGGTGCGGGCGCGAACCCCGTCATGGGCGTGGCGTTGGCTCTGACGGCGGTGATGGCCTCGGCGTTGGGCAACTGGTTCGCCTGGCGCGGTCAGCAGGCCGGGGCGCCGGTTCTGGCGGCGACGGCCTGGGCGATGGCCTATGGCACGGCCATGCTGGCGGTTTACGGCGTTGCGACGGGCGTGACCTGGCGGATCGAGCCGACGCCCGCCTATCTGCTGTCGCTGTTGCACCTGTCGCTGTTCGGGTCGGTGATCGCGTTCGGCCTGTATTTCACCATCGCGCGCCAGCGGGGCTATGCCTTGGCCAGCTATATTTCCGCCCTGACGCCGCCCATCGCCATGTTGGTGTCCGTGGTATTCGAAGGCGCGCGCTTTGGTTGGAGCGCCTTGATCGGCCTGGCCCTGGTGCTTTTGGGACAGGTCATGCTGATCCGTACGCCCAGGACGTAACGCCCAAACCCTGACGCTCAGTCGTCGGCGGGGGGCGCATCGCGTCTGGCGCCGTTCAGAAGCCGGTCTGCGCGGGCGCGTTCCAGTTCGGCGGCCTGTTTCTCGGCCTTGGTGCGACCGTGAAGGATGCGGTTGGCCGCGGCCCCGGCCTTTTGCTCGGCCTTGGCGCGCGTCTTTTTGATGCGGTTCAGATTGACGACGTCGCCCACGATCAGGTCTTCGGCGTCTCGGCGTCGGCGGCAGGCGCGGACGGTTTCGGCGGCGCCAAGACGGCGGGAACCTCGGCCTCGTCCACACGGGTCTGCGGGATGAAGGGCTGGTCCGCCTGTTTCTGATCCAGGCGCGTCCAGGCGTCGGGTCCGCGTCCGCGTTGGCGACCCAGTTCGAACATGGCCGTCATGGTTTCCTGATCGAACTTCAGGCTGGAGGCCTGAACATTGTCCGGGATGGCCGACAGCGACATATCCAGTCCATTGCGCTGGGCGAAGGCGGTCGTGATGGCCAGGTGCGTTCGCAGCGAGGCCTTGCTCATGCTGTCGTAGGTGCGTGACAGGATGCCGGACAGACGGCCGGGCGTGACCCCGTCGTTGCGCCCCGTCTGACCATTGACGATCACATAGAGGGCGCCGACCCGCCCCTCGTCGCGCGGACGGGTCCACAGCATCAGGTCTTCGGGGATGGCCAAGAAGGGGGTATTTACGCCGCCGTCCACGTGCATCTCCAGAACCACCTGATCGTGGTCCTGCAGGCCCGCGATCAGGACCGGCGGGAACACGCCTGGAATGCTGGCCGAGGCGACCAGCACCTCCTTGAACAGTTCGCGCGCGTTCTCGTCGCCCTGGGTCGCCAGCAGGCCCATGTCCCAGATGACCGTCTCTTCGCTGTCTAGGTCGGTCGTGGCGACCAGCAGGCGTCGGCCCTTGGCGTGTTCGCGGGCCACGGCCTGCATCAGTTCGGGGCTGACATTATCGTCGACCAGCTTTCTCAGCGTCTGCGAGGAGAACAGGCTGGGATTCAGGAAGGCTGCGAAACTGCGCCAGCTCAGAAGATTGCTGGCCCCGCCGCTGGTGTAGGCGTGCTGAAGTTCATCGTCCCAGTCCGATCCCAGAAAGGCGAAGGGCGCGGCCAGGGCGCCGGTGCTGACGCCCGTGACCACGTCAAAGGCCGGGCGGTCGCCGTGCTCGCTCCACCCGACCAGCAGGCCTGCGCCATAGGCGCCGTTGGCGCCGCCCCCGGACAAGGCCAGGATCGAGGTGGGGTGATCGGCTCTCAACCGCCCGCCGATCTCCTGGGTGAACTGCTCCAGCCGTGCGCTGTCGTTGCTGCGGATGCGGGGATCCTCGGCCTTGATCAGCGTGCCGTCGGCGATCCGCAGCGGCCCCGTCGGCCGATCCAGCGTGCCGCAGCCAGCCATAGCCAAGGCCATGACGAGGCCGACAAAAGCCGATCCGATGCGCCGCATTGCCAGTTTTCCAACCGTGGGAGAGGTTCGCCCTCCTTACCGCCTTCAGCCGCCTGCTGTCACCTGAGCCTTGGAAACAAGCGCCGCCGTTTGAAACCGGGCCAGCTGTCCGACGTTTTCAACGGCAAGGAAAACCAAAGGATTGGAGACAGACATGGTCGACGTAGCGCTGATCAAGGAACATCTGGAAGTCGTCGGTTCGGACGGCGGTCACGTCGGGCGTGTCGATCACGTCATGGGCGACCAGATCGAACTGGCCAAGCTGGATTTCGCAGGCGGGTTCAAACATCACATGATCCCGGTCAGTTGGGTCGCGTCGGTGGACGACAAGAACGTTCACCTGAACCTGACCAAGGACGACGCCAAGGCGCGCTGGACCGAAAAGCCCCACTAGGCTCGATCCGGCTGATTGAAGACGAGGGCCCCGCTGTCGCAGGCGGGGCCTTTTCGATATGAGGAGCAGGGTCACATATGGTGACGCTGGAGGCAGCCTTGGTCCGTCTGATCCTGAACATCCTGTGGTTCGTTCTCGGCGGCTGGCTGTCCGGTCTGCTGTGGCTGATCGGCGGGGCGATCCTGGGGGTGACGGTCGTGGGCTTGCCGTGGACGTTCGCGGCCTGGCGGATCGCCAGCTATTCCTTCTGGCCGTTCGGGCGCGAAGTGGTCTGGCAGGACGCGCATCCCGTGGCGGGGTGTCTGGGCCTGGTGTTGAACGTCTTCTGGTTCGTCTTCGCCGGTTGGTACATCGCCCTGTCGCACCTGATGATCGCCGTGGTCGAGTTCGTCTCGATCGTCGGCATACCCTTTGCGCTCAAGGATCTGGAGCTAGCCAAACTGGCGCTGGCGCCGGTCGGTCGCACCATTCGCGACAAGTCCTGACGCAAAAAACGCCGACATCCGCAGGACATCGGCGCTTCTGGATGATGCTGATCGAGCGGCCGATCAGCCTGGCGAGATCATCTTCTCGGGGCGAACCGCCTCGTCGAACTCGGCGTCGGTCAGATAGCCGCCGCCGACGGCTTCCTCGCGCAGGGTGGTGCCGTTCTTGTGCGCGGTCTTGGCGATCTTGGCGCAGGTGTCATAGCCCAGCTTGCCGTTCAGGGCGGTGACCAGCATCAGCGAGTTGTTCAGGCCGCGCGCAATGTTGTCCTCGCGCGCCTCGATGCCGACGACGCAGTTGTCGGTGAAGCTGATGGCCGCATCGGCGACCAGACGCACCGACTGCAGGAAGTTGTAGGCCATGACCGGGTTGTAGACGTTCAGCTCGAAATGCCCCTGCGATCCGGCGAAGGTCAGGGCGGCGTTGTTGCCGAACACCTGGACGCAGACCTGGGTCAGGGCCTCGCACTGGGTCGGATTGACCTTGCCCGGCATGATCGACGAACCCGGCTCGTTTTCCGGCAGGGCCAGCTCGCCCAAGCCCGAACGCGGGCCAGAACCCAGGAAGCGGATGTCATTGGCGATCTTGAACAGCGAGGCTGCGACGGTGTTGATCGCTCCGTGGCTGAACACCATCGCATCGTGGGCGGCCAGGGCCTCGAACTTGTTCGGCGCCGTGGTGAAGGCCAGGCCGGTGATCTCGGCGATCTGGGCCGCAACCTTTTCAGCGAAGCCGACCGGGGCATTCAGGCCGGTGCCGACGGCGGTGCCGCCCTGGGCCAGTTCCATCAGTTTGGGCAGCGTCTGTTCGATGCGCTCGATGCCGTTGGCGACCTGCTGGGCATAGCCGCCGAACTCCTGGCCCAGGGTCAGGGGGGTGGCATCCTGGGTGTGGGTGCGGCCGATCTTGATGATGTGCGCCCAGGCCTTGGACTTGGCTTCAAGCGCGGCGTGCAGATGCTTCAGCGCCGGGATCAGGTCGTTGACCACCTGTTCGGCGCAGGCGACGTGCATGGCCGTGGGATAGGTGTCGTTCGACGACTGGCTCATGTTGACGTGGTCGTTCGGGTGGACCGGCTTCTTGGAGCCCATCTCGCCGCCCAGAATCTCGATGGCGCGGTTCGAGATCACCTCGTTGGCGTTCATGTTCGACTGAGTGCCGGAGCCCGTCTGCCAGACGACCAGGGGGAAGTGGTCGTTCAGCTTGCCTTCGATGACTTCGTTGGCCGCCTTGACGATGGCGTCGGCCAGGGCCGGGTCCAGCTTGCCCAGGTCGCGGTTGGTCTCGGCGGCCGCCCGCTTGACGATGCCCAGGGCGCGCACGACGGGCAGGGGCTGTTTCTCCCAGCCGATCTTGAAGTTGCCCAGCGAACGTTGCGCCTGCGCGCCCCAGTAACGATCGGCGGCGACTTCAATAGGGCCGAAGGTGTCGGTTTCGGTGCGGACGTTGCTCATGCGTGGAATCTCGTCTCTCAGGCGTGGCGATGGGTTGCGCGGCGGTGTAGCACGGTCGTCATGCAGGGCAAGGCGAGGGGGCGGGCATGAGACGAAAGGCGATCGCGGCGGGCGTGTCGTTGGTCCTGGCGGGCTGTGCGACCACGCCGACCGATCCGCAGCGCCCGCGCGTCGCCCTGGACACCTCGGCCGGCCGCATCGTGCTGGCGCTGGACGCGCAGGCGGCCCCGGTCAGCACCTGCAACTTCATCGGCTATGTCGTGTTCGGCGACTATGCCGGCGGCAGCTTTTTCCGCACCGTCGTTCGTGCGACCAATACCGCCAGTCCCAATCCTATTGACGTGATCCAGGCCGCCACACCGCGCGGCAGCGACGACGCCTCGCGCCCGCCCATAGTGCTCGAGCGCACGCGCGACACCGGCCTGCGTCACCGCGCCGGAACCGTCTCTATGGCGCGTGATGGGCCGGATACGGCGACGTCCAGCTTCTTCATCGTCACCGAGGACACGCCCAGTCTGGATTTCGGGGGCGGGCGCAATCCAGACGGCCAGGGGTTCGCCGCCTTCGGCACGGTGATCCAGGGTCTGGAAGTCGCGCGCCGCATTCAGCGGATGCCGGCCGATGTCGAGGAGCAACTGGTTGCGCCCGTCGCCATCCGCTCGGCTCGGCTTCTGGACCCGGCGCCGGCCGTCTGCACCGGGGAGGCACGCCCTTGACCGCCGGCTGGATCGGGACCGGCAAGGTGCGGGCGCGTGAGGATGGCGATGCGGTCGAGATCGTCATCGACGGTCTGACGACCCAGGCCAAATACTACAAGCCGCTGGTCTATGAGTTCATGCGCAAGGAATGGCGCGGCGCGCGGCCGTCCTGGGGCGACCACGTCGTGGAAATCCGCATGGAGCACGTGGGAGAGCCGCCCTGGATGGATCTGGACAACCTGGCCAAGGCCCTGCTGGATTCCATCAAGGGCTATCTGTTTCACGACGACGCCCAGGTGGCGCGCCTGCTGGTCGAACGGCGCGAGGGCGAACGCGAGCGGATCATGATCCGCTCCTATCCACGCCGCGACTGATCGCTATTTCTTGCGGAACTGGTCCAGCGAAACGACCTTGGGACCGTCCGAAACGGGCGACGGTTCTTGCGGCGGCGTCGGTTCGTCCTCGACGTCGTCCAGCAGTTCCGGCTCTTCGAACTGCAGCAGGAATTGGACGCTGGGATCGTAGAAGCGCGTGACCGCCGAATAGGGGATCACCAGGCTCTTGGGCATTCCGCCGAAGCGCAGCTTGACCGAGAACCGCTCGTCCTCGACGCGAAGGTCGTCATACTGGTGCTGAAGCACCACCGTCATTTCTTCGGGATATTTCGCCAGGATGTCGGGCGGCACGCTGACGCCGACGGCGCGCGTCTTGAACGTGATGTAGAAGTGGTGGGCGCCCGGCAGGCCTTCGGCCAGCACGCGCTGCAGTGCAGCCCGCATGACGCCGCGGAGCGCCTCATGCGCCAGCCGCTCGTACTGCATCTCATCGACCGGAGGGGTCTGGTCGCTCATCGTCACCTCGCAACAGAGCGCGACTGATAGCGGCGCCGGGGCGCGGGCGAAAGGCGCAATGACGGTAAAGCGACGGGTTTCTGTTCCACGCCGTCGATCATGCTGGGGAAAGTGCCGGGGGTTCTGTTGCCAGGCCCCCCGACGGGCCCCGCCCAAGGATCTGAACCCCTAGGACTTAAGATTCGAAATCACTCGAACCGCATTACGCGGCGAGAGCGACTTCTCCAGCGAAGTTATCGTTCGCAGTTAGAAAATGGCCCGATACGGTGGGCCAGGACGAGCGAAAGCAATCTTCTTTACACGTCCGTCGATGCTAGTCGGCCCCATGCTGCTCCGCCGATAACACGGGGAGAAATGGTGGAGCCGCCGGGAATCGCACCCGGGTCCGGTCCGCTTATTACAAGCGCGTTTATCGCCATAGTCCGGCCGAAACCGGACGGGTTCAATATAGGCGTGTCGGGCGCGGTTTCCAAGCGCCCTGTGCGCCGACCGCTCAGACGCGACGCCAGTCCGCCGTCTGATTGCGAAACCAGGTCAGCTGTCGCTTGGCGTAGTTCCGTGTCGCCTGTTTCAGGGCTGCGACGGCGTCCTCCCGTTTCGTCTGTCCGCCCAGATAGGCGGCCAGTTCGCGCAGGCCCACCGCCTTCATCGCCGGCAGGGCGGGGGCCAGACGGCGGGCGAGCAGGCGATCGATCTCGTCCAGGACGCCCTGATCCATCATCATGTCCACGCGCCGGTCGCAGTTGTCATAGAGGGTCTGACGTTCCGGCTCGATCACCAGACCCGTCCATGCGCCCGGATCAAGCAGCGGCCGGGTCGCGGCCTTCCAGTCGCTGAGGGCGCGGCCGGTGGCGGCGTGCACGCTCATGGCGCGCACCAGCCTTTGCCGGTCGCCCTGTTCGATGGCGTGGGCGGCCGCCGCATCGACATCGGCCAATCGGCCGCGAAAGGCCTGTTCGCCCTGATCGGTGAACGCCGTCTCGACCGTGTCGCGCACGGCGTTCGGAACGGCCGGTATGTCGGCCAGGCCCCGCGTCAGGGCCATGAAGTAAAGGCCGGTTCCGCCGACGACGATGGCCGGGCGATCCTGATCGCGCAGGCCGGACAGGATTTCGACTGTCGCGCGGCTCCACTTGCCGACCGACCAGGCCTCAGCCGCGTCGACCACGCCATAAAGACGATGATCGGCCTGCGTTTCCTCGTCGGGCGAGGGCCGGGCGGTCAGGATGCGAAGGTCGGCGTAGAGCTGCTGGCTGTCGGCATTGACGATGACGGCGCCGTTCTCGCGCGCCATCTGCAGCGCCAGCGCGGACTTTCCCGAGGCGGTCGGGCCGGCGAGCAGGGTGACTGATGGCGGCTGGGACAAATCGAGGCTCGCGAGACGGGTGCGAGGGCGATAGAACGCCGCCCTTGTCGCCTGCAAGTCTTCTGGAGACCGCCTTGGTCGAACGCAACGCCGTCATCGCCGCCCTGGACACCGTGATCGACCCCGTGTCGGGCCAGGGATTGGTCGCCGCAGGTCTGGTTCAGGGCCTGGTCGTAGCCGACGACCGCGCCGGCTTCGCGCTGGAGGTCGATCGCAGCCAGGCGGCCGCCTATGCCCCGGTTCGCGATGCGGCCGAGGCCGTGCTGAGGGCCCTGCCGGGCATGGCGCGGGTTTCGGTCATTCTGACGGCCGAGGCGAAGCCGGATCAGCCTGTCGGACGCCCGTCGCGCACCGCTGGCCTGTCGAAGGCCGCCGTCGACCAGGGGCGGGCCAAGGCGCCGGTGGCGGTCGAACGTCCAGCTCATGTGCGCCGCGTCCTGGCCGTCGCCAGCGGCAAGGGCGGGGTGGGCAAGTCGACGGTGGCGGTCAATCTTGCCGCCGCTCTGGCGGCGCGGGGGCTCTCGGTCGGGATTCTGGACGCCGATGTCTATGGACCCTCGCTGCCGACCATGCTGGGTCTGAGCGGCCAGCCCGCCTATGAGGACGGGGCCATCGTGCCCCACGTCGCCCACGGTCTGAAGGCGATGTCCGTCGGCCTGCTGACCAAGGTGGACGACGCCATGATCTGGCGTGGTCCGATGGCGTCCCAGGCCATCACCCAGATGCTGACCCAGACGCGGTGGGGAACGCCCGCCGAACCGCTGGATGTCTTGGTCCTCGATCTGCCGCCGGGAACGGGCGACGTTCAACTGACCCTGATCCAGAAGACGCCGATGGACGGCGCCGTCGTCGTCTCCACCCCGCAGGAGGTGGCCCTGGCCGATGCGCGTCGGGCGCACACGCTGTTCCAGCGCGTCAATGTTCCGACCTTGGGTCTGATCGAGAATATGAGCGGGGACGTCTTCGGGCGGGGCGGGGCCGAGGCCGAGGCCCGGCGTCTGTCGATCCCTTATCTGGGCGATCTGCCGCTGGACGCGGCGTTGCGCGAAGGAGGTGATGCGGGCCTTCCCCCAGTCGTCGCCGATCCGTCGGGGCCAATCGCAGAACGGTTCGGTGATATCGCCGGTCGGATCGCTGCTGCTCTCGATCTTTAGAAAAAATCGGACGGGCGCAGGGTTTTCAAACGCAACCTCATTGGCCACCTTGGATCTTACCAATCGCAAGGAGCTCATATGAGCGTCGACGCCCTGTTTCGCCCGTTCACCGTCAAGGGTCTGACCCTGCCCAACCGCATCGTCATGGCGCCCATGACGCGGTCGTTTTCTCCGAACGGGGTGCCGACGTCCGACGTCGCCGCCTATTATCGGCGTCGGGCCGAGGGCGGGGTCGGGCTGATCGTGACCGAGGGCACGGTGATCGACCGGCCGGCGGCGCGCAACGACGTCAATGTGCCGGTGTTTCATGGCGAGGCCCTGCCGCACTGGAAAAGCGTGGTGGACGAGGTTCATGCCGCCGGCGGCCTGATCGCGCCGCAGATCTGGCACGTCGGTTCGGCTCGCGGTCAGGGCGCCGACTGGACGCCGCTGGGCAAGGTCGACAGCCCCTCCGGCATGACCGCGCCGGGCAAGACCAAGTTCGAACCGATGACCGAAGAGGATGTCGCCGACACCATTGCAGGCTTCGGCCGTTCGGCCCGCGCGGCCCGCGATCTGGGCTTCGACGCCGTCGAGATTCACGGCGCCCACGGCTATCTGATCGACCAATTCTTCTGGGGCGGGGTCAATGCGCGTGAAGATCGCTGGGGCGGTCCCACCATACCCGACCGCGCCCGTTTCGGCGTCGAGGTGGTCAAGGCGGTGCGCGAGGGCGTCGGCGAGGACATTCCCGTCATCCTTCGTCTGTCGCAATGGAAACAGCAGGATTACGCCGCCCGCATCGCCGAAACCCCCGACCAGATGGAAGAGTGGCTGACGCCGTTGTCGGACGCCGGGGTCGATGTCTTCCACTGTTCGCAGCGTCGGTTCTGGGAGCCGGAGTTCGAGGGATCGGACCTGAACTTCGCCGGTTGGGCCAAGAAGCTGACGAACAAGCCGACCATCACAGTCGGCTCGGTCGGGCTGGACGGCGAATTCATCGCGGCTTTCGGCGGCGAGGCGTCGCAGCCGGCGTCGCTGGACGGGCTGATCCGGCGACTGGAGAACGAGGAGTTCGATCTGGTCGCCGTCGGGCGCGCCCTGCTGGCCGATCCGCAATGGGTGGCCAAGATCCGCGACGGCCGCACCGACGATCTTCAGAACTTCGAGCGTTCGGCCTTGATGAGCCTGTCCTGAGGCCTCGACGTCGTCGAGCCGGTCAGGCCGGCTCGACGATGACGCCCGTGCCGTAGCACAGCACTTCGGTCACGCCCGGCATGATCTCGGTGGCGTCGTAGCGGACCGCCAGGATGGCGTTTGCGCCATGCGCCTCGGCGTGTTTGACCAGTTCGTCATAGGCTTCCTGACGCCCGGCTTCGGCCAGTTTGACATAGGCGCCGACGCGGCCGCCCAGCATCGATTGCACGCCGCCGATGGCGTCGGAAATGGCGTTGCGCGAACGCACCGTCACCCCGCGCACCAGGCCGATATGGCGGGTGACGCGAAAGCCGGGCAGGTCGTTGGTCGTGGTGACGTACATTCGAATGTCTCCTTAACGGCGGTCCAGCACACGGAAGGTGAAGGGGTGATCGTCCTTCTCGCCCGCCGGATGGGATTGCGACGATACCTCGACCCAGGCCGTTTCGTCGAACGTCGGAAAGACGGCGTCGCCTTCGGGTGCGGCATCGACCTCGGTGATATAGAGCCGGCGCGCGCGGGGCAGGGCGGCGTCGAAAATGGCCGTGCCGCCGATGACGCAGATTTCGTCCACCCCGTCTTCCTCAGCTGTCTCGCGCGCGATCTCTATGGCTTCGTCCAGCGTGGCGCAGACCAGGGCGCCCTTGGCCATGCCGTCGGCCTCGTAGGATTCGTCGCGCGTCAGCACGATGTTGAGGCGACCGGGCAGAGGCTTCAGCGGCAGGCTCTCCCAGGTCTTGCGGCCCATCAGGCAGGGTTTGCCCACGGTGATGGCCTTGAAACGCTGCAGGTCCGAGCGCAGCCGCCAGGGCAGATCGCCGTCGCGGCCGATGACGCCGTTAGAGCCGCGCGCGACGACCAGAGAAATGATGGGCGCGCTCATGCCGCATCGCCCCGGCGCGGTTCCAGCCATTTCAGCCATTTGCGCTGCATCGCCTGCTCCAGATCGACGCCTGATCGGGCGCAATAGATCAGCAGCATTCCCAGCACGTCCGCCGCCTCGTCGCCCAGGGCCGTCGGGTCGGGCGTTCCACGCGCCCGGTCGGTCAGACGCAGATGTTCGGCGGTCAGTTCGCCCAGCTCTTCCTGCAGTTTCAGCAGCGCCCAGTCGCGGTCACGGTCGATAGCGTGTTCGGCGGCGTAGATGTCGGAAATACGCAGGACATCGGCCTGAAGATCGGACAGGGTCATCAGACCGCCACGGCCGCCTTGATGTGCGGCCAGGCTTCGTAACCGTCGAGCGTGAAGTCCGACAGGTCGAAGGCGAACAGGTCGGTCTTGGGCGCGATCTGCATGACGGGCAGCGGCAGCGGCTCGCGCGTCAGCTGAAGCTCGGCCTGTTCGAGGTGGTTCAGGTAAAGGTGGGCGTCGCCGAAGGTGTGGACGAAGTCGCCCGGCTCCAGCCCCACGACCTGCGCCAGCATCATCGTCAGCAGGGCGTAGGAGGCGATGTTGAACGGCACGCCCAGGAAGACGTCGGCGCTGCGCTGATACAGCTGGCAGCTCAGTTTGCCCTCGGCGACGAAGAACTGGAACAGGCAGTGACAGGGCGGCAGGGCCATGTCGTCGACGTCGGCCGGGTTCCAGGCGGTGACGATGTGGCGGCGGCTGTTGGGGTTCGTCTTCAGCCCGTGGACCAGTTTCTGGATCTGGTCGATGACGCGGCCGTCAGGCGCGGTCCACGACCGCCACTGCTTGCCATAAACCGGACCCAGCTCGCCCTCGGCGTCGGCCCATTCGTCCCAGATGCGGACGCCGTTGTCCTTCAGATAGGCGATGTTCGTCTCGCCGCGCAGGAACCACAGCAGTTCGACGATGATCGAGCGCAGATGCAGCTTCTTGGTGGTCAGGACAGGGAAACCCTTGGACAGGTCGAACCGCATCTGGCGACCGAAGACGCCCAGGGTGCCGGTGCCCGTGCGGTCGTCGCGACGCACGCCGTTGTCCAGGATGTCGCGCAGCAGGTTCAGATACTGCCGCTCGGGATGATCGGCGGGCGCGGCGGCGATGCGGGCCTGAACCTGAGCATGGATCATCTGGACGGTCATGGGCTCAAGTTGCCTCAGAATTCGATTCGCAGTGTCGGCAAATCGGCGTCTTCCACAGAATTGATTCGGCTGGACATGACGGTGCGACCTCGCGCTTTCGCTGCGAAGTTAGTGGAGGGCTGGGCGGAGCGCCGGGCCTTCGCCCGGAGTGTGATTGTGTTGTTACCGTTTCGACGAAGGGGTTGACGCTCCGCGCGAGGGGTTGGCCTGCAAGCTCGGGGCGTCGAGCGGTGGCGGTCTTATCGCCTAACCCCATAAGCCTGCGACGGGTCGGCGGGGTCTGCGAACCCCGTCCCGAGTGCGATCGAGTATCCCCCTCGACCCTCCGACGGCGCACCGTGTGTCGCCGCCGGCACAGCGGGTTTCACCGCTGCTCCCGTTCCCTCCGCTCCCGCCGCCGCAAGGTCGCAGGCCAAGCGAGCCCTCCGATGCGACGAGACGGGTTTATGATACGCTGGTTTCGGAGAGGGTATGGGAGAAGGGGGGCATAGTTCGACAAGCGATTGAAATCGCGAGGAATGAACCAGCGTCATTGCGATGGCTGGGACGCGGTTTCTCACTTTCGTCATTCTCCGGCGAGCGCAGCGAGACCGGGGAACCCAGCGGCGCGCGTGAGCGCGAACCTGTCGCGGGCTCGGTTACACCCGTTGGGCCGACACATCGCCTTCGGCGCCGCTGGGTTCCCCGGTCTGCGCCGCAAAGACGCGGCTTGCCGGAGAATGACGAAAGGGAATGGCGCCTGTGGGACTTCAAGAGCCTCTCCACGCTTCGCGCGGTCCCCGTACCCACGCGTGGGGAGGAGACATATGGTGCGTATTCCTTCTCCCCCGATGGGAGAAGGGATCAGCCGCCGAAACCGCCGTCGTCGAGGAAGGCCTGTTCCTCGGGCGTCGTCTCGCGGCCCAGGGCGCGGTTGCGGTGGGGGAAGCGGCCGAAGCGCACGATGATGTCGCGGTGCAGCTTGCCCCATTTCTCCAGCTCTTCGTCGCCGGCGATCAGGGCCATGTAGCGATCCTGATCCTCGATCCATTCGGAATGTTCGAACGGCAGCAGCAGGAAGTTCTTCAGCTCGGGCGCGACGGCCGTATGGAAACCCTGCTCGACCGCCTGGTTGGCGAACATCAGGGCCAGGGGATCGGTGGCGAACTGATGCGCCGTGCCGCGGAAACTGTTGCGCGGATACTGATCCAGCAGGATCAGCAGGGCCAGGGCGCCCTCGGCCGTCTGCATCCAGTCGTCCAGGTCGCGCCGGGCGGCGGCCCAGTGAACGGCCCGGCCGCGATCGCGAAAGACAGTGTCGAACGCCTCGTCCTTGGCGAACCACTTTTCGGGCCCGGCCTCTTTCCAGAAGGCGACGACGGAGGAAGGGGTTATGAAGACGGCCATGACCCAGACCCTAGACCATCCCTTGCCCGTCTTCCACGACCGCGATTGCGACCTATCCATCATTCGCGGCAAGCGCGTCGCCATGATCGGGTACGGCAGCCAGGGACGCACCCATGCGCTGAACCTGCGCGATTCGGGGGTGGCGGACATCGTCGTGGGGCTGAAACCGGCATCCAACACCCGCGAACAGGCGCGCGCCGATGGATTTGCGGTGATGACCGCGGGGGAAGCGGCGGCGGGCGCGGACGTGATCGCGGTCATGACGTCGGACGAGGCGCACCGCGATCTGTGGCGCGACGAACTGGCGCCGAACGTGCGGCCCGGCGCGGCGCTGATCTTCGCTCACGGCCTGTCAGTGCGGTTCGGCCTGGTCCAGCCGCGCTCCGACCTGGACGTGATCCTGGCCTCGCCCAAGGGGATCGGACCGCGCATCCGCGACCTGTACGAGGCGGGGGAAGGGGTGTTCTGCCTGTTTGGCGTGCATCAGGACGCGACGGGTGGGGCGCACGCCCTGGGTCTGTCCTATGCGGCGGCGCTGGGGTGCGGGCGCAAGGGCATTCTAGAAACGACGATGAAGGACGAATGCGAGAGCGATCTGTTCGGTGAACAGGTGGTGCTGTGCGGCGGGATCGCCGAACTGATCGACACGGCCTTCATGAAGCTGGTCGACGCCGGCTATCCGCCAGAGGTGGCGTGGTTCGAGTGTTTCTATGAGACCAAGCTGGTCACCGACCTGATGTACGAACGCGGCGTCGCCGGCGCCTTCGCCAAGATTTCGAACACGGCGGAATACGGCGCCTATCTGACCGGGCCGCGCATCATCGGCGCGGAATCACGCGCGGCGATGGATCAGGTGCTGGCCGAGGTTCAGGGCGGGGATTTCGTGCGGCGGCTGATGGCCGATTACGACGCCGGGTCGCCGGATCTGCTGGCGCGACGCAAGGCCTTGGGGCTGAGAACGCTCGAATCGGTTGGCGCTCATCTGAACGCCGTGGCGCGCCAGGCGATGGAAAGCGCAGCGAACGACGACTGACGCAGGTCGAGGCGGGCGGCGGGTCAAACCCGTCGTCACACCCTTGGATTCTCGAAGAGAGAAGATGGTCGGAGTGAGAGGATTCGAACCTCCGACCCCTGCGTCCCGAACGCAGTGCTCTACCAGGCTGAGCCACACTCCGACCGTGGGGGCTGGCCTGGCGGCGTCGCCCCGAAGTGAGGACGCGGCTTATAGCCATGCGTTCGAAACGCCGCAAGCGCCCATTTCACCCTTCTTCGCACGGACCGAAAATAGTCCTGAAAGAGGGTGTTGCATCCCAAATCGGTTTGGCCTATCTGACCGCCTCCGCCGCACAGAGCGCAGCGGAAACGCCGGTCCTGCTGGGGAATGGTGTAATGGTAACACTACGGTTTTTGGTACCGTCATTCTAGGTTCGAGTCCTAGTTCCCCAGCCACCGCCCTCACTGCATTTGAGCCCTTTTGACCTCTCCTGAGGGAGGTGGGTTTTACACTGGGTTTTACAGTTGGCCTTCTGTTCTGCCCTTCCTGAAGCCGGGCGATCATACCCAATCCGATAGCTTCCCCTGTGACGTAGCGCCGGGCGATCTCCTTCACACGCTGCAACTCCCACCCCAGGATCGTGGCCACGTCGTCGAGCGGCAGGCCGGCGAGGATGTAGTTCGTCGCCGCGGTGCCTCTCAGGTCATGGAAGCGCAGTCCATCCAGACCGGCGGTCGCTTCCGATCCTGAACGCGTCTGCGCCGCTTCCTCAGCATCATTGCGGGCGCGTTGTACGCCGCTGTCCAGACCGCGGCCTGGCGGTGTCCACGGTTCACCGTCGGAGGTGGACAGCACGGTCGGGCAACTGCCGCGCTCAAGGGAGCCCAGTACCTCCCGGACAGCGTCCGTGATCGGAAGGACCACGCTCTTTCGGCCCCGGCTTTTGCCGGTTTGCCAGATGATGGCGTTCTCCTTCACCGCCGCCCAAGGCAGGGCGATGAGGTCGTTCTTGCGCAGACCCGTGACCGCAGCCAGTCGGATCGCCGCCGCGATTGGCGGGTCAGCGTAGGCCAGGATGGTCTCCAGATGCTGCGGCTCCCAGATTATGTCGGCCCGGTTGACCTTGTAGATGCGCGGGAAGTTCGCGACGGGATTCGTAGCCAACTCACCCCGGTTCACGGCCCAGTTCAGAACCAGTGACAGCGCGCCCAGAAGCTCGTCGGCGGTCTTGGGCGTGTTCGCTCGCTTGTCGCGCCAGGTGAGCAAGAAGGATCGCGCCTTAGGTGAGGTGAGGGCGGCCAGCGTTAGATCACCCAATTCCGTCCGTACGAGGTCAAGATGTTTGCGGCGATCCGTCTTGGTTCGAAGAGCCAGTGATTTGTCCTGGTTCATCAGGTCGAGGTAGCGCGTGATCAAGCCGTAGAGTGTCGGCTCGTCGGTCGCGCTTTTCTCGGTCTTGATCTGCGCGCGATAGGCCTCCATCGCCGCCGGCGCCTTTCGGGCGACCTCTCGCGCGAGGGAGCGCAGGCTGGAAGCTTGCGCCGCCAGGATTTGCGGACCGCCGCGCCACGCGTACCAGTATTCAAAAACCCGGTTCGCCTTGGCGCGCTTGATCCTATGGACCCCGGGCAGCATCCGGGTGATCGGCAATGAAGCGGGCGAGTTCGGCATCGGCCTTGTTCACGTTCAGTTCCGCAGAAGAATCCAGTCCGGCCAGCCGGTCAAGATGGGCGTCCAGAACCTTGCGGTCGTATCGATGTCGTGTTCCGAGCCGCACGTGCCCGAACGATAGTTTGCGGACGCTGGCCGCTGGCAGGCCCAGGTACTCTGCGGCCTCCTTTTCAGTGAAGAGCCGAGGCTCGGTCATGTGACGCCTCCTGAGCCGCTGCGCGAGGATCGCGAGAAGCTGAGTCGAGCGCGATGTGCAGACAAGCGCTACCCGTAGGTTTCCGGTAGCCACAGACTTTTACGAGCCTGACCGTTTGACGCGTGCAGCCAGACGCCTTCCTTGCGACCTGTGGTGACGGGACTGAGCTTCGGGTGATCGTCGCGTTTTAGGCCTCGTCGAACCCGCCGCGCAGAATGCTACAGGCGCCAGACGTCACTCCGCGTTGACTGGTCGTCCGATGGCGGGCCGATCGGCAAGCAGGACTTTCGGCGCTCTGCCTTCTACAGCCGGACGCCCTTAAGCCGTAGGGCGTTGGAGATGACGCTGACAGACGACAGCGACATGGCCAGGGCGGCGATCATCGGACTGAGCAGCAGGCCGAAGGCCGGATAGAGGACGCCCGCCGCCAGAGGCACGCCGAGCGCATTGTAGCCGAAGGCGAAGCCGAGGTTCTGGCGGATGTTGCACACCGTGGCGCGCGACAGGCGTCGCGCCCGGACGATGCCGTTCAGGTCGCCGCTGAGCAGGGTGACGCCCGCGCTCTCGATCGCCGCGTCCGAGCCCGCGCCCATCGCCACCCCGACGTCTGCGGCGGCCAGGGCGGGCGCGTCATTGACCCCGTCGCCGGCCATGGCGACGCGACGGCCTTCAGCCTTCAGGGCTTCGACCACGGCGGCCTTGTCGGCGGGGCTGACGTCGGCGCGGACCTCATCAATGTTCAGGCGGGCAGCGATGGCACGGGCCGTGGTTTCGTTGTCACCGGTCAGCATCAGGATGCGAACGCCCTCGGCGTGCAGGGCCGCGACCGCCTCGGCCGTGGTCGCCTTGACCGGGTCGGCCACAGCCAGCAGGCCCGCGGGCGCGCCGTCCACGGCCACGATGACCACGGTCGCTCCATCGGCGCGCAGGGCGTCGGCCGGGGCGGACAGGCCGGAGGCGTCGACGTCTTCGTCCTTCAGGAAGCCGACTGAACCGATCAGCACGCGGCGGCCCTCGACCAGGCCCAAGGCCCCGCGCCCGACGGGGCTGTCGAAGTCCTCGGCGGCGGCGGGCGTGATCCCGCGCGCGGAAGCGCCCTCGGTGATGGCGCGGGCGATGGGGTGCTCGCTGGCCCGCTCGACCGCGGCGGCGAGGCGCAGCAATTCGGCCTCGTCGAAACCGGGCGCGGGCTGGACGGCGGTCAGGGCGGGGCGGCCCTCGGTCAGGGTGCCGGTCTTGTCGACCACCACTGTGTCGACAGAGGCGAAGGTTTCCAATGCTTCCGCGTCGCGGATCAGTATGCCCGCCTGGGCGCCGCGCCCCACCCCGACCATGATCGAGATGGGCGTGGCCAGACCCAGGGCGCAGGGGCAGGCGATGATCAGCACGCTGACCGCCGCGACCAGCGCATAGGCCAGACGCGGCTCCGGCCCGATCACAGACCAGACGATGAAGGCCGCGACCGCCGCCAGCACCACGGCGGGCACGAACCAGGCGGAGACGCGGTCGGCCAGCCGCTGGATCGGCGCGCGGCTGCGCTGGGCCTTAGCCACCAGGGCGGCGATCTGGTTCAGCAGGGTGTCGGCTCCGACCTTCTCGGCCTCCATCACGAAGCCGCCGGTGGCGTTCAACGAGCCCGCGATCAGATCGTCGCCGACCTGCTTCGTCACCGGCAGGGATTCACCGGTGACGAGCGACTCGTCCAGCGATGCCCGGCCTTCGATCAGGCGGCCATCGACCGGGACTTTCTCGCCCGGCCGCACGCGCAGGCGGTCGCCCACGGCAATGTGTTCGACGGCGATCTCCTCGTCCGTTCCGTCCAACCGGATGCGCAGGGCCTGTTTTGGCGCCAGGTCCAGCAGGGCTCGGATGGCGCCGGAGGTACGTTCGCGGGCGCGCAACTCCAGCAGTTGGCCCAAGAGCACCAGGGTGACGATGACGGCGGCGGCCTCGAAATAGAGGGGCGGCTGGCCGTGCATGTCCTTGAAGGCGTCGGGGATCAGGTCGGGCGCGACGACCGAGGCCGTGCTGAAACCCCAGGCGACCAGGGTCCCGAGCGCGATCAGGGTGAACATGTTCAGGTTCCAAGTCCTGACCGAGGTCCAGCCGCGCGCGATGAACGGCCAGCCCGCCCACAACACCACCGGCGTCGCCAGGGCGAACTGGACCCATCCGCTCCAGCCGTGGGGTAGGGGAATGTGCAGACCGAGCAGGTGCGAGCCCATCTCCATCACGAACAGGGGGACCGTCAGGACGGCGCCGACGACGAACCGGTGGGTGAAGTCGGCGATCTCGGGATTGGGGCCGGCGCCGGCCGTGGCGTCTTCCGGCTCCAGCGCCATGCCGCATTTTGGACAGGCTCCCGGGCCGATCTGGCGCACCTCGGGGTGCATGGGGCAGGTGTAGATGACGCCGGGCTTGACGGGTTCGGGCGCGGCGGGCGTCAGGTATTTCGCCGGATCAGCGACGAACTTCGCTCGGCAACCGGCCGAGCAGAAGTGGAACTCGTGCCCGTCGTGCGTCGTATGGTGGGTCGTCTTCGCCGGATCGACCGTCATGCCGCAGACGGGATCCTTCGCTGTGGCGTTGGTCGAGGATTGGGCGTCGGGGCCCTGGGAATGACGGTGATCGTGCGGGCTATGGTCATGCGACATGGGCGATCCTCGACCTTAACTATGGACCGCAATTATACCCCCATAGGGTATTTTGCAAATGGGTGATCCACGCTATGATCCGACCATGCATCACCACGACAAGCCCGCGCTGACCAAGCGTTTGAACCGCATCGAGGGCCAGGTGCGCGGCGTCTCGCGTATGGTGGAGGACGGCCGCTATTGCATCGACATCCTGACCCAGGTCCGGGCCATTAAGGCCGCCTTGGGCCGGTTCGAAAACGAGATGCTGAAGGGGCACCTCAGCCACTGCGTCGAGGACGCCATCGTCTCGGGTGACCCAGCGGAGCAGCGTCGCAAGATCGAGGAGATCATCGCCCTGTTGGATCGGGTAGGTTGATTGGCGCAATGCGCGCCGTTAGCGCACACTTTGTTCCGGCTCGGCTGTCTTCTGACGCATCCGATACGAGCGCACTTTTCGAATGCCGAAAGCGCGCGACCCGGATGTTTTCCGACGGTCACTGAGGTCCTGAAGACGGAGATATCGGCCCCTTAGAGCCGATATCCGATCCGCAGGGCTATCAACAGGGATGTGAAATGCCGGGGTCAGCCTTGGGGAAATCCCCTGGCACGCGGGCAATCACCTTTATCTCGAAATCGAACCCTGCCAGCCAAGTGGCTCCGATGGCGGTCCAGTTGGGGTAAGGCGGTCCGCCGAGAAGCTCTGCTCGGACAGCCATCACCGTCTCCAGTTGGGCGTCTGGGTTCGTGTGGAAGGTGGTCAGATCGACGATGTCGTCGAACCCGCAGCCGGCGGCGGTCAAGACTCCTTCGAGATTTGCGAACGCCCTTCTGACCTGATCCTCAAACGAAGGCTCGGGCGAGCCGTCTTCGCGACTGCCGACCTGTCCGGACACAAAGACGAGGTCACCGGACCGAATGGCGGCGGAATAGCGATGAAGATCGTAAAGGGCGTGACGATTGGGTGGGAAGATCGCTTCGCGGTCAGACATTGGAGTTACGTCTCGGTTGTTGAGGTTTTGCGCCGAGCTTGTCGGGGCTGATCGAAGGTAGGAGACGTCGATTTGATCGGTTAGACGTTCAATTCCGCACGAGTTGATGAAATAATCCCACGAATGGCCCGCCCGTCGCTAAACGATCTGATGACCTTTGCGACGGTGGCCCGCCTTCGCAGCTTTCGGCGGGCGGCGGATGAGCTGGGCGTGGCTCCCTCGACGCTCAGCCACGCCTTGCGGACGCTCGAGACACGTCTCGGTGTGCGCTTGCTGAATCGGACAACGCGGAGCGTCTCACCCACTGAGGCGGGAATCCGTCTGCTCGAAGGCCTGGGCCCAGCATTCGACCTGCTTGACGACGCGTTGGAGAGCGTCGCTCCATTCCGCGGGCAGGTGCAGGGCGTGGTCCGTCTGAATGCACCGCGTCTGGCCGTGGCGATGTTTGTCCGCGACATCCTGCCGAAGATGGCCGAACGGTTTCCCGAGGTGACCGTGGATATCGTCGCGAAGGATCGTCTCGTCGATATTGTAGAACAGGGTTTCGATGTCGGCGTACGGCCGCATGACATGATCCCCAAGGACATGATCGCGGCGCCCATGCCTGCCGGGCTTCGATACGTGTGCGTCGCGGCTCCGGCTTATCTCGAGCGCGCCGGCACGCCGGACACGCCGGAAGCTCTGAATCGCCATCGCTGCATCGGCCACCGATTGCCGAGCGGCAAACCCTATCGCTGGGAGTTCGAGCGCAACGGAACTCCGCTAGCGCTCGCTATCAGCGGCCGTCTGGTCCTTGATGACGAGGCGCTGATGGTGGACGCCGCCGTCGCTGGTTTGGGCATCGCCTACGTTCCAGAGTTTGCGGCGTCCGGTGCGCTGACGCGGGGACGTTTACGCCAGGTCCTTTCGGACTGGATGCCGGGCGAAGAGAGGCTGGCGCTCTACTTCCCTGGGCATCGGTCTATCCCCCCTGCGTTGCGCGCTCTGCTGGATGTCGTCAGGGATGTCGGAGCCAGCCGAAAGCCTGGCGCGGCCTGGGCTTCAGCCCGCGATTGATGCGACGGACCATGGGGATCGTGCTCGGTGATGATCGGCGGATCCCTCAGCTTTAATGCGGTGCGTCCGGGCCAATGATCTCATGGGGCGCTGGCCGCCATGACGCCTCCGGCTGCAAGAACCGGAGGCGTCTTAGGGATCACGCTGTGGCGCCGCCGTCTGCGGTCAGGACGGAGCCGGTGATGACGCCGGCGGCCGCACTGGCCAGGAAGGCCACGGCGTTGGCGATCTCGGCCGGCTCGGCGAAACGTCCCAGCGCCGTCAAACCACGCTGGAACTCAGCGCTCTCGCCGTCCGCCGGGTTGGCCTCGGTATCCGTCGAGCCGGGGGCGACCAGATTGACCGTGACGCCCTGTGGCCCCAGTTCGCGGGCAAGACCACGCGTCAAAGACAGAAGCGCCGACTTCGACATGGCGTAGGCGGTCACGCCCGGGAACGGGACGCGATCCCCCAGGCTGGAGCCGATAAAGATGATGCGTCCGCCCGAGGTCAGATGCGGGATGGCGGCCTTGGAGAACAGCACCGGGGCCCGGACGTTGATGTCCATCATCGCCTGGTAGGCGTCCACATCGAGATCGGCGATCAGGCCATTGAAGCCCACTGCGGCGCTGTTGACGAGGATGTCCATCCCGCCAAGTGCTGTGACGGCCTCCGCGACGGACCGTTCAATCGCCTTGGGGTCGGCGCTGTCGGCCTTGATGGCGAAAGCCCTGCGCCCCTTGACTGCGATCGCGCCTCTGACGCCCTCTGCGCGATCGGGGGAGTTGGCGTAGGTGAAGGCGACATCGGCACCGTTCTCGGCCAGGGCCAGAGCGATCGCCGCCCCGATGCCGCGAGAGCCGCCGGTGACGAGGGCGCGTTTCCCACTCAGATCAATCATCGTCTCATCCATTTATGCAGTGACTGGTGCATAATTAGGTAGGGACGTTGAAAATGGGCGTCAACGGAATTATACATCATTCAATGCAGAATTTAGATTCACCCCTTTCCGAGGCGCTTCCGGCGCGGCGCGGCCGCGGCCGACCGCGGGCGTTTGATCGTGACGCCGCGCTCGACACGGCGACCACCCTGTTCTGGTCCAAGGGTTATGAAGCGACCTCCATCGCGGACCTCACCCAAGCCATGGGCATAGGCGCCAAGAGCCTCTACGCGGCCTTTGGATCGAAGGACGACCTCTTCACCCAGGCGCTGCATCACTACGTGCGGAAATATGAGGGTCTGGCCTGGGATCGCGCCCGCCAGGCGACGACAGCACGCGAGGCGACCGCCGCCTTTCTTCACGATTCAGCCGCCGCCTTCTCAGGCGCGGTCTTCGACATCCCGCGCGGCTGTATGGCCACGATCGCCTCCATGGGGTGCGAGGGCCTGCCCGCGCTTCAGGCCTTCGCCAAAGACGTGGAGACGACGTTCAGCCGATTGAAGGCCCGCATCGATCGAGGCGTGGCGGAAGGAGATTTGCCGCAGGATCTCGACACCGCGCGACTGGCGCGCTTTGTGGAGACCGTCCAGGCGGGCATGTCGATCCGGGCCCGCAACGGCGCCGACCGTTCCGAACTCGACAGCGTCGTCGATGTCGCGATGGCGGGGTGGGACGGCATTGTCAGCGCGGCCTCCGCTGCCGGTCGATCATAGGCGACATGGTCTGTGATCAACTCAGGACCTCTGCGAGTTCGATGAGATTGCCGAAGAGGTCGCAGAAGAACGCGAGCTTGCGGTTGATCGCGGGGACGACGAAGGGATCTGTCACGATCGTCACCGCGCGTGCGCGCAGTCGCTCGATGGTCGCGTCCACGCTGGCGACGGCGAAACAGAGGTGATGATAGCCGCGATACTGCAGGCTATCGCTCAAATCTGCGTAGGGGCGAGTCTCGACCGGTACTGGCGCGCCGCCTCCCAGAATCTCGACGTAGAAATGGTCGTCAGCGGGCGGGGCGATATAGGCGAGCAGGCTGTCGCCGTGAGGCCAGGTCGCAACGATGCGGAAATCCAGAACGCCGACGTAGAAGTCGAGAGCTTGCTGCAGATCGGGCGTGCGGATGGCGACGTGGTGGGCGCGCATGTCGGCGAAAACGGAGCCGTGATTCACAGCGGGCGGCGCGAAGTCAGGCATGGAAGACCTCCTTTTCAACGCGCAGCGACGGCGGGACGTGGGTGGGGCATCGGTGGCTCGCTCGCTCCCAAGGGCAGGGCTCGGGCTGGCCAGCCGGGGGCTCGCCGAGGCGGGGTCTAGACGTCGTCGGACAAGGGCTGAGCGGCGACGACCGCGATTGTGGATTTCGCCTGGTTGATCGCCGCTTCTCGGGCGTCCGGTCCAAGGCTGATCCGCTCAGCCTGGACGAACGCGACATCGCTGATCCCGATGAAGCCGAGCAGGAGGCGAAGATAGGGTTCCTGAAAATCCAGGCTCGCCAAGGGGCCTTCGGTATAGAGGCCGCCGCGGGACTGGATCACGATCGCCCTCTTGCCCGTGACGAGGCCCTGGACGCCCGCCTCGCCGTAAGCGAACGTGATCCTCGGCCGTATGACGTGGTCGAACCACGCTCTCAAACCGGTGGGTATGCTGAAGTTGTACATCGGCGCGCCGATCACGATGACATCGGCGGCGAAGACCTCGCCGATCAACTTGTCGGAGAGCCGACGCGCCGTCAGCTCCGGCGCGGTATTGGCCACGGCGCGCACGCCCGCGACGGTCTCGGGCGTCAGATGAGGGATCGGGTCCTGGCCGAGGTCGCGTCGCGTGACCGCCCCGCCGCTGTGAAACTCCACCAACTGTCGAACGGCGTAGTCGACCAGGAGGCTCGAGACCGAGGCGTCGCCCGCAACGCTGCTGGTGAGCGCGAGAATATTGGGCACGTCGGGCTCCGGGCTGCTGCGAGAAGCTCGACTATCCCTGTTCCGATCGGGGATGAGTAGTCGCGCGGCGAGCGCCTCGGTGTCGCCATTCCGGCAACGCGGGGCGTCGGCTATCTGGGGCTCAAACAGCCCGACTGGAGTTGGCTCCGGCCGTGCGACCCTTCAGAGCTAAACGCACATCTCGATGAGCAACTCGGTCAAGACGCGAATCTTGCGGGACGGATGCTGGCCGGGCGGCCTGAGGACGTAAGCCCCGCCCGGCGGCACCGGAAACTGCGGCATCACCTCCACAAGTCTGCCGGCCTCCACGTGGGGCCGGGTGAAATCGTCCGGCAACCAGGCCAGCCCGAGCCCAGCCAGGGCCGCCGAGACGAGCGCGGTTCCGTTGTCAGCCTTGAACCGGCCGCGGGGACGGATCGAGACGGTTCGGTCGCCATCGATGAACTGCCAGGTCTCGGACCCCTGCATCAGAGCCTCGTGGTCCATGATGTCGTCCGGCGCCTGTGGCGCGCCATGGAGGCGGATGTAATCGGGGCTGGCGACGAGCTTGCCGTACACGGACCCGAACCTGCGGGCGATCAGGGTGGAATCCTGCAGATAGCCGACCCGAATGGCGCAATCGAAACCTTCGGCCACTAGGTCGACGAAACGATCCGAGTAGCAGGTCTGCAAGGTGAGCTTGGGGTGCCGTCGCGCCATTTCAGCGAGGGCAGGCGCATAGTGGGTCGGGCCGAAGGTGAGGGGCGCGGCGACACGCAGACGGCCCTGAAGCTCCCCCTGTGGCGCGATCGTCTCCCGCGCCGTGTCGACCTCAGCGCAAATCCGGGCCGCATGGTCCCGAAAGGCCGCGCCCGCCTCGGTGAGGACGGCGCCGCGCGTGGTTCTCGACAGGAGTTGCACGCCCAGATCCGCTTCCAGCCTGAAAAGGCGGCGGCTGACGACGGACTTGGCGACGCCCAGCCGCCGCGCAGCGGGCGAAACGCCGAGGGTGTCCGCCACCTCCACGAAGGTGCGCAGTTCGTCGATGTGCATGATTGTTCCTCCTTGGGCGACACTGCGTAGCCCCATGGGGCCATACCGCATCGAAATCGGAACTGCCAATGTCGCAAGGGTCGGCGCTGTCGGCGTCTGCTCCACCTCCAACAAGAGAGATTCGGCATGGCGTCCCGCCACCCCTTCGACCCGACCAATCCCTCTTCCTTCCTCGCCATGGCCGGGCGGCGCAGCGGGTCGCTCCGTCGCGGGGCCGAGAAGCCCTTCGCGCGTCGGCTCTGCTGGAGAGGATGTCTGACGGGGATCGCGGCCATCGCCGTTTCGGCGCCGGCTGCCTGGGCTCAGGCGCCGGCGAGCGTGGGCGGCCCCGGCATCACCATCGAGCGATACAGTGAGGATTGGTCGGTTCTTGCGGACCCGCGGAGGCGCACGGGGCGCTGGACCGAACCGTTCAAATACCTTCCGCTCAACGACGCCGGAGACCTGTATCTGACCACCGGCCTTGAGGCGCGGACCCGATATGAATCCTACCAGCACGGGCAATGGGGGCAGCAGCCACGCAACGACTATCTCTGGAACCGTGTGATGCCCTACGCGGACCTGCATATGGGTCAGCTGCGCGTGTTCGCCCAGCCGATCATCTCAGACATTTCCGGAGCCGATCGCGTCGAGACGCCTGTGGATACGACGGGCGTCGATTTCCTGCAGGGCTTCGTCGGCCTGGAGATGGAGATTGCGTCGGGGACCACATTGGATCTAGCCGCTGGGCGGCGGCTGCGATCCTTGGGCGGCGGGCGTCTGGTGGATACGCGCTACGGCGTGAATGTGCCGTTGGCGTTCGATGGCGCCGATGTCTCCCTGACCCGGGGAACGCGTCGGATCACCGCCCTGGGTCTGCGGCCCGTCGAAAACCGTGTTGGCGACTTCGATGACCGGTCCTCGGACCAGAAAGCGTTGTGGGGGCTCTATGGAACCCAGTGGCTTGCCCAAGACCGCCGGACCGGCGTTGATCTCTATTGGTTGGGATTCCGGGATCGTAACGCGGTCTATGACCAGGGCTCGGGTCGCCAGACCGTTCACTCCTTCGGCATGCGCTGGTTCGGGGTCGAAGGCGGATGGCGATGGAACGTCGAGGGCGTCATCCAGCGCGGCGAGTTCAACGATGCCGCACAGCGGCCTGGGGCGTGGGCGGCGAAATCCGTCGCCGATTTGCGACAGCTCCGCTCAGTCCCGAAGTCGTTATGATGATCGACTACATCTCCGGCGACGACGACCCCGACGACCCCGAGCTGAACACCTTCAACGCCCTGTTCCCCCGTGGGCGGTACTTCGTCGCCCAGTCGCCGATCGGTCCTCGCAACCTCATTCACCTCCAGCCTTCGGTCACCCTTCGTCCCCGTGACGACCTGGACGTCACCTTGATGGGGGCGGCCTACTGGCGCGAGAGCACTCGCGACGGAGTCTATTCCATTCCAGGAGCGCTGGTCCGCAGCGGCCGCGGCAGCAACGCTCGCTATATCGGCACCCAGATCGAGCTGTCAGCGACATGGCGCGCGACACAGGAGTTGGCGCTGGCGGTTTCGGCCGGCGCCCTCGGGGCCGGTCCCTTCATCCGCGAGACCGGATCATCGCAGACCATCTTTCTCGCCAGCGCCATGGCGACCTTCAAATACTAATAAGCGCCGCCCTGGTCGGAAGCGGCTCGGATTCCGGGCGCATCGGCATCCGTCGCGTCCAGCCGCCGCGCTCGTCGCGTCTTCCTCACCAACAAGGCGCATCGCGACCCTGGCGGGATCGGGGATCATCTCGAGGAACGGTCCCGGCCGTCGGGAATTTGCGTTGCAGACGAACAGACGGAAGCCGCACCATGAAGATGCAGGGATTCATATTCGCCGACGCCGCAATGGAGCGCTCGCCCGGCCAGAAAGACGAGATTGAAACCGGCGATGTCGTTAATGACGCCGACGGCGCGCCGATCAGCATCGGCTACGGGCGTTGGGGGGCGGGATCGAGACTGACCGAAACCATGCGGGTTGATGACGTCATGATCGTGCTGGAGGGCGGACTTGAAGTAACGTCAGAGGGGAAAACCGTTTCGGCCGCGCCCGGCGCAATCGTGCACATGCCCAAGGGGGTGGAGGTGACCATCACCGCCGGGGCCGACGGCGCCAGGACGGCCTATGTGACCTATCCCAACTGGCGCACGGCCCGCAGTTGAACGGGACCGTATCAGGGCCTCTTCCCCGCTCATCGGTCCGTCTTCAGGGTGGTGGAAGGCCGGCTGGTGAACCGTCAGGCCCAAGCCTGCCCCAAACCGCCCCGATCAGGGCGCCGAGGGCCAGGAACTCCAGCAGGAATTGGCTCCAGCTGAACAGGCCGATCCAGGGGTTGTCGCCGGTGAAGACGCCATAGAGGACGGTCCCGCCCACGACGCCTTTGATGAGGGCCGTCAGGAGCGCCAGCGAGGCCAGTCGCGCCCATAGCCGGGCCGGCAGACGATCCCAGATCAGCGCGGTCAGGATGACGGCGCCGACGACGGCCTCGATGAAGCTGACGTAGGCGGCGACGGTGACATGGAAGGGATAGGGGAAGACGAACAGGGGGGCGCGCGACAGATGATCGAAGGTGTCGAGCCAGGGGTTCAGAAACGGATGGATCAGGCGTTGGGCGCCGGTCGCCACGGCCGCCGCCGCGAGCGCCGCGGCCATCGCCGAGATCGGTCCACGCGCCCAACGCACCGCCACCGCGCAGAGCAGTGCGAGGATCAGGGACCGGAGCAGGGGCTTGATGAGGCCGATCGCGCCATAGGCCCAGCCGCCGGTGACCACGCCGTTCATGACCGCGACCCTGAAGGTCTCCTGCAGCAGCACCAGTATGGCGAAGGCGAGCAGCGTCCGGCCCGCCAAAGATCCACCAAGTCCCCGCGGTCCCGCGGTTGCAAGCGCCATGATCAGGCCGCCCGCGACCAAGGCGGTGTGCAGCCATGTCGCCCACAATGGCGGGGTCGGAATGGGGAAGGGGACGCCTGCGGCGAGCAGGCCGACATGGATGCTCAGCGCGATGAAGCCGGCGACGAGACAGGCCGCCGCAAGCACGCCCGTTCGGCGGAAGTCGGAAACTGAGAAAAGCATATGGCCTCGCCGTGCGTTGTTTCCGCCCGCGCACCGAGTTGAGCCTCGCCTTCGCCCGACGCTAGCGCCTTTTCGTGCGCCACCGCGTCTCCATTCGGGGAAGGTTGGAAAGGCAAGAGAGTGAGGCAAGCCGCCTGAGGGCGCCGTCGCAAACGCCGTCCGTAGCCGGAGGCCGGACCGATTGGCCCCTCCATCCGGGCAGACGCCGCCCGAGCCGACGCGAACAGCCGCCAGGGGCAAATCCGGTCGCTACAGCCTCTGTCCTGCCAAGCTGACGGTTGGATCCCGGGGGGCGAAGCGCTGGAACGGCGTGCGCCGGCAGGCCAGCTTGCCCGGTACGTCCACAGAGGGGAAGGCGAGGCGGCTCTAGATCGTTTCGCCGCCACCGTACGCGTTCCTCGCACGGCGACACAGTGTGCCGGTGTCGCGGTCTATCCCGGAGGGAGGAGGCTGCGAGAACCTGTGCATTGGGGCTGCTCAAGGCCTCGCACCGAACTTCGGCGCTCCGGCTCGCGCCGGACCGGCGCCCCTTGCGAGTGAAACGAGGACAGAATGATCAGGACACTTCTCATCGCCGTCGTTGCGGCGGTCTCGTTCACCACTGCGCACGCGCAGACCGCGCCGGTCGCCGGCGCGGGCGCGGACCTGATCGTGGTCAATGCGAAGATCTTCACCGGCAATCGGTCTCAGCCGGAAGCGTCGGCGCTCGCCGTCCGAGGCGGGCGGATCTATTCGGTCGGCTCCGACGCCGAAATCCGCGGCCTGTCGACTGCGCAAACGACGGTGATCGATGCGCGCAGCCGCAGGCTCATTCCCGGCATCGTCGACGCTCACACCCACGTCCTCAATGACCTGGCCTACAACTACAATGTCCGTTGGGACGGCGTGCCGACGTTGCGGCAGGCCCTCGACATGCTCAGCGAGCAGGCGCGACGCACGCCGGAGGGCCAGTGGGTCAAGGTCATCGGCGGATGGTCGCCCTATCAGTTCGAAGAGAACCGCTTCCCGACGATCGATGAGCTGCGCGCGGCGGTTCCGGATCGTCCCGCGATTGTTCAGTACGCCTACAACCGGGCCCTTTTGAACGACCAGGCCATGGCGGCGCTCAACGTCGGCTCCGAACAGTTCGCGCAACTCCCGGATATCGAGATCGAGCGTGACAGCCGGGGAAATCCCACCGGCGTCATCCATGGCTACACATGGCTGTTTCTCGCGCTGGAAACGATGGTGCCCCAACCCAGTGTCGAGGAGCAGGTCAGCTCGATCACCTACAGCGTTCGCGGCCTGAACCGTCTGGGGGTGACCTCGATCATCGACAACGGCGGCCGGTGGCCGTACCCGGAAGCGCAAGCCCGGGTCGATGTGCTGGCCCGCGACAATCGCCTGAATGTGCGCATGCCGTTCGTGGACCTCCAACTCGGCGACGGCGGTCCGGTCAATATGGTCGATCTGGAGATCGAGGCCATCACGAGGACCGCTCCGATCAGTCCGGGACAGAACCTGCATCCCACGCTCCAGCACGGTCATGAGTATCGCGGGGCGGGCGAGGTGCTGAACGGAGCGGTGCACGATCACGAGAATTTCGATCGGCCGGCGGTGATCATCGATCCTGACACGATGCAGCGCTTCGTCGAGGAGGACGTCTCTCGGCTGATCGCGCGACGCATCCCCTTCCGGATGCACATCTCCTACAACGAGAACATTACGCCCTTCCTCGACGCCTTGGAGCGGGTGAATGAGACTGTGCCGATCGACGGCTTGCGCTGGAGCCTGGAGCACGCCGAAACCATCAGCCCGGAAAACATCGAGCGCGTCAGGCGACTGGGCGGCGGTATCGCCCTGGACGCCAAGATGGCGCTGCATGCCGATGGCTTCATCAAGACGCACGGGCGGGAAGCGGCCTTGCAGACCCCGCGTCTGCGTATGCTGGTCGACAGCGGCATCCCCCTGGCGATGACGACGGACGCCTTCCGGGCCGCCACCTTCAACCCTTGGGTCGGCATCAGTTGGATGGTGACCGGCAAGTCCGTGTCCGGCTCACAGGCGCTCGCCGATGACAACCGGCTCACGCGGGCCGAGGCGTTGAGGCTGTTCACCCGGGGCGGCGCCTGGTTCATGAATGCCGAGGCCGAGCTGGGCGCCATCGCGCCCGGGAATCTGGCGGACTTCGCCATCCTGGACAGGGACTACTTCTCCGTCTCGGAGGATGAAATCGAGGCCATTTCATCGGTCCTGACGGTCATGGACGGCAGGGTCGTTTTCGGCGTGGAAGACTACGGTGATCTGACGCCGGCCTTGCCGGCAGCGCTCCCGGCGTGGTCGCCATCCAACCATTTCGGCAGCTACTACGGGGACAAGTGACGGCGAGCCGGGCCCCCTCTTAAGAGGGGCCTTGCTTTCATCTGATCATCCGACCGGACGTTTATCCTCTTGATAGGCCGTCCGCCCATGGCTGGCGGCGTTTTGTCCTCGCGTTGCGCCGCCTGCATCGCGGTCGTTGCCGAAGGCGGAGGCGAGCGGGCGGCGCCACGCTCATCACGCGTCGATGACGGACCTTGAGACCAGAAACTCGGCGAAGAGGGCGAGCAATTCCCCGTCCTTGATTGCGGATGGTTCCAGCAGGCGCTGGAACATGGCGCCTTCGTGGACCGCCAGAATGAGACGAGCGACGCGAGAAGACGCGTGGGGGCGGCCGGGCTCGATTCCGCTCCAGACGCGGCAGACGGCCTCTTCGATAACCGAGAGGATGCGAGCCTGCCGTGCGGCGTAGTGGCTCGCCACTGCGGGGTTGCGCAGGGCGTGCAGGCCGAACTCCGCCTGCAGCAGATACCAACTGCGGTCGAAGGCGTAGCCGGCGATGAACGCCCTGACGAAGTTCTCCACCGCCGGTCCCGGTCCGGACAGGGCCGATGCGATCGAGGTTTCGAGATGCCGTTCAAGCCGTTCGATCGTCCGATCGTAGATGGCGAAAAACAGCTCCTCCTTGGACCGGAAATTGGAGTTGTACGCCCCCCGGCTCAATCTGACCCGTTCGCAGATGTCCTCCTGTGTCGCCCCCTGGAAACCGCGTTCGGCGAAGGCTTCCAGGGCGCCGTTGAGGATACGCTCGCGCGTCTGGGCACGCGTGGGACGGCTCCGGACAGGCCTTGGGCTCAAGAGAGCAGTCTTCTGGATCATTCGATACAGGTATGTATTGAGATGGATCGATGTCAACGCTACGGTCGGCCAAGGAGAACCTCGCTCATGACCTTGCGACCTTCCATCCTGCTGATCCTGCTGATCTCGTCGACCTGTGCGGCCGCCTACGCTCCCGCATCCAAGGCCCAGATCTCTGACGCCGAAACCTCCGGCCTCCAGACCGTTGGTCCTTTGCCCCTGACCTATCCCGACGCGCAGGCCAGGCTCCTGCAACGCTCGGACGCCATTGAGGCGTCGGACGCCGATGTCCGCAGCCGGGAAGCCCAGGAAAACGCTGTAAGGACGCTGCGGCTGCCCACGGTGGAGTTCGAGGGCCAGATGATGCGGTATCAAAAGACCCTCTATCTGCCGCTGGGGCCCTTGGCGGATGTCGCTCAGGACTACGCCATCAGCGATCCGTTGCAGTTCCAGATGGAACGCGACAGCACGCGGCCGATCATCACCGCCACCGTCCCGCTTTATTCCGGCGGCCGGATTCCGGCCGCCCAGGCGGCCGCTGAGGCTCAACTCGGCCAGTCCCGGGCTGAGCGCCAGATCGTCGTCGATAACGCCCTGTTGCAGATGACCGAACTCTATTTCGGGCAACAGTTGCTCACCCGGGTTCGGGACGTCCGCCGCGACGTCCTGGCGGGCCTCGAACGCCACCTGGCCGATGCGACGATTCTGGAGCGCGGCGGGTTCATCAGTCGCGCCCAGCGCCTGCAGGTGGAGGTGGCGCGTGACGACGCGGCGCGCGAGCTGGAGACGGCCGAAGCCAATCTGGCCAGCGCGGACACGGCGCTCTCTGGGACCTTGAGGGCGCCGTCGGGGATCGATCCGGCTACGTCTCTCTTCGTGCTTCTCCGGCCGCTCGAGCCGCTGGAGACCTATCTGCAAGCCGCCTATCGCGCCCACCCGCAGCTGGAGCGGCTCCAGGCCCTGGAAGACCAGGCGGAAGCCGGGGTCACCGCCCAGCGCGCCGAGCTTCTGCCGACGGTCTATGGCTTCGCCCAGTACAACTTTGATCGTCAGGACACCTTGTTGACCGATCCGGACTGGTCCGTGGGGGTCGGTCTCCGTTACACCCTCTTCTCCGGCGTCGATCGCTCGCAGAATGTCCGCGCCGCGCGCGAGAAGGTCGCCCAGGCCCAGGCGGGGCTGCGCGAGGCGCAAAGCCAGATCGAGATCGGCGTGACCCGATCCTGGAACGACGCGGAAGCGGCCCGGCGGCGGTTCCAGAGAACCGACAGCGCCATCGTCGCCGCCGAGGAGAACCTGCGCGTCCAGATGGTCGGCTACCAGGTGCAGCAAACCACCTCGCTCGACGTCATCGACGCCCAACTCGGCGTCGGACGCGCGCGGATCCAGCGCGCCCAGGCCGCCCATGACTTCGTGGTCGCGCTCGCCCGCCTTCTTCATGTCAGCGGCCGGATCGAGGACATGCCCGACTATTTCGACCAGGGCGAAAGGATCGCGCCATGACCGACACCCAGGACACGCCGACGCCGAACACGGAGCCGGGCGGGGAACGGGGCGACGCCGGACCGTCTCGACGGCGCCGAAAACTGCTGCCCCTCGGCATCGGGGCGCTGATCGTGGCGGGGCTCGGCGTCGGCCTCTGGCTCAGCTACCGACCCGTTCCCGATCAGCTTCAGGGGATGGTGGATGCGCGG
Organism: uncultured Brevundimonas sp.; assembly: GCA_963515305.1. Lineage (GTDB taxonomy): Bacteria > Pseudomonadota > Alphaproteobacteria > Caulobacterales > Caulobacteraceae > Brevundimonas. The sequence continues at coordinate 90,794 of CAUPWX010000003.1, forward strand.
GAGCTTCGGATCACCAGCAAGGTGACGGGGCGGATCGCCGACTTCCATGTGGAGGAGGGGCAGCCGGTCCGGGCCGGCCAACTGCTCTACACCCTCGACAGTCCCGAGGTCGCGGCACGTTCAGAACAGGCGGGCGGCGCCCTCGTCGCCGCCGAGGCCACGGCCGACAAGGCCGACGAAGGTGCGCGTCCGGAGGATATCCGGGCCGCGGAAGCGCAATGGCGGCGCGCGCAGGCGGCGGCGGATCTGGCCCAGACGACGTATGCCCGCACCCAGGAGATGTACGATCAGGGCGTGATCGCGGGGCAGAAGCGCGACGAGAGCCGGGCCAATGCGGTGGCCTCGACGGAGGCCGCCCGCGCCGCTCGCGCCCAGTATGACCTGGCGCTGGCCGGGGCGCGCCGACAGGATCGCCAGGCGGCCGGGGGACAGGTGCGGCAGGCGCGCGGCGCCGTGGCGGAGGTCGAGGCGGCGGAGCGCGAAACCCGGGTGCTGGCGCCGTCGTCCGGCGAGGTGGGCCGGCGGCTCGCCCAGCCCGGCGAACTGGTCCCCCAAGGGTTCCCGGTCTTCATGCTCACGGACATAGAGCATCCCTGGGTGACGCTCACCCTGCGCGAGGATCAGTTCAGCGGGATTCGACGCGGACAGACTCTGACGGGTCGTATTCCCGCTCTGGAGAACCGCACGGCCCGGTTCCGGGTGACCTTCATCGCTCCCGCCGGAGATTTCGCTACCTGGCGTGCGACCCGGCAGTCGAGCGGCTTCGACGTCAAGAGTTTCGAGGTGCGCGTCGCACCGGTCTCGCGCGTCGACGGGCTGCGGCCGGGCATGACCGTCCTGTTCGACTGGCCGCAATGATCGCGGCGTTTCTCGCCGGCGCCCGACGCGAGATCGCCTTTCTGCGCGGGAGCTTCTGGGATCTGTTCCTCGTCGTCTGGCTACCGCTGGCGCTTCTCGCCCTCGTCGCCGTGCAGATGTCGGCGGGGGTTATGCGCGATCTGCCGGTCGCCGTCGTCGACGCCGACGGCGGAAGCGTCGCTCGCGATCTGGTTCGTCGTCTGGACGCCTCGCCCGGCCTGCACGTGGCGGCCCGCCCCAAGGATATGGCCGAGGCCGAGAGCGTGGTGCGGTCCAACCGCGCCTATGCGATCGTCATGCTGCCGCAAGGGCTCGAACGCGCGGTGCTGCGCGGCGAGGCGGGCAGGGTGCTGGTCTTCTACAACGCCAGCTACTCCACGCCCTCGGGGTCAGTGCTGCGCGAGGTCGGCGCCGTGATCCAGAGCCAGGCCCGGACCCTGGCCGCGCAACAGAGCGCGGCGATCCTCGGCCCGGGCCGGGTGCGGCCGGCGCCGATCCAGGTCCAGAGCCGCATCCTCTACAATCCCCAGGCCAGCTACGAGCTGCAACTGGTCGCCCTGATCCACCCGGCCTTGCTGCATCTGCTGTTCATGGTGGCGGTCGTCAGCGCCCTGGGACGCGAACTGCGAGACGGGACGATCGGCGGCTGGCTGGCCGGGCCGCCGCGCGAGGCCGCTGCGGCGGTCTTGGGCAAGATCGCGCCCTATGTGGCGATCTTTCTCGTCTGGGGCGCCCTGGCGACCATCTATCTCGCGGCGTTTCGCGGCTGGCCGGTTGAAGGCAGCGTCGGCCTGCTCCTGGCGGGCTATGTCGGCCTCTATCTCGCTTATGCGGGTATGGCCACGCTGATCGTCGGCCTGACGCTGTCCATGGGGCAGGCGCTGTCCATGACCGCCCTCTATGCGGGCGCCTCCTTCGCCTTCGCCGGGGCCGTCTTTCCAATCGAATCCGCTTCGGCCTTCGCGCGCGTCTGGAGCGCGCTTCTGCCCTACACCACCTTCGCCCGTCTCGTCGCCGAACAATGGATGATGGGCGCGCCCGCGGCGATGTCGGTCAAACTGCTGCTGATCCTGATGACCTTCGCGGTCGTGGGGTTCGGGCTGGGCCTGCCGCGATATCTGGCCGCCTCCCGCAAACCCGATGTCTGGGGGCGACGTTGATCGGCCGGGCCTTCATCGCGACGTTTCGCGCGGTCCTCGCCGACCGGTCGGCCTTCATGCTGATCGTGGTGTCGACGATCCTCTATTCCTTCTTCTACCCTTCCGCCTATTCCGGCGAGGTCGCCGTCCGGATCCCGGTCGCCGTGGTGGATCTGGACAACACCGGGGCCAGCCGTTCGCTGGTGCACAAGCTCTCGGGTCTGCAGCAGGCGGATCTCGTCGCCCGCCTGCCGTCGCCCGAGGCGGCGGACGACTGGTTGCGGACGAGAGGGGCGGGGGCGATCGTCGTCGTGCCTGCGGGGTTCGAACGTCGCATCCTCACCGGCGGGCAAGGGACGGTGGCCCTCTATGGCAACGGCGCCTATCTGCTGCGCAGCAGCACGGCGCTGGCCGGCATAGGCGCGGCGATCACGGCCGAGGCGGGCGAGGCCGCCGTCGATCAGGCGATGGCGCAGGGCGCGCCGGCGCCGCCGGCCCTGTCGGTGATCGCGCACCCGCTGTTCAACACCCGCGAAGGATACGGCAGCACCGTCTTTCCGGGCGTCGGCTTCCTCATCATTCATCAGACGCTGCTGATGGGACTGGCAATGCTGGCGGCCACCCTGCGTGGCGAGGGGGAGCGGCTTCGGTTTGCGTCCCGTCGTCTCCTCGGCGTCGCGCTCGCCTTCTTCGTCATCGGCTGGATCGATGTCGCCTACTACGCCGGCTTCGTCTTCTGGTTCCAGGACTATCCACGGGCCGCCGCCGCGCCCGGAACGCTGATCGTGGCCGGCAGCCTCTTCGTGGCGGCGACGGTTGCAGCGGCGCTTGCCCTGGCGAGCGTCTTCCGCACCCGCGAGCGGCCCCTGCAACTGCTCATGGGCACCTCCCTGGTCATCTTCTTTCTCGCTGGACTGTCCTGGCCCGCGGAGGCGACGCCGACCTGGCTCGCCTTCCTCGCCCGACTGCTGCCCACGACGCCCGGAATCCATCTCATGGTCGGGGTGAACCAGATGGGGGCCAGCCTCGTCGAACAGGGGCGCGAGGTTCTCAACCTCCTGGGCCTCATCCTCCTTTACGGCGGCGTGGCGTGGTGGCGCTTCACCCGGCCGTCCGGAGCGCCCTCGACCGGAGCGTGAACTGCGGCGGGGAATGATCGCCCGCCGCAGCCTAGGCCGGCGCCGGGCGTCCCGGACCGATCGCGAGGGCGGCGTCCTGTCCGCTGGCGACCGGCCTTCGGGCGACGAAGCCGGAGGCGACCAGATCTTCGAAGAGCGCTTCCAGGAAACCGCGCCCGTGAGGCCGCTCGCGGGGGAGGGCGACGGCCTGGTCGATGGCCTGGAAACTGTCCGGGAGCAGGCGGACGCCGGCCCGGTCGCGCGCCGCCGCCTCAAGCGTCTGGCGCACACCGGCGCAGACATCGGCGCCGCCCTCCAGGAAGAGGGCGACGGCTGCCTGGGAGGAGGGCGTATGAATCCGTCGGGCCTGTTTCAGCGAACGGTTGAGAAAGAGGTCGTAGGCGGTGTTCAGGCCCGACGCGATCGTCACGTCCGCAACGTCCACGTCGCGGACGGAGCGGAAGCGGGACTCGGAGGGGACCAGATAGGAGGCTTCGATCCGGACGTAGGGCGCGGTATAATCCAAGACGGTGCGACGATCCGGATCGATCGCGAGGAAGGCGAGATCGCAGGCCTGATCCTGAAGCGCCGCCACCGCCGCTCCCGCCGTGGCGAAGTTCGACAGCTCCATCTCCACGCCGAGGCGCACAGCGATCTCCCAGGCGAGATCGACCGACACGCCAGCGAGAGTTCCGTCCGCCGCCCTCTGCGCCAGGACCGGATTGCCGAGATTGATCGCCACGCGCAACCGCCCCAAGGGCGCCAGTTCGGACCGGATGATGTGCATCGACACGTCCATTCCCTTCTCTTGGAGGGAACTGGACGGCGCTGCGCCGTCCAGCCCTTGAGAAAGCCGTTGCCGTCGGCCTGCGGCGGGTCCGCTTCGGTGATCGTCGTCAGCCATCCTTCACCTTCCTTCGGGACGACGTCGCGCTTCGCTCACTCCGATATCAGGTGAAACTCCTCGATCAGTTTCGCAATCTCGGTGCCTTCAAGCTTCTTCATCAGCAGTTTGCGCAGGAAGGCGGGGCCGGGGACTTCTATGCCTTCGCCATCCCGCAGAGGCGTGACGGCGGCCAGCAGGGTGCGGATGTCATAGGTGGAGTTGAACACTTCCGGCACGCCGCGTTCCACATTCATCAGCGTATAGACGGCCTCCATCGGCGTACGCACCGAATATTCGGTGGTGAAGATGCAGTCGCGTTGTTTCGATTCCGCGAACTGCCCGATGAAAGCGAAGTTGACGGCGCCTTCAGGCACCACGTCCGGCCGGTCGCCGGCTTGGCGCGGCATGAAGAAGGCGGTGATGTAGGGCATCATGGTCGGGACGGTGCTGGCGCCCTTGGCGGCGAGTTCCGCAATCTCCTCCACCGGGACGCCGAGGTGATAGAGCCATTCCTGGGTGATCTCCTCGCCGGTGCAGTCCTGCATGGGCTTCTTCACATAGTCGCCGGGGGTGTCGACGAAGAGGGCGTAGAACCAGGCGATCATCTGGTCCTTGGGCTGTTTCTTGAAATGCGGCTGGCGATGCACCGTCCAACTGAGCAGCCAACTGGAATCCTTGACCGTGACGATGCCGGCGGAGACGATCTTGCCAGTGAACGGGTTCCGCTTGGTGATCTTCTCGACATGGTGGGCGATCCGCGGATCGAAGGCGGTGATCGAGGCCGAGGCCCATTTGGTCTCGGGAATATGGGCGCCGAACACGTCCGGACGTCCGAAGGACGGATCCTTGGCCGCGATGCGTCGCCACAGGTCCCAGGCGGGAGCAGGGCCTTCCTTCAGCTTCGCCGGCGTGTGATGGTCGCCGTTGTCCGAGTTTTCCGTCAGCGATCCGATGGTGATGAAGACGAGATCGTCGTCGCCGAGATCGACCCCGCCCTCCTCGCCCTTCTCGATCCAGTGAATGCGGGTGGCCTGTTTGCGTCCGTTCTGGATGTCGAAGTCCACATCCGTGACCTCCACGCCGTAGCGGAACCGGACGCCACGTTCGGTCAGCCATTTGACCAGCGGCAGGACCATGGATTCATACTGGTTGTAGCGGTTGAACTTGAGCGAGGAGAAGTCCGCCAGGTTGGCGATGTGGTGGATGAAGCGGTGGAGATAGAGCTTCATCTCCAGCGCCGAGTGCCATTCCTCGAAGGCGAACATGGTGCGCCAGTAGAGCCAGAAATTGCTCTTGAGGAAGTCCTCGCTGAAGACCTCGTTGATCCGCTTGTTCTCCATCTCCTCGCGGGTCGCCAGAAAGATGGAGATTAGATCCTTCTGCGCCCGGTCATTCAGCGTCAGCAGATGCTTGTCCGGGACGTCCTGGCCCTGGTTCTGGGTTGTACGCTGCAAGGAGAAGTTCGGATCGTCCCTGTTGAGCCGGTAGAATTCGTCAAGAACGCTGGCGTCCTCGATTTCTAGCGAGGGGATCGAGCGATAGAGATCCCACAGGCACTCGAAATGCTCCTCCATCTCGCGACCGCCGCGGATAACGAAGCCCTTTTCCGGCACGTCCAGCCCGTCGAGCGCCCCGCCGGGAATCTCCAGTTCCTCAAGGATGGTGATGCGATCACCGGGCACGCCGCCGTCCCGGATCAGGAACGCGGCCCCCGCGAGACCGGCCAGCCCCGATCCCACAAACCACGCCGTCTTCCTGTCGGCGCCCTCGGGTTTGCGGGGACGAACAAAGGCCTCATAGTTTCCACTGCTGTAGTGCACGGCGAACTCCTTCGGTTGGGCGTGGGGGAGGATTTGGTCAGGGCTCAGTCGGTGGATTTGTAGCTGTAGAAGCCTTCGCCGGAGGCGACGCCCAGCCTGCCCTTGTCGATGTAGTTTTCCTTCAGCCAGGCGGCGAGCGCGCGGGCGCGGGCGTCGCCCTGCGACAGGATGTTGTAGGGCGTGTTCAGGCCGATGACGTCGTACATCTGGAAGGGGCCCATCGGCGCGCCCGTCGCGATCCGCCAGACCTTGTCGACATCGTGGGGATCGGCATAGCCGCCCGCCGCCAGATCGGCGGCGGCGTTCAGGAATGGTGCCAGGAGGGAGTTAAGGATGTAACCGGCCTTTTCCTTGCGGATCGGGATCGGCTCCATGCCGATGTCCGCAGCGAACTTCAGGACGGTCTCGAACACCGACGGATCGGTGTCGTCCGTTCCCATGACCTCCGCGGTGTTGAACTTCCAGATGTTGTTGGCGAAATGCAGCGCGAGAAACCGGTCGGGTCGGCCGGTGAACGCCTTTAATGCGCTCGGCAGAAGGGTGGAGGAGTTGGTGGCGAAGATCGTCCTGGCCGGCGCGAGCGTGGCCAACTGTTCATAGACCGCCTGTTTGAAAGCCAGAACCTCGGGCACGGCCTCGATCACGAGATCCGCATCGGCGACGGCGGCCGCCAGATCCGTCGACAGCGTCAGACGCCTTATGGCCTCCGCCTCCTTTCCGCCGACCGCGCCCGGAACCTCCTTCCGGTACGTCTCGACCAAGGCCGCCAGTCGCAGGCGCGCCTTGGCGAGGACGTCGTCGCTGACGTCGCAGGCAATGACGTCGAAGCCGCTGTAGGCGGTCTGAAAAGCGATCTGGCTTCCCAGGACGCCCGTCCCGATCACGACCACCTTCTTGATTTCGCCCATCGTCGGATTCCTGTTTCAGTTGTCCTGGAGAAGGAAACGGCGCCGCCATGTCAGGCACGACGCGAACAAGCTTGTGGGTGCATCGATCGATCACGGCCCATTCGGCCAGGCCCGCGACGACGACCCGGCCCTTGACGTCAATGAAGTCGATCCGGCGCCGGTAGCGCGCGCCGCGGAGCGAGTCCTCGACCCAGGTGACGGCGGTCACCGCCTCTTCGGCCGCGATACTGCCGCGGTAATCGACCTGATGACGCAGAACCACCGAGACGTAGCGGTCCACATCGCCCGGGGAGGCCATGGCGAACCAGTGCGCCACCGAGGCGTCCTGGATCCAGACGATCCAGACCGCATTGTTCACATGGCCGAGTTCGTCGATGTCCTCGTCCTGCGCCTGGAAGCAAAGGTGGAACCGCCGCTGTTCGTCCACCTCGCCCTTCAGGGGCGCGCCGGACGGATGACAGCCGATTCGACGATGCCTCGGCAGGACGGAGGTCATCCCCGGACGCTTTCGAGAGGGCTGGCCTGCAGGCCCGCGGTGGCGCGAAAGAAGGCCAGCAACATGGCGTCCCGGGCGGCGGCTCCTTCGATATCCCCCTGGACCGCCAGCCCCATCCAGAGGCCGTAAAGACCGATCCCGGCCTGGAACGGCGGCAGGAGAGGGCGCAGGTCGAACCTTTGAGCCAGTTCCTCTATGAGGTCGCCGAACAGTCGATAACAGGACGCCTTGCTCTCGCGATGTCGTTCGGCGAAGTCGGGATCCCGACGGGCGTGTAATTGCAACTCCACGGACAGCAGGGACCATTCGGGTTGGGCCGCCAGATCGGACAATCGGCCCGCCAGACCAAGCAGGGTCCGTTCGATGTCGTCTCCATCGGCGCGGCGGATCAGATCGCGGAGGAACATCACCTCGTCATGGATGTGCGTCTCCATGATCTCGACGAGCAGGTCGTCCTTGGTGGCGAAGTTGGAATAGAAGGCGCCCTGGGAATGACCGGCCGCGCCGCAGATGTTGCGGATCGACAGGGCGGCTACGCCCTCCTCGACGATCGAGGCGTGGGCGGCCGCCAAGAGGCGACGTCGGGTCCGCCCTTGCGCTTCCTTCCGGTTGACCCTCATAGCGTCGTGACCTTTGCCGTCGTCGTGGAACATCAACTCACATATCACACGATATTCGAGTCGCATATCGTGTGATATTTGAAATATGGCAGCCAGGAGAGTGTTTCGCCCGGCGTCCGGGCCGCCGGGCCTGGACAGGTTCAGGCGTTCCTGCCGGCGGCTATTCATTCATCGATGAACGAAGCTTGCACGATGCTGCGCTGCAACATAAGTTCGGTGTCGCCCTTCCTGGGGCGTTTTCCTCCCTATGAACTTCGGGGCCGCATGACGGCCCCTTTTTTCTGCCGAGAAACCATCGCGGGCCTGTCCGCCTGCTCCGGACGTCGCCTCCAGGCCGATCGGGCTCGCGCCGATTGGCGGCGGTTACTGGGGCCGCCTGACGAGCGCCACTTCCATTCCGCGTCGCGTCACCAGGATGCTGAACAGGTCCGGACTGGCTGCGAAGCGCAGTTGCGCCAGGAGTTGCGCTTCTGCGGGGTCGACCGCCTCAACGGTTTCGGCCATCAAGTCGGTGCTGCGTCCGTCGTCTAGGATGAGTTGATATTCAGCCATCCGCCCCCTCCATCGCCTTCCACGGTCATCCAGGCGAACAGCCTATGAAGAGGCGCGGCCGGTGTCTTTGACTTTTTTGAACCGAGAGGGCGGCGCTCCTGTTTCGTCATACCCGGACATCTGCGGTAAGCATCGCCGCGGGCTCCTCAGTTGGACCCGTCGGCCCAGGCGGAGACTCAGGGAATGATTCAGAGCTTTCGGTGCCTTTCGACGCCACTTCCGAATCTACCACTAAAACACTGACTTAAAAGAAAAATATGTTCGCTGCCTCTCGGTATCTATCGAGGGGCAGCGAACCCGTGTGTCGGTATGCCAGACGGTCTTTCTCCCGTTGCCTCTCGACCCCCCGATTCATACCCTCATAGGGCTGAGGGCGTCCTGACGGTCTTTTTTCTGAAACAAGCCTATGAGTTTCTTGAAGAAATCGCTGCCGAAGACCCCGAAAACGCCTGACGGTCTTTTGGAGTAAAATTCGCATGCTAACCGACGCAGAATTGCGAAATACGCGAGGGAAATCAAAAGCGTACAAAAAGACCGACAGGGACGGTTTGTACGTGCTCGTAACACCGACAGGCGGCATCGCTTTCCGGTACGACTATCGCTTCAACGGGCGGCGCGAGACGGTGACCTTCGGTTCCTACGGTCCGGCGGGACTCTCCCTGGGGGGGGCGCGGGAAAAGCTGCGTGAAGCGAAGCGCCTGATCGCCGAGGGCGTTTCACCGGCGCTGGACAAGCAACGCGTGAAACGCAGGCTGAGAGAGGCCCAGCGGTTTGAACAGGTGGCGATCCGGTGGATGGACCACGCTCCGATGGCCGACAGCACGCGCCAGATGCGACGGTCGATCTTCAACCGAGAGGTTTTGCCCGAATGGCGAAACCGGCTCCTGAACGAGATCACGCCGAACGACCTGAGAGCGCACTGCATGACCATTGTGGATCGCGGCGCCCCGGCGACGGCCATCCATGTTCGCGACATCGTCAAACAAATCTACGCCTACGCCATCCTGCACGGCGAGAAGATCGACAATCCCGCCGACGGGGTCGGGCCGGCGTCCATCGCGACCTTCCGGCCGCGGGACCGGTCGCTGTCGCCGAGCGAGATCCGGATCGCGCTGAACCTGCTGGGGGAGGTGGCCACCCTGCCGACCATCCGTCTCGGGCTGAAGTTCATCCTGCTGAGCATGGTGCGGAAGAGCGAATTGCAGGACGGGACCTGGGACGAGGTCGATTTCGAGAACGCAGTTTGGTCGATCCCGAAAGAGCGGATGAAGCGGTCGCGGCCGCATAACGTCTACCTGTCGACCCAGATGCTCGACATCCTGATCGCGCTGAAGACCTGCGCCGGGAACTCTCGCTACATCCTGCCGTCGCGCTATGACGCCGACGCGCCGATGTCGCGGGCGACTTTCAACCGGGTGACCAGCGCCATCGCCGAGCTGGCGCGCGAGCGCGATCTGCCCCTGGAGCCCTTCACGGTTCACGACCTGCGCCGGACGGCCTCCACGCTCCTGCACGAGATGAGTTTCAACTCGGACTGGATCGAGAAATGCCTCGCCCACGAAGAGCGATCTTCCCGCGGCGTGTACAACAAGGCCGAATTCGAGGCCCAGCGGCGCCACATGGCCCAGCAGTGGTCAGACGCCGTGGACGCCTGGGAGGCGGGGCGCGGATTCACGCCGGATCTGACTATCCCGGAAACGGCCGGCCCTCGTTTCGATCCGCGGCTCTGACCGGGCGGGTGATCCGCTTGCGGACATCGGGCGGCGGCGCCCGGCGGATCGGCTTGGCCCGCCGAAGCGCCAGCCAGGCTTCCACCTCGGCCAGGTCCCAGACCACGCAGCGCGGGGTCAGCAGGAAGCGCCGGGGAAACTGGCCGCGCTGCTCCATCTCAGATGGTGCTGTCCGCCAATGGCACCATCTGACGGAGCTGCGGCTTCTTGATCGTGCGCCTCAGCGGCGGGTCGGCCTGGGCCATCGAAGATCTCCATGTTGTCATGGGAATCGAACTCGAAAGGCTGCGGCAGGCCAACCCGCCAAACTCTCCACCGTAAGCTTACGGCCGGCTGCAGAGCGGGGATTGCACATTTCTATAGTTCGACTAGTTCGGAAATATGGAAACCGCAGCCTCGATTCTTGCTCTCGCCGCCCTGGCGCAGTCGACGCGGCTGGAGGCGTTCCGACTTCTCGTGCGGCACGAACCGGCCGGTCTGCCGGCCGGTGACATCTCCAACCATCTGGCGATCCCGGCCAATACCCTGTCGTCGCATCTGGGGGTGCTGTCCCGAGCGGGACTTATCAAATCGGAGCGTCGCAGCCGGTCGATCATCTACCGGGCCGATCTGGACCGGCTGCGCGACCTGGTCCTGTTCCTGCTCAAGGACTGCTGCGGCGGCCGGGCGGAGCTATGCGAGCCTCTGCTGGCCGAACTGACCCCCTGCTGCGCCTGAGGATCCCGTGGACGTCATCATCTATCACAACCCGGCCTGCGGGACGTCGCGCAACGCTCTGGAGCTCATTCGCCACGTCGGCATCGAGCCGCACGTCATCGAGTATCTGAGGTCGCCGCCATCGCGCGTCATGATCGCCTGGCTGGCCGAACGAACCGGCAAGCCGCTGCGCGACCTGTTGCGCGACAAGGGCACGCCCTTCGCCGACCTGGGCCTCGGGGACCCGGGCCTGACAGACGATCAGTTGCTCGATGCGATCGAGGCCCATCCGATCCTGCTCAATCGCCCGATCGTCGTCAGTCCTCTCGGCGTTGGCCTGTGCCGACCGTCCGAGGCCGTTCTGGACCTCCTGCCCGCCGATGATCTCAAGCGGTTCACCAAGGAGGACGGCGAGGTCGTCATCGAGGCGGCTGGCCTTCGGGTGGCGCGATGATCGATACGCCGGTCACCGACGCGGCCCCGCCGCGCCGCCTGTCCTTTCTCGACCGCTGGCTGACGGGATGGATCTTCGCCGCCATGGCTTTGGGCGTCGCACTGGGGACTCTGGTTCCCGGCCTGCCCGCCTGGGTCGACGGCCTCTCGGTCGGGACCACCAACATTCCGATCGCCATCGGCCTGATCCTGATGATGTATCCTCCGCTGGCCAGGGTCCGGTACGAGGAACTGCCGCGCGTCTTCGCCGACAAGCGGGTGCTGGCCCTGTCCCTGTTCCAGAACTGGGTGCTGGGCCCTGTGCTGATGTTCGCCCTTGCGGTCATCTTCCTGCGCGACCAGCCGGAATACATGACCGGCGTGATCCTGATCGGGCTGGCGCGCTGCATCGCCATGGTGCTGGTCTGGAACCAACTGGCGCGGGGCGACGACCAGTATGTCGCCGGTCTCGTCGCGTTCAACTCGATCTTCCAGATCCTGTTCTTCAGCCTCTACGCCTGGGTCTTCCTCACCGTCCTGCCGCCCCTGTTCGGCCTGCAGGGCAGCGTGGTGGACGTCAGCGTCGGCGGCGCGCAACTCGCCGCGGTCGTGGAATTCGTAAGCGGCGAGGAGGCCGCCGTTGGACCAGTTGAAACCGCCGCTGTGAGACAGGAGAGTCTCCTCGGCCCCGCCGTCGCTGGTGCCGCCAACACGTAGCCGGGTTTCGGCTCCGTCGAACCGTGACTTCAGGATGATGTTGACCACACCGCCGACCGCGTCTGCGCCGTAGAGGGCCGACGCGCCGTCGAGCAGCACATCCGCTCGGGCGATGGCGCTGCTGGGAAGATTGGAGATGTCCGAGAAGTCGCCGGCGCTGCCCGTGCCCGCGATCCGCCGGCCGTTGACCAGGACGAGGGTTGCATCCGCGCCCAGACCCCGCAGGTTCACCCCGGTCGCATAAGCCGAGTTTCGGCTCGTGCGGTCTGCGCCTGTCCCGGCAGACCCCTCATAGGCCGCCCCGGTGAAGTTCTGCGGCAAGGCGGCGAGGGTCTCGGCGACCGTCGCGCGGCCTTGCCGGGCGATGTCGTCCTGGGTGATGACGGTGACCGGCGACGGACTGTCCGCGCCCCGCAGATAGGTCCCCGTGACCACGATTTCTTCAAGCTGGGCGGCCTGCGGTTCGGCCTCGGCGCGGGCTGAGGGATCAACGAGCACGAAGACCGTCGGGCGGCTCTGGCGATAGGCCAGGCCCGTCCCGCGCAGGAGCTCCGCGAGCGCGGCCTCAGGAGTGTATTCGCCGGTGAGGGCGCGAGCCTGTCGGCCGGTTACCAGCGCGCTGGGATAGAGGATCTGCAGGCCGCTCTGCTGGGCGAACACCGGCAGGCTACGCTCAAGCGGCCCGGCGCCGATGCTGAACGTCCGGACGGCCTCGGTCGATTGCGCGATGACCGGCGTCGCGACACCCAGCATGAGCGCAGCGAGCGCGGTTGAAGTGAACCTGTGACCCATGATCTCCCCCTCTTTTCTACCCGCGGCTTTGCGGGGCGGGGAGGAGACGTTGGGTCGCGGGGCGTCCCCTAAGTCCGGACGCAGATTATTTTCATGCCGGCCCCGAAAGGATCAGATGGCCGTCGGCCGCCGTGGCGGCTTCGAGGTGATAGAGGTCGCGCAGGGCGGCGACGAAGCCGTCGATGTCCCCGGCGTTGAAAACGCCGCTGACCCGGATCGACGAGATGCGTTCGTCGCGAAGCTCGATCGGTTTGGAGGTGTAGCGGTTCACCTCCGTCACGGCCGCAGCGATCGGCGTGTTCTCAAAGGTCAGCCGGCCGACTGTCCAACTGGTTTCGGCCGGGACATTGACCGCGACGACCCGGGGCGTTGGACCCGAGGTGGTGACCTGCTGGCCGGGCTCCAGGGTCCATTGGGCCGTCCTCGAGGACGGCTTGTGAACGTCGACGCGCCCTTCGACCAGGACGACACGCGCCCCGGAGCCGGATCGCCGAACGTCAAAGCGCGTGCCGACGGCGGTGACCTCCGTGTCGCCCGCCTGGACGAAGAAAGGCCGCGCGGCGTCGCCCTCGACCTCAAACATGGCGCGTCCTGCTGCGAGCGTGACCACGCGACGGGCGTCGGTGAAGCGAACGGTGACCCGCGAGTCCGTGTCGAGGACGATGCGGGAACCGTCTTCCAGCCGCACGGTGCGTTGCTCGCCGATGGCCGTGGCGTAGGCGTCCGGCCGCTGCAGGGACCACCAGGTCAGGCTCCCGGCTCCGATCACAAGCGCCATGGCGCCCGCGACGCCGAGCGGGATCAGACGGCCGGCGTCCCGCATCCGACGGCGCGGGCGCGCCTTTTCGACCCGACTCAAGGCCTCGTCGGCGAGCCCCGCCATCCCGGGGCTTTGCGCCAGCGTCCCTGCCGCGTCCCACATGGCTTCGAGACGGCTGAAAGCGCGCGCGTTCTCCGGGTCTCGCCGCCACGCGCTGAACGCCTTCACGTCGGCGGTCGTGACCTTGCGCTGGTTCAACTTGCTGAACCAGTCGGCGGCTTCCTTGCGCCTGATGTCGGCTTCAGCCTCGATCATCATCCGTTGCCTACAGGTCCAGCCGAGACGCGCAGTACTGAAGCGCCCTGGACATTCGCCATTCCACCGTTTTCACGCTGATCTCGAGCGACACGGAGATCTCGGGATAAGTCATACCGCCAAAGCGGTTCAAGACGAAGACGTCGCGGTAGAGTTGCGGCATGGACCGGATAACCTGTTCGAGAAGGACTTGGTCGAACTGCGGCGCGGCCGCGGCCTCGGCAGGTCTTTGAAGCGCCTGGCTCTGGCGGCGTCGGCCCTCTCTTCGGCTTTCATCGCGGACCAGATTGAGGGCGATCTGCAGCAGGAACGCTTTTGGATGGCGGATGTCCGACACGGCGTAAGGCGCCGCCCTGAGGTAGGTCTCCTGGACGACATCCGCCGCAGCGTCGGCGCCGATGTGAGGGCGCAACCGGCGATCCAGCCAGACGGCGTATCGCCGGTAGAGACGGTTGATCCCGTCCTGCGCCTCCACCCCCAGCTGCTTCGTATCGGTCACCACGGATCTCCGACCTCTCGACGAGAGGGGCGGGAATCCCGGCGTGGCCGCGCGATTCCGGGCAGGCGCGCCGACGCGCGCGCTCAGATGGCGGCAACCGGCCGACGCACAGAGCGGCAGCCGTCGATGATTTGATATCGCACAGGGGATTCCAGGCCCCTATCGGCGCGAACGCCGACATCGAAGCATGAATCAAACTGAATCCCGACGCAAGCGGGAGGGGTCGGGCGTTGGAATCCTCTGCGATCGAGGCCCGTTACTTCAGCGCGCAGCGCCGCCTCCGTCAGCGACGAACCCCGGCTCCGGCTGTGCGCCTATCTCGCGGCGCCCGACGGCTCCGCTGTAGGCGCGACCCTTCTACGGTTCAACCGGCGCCGTCGGACCGCAAGAAACCTGCGGGCGGCCCGCAATTGATCGACGTTGCCCGGGTCCGAACCCGCCGTGTACGGAGAAAGTCGGACAACCCGTGGTGTAATATGGAAGCTGTCTCCGAAGATCCGGACCGTGGATCGCCCGCGGTCAGCCTGAGCCCGCGCGAACAGGAATGCCTGCAATGGGTCTGTCGCGGGAAGAGCTCCTCCGACATCGGAACCATATTGTCGCTGTCGCCCCGCACCGTGGACAGCTATCTTGAGAAGGTCTGTTCCAAACTCCGGGTCCGGACCCGGATCGAAGCGGTCGCCTCGGCGGTCCGGCGCGGTCTGATCGACCCGGGATGAGGGAAGGGGGCGGGCCAGGAACTTCTGTGATGAAGCCCGGCGTTTCGCCGCCGATCGCCGCCGACGTTTGCACCCCCCTGGCTCTCGATCGGCGCCTATCGTTCCCGGAACCCGCCGCCGGTAAGTCTAGATCGGGCAGCGCAAGCGCGCCAGCCGGGCTTGACCCCCGGCAGCAGCGGAGCAAGACACCCAGATGGCTAAATACACGCCGCTCGCAGCCTTTCTCAGACGTCAGAAGGGCGCCGAGGTGGACCTGTCGTTTCGGGACATCGAGCGGATCGTCGGCGGCATCTTGCCCAAGGCGGCCTCGCTGGAGGACTGGTGGCGCGCGAATCCGGCGAGGGAGCAAATGCCCCAGCACCTCGCCTTCGCCGACGCGGGCTTCGTCGCCGAACCGCGGACGCGGGCCGAAACCGTCCGTTTCATCCGGGTTGCGGGAGTGGGCGTCACAGGGAGCGCGGCGCGGCTCAGCGCGGCGAAGACCGAGAGTTGACGCCTGTCTGCTCCGGACAGACCTCCGATCCGTCGGAGCGCCTGCCGGAGTGGTTCAGATCGGGCGGTCAGTTATGGTCGGCGTGACCCTGGGGAGCCGGAGCATCTGAGGGCGCCGGCGCGGGCGGCGCGGGTTCGGCGGGCGGCGGAGCGTCGGACTTCATCTTGTCGCAGCAGCTCATGGCGGCGTCAGCGGCCATATCCTTGCAGCATTCGCAGCCTTCGGCGGCCAGGGCCGCTCCAGCGCTCAGGGCCAGAATCGCGCCGGCGGCGGCCAGCAGGTTGGAAACTCGCATCGTCGTTCTCCTAGTGAACCATGAAGCTGACAGAGCCGGACATCTTGTGGCCGTCCGGACCTTCAGCGGTCCAGGCGGCGGTGTAGGTTCCCGGGGCAAGCCGGGGAAGGGCCACGCTGACGGTCGCGGCGGCCGGTGCGGCGGGGGCATTCACGACCACCGGGGCCTGCCCCTCGGCGCTCAGGGTCACCGTCTTCAGGACCATCGCATGGGGGAAGGTGACGCTGAAGCGTTCTGGCGATCCGTGGGTCATGGCCCCGTTCGCCGGAACCGTGGTGACGGCCGATTGAGGCTCGGCGGCCTGCGTCTGCATATTGTGCCCGGCGTGCGGATCCTGGGCGGCGGCGGCGCCGGCGAAGGCCAGGGCGGCCGTGAGGGTGAGAATGCGGATCATGGGGTGGTCTCCTTAGGTCAGAACCAGGCCTTGAGGCCGACGACGAAGCGGGTGTCATCAGCCCCACCGCCTCGGGCTTCGATGTAGTCGGCGGTGTTTCCGAGCGCCCGGCTCCACTCAACGCCGACATAGGGGGCGAACTCCTTGCGGAACTCGTAGCGCAGGCGCAGGCCCGCCTCGATGGACGACAAGCCCGAGCCGATCTCCAACTCCGGAATGTCGCTGGCTGAGGCGTCGATTTCGAGGCGGGGCTGGAGGATCAGGCGCTGGGTGATGCGCTGGTCGTATTCGGCCTCGACGCGGGCGGTCAGGTCGCCCTCGGTGGAGAGGAAGGCGGCCGCGTCGATCTCCCACCAATAGGGCGCCAGGCCCTGGAGGCCGAGGACCAGGTGCGTCGTATCCTCGCCGTCGGGCCGGAAATCCTGACGCACGCCGGCCTGCACATCCCAGAACGGCGCTATCGCGCGGCTGTAAAGCGCTTGGAGTTCGGCCTCTTCCAACTTGCCGCCAAAGTCGCCTTCGCCCTCGGACTTCCACCAGAAGCGATTGATGTCGCCGCCGCTCCAGCCCTGGACGTCCCAGAGATACGACTCCTCAGCACCGCCGAAGCCGGCTTCGAGACGATCGATGATGACGGCGGTGGTGCGGACCTCGCCGTTCTCGCGAACCAGAATCTGACGGGCGGCCGCCATCGCTTCGGCGCCAAAGACCAGATCGGCGGCGTGCGTGGGGCCGCTCAGGGCGGCGGCTGGGAGCGGGTCCTCCGGAGGACGGCCGGGATTGTCGGCGCTGGTCGGCACGTCCGGCGGTCCCATACTCATGGTCGACATATCATGCCCGGCACGAGGGTCGACCTGGGTGGAGGGCATGGCGGACATGTCGTGGCCGGCGTGCGGATCGGGCTGCGCCGTCGGCGGCATTGTCGACATGTCGTGACCCGCATGCGGATCAACGACCGGGGGCTCAGCCGGCATCTGATGGCCGGCGTGAGGGTCGGCAGCTGGCGGCGTTTGCGCGGGCGGCATGACATGACCGGCGTGCGGGTCTTGCGCCGGCGGCCGGGTGGACGTCTGAGGCCGAACGGCCGGAGCGGGCGTGGCTCGCGGCGCCGCGGTCGCCGGCATGACATGGCCCGCGTGCGGGTCCTGCGCTTGGGCGGTGACGGCGCTGGCGGCGAGGATCAGCGGAGCGAGGGCGACGGCGAAGCGGTTCATGACGCGGCTCCGTCCATGGGCCGGACCGTCACGACATTGAACATGCCGGCGTGCATGTGCATCAGCATGTGGCAGTGGAAGGCCCAGTCGCCGGGCGCGTCGGCGGTCAGGTCGAAGGTCACCTTGCCCCCGGGCGCGACGTTTACCGTGTGCTTCAGCGGCTGATGCCCCGGGGGACCGCCGGTCACCAGTTCGAAGAAGTGGCCGTGCAGGTGGATGGGGTGGGCCATCATGGTGTCGTTCACCAGGGTCACGCGCACCCGCTCATTCCGCTCGAAACGGATGGGTTCGACCAGTTCACTGAACTTCCGCCCGTCGAAGCCCCACATGAACCGCTCCATATTGCCGGTCAGGTGTATTTCCATGGTCCGCGACGGCGGGCGTTGGTCCTTGTTCGGCTGCAGCGACACCAGGTCGGTGTAGACGAGAACGCGGTGATCGACGTTGGTCAGGCCGATCGGCCGCTCGCCGAGGCGGTTGGCGGGGGCCATGGCTATCGCGTCGACGCCCACGCCGACCGCCATGTCCGGCGGGGCGTTCTCGGGATCTCGCATGTTCATGCCTGACATGGACATTCCGCCCATCTCGCCCGCCGGCGCCGCGCCTTGGGCTGGGGCGCCGTGGTCCATGCCGGCCATCGTGCCGTGGTCCATTCCGGACATGCCGCCCATTGAGCCGTGATCCATTCCGCCCATGCCCATGTCTCGCATGGTCAGGTTCGGGACCTCGCGCAGCGGCGGAACCTCGGCGGTCATGCCCAGGCGCGGCGCAAGGGTGGCGCGGCCCATCCCCGAGCGATCGATCGCCTCCGAGACGATGGTGTAGGCCCGGTCTTCAGTCGGCCGGACGATGACGTCGTAGGTTTCGGCGACCGAGATCTGGAACTCGTCGGTCTCGACCGGGCGGACGTTCTCGCCGTCGGCCTGCACCACGGTCATCGGCAAGCCGGGGATGCGGACGTTGAAGATCGACATGGCCGAGGCGTTGATGATGCGCAGCCGCACGCGCTCGCCGGGGCTGAAAAGGCCGGTCCAGTTCTCCTGCGGCCCGTGGCCGTTGATCAAATAGGTATAGGTCGAGCCGCTGACGTCGAGGATGTCGCGCGGGTCCATCCGCATCTCACCCCACATGCGCCGCTCCTCCAGGCTCATGCGGTCGCTGCCGTTGATCAGACCGGCGAGCGTGGTGCGCTGCCGGTTGAAGTAGCCCGGGCTCTTCTTCAGCTTCTCCAGGATTTCGTGTGGGTGCATAAAGCTCCAGTCCGACAGGACCAGCACATGCTCGCGGTCGTAGGCGACGGGATCGGCGCCTGCCGGGTCGATGACGATCGGACCGTAGTGGCCCATCGCCTCCTGAAGATTCGAGTGGCTGTGGTACCAGAAGGTGCCTGACTGCTTGATCGGGAACTCATAGACGAAGGTTTCCCGCGGCTTGATGCCCGGGAAGCTGATGCCCGGGACGCCGTCCATCTGGAACGGCAGCAATAGGCCGTGCCAATGGATCGAAGTGTCCTCATCCAGCCCGTTGGTCACGGAGAGTCGCACGTTCTGTCCCTCGCGCAGGCGCAGCAAGGGCGCCGGGAGCACTCCGTTGATCGTCACGGCATGGCCGGTCCGTCCCCCGACCGTGAAGGGCGAGTGGCCGACCGTCAGGTCGATGTTGGGCCCGCTCAACGTCGGCAGGGCCGTTCTCAAGCCCGCCGTACCGGTCTGCGCCCAGGCCGGCAGAAGTCCCTGCAGGCCAAGCAGCCCGCCGCCAACGGCGGCGCCCCTGAGAAGCATTCGGCGATCGAAACTTGGCATGGGCATAAGCGTGGGGTTCCTCGGACGCGTGTCGGCTTCTGGTTGACATACGCACGTCGGCGACAACGCCCTTGCGTCAGGTCGCCACACCGCGAAAAGAAACGCCCTTCGCCATCGGGCGGGCCGATGAGATCAAGCACCTCCCGGAACGGCCATGTCCTCGGCAAGTCGCTTGCGGGCGCGGGCGATCCGCGTCTCCACGGCCTTGGTCGTGACGCCCAGGATCGCCGCGATTTCGCCGTGCGAGCGACCTTCGAGCGTAGCGAGCAGGAGAGGGGCCTTGAGGCCGTCAGGCAGGCGGGTCAGCGCGCTGCGCAGCGCCTCGGCGCGACGGCGATCGTCCAGTCGGGCTTCGGGAGATGGCGTTTCCATCCGGACCGCTGACGCTTCGGGGGCGTCGAGGCCCATGACGCCGCGCACCACCCGACGCACCGCACGCCGACGGCTCCAGTCCCTGCATTTGTTCAGGGCGATCGAGCGGAGCCAGACCTCGAAGGGGCGAGCCGGATCGTACCTTCGCAGGGCGAGCCATGCGGCGGTGTAAGTTTCCTGGAGCAGGTCGTGCGCTTCCGCTTCGTCGCCGACATAGCGGCGCACGAACCTGTAGAGATCGCCCTTGGTCGCCGCCATCAAGGCGCCGAACGCGCCGGCGTCGCCGCCAGCCGCGCGGGCTTCAATGCTGTCGCCGTCCTTCACGCGCCGCGCCTAGCCGGCGTCGGCACGCAGGGCGTCCACCACGGCGGCGTCGAAGACCTCGGCCTGCGCGGGGGTGAGCACCGACCGCATCTCGAAGACGTGGGCGATGGTCGCCTTCTGCAGATCGCCCATGGCCACGTGGAAGTGATCCACCGCCGCCTGCACCTGGGGCGTGTTCCCATCGCTTGCAGCGATGGCGGCGGCGAGCTCGCGGTTGGCGGCTCGCACTTCTGCCTCCAGCCCGGGGCGGCGCGCGGCGAAGCGCGCTTCGATCGCGTCCAGACGACCATCCTGTTCAGCGCTCAGGTTCAACTGCTCATGGACGACGCTATGCAGGCTCGGCGGCTGACGCTCGCGCATGACCCAGGTTGCGCTCGCCCAGGTCG
Organism: uncultured Brevundimonas sp.; assembly: GCA_963515305.1. Classification (GTDB taxonomy): domain Bacteria; phylum Pseudomonadota; class Alphaproteobacteria; order Caulobacterales; family Caulobacteraceae; genus Brevundimonas. The sequence goes on from CAUPWX010000003.1 coordinate 111,131, forward strand.
CCGCGCCGCTGGCGAGCGCCGCCAGCACGGCTGTCAGGACGATCGATTTCCAGCGCGCTCTCATCCCCGGGCATCCAGTGGACCGAGCGGCGACAGGCCCGCCGAGACGGTGAAGATGCGCAACTCAGAGGGCTCAGGCCGCGGCGACGCCACGAGGAGCAATCCACCGTTGGCCACGCCGAGCACGAGCGCCAGCCCTACGGCGGCGACCCGAACCTGGCCCATTGACGCCGCCTCCCGGCGCACGGCGATCCGTGTCCAGACAGCGTCTTCCAGGCCGTCCAGCCGCCCCGCATCGTCTGGCCCTTCCGCCGCAATCAGTCGTTCGATCTCATCAGTCATTGCGCACCTGCATCACGCCCCCTTTGCCATACGCGCCAAACCGTCCGGCCCCTTACGAGGGGACGAGATGTCCGCCGCGTAGATACCAGAGAACGACCGGGAGGACCCGCTCGTGTCGGGGGAGGCGATGTGAGCGAGAGGACAGATCCGGCCGCGGGTCCGTTTCCGGATCGGCTCGATCCGCTGACGGGGGTGAGGTTCTTCCTCGCGCTCGGCGTGGTGCTGTTTCACTACCAGCTGCAATGGACGCTGCCCGAAGGTGCGGCCGGACTGTTAAACCGGGCCCGTCTCGGGGTCGATATCTTCTTCATCCTGTCTGGGTTCATCCTCACCCACGTTTACCTGCAGGGTGATCAGCCAGTGAACTACAGGCGGTTCATCGCGGCGCGGTTCGCGCGCATATACCCGGCGCATTTGTTCATCCTGTTGGCGATGCTGTTGCTGGTGCTCGCCGCGCCGGTGTTGGGCATCGGCCTGGAGCCCGGGCGGTTCAATCCTGCGGATTTTCTGGCCACCCTCTTTTTGGTTCAGGCCTGGTTGCCGCGAGACGGGATGGTCCTGTGGAACGGGCCCGCCTGGTCGCTGTCAGCCGAATGGTTCGTCTATCTCGCTTTTCCAGCCTATGCTGCGGTCGCCCTGCGGTTTCGACACAGGCCATGGATGCTCGTAGCCGCGGCGACGAGCCTGTTCATCCTGCTGGATGCGATCTACCGGCATTGGTTCGGCTCGGTTCTGCCCCGGGCGGAAGACAATATGGGCGTCTTGCGCATCATTCCGGAGTTCCTGCTCGGGATTGGCCTCTACTATCTCGGAGCGCGCTGGGCGCCGTCCCCGCGCGTCGCGATCGTCGGCGCCGTCGGAGCCACCGCGCTCCTCTTGCTCGCTATGCAGATCGGGGCCGATGATCGCCTTATCGTCGCCGCGTCGGGACCCTTCGTTCTCGCCTTGGCGCTGCTCGCCAAGGCGGGTGTCAGAACCTTCCTGTCGCACCCGGTCGCAATCTTCGCCGGTGAGGCCTCGTTCGCCCTCTACCTCGTCCATATTCCGATCCTGATGGTCTGGCGCAATGCCGCCCAGGCCATCGGGGGTTGGCCGGGCGACTATCGAATGGGGCTTCTGGAACTGGCGGCGATGTTGGCGGTGACCCTCGCCGCGGCGGCCGCCATCTATGGTCTGGTCGAGCGACCGAGCCGCCAGTGGCTGAGGCGGCGCACCTTCGGTCGGATGCCGGATGCCGACGCCAGACGCACCGTTCACAGCGATCAGGGAGAGCCCTTTTGACGACCGCCTACCTCCACCGAAGGCTTTTCTTAGGCGCCGCCGTCAGCGTCGCCCTGACCGGAACAGCCTGCGCCCAGACCCAGGCGTCGAGAACCCTCACGGTCTTCAAGACGCCAACCTGTGCGTGCTGCGACGCCTGGATCTCGCACATGCGGGAGGCTGGCTTCAACACGACCATCACCGTTCTGCCGAGCCTCCAATCCGTCCGCAGCAGCCGGGGGCTTCCGGACAGCCTGGCCTCCTGCCACACCGGGTTGATTGATGGCTATGTCGTAGAGGGCCATGTTCCGGCACGGGACGTCATACGGTTGCTTGCCGAGCGGCCGGCAGCGCTCGGTCTCGCGGTTCCGGCCATGCCCCTCGGTTCGCCCGGCATGGAGACGCCGCAGGGACACAAGGACCCTTACGACACGCTGCTGGTGCTTCGCTCCGGCGCGACGCAGGTGTTCGCCCGTCACAACCCGCCCACCTGACCTGACCTTGTCTCACCTGATTCATAAGCCGGAGCCCATCATGTCCCCCAAACCTCTCGTTCTCGCCCTCTCTCTCGCCGTCCTGTCGGTGACGCCCGCTGTCGCGCAGGACCATTCTCACGGCCATGCCCAGACCGCGGGGTCGATCAGCGCGGAAGCGACGGAGGCGGCCACGACCGTCGATGCCTTCCATGCCGCGCTCAAGGCCGGTGACACATCTGCCGCCCTGTTGCTTCTGGCCCCCGACGTCATGATCTTTGAAGAGGGCGGAGCGGAGCGCTCGCGCGACGAATACGCCTCTCACCATCTTGCGTCGGACGCCGCCTTCGCGGCCGCGTCGGACAATGTCGTAAGCCGCAGATCGGGCTGGGCGGACGGCGATGTGGCGTGGATCACGAGCGAAGGCCGCACCACCGGTCAGTTCAACGGACGCGCCGTGGACCGTCTGACAACGGAAACCATGGTGCTAAAGCGCCACGCCGACGGCTGGCGCATCCATCACATTCACTGGTCGTCGCGCGCTCCGCGGTAATCCGCCTCTCCGGTTTGAACGCCTCAGTGCGAAAGCGCGCGGCGTTCAGACCGTATTTGTCCGCTTAAGCCGGGATCCGGGAAGCCCGATGGGAGGACGTGACAACATCTCGACCTCGGAGAATGGCGCCACGACCGCAGCGGTGCTCCACGCCGCGGGCCACTAGATCGTCGGATCACGTCGCGACCGGCGGAGGGAGGGTGCCCATAAGCGCGACGACGGCGAGGACGACGAGCCCGAGGGCCGTCTCCGTGACGATACTGCGCGGCAGCCGTCGAACCGCCGAGATTGACTGTCCTGTGTGCTCCAGTTCCAGACGCAGGGCGGGTGTCAGGCGGAAACGGTTGTCCGCCGCCAGGCCCAGCATCAGCACGAAGAGCGCCAGCTTGGCGATCAGAAGCTGTCCATAGAGGCTTTCGCCAAGGTTCACGAAACGCTCCGATCCGACGAGGAACCAGCTGTTCGCGAGACCCGTGGCCACAAGAAGGGCTACGGCGAGCGTGCCCAGGCCCGAGAACCCATGCAAGGCACGGTAGAGGGCCCCATCGTCGACCCCGGGGCGGCGAAGCAGCAGGATCGTCAGCGCTACAAGCGCACCAAGCCAAAGGGCCGCCCCGACGGAATGGACCATGTCGGAGGCGAGGTGGACCAGGCCCTCGGGGCCTTCTGTCGCCGCGCCGTGTCCAGTCCAAGCGAAGCTCGCGACCACGAAGAGCCCAAGGCCTAGCGAGATGCTCCAGGCCGTCTTGCCCGGTCTCAAGGCCAGGACCGCGACGACGGCTGCGAGGGCGAGGGCGGCCCGCGCGACCATGGCTTTCCCCAAGGCCGTGCCGGTGATCATGAAAGACAGAGACACAGGCTTGATGGCTTCCGCCAGCGAGCCCGCCATGACCGCTGTCTGTGCGAGTAGCGCCAGGAGCGCGCTCGCGACGACGACCAAACCTGACCCTATCAGGATCGCGCGCGACCAGGTGAGATCCACGCCGTCGCCGCGCCTGAAGGTGTACAGCAGGAACAACGGCGTCCCGAGAAGGACGACGGCTCCGGCGTACTGGAGCCACCGGAGCGCGACGACCGCGATCTCGAGCACGGCGTCAGCGCACCGTGAAGGTGTACGAGCCGGTCATGCGGTGACCGTCGCTCGAGGCGATGCGCCAGTCGACGCGATAGTCGCCAGCAGTCAGCGGTCGCGTCAGAGTCCCGGTCAGGGTCTTGCCGTCTTCAGCGACCGAAGTGCGGACCGCGAGCTTCTCGCCGGCCGAGTTGACCACGTCGAAGCCGGAGAACGCAGGCACAGAGCGCTCGCTGAAGGTCAAGGTCAGCGTGCGGGTCGCACCGACTGTGGCGTTCGGCGCGGGCGTGGCGCTGACAAGACGAGCGTGAGCTGCCGCAGGTCCAGCGGCGAGGACGACCGCAGTCGCCAGGGCGACATAGGGAACGGGGTTGAATGCACGCATACTGTGTCTCCTAACGAGTGGCCGGTCCGGCCTTCGACTAGTCTACGCGTCGCATCGACTTTCCCCTCGCCAACGGCGGCCGACGCTGGCCGACCTCACGCCGTGAAACCGACGACAACACTCGGGGCGGCGAGCGAGGCCACCTCGAACGGGAATGGCGAGTTGGCGGGACCGGCGGACGTGTCCCGCCGGAAGAGCCGTCAAAGCCGATCCTGAATCGCCTGCATCTGTCGGATCTCGCGCTTCTGGGCCTCGACGATCTCTGCGCACAGCGCGACCAGTTCCGGGTCGCTCAGCTTGGCCTTGCCGCACATCAGGATCGCGCCGGAGTGGTGGGGGATCATTCCTCGAATGAGTTCCTTGTCGCCGATCGCCGCCTGGGTGCGCATGGCGTAGAAGCTGCCCGCGAAGATGATCACCGAGGCCAGCCCAATGGCCAGGTTGAGCCGATTGTTCGGATACATCTCGCGCATCAGAACCAGCATGAGGACAGCCATTGGCGCGACCATCATCAGCGTCATGTAGAGATTGTTCAGATTGAAGTTGAAGTGATCGAGCGTCGCGATCATCGTGAACATCACCAAATACATGATGATGAAGTGGACGATGAGTTCAATCGCGAGGTTGCGATAGCTCTTTTCGTGCATGAGTGACCTCCCGCCGGCGGACAGACGCCGACGATCGACGCCGTTCAAAAGCAAATACGCACGGGCAGACCAGTCCCCGCGCGTATTCGTCCCGCGTCAGGCTCCGGGCTGGACCGAACCCGAAGCGGGGGTTGCCGCGGCGGACCGATGTTGCGCGACCCACTGCTCCAGCGCCGTGATCTCCTGGCGCTGCATCGTAATCGTCTTTTCGGCCATCTCGCGGAGCGCAGCGTCCGGGTTCTCGCGCATCAGAACCTCCGACATGGCGATGGCGCCCCGGTGGTGCTCGATCATCTTCAGGGCGTAGGTCTCCTGCGGGTCTGCGCCGTGCGCCTGCATCATGGCCTGATGCATCTGCTGTTCAGAGGTGGAAAAGGGCGTCTAGGGCCCCGCCATCGGCTGGACCGCCGGAACGCTGTGTTCGGCCGCCGACCCCGAGTCGGCAGTCGCGGTTCTATCGGCCTGTCCCGCAGGATTGCACGCCGTGAGGAGCACGGATAGCGCGGCGGTCGCCAGACCAACGTTCAGTTTGATCGACATCTTCGTTCTCCGAAAGTGATGATCAACGAACAGTTCTGGCTGCGGGACGTTCCGGTCCTCGCGCTTGCGTGGCCACGCAGTCGGGTTTTTCCCAGGCGGGACGGCTGCCGGCCCTCGCACCCCGTTCGCCAAGACAGGGCAAGATTTCAAACCTTTTCACCCTGAAAGGCCGAAATGATCGGACACGGTCCGCTGTCGTTCGCCGCGCAAGCGCTCGCCAGTCGGCGCAACGCCGCTCTCGCCCCCTCAAGATCGGAGATGGTTCGATCCAGCGCCTCCAGCCTCTCCGCGGCCAACGCACGGGCGCGCGTGCGATCCTCGCCAGCGTCGAGCGACAACAGCTCTTTGATCTGCTCGAGGGTGAAGCCCGCCGTCTGTGCGGAGCGAATGAACTTCAGCTGGCGCACGTCCTCCTCGCCATAGCGTCGAACGCCCGCGCCAGCGCCATCACGCGACCATTTGTCAGGCGTCGAAAGCAATCCGCGACGCTGATAAAAGCGGACAGTCTCCACCCCGACGCCGCCGTCTCGCGCCAACCCTGCGATCGTCCGAACGTTCATGCTTGACTCCGTATCTAGGTACGGAACCTAAGAGCTGTAGCTCGGATTTGAAGATCAAGGAGCCTGCAATGACCAAGACCGCTGTCATCTATCGGATGGTGATGCCCGACCACACCTGTCCGTGGGGGCTCAAGGCCCGGCATCTTCTCAAGAGCCGGGGCTACAAGGTCGAGGACCACTGGCTCACGACCCGCGAGCAGACCGACGCCTTCAAGGCCGAGCACGGGGTGAAGACAACGCCGCAGGTGTTCATCGACGGCCAGCGTGTCGGCGGCCACGACGATCTGCGCCGCTATCTCGGTCTCAAGGTCCGCGATCCCAAGGCGACCACCTACACGCCGGTCCTCGTCGTCTTCCTGACCACCGCCGTGATGGCGACGATGCTCAGCCTGACGATTTTTGGCACGCCGTTCACCGTGCGGGCAGGGGAGTGGTTTATCGCCCTGTCTATGATGGCCCTCGCCATGCTGAAGCTCCAGAACATCGAGAGCTTCTCATCCATGTTCCTGAACTACGACCTGCTGGCCAAGCGGTGGGTGCCATACGGCAAGGTCTATCCGTTCGCCGAGTTCGGGGCAGGCGCGTTGATGGTCGCGGGCGTCCTGACCTGGTTGTCGGTCCCGGTGGCCCTGTTCATCGGCGGCATTGGCGCGGCCTCGGTCTTCAAGGCTGTCTACATCGACAAGCGCGAACTGAAATGCGCCTGCGTCGGTGGAGACAGCAATGTGCCGCTTGGCTTCCTATCCCTGACCGAGAACCTGATGATGATCGCCATGGCGATCTGGATGCTGGTTATGCACTACGCTCTGCCGGCGTCAGCGATGGCGATGTAGGTTCTGTTCATGCTAGTCTAGCGGAGGCAAGTGAACGCGCAAGAATCGATTGTTAATTCGAGTTTGAGATTGTCAATACGTCTCGAAAGATTGCGCGATCACGCGGTTTTTACATCGGTCTATTTATCTAATGTTTTCAGAACCAAGCCGAACGGTCGGGCGGCGAGCCGGTGTTAAAGTAGGTGGGCCGCGAAAAAACCAACTGATTCATGATTTTATCCAGCTTAGAGCAATCGAGTGGGAATGGTCTATCTGATCGTGCTGGAGGCGGACGGACGCCTCCATCCGCGCTGGCTGTCCGGCCGGTCTTTCGAGGCCGCCCGTCGTGAAGGCCTGCGGTGGATCCGCTGTCGACCTGACGCCGTGCAGGCCTTGTTGTTTGAAGGTTCCCGGTTGCGCGCGGTGCTCGATCAAACCAGCGAAAAAGCCCGTGACGATCATCCGGTGTCTGAGCGCGACCTTTACAAGGCGTCCCGCGCCGGATCCCGCCTTTCGACCATCCAATCGCGGGCGCCGGTCGTCACGGTAAGGCGGGCGGAAAGAATTTCGTCGGGCGGGGGGGGCTAGGGTCAGCGCGTCACCTCGCCCCCGGCAGGAGAAAATGGGTGATGCCCAGTCTTTGCCGCCTATGAGCGGATTGCCGCCCAAATGCGATCCGGCCTCAATCTGACCAGGTGGCGGGGCCGATGCCGGCGATCTTCGACCCATCGCGGCCATAGACGCCGGCGATGTCTTCGATCGATCCGATCTCGACATAGAGACAGCCGTCCGCTGCGGTCTTCAGATATCCCAAAGGGTCCACCGCGAACCGGACCTCCCGTTGGTAGGCATAGGCCATCAGCTTGGACCGGATCGCCTGCAGGCCGTCCCCGGGCGGATAGTAGGGGTCGAAGTAGTCGTTCTGGACGAGACTGTACGTCCCGCCGGGCGCAGCATCAGCCAGGACGGGCGCCGCGCGTTCGAAAAAGGCCCGAACATCGAAGACGACCAGAAAGGCGTCCTCGTCAGGGTCCGCGCTGGCGAAGGCGTCGAGCAATCGCGGGTCGAGATCGGAGCTGAAGGACATCATCCAGTAGGGATGATCGACCAGCGCGCCGGCGTCTTCGGACCGGCGTTGTCGCGCGAAACTCACGTCTCCGATCGCCTCGATCGCGCGACCGTCTTCGGTGGTGATCCGCAGGACCTGTCCGGGTCTCTGGTAGGCCTTGGCCATCTCGTCGTCGGCGCGGGCGGCGTCCAGGCGGGAGTCGTCATAGGAGGCCGCCGGCGCAAAGCGAAGCTGTCCCGCCTGAAGCATCTGCATCAGGTATCGTTTCTGGCTCAGGCGCACGAGCAGTTCCCCGCCGCCGGTATTGACGCCGCGCAGGGCCGGGGCGAGCACGATGGGCGGCGGGATGACTGGGGCCGGCACGGGCGTCAAACCGCGACGCTCGAACTCCAGGAGCGTCAGGTGACGCGCCCGCCACCACCACGGGCTCTTCCATCCGCTGAACGCCGTGTGGCCGGCGGAGACGGGCTGGCCGGTGTCGAGATACTGGATGTTGGTCTCGATCGAATCCAACCGCTTCTGCAGCGCGGCGTCGTCCACATTGACCAACCGACTCACCCCCGACTTCGACAGATCGATCTGATCGGTGAAGGCCCAGACTTCCGGGTCGAAATGGCGGGTGTCGACGCGGCGCAGCGCGAGAAGCTCGTTAAGCAGAGGCGTCCCTGGCAGATGGGCGCCGATATGCAGAAACTCCATATCGGCGGGCGCGATGTCGAAGCCCGCGATCGGACGAACAGGGCTAAGTCCGTATGTCCTTTCCCTCGTCCGGCGTGATGTCCCGGGGTTCGGCTCTGCGAGATTGATATAGCCGCTGGGAGGTCGGTCCGGGCTCAGGCTTTGGGCTATGAGGGTCATGCGCGTTCTGATTCCCGCATTGGTACTTCTCGTCGGCTGCGCGCCGGAGCCGCCTACTGTCGAAGGGCGGGCGTCGGTCATCGATGGCGACACCCTGGAAGTCCACGGCGTCCGCATCCGGCTGTGGGGTGTGGATGCGCCCGAGGGCCGGCAGGTCTGCGACGATGCGCAGGGCAGGGCCTATGCCTGCGGGCGGCTGTCCGCCAATCGGCTGGCGGCCCAGGCGCCAAGGCGCCGATAGCCCTCCTGGTAACGCTTCAGGCCGCGCAGGACATGAACGTGCTCCTCCGTCGAGGTGAAGGCGCTCGGCCGCCCCGATAGGACGACCTTGGCCTTGCCGTGCGTGAGCCGGTTCAAGCTCGCGATCTGGGCCCGAAAGTCGCCCCACGTCATGGCATGCTTCATCTCATCGAACCCGTCGAGGGCCACCAACAACCGGCCCTTGTCGCTGAGTTCCAGGAAGTGATGGACGTTGAAGCCGTCAACCGGGAAGTCGTGGGTGAACTTGCCACCCAACAGGCCTTCTAAACTGGAATATCGCGCGTACTCACCGAGACCGATTAGGATCGGGCGGCGTGCGTAGGGATCGGACAAGGCCCGTTCGGCCTGGTTGGCGACTAGGCGCTTGATGAAGCTGGATTTGCCGGCACCGTAGCCGCCCAAGATCGCGATCGGTTGATAGTCCTCGCCGTCGATCCAGGTCGTGACGGCTTCGAACAGCAGGGTGTCCGTCTCGGACAGGGTGCGGTGATCACTTTCGTATCTGGCCAGGCGCGCGCGGCCGGGAATGTAATAATCGCTCAGGCCATCCTGGTGGAAGAGGCCGGTCAGGGAGCGGACGTAGTCGGTCAGCCCCAGGATCTCGTTCTCAAGTTCCCAAATGGTCTGATGACGCAGGCCTGCCTGCTCATCGACATAGGCCTGGGCGTCCGTAGACAGACCTTGGCGCGTGATCACCAGCAAAGTGGCCGGCGCGGATTTCTGGACGATGCCGCTATAGTCGGCCCAGATGGTGACTAGGTCGGACCGGGTGGCCGATCACAGGCTATCTCGATGCGCTTCGCCCGCCTCCCGGGTGGAAGACCGAACTGGCGCTTCTGGCCGCCTATTCCGCTGATCCGATCTCGATCGTCGCCGCGCTCTTGGCGCTTATCGGGCGAGACGATGAAGACCGTCCGGCGTCCCGTCGCGACCTCGCGGACGCCATTGAAGCGCTACGCGGCAAGACCCGGGTCATTATTCAGCGCGGGCGTCTGGCGAAGATGGCCAGGGTTCCCAGACTGACGGGGGTTCTGGATCAGTTCGTGAGGGACGTGCCCTTCGATGAGCGTCACCAGAGCTGGCATCCCAAGGCGGCCCTTGTTCGGATGCGGTCGGAAAAGGCCTTCGAGTGGCGATTGTGGGTCGGAAGCCGCAATCTCACCGCGCCGGAAAACCGGGACCTTGGTCTGGTTCTCGTCAGCGGCCAGCAAGCCAAGGGCCGCCTCGTGCCAGGGGCGGACGATATCGCGCGGCGCCTGGCCGAGAGGGCCGGTCTGGGCGGTTTGTCGCCAAGCCGCTTGGCGACGGAGGTTTCTGCGCTGAAGTGGCGGGCGCCCGACGGGGTGCGTGTAGATCGCCTCCGGATCAGCCGGGGTCAGAGCGAATGGAGCCTTCCGATCTTGCCCGAAATGGTGGACGCCCTGACCGTTGTCAGCCCGTTTCTCGATGCCGGCTTCCTTCAGCACTTGTTGAAGACGAGATGCCGAACGGGGGAACAGGGAGGCGAAAATCCGTAAATTGCTGGTCGCCGAGAGTTTGAGGCTCAAAAGCTCGACCACATCGGAGGAGCGCCTTTTGGGGGCGCTCGTCGAACGATTTGTCCGATCGCGAGCGGATCCGCAGACACGTGAGGAGGCGCTCCAACGGCGAAACGCGGAGCTTCGCGAACGGGACGGCGTGGATCGGGGGCGCTAGAGGGCGCGCTGTCGTGTCCTCATAAAGGGGGTATCTACAACTGATTTTGGTTGTTAACTGTTGATACAACCAAAATCAGTTGTATGGTCATCGTCAAAGCGTAGGGTCAGGGTCAATGAAGTTTGGCGCCGTCGAGATGATAGGAGGCGCGGTCGTCGTGGCGGCGAGCTTGAGCGCTTGTAGTCGCCAAGCCGATGTCGCGCCGCCGACCCTGGTCCAGTTCACGTGCAGCTTCGAGCCGGCCGCCCCGATGACCATGGTCATCGACACCGGCCTGCGGACCGCCCGGTGGATGAATCTGCCGGCTCCGAGAGAGGGGAGCGCGTCGGTTTCGTCTCATCAGTACCGGATTGAGTTTCCGGCTCTGGAAGACGCGCCCCCAGTCCATGCGCGTGTGAACCGCTACGACGCCACGATCCTGCGGACAATCGGGGACGGCGCGACGGCGGTGCGCCAGACGGGGCGCTGTGTGAAAGACGAGACGGGGCCGCGCCTGTGATCACGCCGGAGAGCCTTTCATGACCACGCGCGCGGTTCTGACCGGAGACCTCGTCGGCTCCAGCCGGCTCACCCCCGCTTCTCTTGAGGGGGCCCGGGACGCTTTCGCGACCGCAGCCACGGAGATCGAAACCTGGCGGGCCAAGCTGGTCGGAGCGCCGGCCGACTTCTTTCGCGGCGACAGCTGGCAGATGCTGCTGACGCAGCCCGGGTTCGCTCTGCGCGCGGCGCTCTATATTCGCGCCAGCCTGAAGGCCGGGGACCCCGAGTGGGATACGCGCATCGCCATAGGCTACGGCGAGGTTGATCGCATCGACAAACAGCGGACCTCCCTGTCCTCAGGCGAAGCCTTTCTCCTGTCCGGTCGCGCCCTGGATGATCTTGGCGACACGGTCGACATCACGGTTCGAGGTCCTCAAACGGGTCTGAAGTGGGGCGCCTTGGGTCCGCTCTCTCACCTCTGCAGCGTGCTGATGGATGACTGGAGCCAGAAGCAGGCGCAGGCGGCCAGGCTGGCTCTGGCGCCGGAGGCGCCGACCCAGGCGCGCATGGCGGAGATGCTTGGGGTCTCGCAGCAGGCTGTGAGCAAGGCGCTTTCCGCCGCCAAGATCACCGCCTTGCTGCGCGCCGTCGACTATAGCGAGGCGTTGACCTGGAACCGGGTGAGACTGATATGACAACCCAATTCGGTTGTGATCGTCGCCTACAACCCAAATGGGTTGTTACAAAGCGCGGGAGCGTAGCACGGTGATCGAAACCTTCCTGCTGTTGCTGGCCGGTCATCTGCTTGGCGACTTCGTCTTCCAGTCGGACGCCCTGATTGCCCGCAAACAGACCTTGCGGGGCTTGGCGGACCATGTGGCCATCGTCACGGTCCTGACCTTGCTGATGCTGGCGCCGACCCGGCTGTCCATACTCGGCCCGGTGGCCATCATGGCCGCCAGCCATTTCGCCATGGACTGGCTAAAGGTCCACCGGCTGGGCGACCGGCTGTGGGCGTTCGGCCTGGATCAGGCCGTCCATATCGCCGTGCTGGTCGGTCTCGCCGTCGCTTGGCCGGCCATGGCCTCGCAAAGCCTGTGGGGGCTCCAGCCCTCGCCGGTGCAGGTCCAGATCTACGCCGCGCTCGCTGTGCTGTGCGGGGGCGTGGTCGCCGTCTGGGTGGGTGGCGTCGTCATCAAAAAGCTCGTCGAGCCGCTTTCACCGGCCGGGCGCGCCGCCAACACCCTTCTGACGACCGGCGTCGCCTCAGGCCCGATCGTCGGCATGCCCAACGCCGGCAAATATATCGGCTGGTTGGAGCGCGGGTTGACGCTGACCTTTATCCTCATCGGCCATCCTGAGGGGGTCGGCTTTCTGCTCGCCGCCAAATCCATCCTGAGGTTCAGGGACGTCCAGGATCAGAACGATCGCCACCAGGCGGAGTACATCATCATCGGCACCTTCCTGAGCTTCGGCTGGGCGCTGGCCGTCGCCCTGGCGACCCAGGCCGCTGTGCTGCACTGGTTGCCCAAGGGCTGACATCGCAGCCTTAACCGCGGCGGCAGGGCGCCTTATCGTCTACGAGCGTTTTGCGCCGGAGATCCTCGCCTCAGATGTCTTTTTCGGTCGGACTGCCGAACTGTTTGACGAAGGTCGTATAGGGACAGCGGCCGATATAGCGGCGCTGAACGCCGAGTTCGGGTCGCTGAAGACATTCCGGGAGTGGCTGGCTTCCACGGGCAAACCGCTCCTTCAGGAAGCGGTCGGACGGTGATCTGATCTCTACGGGCCCGCGCCAGTTTCGCGATTGAGAGGACCACCGAGTCCTCTCCGCGCCGCCAAATCGTAAAATCTGACCGCTCATGGCGTTTTACATCGTCTTGCTAAGTCATTGATTTCACTAGGTTCGGATAGCCGGGGTTTTACAGCCTAAGTGTCTGTTTCTTCTTCAGAGATTTCAGATTTTGGTACCGTCATTCTAGGTTCGAGTCCTAGTTCCCCAGCCATCCGCCGCCCTTCGGGGCCATGTGACAGAACCGCATCCAACCTTTGGCATTATTGATCGTGTTCGACCGGGGCAGGGCTTTCGCTCGGCCGTCCGGGCGCCTAGCTTGACTGCAGATCGCTGCTGAGGAGAACGACCATGGTCACCGCTCGTGAAAAACGCCTGGCGCCGCTTAGGACGCCGACCAGCCTGTCGGAAGAGGCCACGCGGGACATTTCCGCCGCGCTGACCGGTCTGCTGGCCGACACCTTCGCGCTTTACATCAAGACCAAGAATTTCCACTGGCACGTCTCGGGGCCGCATTTCCGCGACTACCACCTGCTGCTGGACGAACAGTCGGCCGAAATCCTGGCCATGACCGACCCGATGGCCGAGCGCGCGCGCAAGATCGGCGGCCCCACGCTGCGTTCGATCGGTCAGATCGCCAAGGAATCGCGCATCGCCGATAACGACGCCGACTATGTCGATCCGCTGGATATGCTGGCCGAGCTGCGTGACGACAACGGCGACCTGATCAGCCGAATGCGCGAGGTTCATGACCTGTGCGACGAGCACAACGACATCGCCACCGCCAGCCTGCTGGAAAACTGGATCGACGAAAGCGAGAAGCGCGTCTGGTTCCTGTTCGAATCGGGCCGTCGCGGAAACGGCTGATTGAGCAACCGCCTGTCTTGCGCCGTCTTAAGTATCGTCGATAGTCGATGCCGGGCGGTGCAAGGAGGGGCGGGTGATCAAGACACGGGTGATCGGTGGATTGGCGGCGGGGCTGCTGGCGGCGTCGCCGGCCAGCGCCGGGATGGCCAACGCCTTCGGCAATACGATCGTGTCCCACTATCCCAACGGACAGTGGGTGAAGCATTTCTTCGAACCGGACGGCCGCTACACCTCGCAGTTTTCGGACGGGCGCAGACTGAGCGCGCGCTGGACGGCCGAGGGGGACAAAATCTGTCTCAGCGGCTTCAGCCCCAGACAGATCCTGCCGCGTTTCTGCAGTCGTATGGTTGAGGCCGAGGTCGGCGACAGCTGGCAGGCGCGCGATCCGCTGGGGCGGTCGATCCGCAACGAACTGGTCGCCGGACGTCGCTGAGCCCTTGCCCTGACCGCCGTCACCCTCTAGAGGCGACGGCCTACCTGAATGCGGATGTGGCGGAACTGGTAGACGCACTGGATTTAGGTTCCAGCGCCGCGAGGCGTGGAGGTTCGAGTCCTCTCATCCGCACCAAAGCAAAAAAGGCCCCGGATCGCTCCGGGGCCTTTCTTTTTGGTCGCCTGCCGCGCGTCGCCTCATCATGCTTGAGGCGACGCGCGGCATCGGTTCCCTTACTTGATCGGCGGAACCGGCGGCGGCGGGGCGTCGCTGTCGGACTCGTGGACCTCGATCAGGCCGCGGCCGACGTGGCTCTTGCGATAGCCGTAGGCGAAATACACCACCAGGCCGATAGCGCCCCAGATCGGCAGGACCAGCTGCGATTCGGTGGGCAGGTTGAAGAACAGGCCCAGGGTGCCGATCACCGCCAGCGGGGCGATGATCCAGATCAGCGGCGTCTTGAACGGACGGTGCCGGTTCGGCTGGGTCACGCGCAAGATCATGACGGCGATCGCCACCATGAAGAAGGCGAACAGCGTGCCCGAGTTGGAGATGTCGGCCAGCTTTCCGACCGGCAGGAAGGCGGCGAAAATCGCCACGGCGACGCCGGTGATCATGGTGACGATGTGCGGCGTCTTCCACTTGGGATGGATCGACGCCAGGAAGCCGGGCAGCAGGCCGTCGCGCGCCATCACGAAGAAGATGCGGGTCTGGCCGAACAGCATGATCAGGATGACCGAAGGCAGGGCCAGGAAGGCGGCGATGCCGATCAGGTCGCCGATACGCTCATGACCGACGACGCGCAGGACGTGGGCCAGGGCTTCGCGCGAGCAGACCAGAGGCTCCTGCATCGACGAGAAGGTCGCGCACTGAGCGGCCAGGGCGGACGAGCCGGCGTGCAGAATTTCGCCGCCAGGACCGACCAGGGGCTGGGCGCCGACGGCGCCGATCGCGCCCGCCGCGACCAGCAGGTAGAAGACGGTGCAGATACCCAGAGACGCGATCAGGCCGATGGGCACGTTGCGTTGCGGGTTCTTGGTTTCCTCGGCCGCCGTGGAGACGGCGTCGAAGCCGACATAGGCGAAGAAGATCGAGGCGGCGGCGCCGAAGACGCCCAGGCCCGCGCCGTGGCCGTCGCCGAACCAGCCGTTGGGGGTGAAGGGGGTGAAGTTGGCGCCGTTGATCACTGGCAGGGTCAGGACGATGAAGACGGTCAGGGCCGTCACCTTGATGGCGACCAGAACGGCGTTGACGCGCGCGCTCTCGCTGGTGCCCAGCATCAGCAGGCCGGTGATCAGCAGGGCGATCAGCAGGGCCGGCAGGTTCACGATACCGCCGGCATAGGGGCCGACGGCTATGGCCTGTGGAAGGGTGACGCCCCAACTCTGCAACAGGCCGATGAAATAGCCCGACCAGCCCACCGACACGGCGGAGGCGGCGACGGCGTATTCCAGGATCAGCGCCCAGCCCACCATCCAGGCCAGCACCTCGCCCATGACGGCGTAGGTGTAGGTGTAGGCGGAGCCGGAAACCGGCACCATCGAAGCGATCTCCGAATAGCAAAGCGCCGCCACGGCGCAGACCGCAGCGGCGATGACGAAGCTCCACATCATGCCCGGGCCGGCTTTCTGGGCCGCTTCCGAGGTCAGGACGAAGATCCCGGTGCCGATGATGGCGCCGACGCCCAGCAGGGTCAGCTGGACGGGCCCAAGGGTTCGGGTCAGTGATTTCTTCTCGGCGGATGCAAGAATCGCATCCAACGGCTTAACGCGCCACATTGATTATCCCCACGTTTTACAACAGCCCCTCGGCTGCTTTGGGCGGACGCTAGCGACGGATGACCCGGCGCGCAACGCGCATGACGGCGCAGTTAACGCCAGACGACGCTTTCGTGATCGCCCCTGCGTCGGCTAGAGGGCCTGAATGCTGCCCATTCACGCCGTTCTGGACCCGCTGAAGGCCGCCCTGAGCGTGGGGAATACGGCGGTGCTGGCGGCGCCGCCGGGGGCGGGCAAGACGACCGTCGTGCCCCTGGCTTTGCTGGACCAGCCGTGGCTGGGCGACGGCAAGATTCTGGTGCTGGAGCCGCGACGGCTGGCCACGCGGGCTGCGGCGGATCGGATGGCCAAGACGCTGGGCGAGGCTGCGGGCGCGACCGTGGGCTATCGCACACGGTTGCAGAGCCGTATCGGGCCGAAGACGCGCATCGAGGTGATCACCGAAGGCGTCTTCACGCGCATGATCCTGGACGATCCGGGGCTGGAGGGCGTGGCGGCGGTGCTGTTCGACGAGTTTCACGAACGCAGTCTGGACGCCGATCTGGGGCTGGCCCTGGCGCGTGAGACGCAAGGCTTGCTGCGCGAGGATCTGCGGCTGCTGGTCATGTCGGCGACATTGGATGTGGTCGGGGTGTCGCGTCTTTTGAACGGCGCGCCGGTGATCGAGGCCGACGGGCGCGCCTGGCCGGTCGAGACGCGCTATCTGGGTCGCAATCCGTCGGAGCGGTTCGAGGAGGCCGCGGCGCGGGCCTGTCTGACGGCGCTGGGTGAGGAAACCGGGTCCGTATTGGTTTTCCTGCCCGGTCAAGGCGAAATCCACCGGGTGGCGCGACTGGTCGGCGAACGGTTGCGGCTGGCGAATGTGGATGTGGTCCCGCTGTATGGCGGGCTGGATCGGGCCGAGCAGGACCGCGCCATCGAACCCGCGGCGGCGGGGCGGCGCAAGCTGGTGCTGGCCACCTCGGTTGCGGAAACCAGCCTGACCATCGAGGGCGTGCGGGTGGTGATCGATGGCGGCCTGTCGCGCGTGCCGCGCTTCGAACCGTCAAGCGGGCTGACGCGACTGGCGACCGTCAAGGTCAGCCGGTCCTCGGCCGAGCAAAGGCGTGGGCGGGCCGGGCGGACGGAGCCGGGCGTCTGCTATCGCCTTTGGGACGCCGAACAGACGCGCGGTCTGGTGCCGCATCAGCGACCGGAGATCCAGGAAGCGGACCTGACCGGCCTGGCGCTGGATCTGGCCCGATGGGGCGCGCGGTCGGTCGATGGGCTGGCCCTGCTGGACCCGCCGCCCGCCGGCGCGATGGCCGAGGCGCGAAAGGTGCTGACGCGGATGGGGGCGCTGGAGGCGGACGGCGGCCTGTCGAAACATGGACTGCGTCTGACCCGAATCCCGCTTGCGCCGCGACTGTCCCATATGGTCGCCGTCGCCTCGGATCGCGGCGATGCGATGACGGGCGCGCAGATCGCGGCGGTGCTGAGCGAACCGGGACTGGGCGGAAACGCCGTCGATCTGGGCGATCGGCTGTCGGGGCTGGCGCGCGACCGGACGCCCCGTGCGCGCGATGCGATGAAGCTGGCCGAACGTTGGGCCAGGGCGGCGGGCGGCGGATCAGCTCAGACGGTCGATCCCGGCCTGTTGCTGGCCGAGGCCTTTCCCGAGCGCATCGCCAAGGCGCGGGGCAAGTCAGGCGAGTTCCTGCTGGCCAGCGGTCGCGGGGCGATGGTCGAGGCGTCGGACGCCCTGGCGCGCGCGCCGTGGTTGGCGGTGGGCGACCTGGGCGGCGGGGACGTGCGCGACCGCATCCGCCTGGCCGCAGCCCTCGACGCCGACACCGTCGAGACGGATCTGGCGCGGCTGATCGCCGTCGAGGATCGGCTGGTGCGCGAGCCGTCGGGGCGCTCGGTCATCCGGCGGGCGCGACGGATCGGGGCCGTGGTGCTGGACGAGCGGATCGTTGGCGCGCCGGACGCGAAGACCTTGGCCGCCGCCCTGCGGGCCGAGGTCGAAAGCGACGGGCTGGGCGCGCTGACATGGGGCGAGCAGGCGTCGGGTCTGCGCGCGCGTCTGGCCTTTCTGCACGCACGCGATGCCACCTGGCCGGACGTGTCGGACGCCGCCTTGCTGGCCGCGCGCGAAGACTGGCTGTGGCCCCTGATCGACGGCGCCAAGTCGTTGGACGGGATTGGCGACGGGCGGCTGGCGGACGCGTTGCGCGGATTGATTCCCTGGGATTTGCAGCGGCGTCTGGACGAACTGGCGCCGCCGCGTCTGGTCACGCCGCTGGGCTCGGCGGCTATCGACTATGCGGCCGAGGGCGGGCCGCGTGTGGACATTCGGGTGCAGGAACTGTTCGGGGTGACGGCCCATCCGACCATCGGCGGCGCGCCGCTGACCCTGGCCCTGCTGTCGCCGGCGCGACGGCCTGTGCAAGTCACCAAGGACTTGCCGGGTTTCTGGCGCGGATCGTGGGCGGCGGTGCGGGCCGAGATGCGCGGCCGCTATCCCCGCCACCCCTGGCCGGAAAACCCCGCCGAGGCCCAGGCGACCAACCGGGCCAAGCCGCGCGGAACCTGACCGGCTTGACGCGACGGCGGGGTTGCGGGCATCGCTGGGGCCAACGGGGAGCCGATCATGTCCGAAGTCCTGCCGAAAAATTCCACCGCCCGCGTGCTGTTCGCCAGCCTGATCGGCACCACGATCGAATTCTTCGACTTCTACATCTACGCCACGGCGGCCGTGCTGGTGTTTCCCGCGCTGTTCTTCCCCGGCGAGGATCCGGGCACGGCGCTGTTGTCGTCGTTCGCCACCTTCTCCATCGCCTTCTTCGCGCGGCCCATCGGCGCCCTGGCATTCGGCCATTTCGGGGATCGGGTGGGGCGTAAGGCGACGCTGGTCGCGGCCCTGATGACGATGGGTCTGTCGACCGTGGCCATCGGCCTGCTGCCGACGCATCAGCAGGTGGGGTTGCTGGCGCCATTGCTGCTGGCCCTGTGCCGGTTCGGTCAGGGACTGGGTCTGGGCGGCGAATGGGGCGGGGCGGTGCTGCTGGCGACCGAAAATGCGCCGCCGGGAAAAAAGGCCTGGTTCGGAATGTTCCCGCAACTGGGCGCGCCCATCGGCTTCATCCTGTCCACCACGTCGTTCATCGTGCTGACATCGACCCTGAGCGAACCGGCGTTCGAAAACTGGGGCTGGCGCATCCCGTTCCTGGCCAGCGCCATACTGGTGTTCGTCGGCCTGTGGGTGCGGCTGAAGATCACCGAGACTCCCGAGTTCCAGAAGGCCGTGGATCGCGATGAGCGGGTCAAGGCGCCGGCCGTAACCCTGTTCGCGCATCACAAGGCGGCGCTGGTTCTGGGCACGTTCAGCGGGGTGACGACCTTCACCCTGTTCTATCTGATGACGGTATTCGCCCTAGGGTGGGCGACGACGGGGATGGGGCTGACGCGGGCCGACGTCCTGCCGATCCAGCTGATCGGCGTGCTGTTCTTCGCGGCCTTCATACCGGTGACGGCGCTGCTGGCGGATCGGTATGGGCAGGTGAGGGTGCTGATCGCCTCGTCCATCGGGATCGGCCTGTTCGGCTTCCTGTTCGCGCCGTTGTTCGGGGGCGGGTTGACGGGGCTGCTGATCTTCTTTGCGCTGGGGTTCGGGCTGATGGGCTGCACCTATGGCCCTATAGGCGCGGCGATGGCGCGGCCCTTCCCGACGGCGGTGCGCTATACCGGCGCGTCGATGGCCTTCAATCTGGCGGGCATATTGGGCGCGTCGCTGGCGCCCTATATCGCGCTGAAACTGGCCGAGCGGTTCGGCCCGGCGGCGGTCGGCGGCTATCTTGCGATCTCGGCCGTGATCACCATCGCCGCCCTGTGGGGCATGGGCCGCGTGGCGCCGGAAGAGCGGCCCTAGGCCTCGTCCGTCGCCGCATAGACCATGATGCCGGTGGCGATGGCCAGGTTCAGGCTGTCGGCCCTGCCGCGCATTGGGATCTTGACGTTGACGTCGCAGGCGGCGGCCAGTTGATCGGTCAGGCCGGCCTGTTCGTTGCCCATCAGGATCAGCGCGGGCTGTTTCATGACGGCCGAGCGGTGGCTGACGGCGGCGTCCAGACGGGTGCCGACGACGCTGCCGGGCCAGGAGCGGCGCCAGGCGACAAACGCCTCGGGCGTGGTCTTGGTGATCGACACGGCGAAGACCGAGCCCATGGTCGCGCGCACGGCCTCGACCGAATAGGGATCGACGCAGTCGCCGATCAGGATCACCCCGCCGCAGCCGGCCGCATCGGCGGTGCGGATGATGGTGCCCAGATTGCCGGGATCGCGCACCTGCTCCAACGCCACCCAGCAGGGAGCCGAGGCGGGATCCAAGCTGTCGAGTGGCGTATAGGCCTGTTCGAACACGCCCAGAACCGTCTGCGGATTGTCGCGCCGGCTGATCTTTTCCAGGATGGCGTGGGTGACCACGATGATGTCGCCGCCGCTCTTGATCGTCTCGGCCTTGGCGCGGTCCAGCAGCGGGTGCGGCCGGGCGTCTTCGCCCACCAGCAGCATCCTGGGCGCGCGTCCCTGATCCAGCGCCTCGCCGATGAACTTCAGACCCTCGGCCAGGAAGGTTCCGGTGGCCTCGCGCTCCTTTCGCATATGCAAGGCGCGCACGGCCTTGATCGTGTCGTTCGTCAGAGAGGTGATGACGCGATAGGTGTCGTTGGCGCTCATTTGCTCCACCGCGCGAAGAAGGACAGGCCTATGGCGCGGGCGTCGGGGCCATCCTCCGACAGGGCCAGTTCGCCCCAGTCGATGCGACCGCCGCGCCCTTGGGTCGCTTCGGCCATCAGATGCGCCAGCGACAGGCCCGAAACGCGCGCGGCATAGGCGTTTAGCAGCAGGAAATCGGCGTCATCGGCCAGCAGGGCGGCGCAGTCCTTGAGCAGGCCGGGCATATCCTCGAACAGGCGCCAGACCTCGCCGGTCGGGCCGCGTCCGTATTTGGGCGGGTCCAGGATCACCCCATCGTATTTCGAACCGCGACGCACCTCGCGCGCGACGTATTTGCGGGCGTCCTCCACGATCCAGCGGATCGGATGCTGGGCCAAGCCCGACTGTTCGGCGTTCTCGCGCGCATAGGCGACGGACTTCTTTGAGGCGTCGACGTGGGTCACCTCGGCTCCCGCTGCGGCGCAGGCCAGGCTGGCGACGCCGGTATAGCCGAACAGGTTCAGGATCCTGGGCGCACGGCCGTTGTCGCGGACAAACGTCCGCACGCGTGCGTCCAGCCAGTCCCAGTTCGCGGCCTGTTCGGGGAAGAAGGCCAGGTGTCGGAAGGGGGTGAAACGGCCCGTGAACTTCACGTCGCGCCATTTCAGCGGGAAGGCGTCGATGGGGCCGTGGCGGTCGAACTTCCACCGGCCGGAATCCTCTTCCTCCTGCTGCGGGTCGAACAGGGCGTTGGCGGCCTCGAAGGCGGCAGGATCGCGCGGCGACCAGAAACACTGCGGCTCGGGCCGGACGACGGTGTATCGGCCATAGCGTTCCAACTTTCGGCCGTCGCCGGAATCCAGCAGGGCGTAATCGGACCAGCCGCGGGTCACGAGGGTTTCGGGGGTCGGGGACAGAACGGGCGCCATCGTGGGCTGATAGGCGCTCAGGCGGCCTCGCGTCCAGCGTCGTCCGCGACCAGCGACAGTTCCAGCGGCTGCGCCTCGCCGTCATGCGGGGTCTTGTCCCAGACATGAGGCTCGATCACCAGGCGAACGGCGGCGTGGACGAAGGCCAGGCTGAGCAGGGACCAATAGGCGGGCGCGGCCAGCATATCGCTCAGCCGATAGTCCAGTCCCGCACGCCGTGCACCGACCGCGCAGCCCATCCAGGCGGCGATGACGCCTAAAGCCAGAACCGCGATGGAGGCCAGCGGCGTCGCCGGCGCCATACCGGTGTGCAGACCGACCAGAACGGCGGACGCCAGCCAGGCCAGGGTCGGCGCATGGGCGCCGGCGGCCAGGATGGCCGCGCCCAGGGTCATGATCATCGACACCATGCCGCGCCGACCCAGCCTGCGCGGACGGCGGGTATGCACGCCCCAGGTCTGCATATAGCCCTTCAGCCACCGCGTGCGCTGCGGCAGCCATCGATCCAGGGCGCCGGGCGGGGTTTCCCAGGTGGGGCAGTCGATGACGTCCAGCTTCCAGCCCAGGGACCACAGCCGAAAGCCCAGGTCGGCGTCTTCGGTCACATTGTGCGCGTCCCAGCCGCCGGCCGCGCGCAGGGCCGTCATTCGGATGTGGTTGCTGGTGCCGCCCAGCGGAAACGGCAGGCCCAGCCGCGCCATGCCGGGCAGGGCGACCTCGAACAGGGCGGCGTATTCGAAGGCGAACTGGCGATCCAGAAAGGCCGACCCAGGGCGACCCGAAGGCCGGATCCGCAAGGGGGCCTGCAGGCATCCCAGTCGGGGCTGGGCGACGAAGCGGGCGGCGGCTTGACGCAACTGCTGCGGATGAGGTCGGTCCTCGGCGTCGTAGATGGTGACCAGATCGCCGCGCGCCTGCGTCAACGCATGGTTCAGGGCGCGCGGCTTGGTCAGGGGGTGGCCGGGCGGCACGATCAGAGTCTTCAGCCAGGCGGGCTTGGGGGCCGCTTGAACCGCCGCCAGGGTCGCCACGTCGTGGGCTTCCAGCACGATGAAGGCCTCAAGCCGGTGCGCCGGATAGTCGATGCGCGCCAGATTGGCGATCAGCTGCGGCGCCACGGCCGCCTCGTCGTGCAGGGCCGCCAATAGGGTGTAGCGCGGCCACTCGATAGGGCGCGGCGCGGGCGTCGGGCGTTTCAGACTGGCGATGGCGATCACCGTCTTCCACAGGGCGGACAGGACGAAGGCCGCCTGCACGACGACCAACCCCACCATGAAGGCGGCGCCCGGCCAGCGGATCGCGGCGAAACCATATCCGCCCACGATCACGGTGGCGGACAAGACCTGAAACCCGCTGGGCGCACGCCGCCAGGCCCCGCTGGTGCGCGGCGTGATGCCTGGATGGGTCCAGTCCTGCGCCGCCATATCCCCCGCCTGCGGTTCAACCTGTAATCGCTATGACAAACAACCGCGTGCGGCAAGCCGGTTGGCGCCGTGGACAGATTGTCGCTATTCAGGTCGCCCGATCTGGAGCAGCCGTTTGTCCGACGCCTCGACATCCTCGCGCACGACCCGCAAGCCCAAGGGCGAAGGCCATTCGCGTCGCGGCGAAATTCTGGCGGCGGCTGAACGGATTTTCGTGGAGCATGGCTATGAGGGCGCCACGATCCGCAAGATCGCAGACGAGGTGGGCCTGTCGTCGACCGCCCTCTATATGCATTTTCCCGACAAGGGCGCGATCCTGCAGGAAATCTGCCGAGACGCCTTTGCGCGGCTGATCGCCGCCAATGCTGCGGTGGCGGATGAGGACAGCCCGCCCGAGACGCGGCTGCGGGGAATGATCGAGGGCTATATCGACTTCGGCTTCGAAAACCCCAACGCCTATCGGCTGATCTATCTGACCCGGCCGGTCGAGGCGCGCGAGGGCGCGCAGGACATGGCTCAGGAGCTGGGCGCCAGCCTGTTCGGCGCCCTGGAGGCGACGGTCGGGGATGCGGTGGCGGCCGGTCGGATGCGCGGCGATCCGCCCGCGATCGCTCAGGCCATCTGGGCCACCGCGCATGGGATGGTGTCGCTGATGATCACCAAACCGTATTTTCCGTGGGCGGAACGTCAGAGCCTGATCGACCTGACGCTGGACGCCCTGTTCGCGGGCCTGACGCGAAGCTGATCGAATTGGCCATCGTCCGTGGGCGGACGATGGCCGGGTCGTGCCTGGTCTATCAGTAGGCGACGTAGGGGCGAGGACCGGCGGGCGCGCCGCGCGAAATGTCGGCCGACGGGGTCAGGGGCGCCGTCCCGCCGTTCAGACGCGCCTTGTAGACCGCCATATTCTCCATCACCCGCATCATGTAGTTGCGCGTCTCGGTGAAGGGTGCGCATTCGATGAAGTCGATGGTCTTGACCGCGTCGCCGCGCGGGTCGCCGCAGCGCGCGATCCATTGGTTCGGACGGGCCGGACCGGCGTTGTAGCCCACCGTCGCCAGCAGCATGGAGCCGTTGTTGGCCGCCATAAGCTCGCCCAGGTGATAGCTGCCCAGGGTCATGTTGTAGTCGGGATCCCACAGCTGTTCGGCCGAATAGCCCATGCCCAGACGTCGCGCGACGCCCGAGGCCGTGGCGGGCAGGAACTGCATCATGCCGCGCGCGTCGGCGCCGGAACGGGCGCGCGGATCGAAGCTGGATTCCTGACGGGTGATGGCCTGGGTGAACTCCAGCGGGGCGGCGCCCGCGACCTGGGGCGGCACGCGCACCGGATACATCCGCTCGGGCATGACGAAGCCGCGCTGGCTGGCGGCGCGGCCCACCATCATGGCGGTGAAGCCTTCGCCATAGCCGCGCGACAGGTCCATCAACAGGGCCAGGTCGTCGATCGTCGGCAGGTCGTTGTCGAGTTGATAGGCGAAGACGCGCAGCAGGCTCATTTCGCCGGTTTCACCCAGGATACGGGTCGCTCGGACGATCTCATTGCCTTCGAACCGGGCGATGTCGGCTTGGGACGGCACGGGTTCGCCGGGCAGCTGCAGCGTGGTCATGCCCGCCTTCTCGGCCGCCAACTGGCCGTAGAAGGTCTGCCAATGCTGGGCGCCGTTGCGATAGTAGGCCAGGGCGGCGTCGCGTTCGCCGCGCGCCTCTGCGGCCCGTCCCAGCCAGTAGTAGGCGCGCCCCTGGGTGATGGGCGTCGAGGAGGCGGTGCGAAGGGCCTCGAAGTGGCGGGCGGCGACCTCGGGCTGGTTCAGCTTGGTCAGGGCGACCCAGCCGGCGAAGAACTCGGCGTCCACCATCCGGTCGCCCGAGGTGAAGCCGTGGCCGTTCATCGCATCATAGGCGGCGCGCCAGTTGCCTTGTTGCAGGGCGTCCAGGAAATAGTTGCGGCGCTCGCTCCACAGGGTGTTGTCGCCGGTGGCGTGGGCCGGGGCGGGCGGCAGGCTGGCCAGCAGCGGGAAGGCCTCCGACTGCCGGTTCTGCGAACGGAGAATGCGGACGCGCTCCAGCACCACGGCCGGATCGGTCGCCTGGGCCGGCGTCAGGCCGGCGACCACGGCGTCGGGACTATAGGCCGAACGCAGGGCCATGACGGCGTTGGCCACGGCGGCGCGATCCGGCGAGACAAGATTGACCATGCTGCGGGTCGCCGGGCCGTGCGGGCCGAGCAACAGCATATTCAGCCGGGCCTCGTGATCCGCCGGGGTCAGCCAAGCGCTCCAGCGCGCCAGGATGCGCGACTGCGGCGCGTCGTCGAACGAACGGGTCCGCCACCAGTCGCGAGCCAGGGTGCGGGCCTCGTCCTGACGCCCGCGCTGCTCCAGCGCCGAGGCGTAGGCGATGGCGCCCTCGACCGTCGTGGGTTTGCCGTCCGACATCAGCGACAGGGCGGCGTCGGCGCCCAGGCCCGACCGATCCAGCACCTTCTCCGCCGCCGCCCGGCGTGATTCGTTCCGGGGCCAGCCGGCCAGATCGGTCTGGCCGCGCGCCAGATCGGCATAGGCCAGTTGCTCGCCCGAGGTGTCGATCAGCGCCCATTCGACCAGTTTGCGCGCCGAGGCGTCGCGGATCTGCGACATGGCGGATTGGGCGCCGAAGACGTCGCGGGCGCGGGCGGCGGCCAATCCCTGGCGAAACAGGGCCGTGTCCTGATCGTTCAGCACGCGCGCCTGATAGGTGGCGGAATAGCCGGGCACGGACGAAGAGGCGGACGCATAGGGAACCGGCTGGGAGGGCAGGGCGTCCTGCGGTGTCGGCGCAAGGACGGCGAGGGCCGCCGCCAGACTGGTCGCTATCATGATCTGTCCTGTTCTCATTCAATCCGGTTGCGGCGAAGCCGCTGGCGACCTAACGTCCCGCGCTCATTGCAAAGGCGATGAACATCCGTCCATCGTCGCTCCCCACGCAGGCCAAGTTAGTCCCATGACCGCCCCCTTGTTCAAGGGCGTGATCACCGCCCTGATCACACCACTTCGTGACGGAAACGTGGACGAAGCCGCATTCGCCAAACTGCTTGAGCGTCAGATCGCCGCAGGGGTTCACGGCGTCGTGCCGATGGGCACGACCGGCGAAGGCGCCAGCATGGACCTGGACGAGCACAAGCACGTCATCGAACTGTGCGTGCGGCTGACGGCCGGTCGTGTCGCGGTGATCGCCGGCACCGGCTCGCCCTACACCAAGGAAGCGATCGACCTGACCCGCCACGCCAAGACGGTGGGCGCGGACGGGGCGCTGATCGTCACACCCTATTACATCCGCCCGTCGCAGGCGGGCATGGCGGCGCATTTCGAGGCCGTCGCCGACGCTGTCCAACTGCCCATCCTGCTTTACAACGTGCCCGGACGGACGGGGTCGGACATGAGCAACGAGACGGTGGCGCGCCTGGCCGCCCACCCCAACATCGTCGGCATCAAGGATGCGACCGGCGACATGAGCCGGGTCAGCTGGATGCGGGCCAATATCGCTGGCCAGTTCGACCTGATCTCGGGCGATGATCCCAGCTATCTGGGCTATCATGCCTGCGGCGGGGTGGGCCTGATCTCGGTGGCGTCCAATGTGGCGCCCGAGGCGATGGTGGCGCTGCACAACGCCATGACCGCCGGCGACTACGCCACGGCCAGGGAATGGCAGGGACGGGTGATCGGCCTGTGCAAGGCGCTGTTCCTCGATAACTCGCCCGCGCCCACCAAATACGCTCTGGCCAAGCTGGGTCTGTGCCAAGAGGAGGCGCGCCTGCCGCTGTCGCCCACCTCGGATGCGGTCAAGCCGGCCATCGACCGCGCCATGGCGGATGCAGGCGTCGGCTGATGGCGTCCGAAAAACCGAAGACCAAGCTGCTGGCGGAAAACCGCCGGGCCCGGTTCGACTATTTCCTGGAGGATTTCGTCGAGGCCGGGATCCAGTTGCTGGGCACCGAGATCAAGGCGCTGCGCGACGGGCGGGCCAATATCGCCGAAAGCTACGTCTCGCCAGAAGGCCGCGATCTGGTGCTGATCAACGCCGACATCCCGCCTTACAAACAGGCCAACCGCTTCAATCACGAGCCGCGCCGTCCGCGTCGGCTGCTGCTGCATCGCAAACAGATCGACCGGATGATCGGCGCGGTCCAGCGTGACGGCCAGACCATAATTCCGGTGCGGCTCTATCTGAACGAGGCGGGCAAGGCCAAGATCGAGATCGCCATGGCCAAGGGCAAGAAGCTGCACGACAAGCGCCAGGCCAGCGCCGACCGCGACTGGCAGCGCGACAAGGCCCGGCTGATGCGAGACAAGGGCTGATCAGCCCTCGATCAACGCCCGCGCGCGCGCGAACACAGCCTCGAACATCTCCGGCGTCAGACGGCCGGTGTTCGTGTTCAGCCGCGAGCAGTGATAGCTGTTCAGGATGACATAGCCGCCGGCCTCGCCCTGTGCGCCGTGGCCTGCCGGCATGGCCGAAGCGGGTCGGCCGAACGCCTTCAAGATGTTGCGGCGCGACACGTCGCCCAGAGTCACGATCACCTTCAGATTGGGCAGCAGCTTCAGCCGGTCGATCAGGAAGGGCCGGCAGGTCGTCTCCTCGATCGGCAAAGGCTTGTTGCCGGGCGGGGCGCAGCGCACGGCGTTGGTGATCATGCAGTCCGTCAGCGTCAGGTCATCGTCGCCGTTGGGGTCATAATGACCGTGGGCGAAACCGGCCTTCTTCAGGGTGTCGTACAGCAGCCAGCCGGCGTGATCGCCGGTGAAGGGACGGCCGGTGCGGTTCGCGCCTGTGCGGCCCGGGGCGAGGCCCGCGATCAGCAGGCGCGCATTCGGATCGCCGAACGAGGCGGCGGGACCGTTCCACCAGTCGGGGTTCTGGCGGGCGTTCTCCTGGCGATATTCGACCAGGCGCGGGCACAGGGGGCAGTCGCGAGGCGGCTCGGGAGTCAGGCTCATTGGGCCGCCTTCGGACGACCGAAATCGCCCATCAGATCGTTCAGATCCAGGAAGGCGTCGGCCTGACGCCGCAGTTCGTCGGCGATGTGCGGCGGCTGGGTCTTCTGGGTCGAGATCACCGTGACCCGCACCCCCCTGGCCTGGATCGCCTGGACCACCCGGCGGAAATCGCCGTCGCCGGAAAACAGGACGGCGTGGTCGATGTGGGGCGCCAACTCCATCAGATCCACCGCGATCTCGATGTCCATATTGCCCTTGATGCGGCTATGGCCCGCCCCGTCGGTGAACCGCTTCACCGGCTTGGTGACGACCGAAAAACCGTTGTAGTCCAGCCAGTCCACCAGGGGTTTGACGGGCGAGAACTCTTCGCCCTCCACGATGGCCGTGTAATAGTAGGCGCGGGTCAGCACGGATTTCTCGCGGAACCAGTCCAGCATCCGCCGAAAGTCCATGTCGTGATGCAGGGCGCGCGCGGCGGAATAGAGGTTGGACCCGTCGATGAAGATCGCCAGGCGGTCGGTGGAATGAAACATGGGCGAAGCCGACAAAAGGACTGAAAAAAAAGCCGCCCGGCCCGGCGTCGGCGCCGACGTGGGAATCGAAGAGACGCTGGACCTGGACCAGGCAGTCATCGTTGCGCTGGGCTGCAATGACAAGGGGGCATGGGCGTCGTGTCGCGAGGCGCTGGAGGCGGCGCTGGCGCGTTTTCGCAGCGAGGGCGTCGACGTGATGGCCCGGTCCGTCTGGTGGTCGTCGCTGGCCTGGCCCGATCCATCCGATCCGCCGTTCCTGAACGGGGTGGTGCTGGTCCGCACCGATCACGATCCGCACGCCCTGATGGCAACGCTGGGTCGGATCGAGGACGCCTTCGGTCGCCAGCGGACGGTTCGCAATGCGCCTAGAACCCTGGATCTGGACCTGATCGCCTATGGGCGCCTGAGCGGCGATCTGGACGGGCTGATCCTGCCGCACCCGCGCGCGGCCGAGCGGCGGTTCGTCATGGGGCCCTTGGCCGAGATCGCGCCGGAATGGACGCACCCGACGCAGGCGCAGACGGCCAAGGACTTGGTGGCGTCGGCTGACGTCGGGCGCGACGCGCACCCGACGACTTGAGGCGAAGACGGTGAAGGCGGGGCGGCTGCGCCGCACTTTCGCCCCTGTGGCGTTGCAAAAAGCCCTCTCCATCTGTATTTGACGCGGTTCTCCCCCGCGTTCGAGGAAATTCATGGCCCGCGTCACCGTCGAAGACTGCATCGAGAAGGTTCCGAACCGCTTTGGTCTGGTGCTGATGGCTGGCCACCGCGCCCGCAGCATCGCCAACGGCGCCGCCCTGACGATCGACCGCGACAACGACAAGAACCCCGTCGTCGCCCTGCGTGAGATCGCCGACGACACCGTCGTGCCGGACGAGCTGCGCGAAACCATCATCACCACGCTGCAACGCGTCGATGAGCGCACGGAAGCCGAGGACGAGGCGGAAACGGTCGCCCTGCTGGCAGAACCGCAGCACATGAACATGGCCGAGGCCGAGCTGATCCGCGCGCTGCAAAGCGACCGCGACGGCGGCCAGGAGGAGCGGTACTGACGCCCGAGGGAGCCCCTGGCGTCACTATCCTGCCGGCGCGGACCGAGACGGTTCCGCCGGCGCCCCAAGCTGCAAACAAAAACGATCCCAAGACGGCGGCCGATTCGTCGCCTCAGCCCAAGCGCGCGCCCATCCTGCGCCAGTTCGAGCTGATCGAGGCCGTCAAGGCCTATGACCCTACCGCCGACGAAGCGCTGCTGAACCGCGCCTACGTCTATGCGATGAAGATGCACGGCTCGCAGTTGCGGGCCTCGGGCGATCCCTACTTCGCCCACCCGATCCAGGTCGCCGGCATACTGACCGACTATCGGCTGGACACCGCCACCATCGTCACCGCCCTGTTGCACGATGTCGTCGAGGACACCTCGGCGACGCGCGACGACATCGCCCAGATGTTCGGCGAGGAGGTCGCGGTCCTGGTCGAGGGCGTGACCAAGCTGTCGCGGTTGGAACTTCAGGCCGAGCACACGCGCCAGGCCGAGAACCTTCGCAAATTCATCCTGGCCATCAGCCGGGACGTGCGGGTGCTGCTGGTCAAGCTGGCCGACCGTCTGCACAATATGCGGACGCTTCAGTACGTGAAGCCCGAGAAGCGCGAGCGGATCAGCCGCGAGACGCTTGAGGTCTATGCGCCGCTGGGCCGGTCGATCGGCATCCACTCGATCGCGTCCGAGCTGGAAGAGCTGGCCTTCACCCATCTGAACCCAACGGCCAAGACCGCCATCGAGCGGCGGCTGGAGGCCTTGAAGCTGGAGCATGGTCGCGCCATCGAGGGCGTCGCAGACGAGGTTGAACGGGTGCTGTCCGAGGCCGGGCTGAAGGCCAAGGTCTATGGCCGGCAGAAGACGCCCTATTCGATCTGGCGCAAGCTGCAGAGGAAGTCCGTCGGCTTTTCGTCCCTGTCGGACATCTATGGTTTCCGCGTCATCGTCGAGGCGGAGGATGACTGTTATCGCGCGCTGGGGGTGATCCACCGCGAATGGCCGATGGTGCCCGAGCGGTTCAAGGATTTCATCTCGACGCCCAAGTCGAACAACTATCGCTCGCTGCACACGACGGTCGTCGGGCCGCGCGGTCTGCGGATCGAGATGCAGATCCGCACCGAAGAGATGGACCGCGTCGCCGAAGACGGCGTGGCGGCCCACTGGCGCTACAAGAACCAGTCCTACGGTTTCGACCGCGAGGCGATGGAGCAGGGCGGTGGGCGCGATCCGCTGCAGAACTTGCGCCACCTGGTACAGGTGATCGAGCACGGCGAAGGCGGCGAAGACTGGGTCGAACACGCCAAGCTGGAAATGTATCTGGACCAGGTATTCGTCTTCACGCCCAAGGGTCAGCTGGTGACGCTGCCGCGCGGGGGGATGCCGCTGGACTTCGCCTATGCGGTCCATACCGAGGTCGGGGACACCGCCGTCGGGGTCAAGGTCAATGGCGAGTTGAAGCCGATGCGGACGCCGCTGCAGAACGGCGACGTGGTCGAGATCATTCGCGGCTCCAAGCGCGAGGTGCCCGCCGACTGGCGCAGCCTGACCGTGACCGGCCGCGCCCGGTCGGCGATCCGCCGCCACATCCGCACGTCGGAACGCGAGGAGTTCGTCAAGCTGGGGCGCGTGGCGCTGGATCAGACCCTGGGCCGGATCGACAAGTCGCTGGCCGATGTGTCGTTGAAGCCGGTGCTGGAAACCCTGGCGACCGCCAGCGAAGACGATCTGTTCGAGGGGCTGGGCCGCGGCCGGCTGTCGCCGACGACAACGGCCGAAATCCTGTTCCCGGCGCTCAAAGGACGGCTGAAGGCCGGGCCGGAGAAGCAGAGGATCGAGGGCGACAAGGCGCGGCTGTTCGTGCGCGGCGGCGGGCTGACGCCCGGCGTCTCGGTGCATTTCGGCCAGTGCTGCACCCCGGTTCCGGGCGACCGGATCGTGGGCATACTGGAGCCGGAAGCCGGGCTGACGGTGCACACCATCGACTGCCAGACCCTGGCCGCCTATGCCGATGACGATTCGGTGTGGCACGACCTGCAATGGACGCCCCAGGCCGAAACGGACGCCGTCGCCGCTGCTCGAATCCGCGCCACCATCCGCAATGCGCCGGGCGTGCTGGGCCAGGTCACGACCTTGATCGGGGAGGCGGGCGGCAACATCATCAACCTGTCGATGGCGCATCGTCAGCAGGACTTCTTCGACGTGGACGTCGATGTGGAGGTCGAGGACGCCAAGCACGCGACGACCATCATGGCGGCGCTGCGGGCCAATCCGTCCGTCGATTCCGTCGAGCGCGCACGGGGCGAATGACCGAGACGACCAAGCCGAACGCCGCCCAGATGGCGGCGCCCTCCTATCGCATGGCGGCGATGGATCAGGATTTCTTACTGGGTGATTCGATGCGCGGCGTGCGGTTCCTGATGGAATACGCCAAGCCGGAAGAGGCTTTGCGCGCCTGGGGGGTCCGCTCGACCATCGTGGTGTTCGGCAGCGCGCGGGTGCGCGAGGATCATCGCTGGTATCGCCAGGCGCGCGATTTCGGCCGTCTGGCGTCCGAACGCGGCGGGGCGTTGCGCGGATCGGTCGGTCAGCCGCGCGACAACGTCATCGCCACCGGGGGCGGGCCGGGCATCATGGAGGCGGCCAATCGCGGGGCGGTCGACGCCGGCGCGCCGTCGGTCGGGTTCAACATCACCCTGCCGCACGAACAGGAGCCGAACGCCTATTCCACGCCCGAACTGACGTTCCTTTTCCACTATTTCGCGATGCGGAAGATGCATCTGGCGATGCGGGCCAATGCACTGGTGGTGCTTCCGGGCGGATTCGGCACCTTCGACGAGATGTTCGAGATGCTGACCCTGCGCCAGACCAAGAAGGCGCCGCCCGTGCCGGTCGTTCTGGTGGACAAGGCCTACTGGACCTCGGTGATCGGCTTCGACGCCCTGGTGGAACATGGGATGATCGCGCCGTCGGACCTGGATCTGATCGGTTTCGCCGAAGACGCCGAGGGCGTCTGGGCCGAACTGCTGTCGCGGGGCCTCAGGCCGAACGAAAACATCGACTGAAAGCGCAGCCGGAGGGTTCATCCGCGCGCAATCCGGGTCTAAGAACCGGGTCATGAACACCCAAGACGTCCTCAACGAGTTTCGCGACGCCGGCGCCCTGCGCGAAGGCCATTTCGTCCTGTCGTCGGGTCTGCACAGCCCGGTCTTTCTTCAGAAGAACCTGGTCTTCATGGACGGCGCGCGCTGCGAGCGGCTGTGCAAGGCCTTGGCAGACAAGATCGTCGCCGCCGTCGGTTCCGTCGATGTCGCCATTTCGCCGGCCGTGGGCGGCATCATTCCCGGCTATGAGACGGCCAAGCACCTGAAGGTCCGGTCGATGTACGTCGAGCGCGAGGGTGGTCAGTTCAAGCTGCGACGCGGCTTCTCGGTCGAGCCGGGCGAGAAGGTGGTGATGGTCGAGGACATCGTGACCACGGGCCTGTCGTCGCGCGAATGCATCGCCGCCATCCAGGCGGCCGGGGGCGAGGTGATTGCCGCGGCCTGTATCGTGGATCGTTCGGGTGGAAAGGCGGACGTGGGCGTGCCCTTGATCGCCTTGGCCTCGCTGGACGTGCCGGCCTATCACGCCGACGCCTTGCCGCCTGAACTGGCGGCCCTGCCGGTCGAGGACCCCGGCAGCCGCAGATTGTCGAAGTAGAGCCATGCGCGAACGGGTCAGGCTGGGCGTTAACATCGACCACGTCGCCACGGTGCGGAACGCCCGCGGCGGGGCCCATCCCGATCCGGCGCGCGCGGCCGAGGCGGCGCTGGCGGCCGGGGCGGACGGCATCACCGCCCATCTGCGCGAAGACCGCCGCCATATCACCGACGCGGACATCGACGTTCTGAGCGCCCTGTGCGCGCGGGCGAACAAGCCGCTCAATCTGGAAATGGCGGTGACGGAGGAGATGCTGGCCATCGCCCTGCGCCATCGCCCCCATGCCGCCTGCCTGGTACCTGAGCGGCGCGAGGAGGTGACGACCGAGGGCGGGCTGGCCGTCGCCGGTCACGAGGCGCGCATCGCACCCGTGGTCCGGGCGCTGTCGGACGTGGGCGTGCGGGTCTCCCTCTTCATCGAACCGTCCGAGGATCAGGTCGAGGCCGCCGCCGCCGTGGGGGCGCAGGTGGTGGAGTTTCACACCGGCCGCTACTGCCACCTGACCGATCCGGCCGAACGGGAGGTCGAGTTCGAACGACTGGCCGCCGCCGCCGCCCAGGCCGATATTCTGGGGCTGGAGGTCCACGCCGGCCACGGACTGGATTACGACACAGCACCGCGAATGCTGGCCATCCCGGAAATCCGCGAGCTGAACATCGGCCATTTCCTGATCGGCGAATCGATCTTCATCGGCCTGGACGCCGCCATCCGCCGGATGCGCGCGGCGATGGACGCGGCATGATCATCGGGGTCGGCGCGGACCTGTCGGACATTCGCCGCATCCAGGCGTCGCTGGATCGGTTCGGCGAGCGGTTCAAACAGAGGTGTTTCACCGACCTTGAGCGGACGCGCTCGGAGCGCAAGCCGGATCCGGCCTGGAGCTACGCCAAGCGGTTCGCCGCCAAGGAGGCCTGCGCCAAGGCCCTGGGCACGGGAATGCGGGCCGATGTCTACTGGCGTGACATGGGGGTGGTGAACCTGCGCTCCGGCCAGCCGACGATGGCGCTGACCGGCCATGCGGCCGAACACCTGGCGCGCCTGACGCCGCCAGGCCACGAGGCGAAAATCCATCTGACGTTAAGCGACGAACACCCCTATGCGCTCGCCTTCGTGGTGATCGAAGCCTTGCCGCAGTCGTAATCAGGTTATAGGCGTGCGCGATGACCGCGCGGACGCGGCGAGGATGCCTGATCGCATGAGCGAAGACCAAAAGCCCGACAACGCCGCGCGCGACGTCACTCCCGAGGAACGGTTTGCCGCGTCGGAAGCCGACGCTCCGGTCGAGGCGGTCAAGGAACCGACGACGGCGAACCAGAAGGTCTATGCAGGCGCCCCGGCCGGTCGCGGCAAGACGACCTCTGCGGCCAACGAGACGGGCGAGATCGTCAAGACCATCGTCTTCGCCCTGCTGATCGCGATGGTGCTGCGGATCTTCCTGTTCCAGCCCTTCACCATTCCGTCCGCCTCAATGGAGCCGAACCTGTACGAGGGCGACTATATCGTCGTGTCGAAATGGTCGTACGGCTTCTCGAAACACTCGATCCCGTTCAGCCCGCCGCTGTTCGACGGCCGGATCATGGGTTCGGCGCCCAAGCGCGGCGACATCGTCGTGTTCAAACTGCCGCGCGACAACAAGACGGACTTCATCAAGCGCGTGATCGGCCTACCCGGCGACCGCATCCAGATGATCGCCAACAAGCTGTATATCAACGACAAGCCCGTGCAGGACGTGGTCGTCAGCCGCACCGAGATCGACGACATCTTCGGCCCCCGTCCGGTCACCGAGGTCCGTGAAACCCTGCCTGAGGGCAAGAGCTTCATGACCCAGGACTTTGGTCCCGGAAACGACCTGGACGAGACCCCGGCCTATGAGGTGCCGGCCGGTCATTACTTCATGATGGGCGACAACCGCGACAACTCGATCGACAGCCGCGTGGAACAGTCCAGCGGCGTGGGCATGGTCCCGGCCGAGAATCTGGTCGGCAAGGCGCAGATCATCCTGTTCTCGTGGAAGCCCGGTTCGTCGCTGTGGAACCCGGTCAGCTGGTTCAACGTGCGTCTGGACCGGTTCTTCAACGTCCTGCACTGATGGCCAATCTGCGGGCCGAGGCGGTCGATGCGCTTGAGCGCCGGATCGGCCATGGGTTTGCGGACAAGGCGCTGCTGGAACGCGCCCTGACCCATGCCAGCGTGGGTGAAGGCGCGCCGCCCGGCGCGCACGGCCCGCGCGACAACGAGCGGCTTGAGTTCCTGGGCGACCGCGTCCTGGGCCTGCTGGTCGCCGAGCGGCTGTCCAGCGACTATCCCACCGCCGACGAAGGGCAGTTGTCGTCCAGCCTGCACGCCCTGGTCGACAAGACCGCCTGCGCCCGCGTGGGCGAGGCGCTGGGCGTCGGCCCGGCGCTGCGACTGTCGCCGGGCGAGACCAAGACCGGCGGACGGCGCAAGGCCGGCGTCATCGCCGATGCGGTAGAGGCCCTGCTGGCGGCGGTCTATCTGGATGGCGGTCTGGACGCGGCGCGCGCCTTTTTCCAGCGCGCCTGGGCTGAGGAGCTGTCGGCGCCGCCGTCGCGCACCGTGACCAATCCCAAGTCGGCGCTTCAGGAATGGGCGCAGGGGCAGGGCCGGCCGCTGCCGACCTATCGCGTGGCGAACCGGACGGGTTCGGATCATGCGCCGACATTCACCGTCGAAGTGTCCGTCCAGGACGTGCAGCCCTTGACCGCGCAAGGGCGTTCGCGTCAGGAGGCGGAGAAGGCGGCCGCGACGGCCATGCTCAAACGTGAAGGCGTCATTTGACCGATATCGAAAACCAGCGCGCGGGCTTCGCCGCCATCATCGGCGCGCCGAACGCCGGCAAGTCCACGCTGGTCAACCGGCTGACCGGGTCCAAGGTCTCCATCGTCACCCAGAAGGTGCAGACGACGCGCTTTCCGGTGCGTGGCATCGCCATGGAAGGCGACGCCCAGATCGTGCTGGTGGACACGCCCGGCATCTTCACGCCGCGCCGTCGCCTGGACCGCGCCATGGTCGCCTCGGCCTGGGGCGGGGCGGAGGACGCCGATGTGGTGGTGCATCTGATCGACGCCCAGTCCCATATCAACTCGGAAGGCCGTGAAGGCACGCCGGCGGATCGCCGCTCGGCCGAGGACACCGAGACGA
This sequence comes from uncultured Brevundimonas sp., assembly GCA_963515305.1. Classification (GTDB taxonomy): domain Bacteria; phylum Pseudomonadota; class Alphaproteobacteria; order Caulobacterales; family Caulobacteraceae; genus Brevundimonas. The sequence goes on from CAUPWX010000003.1 coordinate 147,462, forward strand.
TCATCGGCAATCTGCAGGCGACCGGGACCAAGGTCATCCTGGCGCTGAACAAGATCGACGGTATGCGCCGTGACACCCTGCTGGCCCTGTCGCAGACGCTGTTCGAAACGGGCGTCTATTCCGAAGTCTATATGATCTCGGCCGCCAATGGCGACGGCGTCGAGGATCTGAAGCAGCGTCTGGCCCTTTCCATGCCCAAGGGGCCGTGGCTCTATCCCGAGGATCAGGCCGCCGACGTGCCGGTGCGAGTGCTGGCCGCAGAGATCACGCGCGAGAAGGTCTATCTGCGCGTCCACGAGGAGCTGCCCTATTCGGCGGCGGTCGAGACGACCAGTTTCGAGGATCGCGCCGATGGCTCGGCCCGGATCGAACAGACCATCTATGTCGAGCGCGAGAGCCAGCGGCCCATCGTGCTGGGCAAGGGCGGCCAGACGCTGAAATGGATTGGCCAGAAGGCGCGCGAGGAGCTGAACGAAATTCTGGGCCGTCAGGTCCACCTGTTCCTGACCGTCAAGGTCGATGCCAAATGGCAGGACAGCCGCGCCCTATACGCCCAGTTTGGTTTGGATTTCGACGTCTGAGTTCCCGTGTTTGAAGTGCCGCGTACCGCTGGGGGACACCCCCGGCTCGTTCTGGGCGTCCTGGGGGCGCTGATCGTCGGCGCCGCCGTATGGGCGGGCGTGGCCACGACGGTCGCGCCCAAGACCGACGCCGATCTGATCGAGGCGCGATCCGATGCCCCGCCGCGTCCGCCGCTGGTCGTCGTTCAGGACCTGCCCCAACTGGCCGTGAGGCTGGACCGCGAAGGGGCGGCGGGGCGCTTCATGGGCGCCGTACTGGTGGCCAAGGGCGACCGGGTGCTGTTCCGTCAGGTCTATGGCAAGGCGAACTACGCTCAGGATCGACCGCTGGAGCTGGATTCGCGCTTTCGTCTGGCCTCGATCTCAAAACAGTTCACCGCCACGGCGATCCTGAAGCTTCAGGACGAGGGCAAGCTCAGCGTCTCCGATCCGGTCTGCAAATGGATCCAGCCGTGCCCGACGGCGTGGCAGGAGGTTCGGATCGGCCATCTGCTGTCGCACACCTCGGGCATTCCCGATCTGATGGCGCGGCCGGGCTGGGGAATGCGCCGCACCACGCCGGCTACGCTGGACGAGCTGACCGAGGATTCCAAACGCTTCGGTCTGCAGTTCACGCCCGGGACCAAGGTCCGATACGACAACGCCGGCTTCAACCTGGCCGCCGCCATCGTCGAGAAGGCCAGCGGCCAGCCGTTCCAGACCTATATGCGCGACACCTTCTTCAAGCAGCTGGGCATGACGGACAGTGGCCTGGATCTGGATGGCGGCGATCACGGCGTGATCATGGGATACGCCAACTTCCCCGGCGGACTGGCGGCCCAGCCCAACGCCAACACCTCGATCGTCGCGGGGGCGGGCGCGGTCTATTCGACGCTGGACGACCTGCTGGTTTGGCAGCGTGCGCTGCACCGGGGCAAGCTGCTGACGCCGGCCAGCTATCAGCAAATGTTGGCCGACCATGCGCCCGCCGACACGCCCAAGGAACGCGGGCATCCGCGCCGGGACTGGGGCTATGGCATCTTTTCCAACCGCCTGGGCGACCAAGTGAAACCCGCTTTCCAGGATCGCCAGATCTATCACACCGGCAGCTGGGGCGGGTTTCGCAATCTGATGCTGTATCAGCCGGATCAGGACGTGACCGTCATCGTCCTGTCCAACAACTATCACCTGCGTGACCAGGTGTTCCTGATCGCGCAGCAGGGCATGGCCGAGGCGTTGGGCCGCGAGTTCCCGACGACGCTGGCGCGCTAGTCAGGCTTCATCGAGCCTGTCTCGATGAACCGCTGATGCCACGACAGGGCTTCGTCCAGCAGGTGCGGGGACTGAAGCCCGTACGACCCCTTCAGCGCGCGCGCGTAATAGTCGACCAGGGCGTCGCGATAGTCGGGGTGGGCGCAGTTGGCGATGATGACCCGCGCGCGCTGTTTCGGCGACAGGCCGCGCAGATCGGCCAGACCCTGTTCCGTGACGATGACCTGAACGTCCTGGGTGATGTGGTCGACGTGGCTGGCCATGGGCACGATGGCGGAAATCTTGCCGCCCTTGGCCGTCGAGGGGGTGACGAAGCACGAGATGAAGGCGTTGCGCGCGAAGTCGCCGGAGCCGCCGATGCCGTTCTGGATGCGCGATCCCATCACCTGGGTCGAGTTGACGTTGCCGTAGATGTCGGCCTCGATCAGGCCGTTCATGGCGATGCAGCCCAGACGGCGGATCAGCTCGGGATGGTTCGAGATTTCCTGGGGCCGCAGGATGATCTTGCCCTGGAACTGCGCCATGCGGCCGTTCAGATCGGCGGCGGCCTCGGGGCTGAGGGAAAAGGCGGTGGCCGAGGCGACCGTCAGCTTGCCGGCGTCCAGCAGATCCAGCATCCCGTCCTGGATCACCTCCGTATAGGCCGCCATCCGTTCGAACGGGCTGTCCATCAGGCCGGCCAGCACGGCGTTGGCGACATTGCCGACGCCGGATTGCAGCGGCAGCAGACCGGCGGGCAGGCGGCCGACCTTAACCTCGTGCTTGAGGAACTCGATCAGATGGCCGGCGATGGCGCGCGCGGTCGCGTCGGGCGCCGCAAAGGGCAGGTTGCGGTCCGGCGCCTGGGTTTCGACGATGGCGACGATCTTGTCGGGATCGCAGCGCAGGGTCGGCTGGCCGATCAGGTGATCCGGCCTGGTCAGGGGAATCGGCACGCGGTTCGGCGGCAGGGCGGTGCCGTAATAGACGTCGTGCATCCCCTCCAGCGCCGCATTCTGCCAGCTGTTGACCTCCAGGATCACGCGCTCGGCCCGATCCAGCCAGGTCTTGTTGTTGCCGATGGAGGACGAGGGCACCAGCGAGCCGTCGGCGTTGATGGCCGACACCTCGATCACCGCCGTATCCAGCGGTCCCAGCACCCCCTGCCAGACGGCGGGCGCCAGTTGGCTGAGGTGCATATCCAGATATTCCATCTGGCCCGAGTTGATCTTTTCGCGCGCGATGGGGTCGGAGTTGTAGGGCAGGCGCAGTTCGATGCCATCGGCCTTGGCCAGGGCGCCGTCCAGTTCGGGGCCGGTAGAGGCGCCGGTCCAAAGGTTCAGCCGAAAGGCGTCGCCGGCGGCGTGGGCGTCTTCGATCCGCTGCGCCAGTTGTGGCGGCACGGCCTTGGGATAGCCTGAGCCGGTGAAGCCGCTCATGCCGACAGTCGAGCCTGCCGGAATCAGGGCGGCCGCGTCGTGGGCCGACATGACCTTGGACTTCAGGGCCTGGCTGCGGATACGCGATGACATGGGCGACTGTGGGCTGCGGCCGGGGAGGGCCTGGGGCGACCGCGTGCTAGGCGGAGCGGGGACGACGATCCATTCGACCTTGGTCGAGGCAGGGCCTTGCGTCCACGATCTTGATCAAATGCCTGATTGCGGCTTGCCGTGCGCGCGTCAACGCCGCACCGTCGCGCATCATCGGAGAGGATCGTCATGCTCACGTCCCTGATCGCCGCCCTGGTCCTGACCCAGGCCGCCACGGCGCCCAATGCCGAGGCTCAGGTGGCGCAGGTGCTGGATCGTCTGAACCAGGCGTCGTCCACCGCTGACGAAACGACCTATTTCAGCCTGTTCACCCCGGACGCCCGCTATGTCGGCACGGATGCGACCGAACACTGGACGATGGCCCAGTTCCGCGCCTTCGCCGAGCCGTGGTTCAAGCGCAACAGCGCCTGGTCGTTTCCCGCCACGTCGCGGACCATCACCATCGCCCCCATCGATTGCCGCTGCATCGCCTGGTTCGAGGAAAGGCTGAACAGCGCCGCCTATGGCGAGACGCGGGGTTCGGGCGTCATGCGCCTGACCGACGACGGCTGGAAGATCGAGCAATATGTCCTCAGCCTGCCCGTGCCGAACGACAAGGCCGATGCCGTGGTCGCGCTGATCCGGCGGCCCGACTGAGTTCGGCCGACCGGAACGTATGGCCAACTTCGGTCGGTCGGAGTAAGCGACGCGGATGGATTTTCACGAAGAGGCCTTCGTCCTGTCGGCGCGCGCGCACGGCGACACAGGGGCGGTCGTCGATCTGCTGACCGAGAACCACGGCCGGCGCTCGGCCTATGTGGCGGGCGGGGCGTCGCGCAAGATGCGGCCCTTTCTGCAGGCGGGCGCGCGGGTGGTGGCGGATTATCGCGCCCGCACGTCGGATCATCTGGGTGCGGCGCGGCTGGAGCCGATGGGCGAGGGGCCCAGCGCCCTGTTCGACGACGCCTTGGCTTTGACGGGGTTGGCAGCCGCAGCGGGTGTGGCCCAGGGCGCCCTGCCGGAGCGTGAACCGCATCCGGGCGTCTTCCTGGCCTTTGAGGCGCTGATGGCGGCCTTCGCCATGCCCGAGGTCTGGCCCGCCATCTTCGTGCGCTTCGAGGCCGGGCTTCTGGAAGATCTGGGGTTCGGTCTGGATCTGTCGAAATGCGCGGCGACGGGCACGGTGGACGATCTGATCTACGTCAGTCCCCGCACGGGCCGCGCCGTCAGTCGAGCGGCGGGCGGCCCCTATGCCGACAAGATGCTGACCCTGCCGCCCTTCATGCTGGGCGCCCAGGCGGGCCTGGTCGAGGGCGATGTGCGCGCCGGCTTCGCCCTGACCGGCCATTTTCTCGAACAGTTCGTGTTCCATCCGCAGAACAGGCCGCTGCCGCCCGCACGTGTCTGGATGCTGGACAAGCTGGCCGAGGCGGGCCGGCTTTAGCCGAAGGTGAAGGCGAAGACCTGGACGCCGGGGTCCAGGAACTCGATCTCGAACGTGCGTTCGCGCACGGCGCCGGTCTGGCGAACCAGTTGATACAGCCGCTCGCCGTCGATCCGGCCCAGGCCCTGGGCGTCGATGTCGCTGCCGGCGTCGGCCCCCGGCGCCGCGCCGTCGATGCGGACGCGGAACCGCGCCTGACCACCCGATGCGCTGGGCCCCATGACCAGATGCAGATCGCGCGCCTTGAATCGGAAGGCGACGCGGCCGCCGGCCTTTTGCAGATCGGCGTGTTCGCGCGTGACGCGCCAGTCGCCGGCCAGGCTCCAGTCGTTCAACTGCAAGGGCGCGGCGACGTAGGTCTTGACCGCGTCGCTGGCCAGTCCGCCCGGCGAGCGGAAGTTCTCGGCCCGGGCGTATCCGACATAGGTTTCCGGCGAGGCGACTTGGGCCATGTCGGCCGCGGCCTCGGCGCCCTTAGCCTGGACGGCGACCACGCCGCCGGCGACATTGGCGGCGCCCGCCTCCTTGAGCAGTTGCTGGATGACGCGCTCGGACCCGGCGTAGTCGCCTTCGCCGAAATGGTGGTGGCGAATCTGGCCCTTGGCGTCGATGAAATAGTGGGCGGGCCAGTACTGGTTCTTGAAGGCGCGCCAGATGGCGAAGTCGTTGTCCATCGCGACGGGATAGGTGATGCCCAGCCGCTGGATGTTCTGGCGCACATTGGCCTCGGACTTCTCGAAGGCGAACTCGGGCGTGTGCACGCCGATCACCACCAGACCTTGATCCTTGTACTTCTCGGCCCAGGCCCGGACGTAGGGGATGGAGCGGATGCAGTTGATGCAGGAGTAGGTCCAGAAATCGACCACCACGACCTTGCCGCGCAACTGCTCCGCGGTCAGCGGCGGCGAGTTCAGCCAGGTCGTCGCGCCGGTCAGCGGCGGCATGACGCCCTCCACCGGCAGGTTCGCCAGATCGGTCGGCGCTTCGTTCGTCGGCATTCCGCGACCGACGCCGCCCAGCAGCGCCTGTTCGATCCGTCCCGTGCTGGCGGCCGAAATTCGGGTCAGAAGGCCGGTGTCGGCGCCCAGGCCAATGACCACCACGCCGATCAGCACCAGAACGCCAAGCCCGCGCCGCACCCATTCGCCGACGCCCAGCGCGCCCTTCATCGCCTTGAACACCCGTCCGCCGACCAGCAGGGCGAGCGCCAGGGAGGTGGCGGCCCCCGCCGCATAGGCCAGCAGCAGGACGGTCGTGCCGACGCCCGCCCCCTGCAGCGCCGCGCCCGTCAGGATGATGCCCAGGATCGGTCCCGCGCACGGTGCCCACAGCAGACCCGTGGCCACGCCCAGCAGCAGCGAGGCGCGCACGTCGCCTTCATCGCCGCCGTGCCGCTCGGCCCGATCCGTCAGCCAGGAGCCTGCGGCGACGAAGGGGCGCATCAGGCGGTCGCCCAGCGTCGGAAACAACAGGCTCAGCCCCAGCACGGCCATGACCGCCAGAGCGATCCAGCGCCCGACCTGATTGGCCCGCACGGCCCATCCGCCGCCCAGCGCCGCCAGGGTCGCGACGCCGGCGAAGGTGACGGCCATACCGACCAGCAGGGGCAAGCCGTTTCTCAGGAACGGTCGATCCGCGCGCGCGAACACGAACGGCAGAACCGGCAGAATGCAGGGGCTGAGGATGGTCAGAACCCCGGCGAGGTAGGACAGCAGGAACAGGATCATCGGACGGCCTGACGCAAAGTGTGTCTGTTCATACGAACGACGAAGGCGATCGGTTACCCCCGGATACGCTTATCCCCGCAATCTGCGGTCAGGCGGGCTAGACTTACGGCTTCCGATCCCCGATTCGCAGAACCATGACGATCCACGCCCCGCCGCCGGAAGGCGGCCGCATCATCGACGAGCCGATGGAGACGGCGCTCAGCCGCCGCTATCTGGCCTACGCCCTGTCGACCATCACCAACCGTGCGCTGCCGGATGTGCGCGACGGCTTCAAGCCGGTGCACCGCCGTATCCTGTACGCCATGCACCAGATGCGGCTGAACCCGCAGGCGGCGGCGCGCAAATGCGCCAAGGTCGTCGGCGAGGTCATGGGCGGATACCACCCGCACGGCGACGCCTCGATCTATGAAGCCCTGGTGCGTCTGGCCCAGGATTTCGCCCAGCGTTATCCGCTGGTCGACGGTCAGGGCAACTTCGGCAACATCGACGGCGATAGCGCCGCGGCCATGCGCTACACCGAGTGCAAGCTGACGCCGGCCGCCGTGCTGCTGCTGGACGGGATCGATCAGGACGCCGTCGATTTCCGCGCCACCTACGACGATCAGGACGAGGAGCCGGTCGTGTTGCCGGCCGGCTTCCCCAATCTGTTGGCCAACGGCTCGTCCGGCATCGCCGTGGGCATGGCCACCTCGATCCCGCCGCACAATGTCGGGGAACTGATCGACGCCTGCCAGATGTTGCTGGAGCGGCCCGAGACGACGACGGCCGAACTGGTCCAGATCGTGCCCGGTCCCGACTTTCCGACCGGCGGTGTCGCCGTCGAAGGTCACGCCGCCATTCTGGACGCCTATGAGACGGGGCGCGGCGGGGTGCGGCTGCGGGCGCGGTGGGAGACGGAGGATCTGGGGCGCGGCGTATGGCGCATCGTCGTCACCGAGATGCCGTATCAGGTGCAGAAATCGCGTCTGATCGAGGCGCTGGCCGATCTGATCGAGCACAAGAAGGCGCCTCTGCTGGGCGATGTGCGTGACGAATCCGCCGAGGACATCCGACTGATCCTGGAGCCCAAGAACCGCACCATCGAGCCCGAGATGCTGATGGAAAGCCTGTTCAAGCTTTCGGATCTGGAGGTGCGTTTCCCGATCAACATGAACGTGCTGGACGCCACCGGCACGCCGCGCGTCATGGGCCTGAAGGACTGTCTGCGCGCCTTCCTGGATCACCGGCGCGAGGTTCTGAATCGCCGTTCGCAATGGCGCATTGCGCGGGTCGAGAAGCGGCTGCACCTGCTGGAAGGTCTGCGGATCGTCTTCCTGAACCTGGACGAGGTGATCCGCATCGTCCGCGAGGAGGAACAGCCCAAGGCTGTCCTGATCGCGCGCTTCGGCCTGACCGAAATCCAGGCCGACTTCATCCTCGACACCCGACTGCGTCAGTTGGCGCGTCTGGAAGAGATGACGATCGAGAAGGAATTCAAGGAACTGTCGGAGGAACTTGCCAGCCTGAAGGCGCTGACGTCGTCGGAAGGCAAGCAGTGGAAGGCCATCTCAAAGGAACTGGAGGCGGTTCGCAAGGCCCTGATTTCGCCGCGCCGCACGACCATCGCCGATGCAGTGGATGCGTCGGCCTTCGTCGCGCCCGAGGCCTTCATCCCGCGCGAGGCCATCACCGTCATCCTGTCGGAACGTGGTTGGATCCGCGCCGCCAAGGGCAAGGTCGAGGACCCTTCGGAACTGAAGTTCAAGGAAGGCGACCAGCTGGCCTATCTGGTCTCGGCCTATACGACCGACAAACTGCTGGTGGGCGCGTCGGACGGTCGCATCTTCACCATCGGCGCGGACAAGCTGGCCTCCGGTCGCGGACATGGCGAACCGTTGCGCCTGATGATCGACCTGGACGAAAAGGCCGACATCATTGCCGTCCTGGCCCACCAGCCGGGCGGAAAACTGCTGATCGCCTCCAAGGCCGGCTATGGCTTCATCGCGCCGGAAGACGACACCCTGGCCCAGAAGCGGGGCGGCAAACAGGTGCTGAACGGCGAGATGCTGGCCATGCTGCGGATCCCGCAGACGCCGGCAGCCGACCATGTCGCGACCATCGGCGAGAACATCAAGACCCTGATCTTCCCGCTGGCCGAACTGCCTGAGATGGGGCGCGGCAAGGGCGTGCGGCTGCAGAACTTCAAACAGGGCGGCCTGGCCGACGTGGCGGTGTTCAACGCCGAGGCGGGCCCGGAATGGGCCGATGGCGGCGGGCGTCGCCGCAACTGGCCCGACTGGAAGGACTGGCTGGGCAAGCGCGCAGGGGCAGGACGTCAGGGACCGCGGGGCTTGCGGAAGTTCCGCTAGGTGGTCACAGGCGGCGCCTGGTCTTCCAGGCGCGCCCACCCCAGCTTGCCCAAGACCTCCATCGGGCGGAAGTCGGCCTTGTAATCCATCTTGGCCGACCCCTGCACCCAATAGCCCAGATAGACGAAGGGCAGGCCGACGATGGCCGCCTGGCGCACATGATCCAGGATGGCGAACCGCCCCAGGCTGCGACGCTCCATCGTCGGATCGTAGAAGCTGTAGACCATCGACAGACCGTCCTTCAGCAGGTCGGTCAGGGTCACGGCGACCAGATCGCCCGGCCCGCCGTCGGTCGAGGGCAGGCGATATTCGATCAGATGGGTGCGGACGGCGGTGTCCTCGACCATGGCGACATAGTCCAGCCAGCCCATGTCGCTCATGCCGCCGGTGGGGTGACGGGTGGTCAGATAGCGGCGCAGCAGCTGGAACTGTTCGGTCGTGGCCTCGGCCTCGACCAGGCTGCGCGACAGGTCGTCGTTACGGGCCAGAACCTTGCGCTGCGACCGGCTGAAGGCGAACTCCGGCACGGGCAGGCGCACCGAGACGCAGGCGTCGCATGCCTCGCACGCCGGACGATAGGCAATGTTCTGGCTGCGGCGGAAGCCCGCGACGGTCAATTCGTCGTTGACGTGCGCGCCATCGGAAAACGGCAGATTGGCGAACACCTTCCGCTCGATCTTGCCGGGCAGATAGGGGCAGGGCGCCACCGAGGTCATGAAGAAGCGGAGCTGTCGTGTCGGAACGTGCTGGGTCACGGCCTTAAATCCGCATCCGATCTGGCCGATTTTGCGACGAACCGCTCATGGCGCGATTTGGCGTCATTCCCGCGCGGGCTGCAAGCGTCGGCGTTGCAGCCGACCGGGTCACAGTGAGGTGTCCATCGGCAGCACCGGCGCCTCGCGCAGCAGGACGATGGCGATGCGACGGTTGCCGGCCAGGGTCGGATCGTCAGGATAGAGGGGGTCGGACCCCGCCTTGCCCGCGACCGAATAGACGCGGTCGGCATCGACGCCGGCCGATTGCAGCACCAGGCGCGAGGCGTTGGCGCGCTCTGACGACAGGCTCCAGTCCGCCGGCGCGCTGGCGCGGTTCGAGCCTGCGGTCGCGCTGGTGTGGCCGGTGATCGAGATGCGGTTGGGCAGTTGATTGATCACCTTGGACACCGCCCGCAGCAGCACCTGGGCGCGGGCGTTGGGTCGGGCCGAGTTGTTGTCGAACATCGAGCGGCCTTCCTGATCCACCAGCTGGATGCGAAGGCCTTCGGGCGTCTGGTCCACGATCAGCTGTTTGGACAGTTCGGCCAGTTCCGGCATCGACTGCATGGCCTGACGCAGGGATTCGGCGGCGCTGGCGAACTCGGCCGCCTCGCGCTTCTGGATTTCGGCCTGCAGGGCGGCGTCGCTGGCGGACGACAGGTTGGCGCTTGGGCCTGTCTGGTCGGTCGCCGGCGCCTCGGGCGCCAGTTCCTGCAAGACCGATTGCGAGCCGGAACTCTTGGGACCGTCGTCGCCAAGGGAGGTGCCGCCCAGGATGCCGCCCGAGCCGGAGGTGGTTTCCGACACGCTGGCCGGGGCGAAATATTCGGCGATGCCGCGCTTCTGTTCCGGGTCGGTGGTGTTGATCAGCCACATCAGCAGGAAGAAGGCCATCATGGCGGTCACGAAATCCGCATAGGCCACCTTCCACGCACCGCCGTGGTGGCCTCCGCCGGAGACCTTCTTGACCTTCTTGATGAGGATCGGACGATCGCTCACGGACATGGACGCGTATCCCGAGGAGTGGTGTCCCATTCTGACCTGCCCAAGGTTAACCGGGCGTTGACCTTGAACGCCGCCGCGCCTGGGCCTAGTGCCGTCGCAAACCTCTTCAGGAGCCTGACATGAAGATCGCATTCGCCGGCCTTGGCGTCATGGGCGCCCCGATGGCGCGTCACCTGGTGAATGCGGGTCACGACGTGACCGGCTTTAACCGCACGACGACGAAGGCGCAGGCCTGGGCGACGGCGACGGGCGGCAAGGCCGCTGCGACAGTGGCGCAGGCGGCGCAGGACGTCGAACTGTTCATCCTGTGCGTCGGCAACGACGACGACGTGCGCGCGGTCGTGACCGAGGCCTTGCCGCATCTGGCGGACGGCGCGGTGATCGTGGACCACACCACCACCTCGGCCAAGGTGGCGCGCGAGATGGCTGATTTGGCGCAGAGGCAGGGGCGACGTTTCGTCGATGCGCCGGTGTCCGGCGGTCAGGCCGGGGCCGAAAACGGCCAGCTCAGCGTCATGGCCGGCGGCGACGCGGCGGCGTTGGCGACGGCGGAACCGGCGCTGAAAGCCTATTCCAAGGCGATAAAACACATGGGGCCGGCCGGATCGGGCCAGCTGACCAAGATGGTCAACCAGATCGCCATCGCCGGCGTGGTCCAGGGCCTGGCCGAGGCGGTGCACTTCGCCCAGGTCGCCGGTCTGGACACCGACGCCGCCTATGAGGCCGTGTCCAAGGGGGCGGCGCAAAGCTGGCAGATGGACAATCGCTGGAAGACGGCGGCCAAGGGCGAGTTCGACTTCGGCTTCGCCGTCGACTGGATGCGAAAGGATCTGGGACTGGTGCTGGACGAGGCTCGATCCAACGGCGCCAAACTGGCCCTGACCGCCCTGGTCGACCAGTTCTACGCCGAGGTTCAGGACATGGGCGGCAATCGCTGGGACACGTCCAGCCTGGCGGCGCGCCTGCAATCGCGCGACTGACGGTTCAGAGCCGGCGATACATGATGTGCAGCCCGACCAGGCCGTGCGTCGGGTGATCGAAGGCGTCCGGGACCGTGCCGACGACGGTGAATCCCAGCTTTTCCCACAGGGCCACGGCGACCGTGTTGGTTTCGACGACCGCATTGAACTGCATCGCCTGGAAGCCGGCGTCGCGGGCGAAGGTCAGGGCGGCGTCGCCCAGGGCGCGGGCCACGCCTTTGCCACGCGCGGCAGGCGCGACCATGAAGCTGCCGTTGGCGACGTGGGCGCCGTTTCCCTGCTGGTTCGGGATGATCTTGGCGGCGCCCAGCACCAGGCCGTCCTCGACCGCCACCAGGGTTCCGCCAGGCGCGGGCGGCATCCACATCCCGCGGGCCTGAGCCTCGGTCATGTCCAGCGGATAGGCATAGGTCTCGCCCGCGCGGGCGACCGCCTCGATGATCGGCCACAGCCCCGGCCAGTCCGCATCCGTGATCGGCCGGATTTCCACGCTCATCCGCCCAGCAGCCGCGCGGCCTGGGGCGCGAAATAGGTCAGGACGCCCGCGCAGCCGGCGCGTTTGAACCCGTGCAGCGTCTCCAGCACGGCGCGATCCTGATCCAGCCAGCCATTGGCGATGGAGGCCTGCATCATCGCGTATTCGCCCGACACCTGATAGGCGAAGGTCGGCACGCGGAAGGTTTCGGACACCCGCCGAACGATGTCGAGATAGGGCATCCCGGGCTTGACCATCACCGCGTCGGCGCCCTCCGACAGGTCCATCGCCACTTCTTTCAGCGCCTCGTCGGAGTTGGCGTAGTCCATCTGATAGGTCTTCTTGTCGCCCCGCAGCAGGGTCGAGGAGCCGACGGCGTCGCGATAGGGGCCGTAGAAGGCCGAGGCGAACTTGGCCGCATAGGACAGAATCAGCGTGTCCTGAAACCCGTTGGCCTCCAGCGCCTCGCGCACGGCCTGAATGCGGCCGTCCATCATGTCGGAAGGCGCGACCACGTCGGCCCCGGCGTGGGCATGGATGAAGGCTTGTTCGGCTAGCCGGTCCAGCGAGGCGTCGTTGGCGATCCGGTCGCCCTCCATCACCCCGTCATGGCCGTGGTCGGTATAGCAGTCCAGCGCCACATCGGTCATGACGCCGATCTCGGGCGCGGCGTCCTTGATGGCCTTGATGCAGTCGGGGATCAGGCCATCCGGGTCGGTCGCGCCGGTCCCGACCGCATCCTTGATCGCGCCGTCGACATTCGGGAACAGGGCCACCATCGGAATGCCCAGGTCACGCGCCTCGACGGCGGCGGCGGCGGCGGCCTTGGGCGACAGGCGGAAGACCCCGGGCATGGAGGCGACCGGCACGCGGTCTTCCGCCCCGTCATGGACGATCAGCGGCCAGATCAGATCGGCCGGCGTCAGGGTCGTCTCCGCCACCAGGCGGCGCACCCACGGGCTGGACCGCAGGCGGCGCGGGCGAGCGAGCGGGAAGGGGGCGGGTTGATAGGGAAGCATGGCGTGACCTTGAAAACCTGGCGTCGGACTAGCGCCGCCAGTCCATCGGCGCAAATCAGGAGACACTTCGGATCGTTTCGGTCGTGATCGCCGCTTGCGCGGATCGCCGAAATGCGAGCCTATCGGCGGCAAATCAGGGAGATGACGATGATCGGACGTTTGGCGGCCAGCGTGGCGGGTCTGGCTCTTGCAGCGGGGCTGTCGGGGTGCATCATCGTCTCGTCGGAGGGGGGCTCGCGCACCGTGGTCTCCAGCGGCGACGGCGCGATGGCGACGCCATCCTACGCTGACCTCTATGCCGGGGCGGTCGCCGACCCGAAACGCCCGGCCGAAGAGGTCGCGCGCGACGCCTTGCGTCATCCCGCCGAAATGCTGGCCTTCGCCCAGGTCGCGCCGGGCGACAAGGTCGCCGACATCCGCCCCGGCGCGGGCTATTTCACCCGCCTGTTCTCCGACGTCGTCGGGCCGACCGGCCGCGTCTACGCCTTCGTGCCCGAGCGGACGATGGCGCGAGAGAATGCGGGCGCCGACGCCCTGGTCGCCACCTATCCGAACGTCACGCGGGTCAATGGCCTGCTGGACGCAATGACCTACGCCGAGCCGCTGGACATGATCTTCATGAGCCAGGAATACCACGACTTCCACATTCCCGGCTTCAACACCGACGTGGCCAGGATGAATGCGGCGGCGTTCGCGGCGCTGAAGCCCGGCGGCCGCTACATTCTGATCGACCACCAGGCGGCGCCGGGTACGGGGATTTCGGCGGTCCAGACCCTGCACCGGATCGAGGGCGACTATCTGAAGCGCGAGGTCGAGGCGGCGGGCTTCGTCTATGAGGGCGAAAGCGCCGCCGTCGCCAACCCCGCCGACGACCACAGCCTGAACGTCTTCGACGAGAAGATCCGCGGCAAGACCGACCAGTTCGTCTATCGGTTCCGCAAGCCGGGCTGATCTTAGACGGTTAGTGAGAACCGTTATCAATTAAGGGTTTGGGTCGTTTTGTCCATGTCGCGCGCATGGACAAGGCGGCGCCGGGGGCGCAAATAACGCCCAGCCGTCGCCATAAGCGAAAGACCGCGCGTTTGTTCGATTACAAGGCCGCCTTTGACCGCTCCGTCGAGCAGGTCCGCAGCGAGGGACGCTACCGCGTCTTCGCCGATCTGAAACGCGTGCGCGGACAGTTTCCACTGGCCGTGCGTCGTCGCGAGGACGGAAGCCAGCAGCACGTCGTCATCTGGTGCTCCAACGACTACCTCGGCATGGGCCAGCACCCGGATGTCCTGGCCGCCATGCACGACGAGATCGATTCCGTCGGCGCGGGCGCGGGCGGCACGCGCAACATCTCGGGCACGACCCGCTCCGCCGTGGATCTGGAGGCCGAGCTGGCCGCCTGGCACCAGAAGGAAGCGGCGCTGCTGTTCACCTCGGGCTATGTGGGCAATGAGGCGACGCTGTCGACGCTTCAGAAGATCTTGCCCGGCCTGATCGTCTTTTCCGATTCGCTGAACCACGCCTCGATGATCGCCGGCATCCGCCACGGCGGGGGCGAGCGTCACGTCTTCATGCACAACGACCTGGCGCATCTGGAAAGCCTGCTGGCCGCAGCGCCTGCGGATGCGCCCAAGCTTATCGCCTTCGAAAGCGTCTATTCGATGGACGGCGACATCGCCGATCTGGCCGGCACGATTGCGCTGGCCAGGAAATACGGCGCCATGACCTATCTGGACGAGGTCCACGCCGTGGGCCTGTACGGCCAGACGGGCGCGGGCGTGGCGGAACGCGACGGCGTGCTGGACCAGATCGACATCATCGAATGCACCCTGGGCAAGGCCATCGGCGTGATGGGCGGCTATATCGCCGCCGACGCCGTGATCGTGGATGCGGTTCGCAGCTGGGCTTCGGGATTCATCTTCACCACCAGCCTGCCGCCGGCCCTGACGGCGGGGGCGTTGGCCTCTGTGCGCTACCTGAAGAACCACCCCGAACTGCGCGAAAAACATCAGGAACGCGCCGCGACGTTGAAGGTGCGCTTCGCTGCGGCCGGCATTCCGGTCATGGAAAGCGAGAGCCACATCGTGCCCGTGCACGTCGGCGATCCGGTCCACTGCAAGATGATCTCGGATATGCTGCTGGACGAATACGGCGTCTATGTTCAGCCGATCAACTATCCGACCGTGCCCAAGGGGACCGAGCGGCTGCGCTTCACCCCCTCGCCGAACCACACCGACGCCATGATGGATCATCTGGTCCAGGCGATGGACAAGCTGTTCGCCCACTGCAACGTGGCGCGCCGACCCGTCGCCGCATGACGCACGACGACCTCGGAGAGGTCATCGTCGAGTTCGTTCGCAACGGCCACTACGTCAAATGCTCAGCCATCCACGTGGCCACAGGCCGTGAGGTCAGCGCCATGGGGCCTGTCAACGAACCGAAATCGGTCGAGCGCGTCGCGATCGCGAAGCTGAGACGGGCGCTGGCGACGGGTTGACCACAAGATGTTGTGGTCCAGCGCTCTGGGGACTAGATAGGCCAGCTTCTGCTTTCCGGGGATTCCAGCGTGACGGCCTTCACCCACGACGCCTATTTCACCAAGACCTTGGCCGACGCCGACCCGGATGTCTTCAAGGGCATTCAGGGCGAGCTGGGTCGTCAGCGCGAGCAGATCGAGCTGATCGCGTCCGAGAACATCGTCTCTCAGGCGGTGCTGGACGCGCAAGGCTCAGTTTTGACCAACAAATACGCGGAAGGCTATCCCGGTCGCCGCTATTACGGCGGTTGCGAGTTCGTCGACATCACCGAGGATCTGGCGCGCGAGCGGGCGAAGAAACTGTTCGGCGCCGCCTTCGCCAACGTCCAGCCCCACTCGGGCGCCCAGGCCAATCAGGCGGTCTTTTTCACCCTGCTGCAGCCCGGGGACACCTTCCTGGGCATGGACCTGGCCTGCGGCGGTCACCTGACGCACGGCTCGCCCGCCAACCAGTCGGGCAAATGGTTCCGGCCCGTGACCTACAAGGTCACTGAAGACACCCATCTGATCGACTGCGATCACGTCGCCGAGATGGCTGAACGTGAGAAGCCCAAGCTGATCCTGGCCGGCGCCTCCGCCTATAGCCGCCACATCGACTTCAAGCGGTTCCGCGAGATCGCCGACAGCGTCGGCGCCTATCTGATGGTGGACATGGCCCACTACGCCGGCCTGGTCGCCGGCGGCGTCTATCCCGACCCGATCCCGCACGCCCACGTCGTCACCACCACGACGCACAAGACCCTGCGCGGCCCGCGCGGCGGCATGATCCTGTCCAACGACGTGGATCTGGGCAAGAAGATCAACTCGGCCGTTTTCCCCGGCCTGCAGGGCGGCCCGCTGGAACACGTCATCGCCGGCAAGGCCGTGGCCTTTGGCGAGGCGTTGAAGCCCGAGTTCAAGCTGTACGCCCAACAAGTGGTCAAGAACGCCCAGGCCCTGGCCGGCGTCCTGGTCGAGCGCGGCCTGGCCATCGTCTCTGGCGGCACCGACAGCCACCTGATGCTGGTCGATCTGCGGCCCAAGGGTGTGACCGGCAAGGCCACCGAGCATGAGCTCGAAAAGGCGTTGATGACCTGCAACAAGAACGGCGTGCCGTTCGACACTGCACCGTTCACCGTCACCTCGGGCGTCCGCCTGGGTACGCCCGCCGGCACGACGCGCGGTTTCGGCGAAGACGAGTTCAAGCAGATCGGTCACTGGATCGCCGACGTCGTCTCGTCGATGAATGGCGGCGACGAGGCTGATCCGGCGGTCGTGGCGGGTGTCGCGGCCCAGGTGCGCGAGTTGACGCACCGCTTCCCGATCTACGGATAAACCTCTGATGAAATGCCCTTTTTGCGGTCATCAGGATACTCAGGTGAAGGACAGCCGGCCGTCGGACGACGGCTCGGCCATTCGACGCCGCCGGTCCTGCCCCAACTGCAATGGGCGCTTCACCACCTTCGAGCGGGTTCAATTGCGCGAACTGGTCATCCTGAAGCGCAACGGTCGGCGCACGCCGTTCGAACGCGACAAGCTGGAGCGGTCTCTGGGCGTGGCCTTGCGCAAGCGCCCGGTCCAGGCCGAGCAGATCGAGCAGATGGTCAACCGGATCGTGCGTCAGCTGGAAAGCCTGGGCGAGACGGAAATCCCGTCCAGCACGGTCGGCGACTTCATCATGAAGGCGCTGAAGGGCGTCGATGAGGTGGCCTATGTCCGCTATGCCTCCGTCTACAAGGATTTCCGCCACACGGGCGACTTCGCCAAGTTCCTGGGTGATGAGGGGCTGGACGAGCCGACCGGCAAGGTCTGATGCGAGTCACCCTGAAACTGGCCACCTCGCTGGACGGGCGGATCGCCACGGCCTCGGGCGAAAGCCAATGGATCACCGGAGAGGCGGCGCGGCTGGAAGGACATAGGCTGCGCGCCGCGCACGACGCCATTCTGGTCGGCGTCGAGACTGTGCTGCATGACGACCCCGAACTGACCGCACGGCTGCCGGGGCGCAGCGTGGATCAGCCCCTGCGCGTCGTTCTGGACAGCCGCCTTCGCACGCCGCCGACCGCGAAAGTGGCGGGCGAGAACACCCTGATCCTGACCGTCGCCGACCCCCGTCACATAGGCGCGGCCCACGTGAAACAGGTCGCGGACGATCACGGGCGACCGGCGATCTCGGCCGTGCTGCAGGCGTTGAAGGCGGTCGGCGCAAAGTCGGTGCTGATCGAAGGCGGGGGCCAGGTCGCCGCGTCCTTCCTGCGCGCCGATGCAGTCGATGCCCTGGAATGGTTTCGTGCGCCGATCCTGCTGGGCGGGGAGGGACGGCCCTGCGTCGCGTCCCTGGCTCTTGCAAAGCTGGCCGACGCCCCCAAGTTCCGTCGCCTGGGCGTCGAACCTGTCGGCGGCGACCTTTGGGAACGGTACGCCCGCTTCTGACGTCGTCGAGATCAGACGATTAGACGAATTAGACACTGTTTTTGGGTCCGAAAGGGGCCAGCGTCCAAATGTTCACCGGCATCGTCACCGACATCGGCCGCGTCCGTCAGATTCGCGAAACCGACCGCGACCGCCGTTATGAGATCGAGACGGCCTGGGACACAGCCGGCATCGACCTGGGCGCCTCCATCAGCCATGCGGGCTGCTGCCTGACGGTCACGGAAAAAGGTCCCGGCTGGTTCGCCGTGGAGGTGTCGAACGAAACCTTGTCCAAGACCACCTTGGGCGCCTGGAAAGCCGGCGACGGCGTGAACCTGGAACGGGCGGCGAAACTGGGCGATGAGATGGGCGGCCATGTCGTTTCGGGCCACGTGGACGGCCTGGGCCGCATCGTCTCGATCACGCCGGAAGGCGGGTCGCACCGGGTCGAGGTCGAGGCGCCCGCGCCGCTTCATCGCTACATCGCCGCCAAGGGATCGATTACCGTGGACGGCGTCTCGCTGACGGTGAACGGCGTGGAGGGGCAGGTCTTTTCCCTGAACATCATTCCGCATACGTGGGACGTGACGACCCTGGGTCGCCTCCAGACCGGTGATCCGGTCAATCTGGAGATCGATATGCTGGCGCGTTACCTCGCGCGGTGGCAGGAGACCGCCTGAATGCAATTGGCCGCAAACATGAACGACAGCCCGATCAGTCCCATAGAGGATATTCTGGAGGACGCCCGCAACGGCCGTCCCTACATCCTGGTGGACGCCGAGGACCGCGAGAACGAGGGGGACATCATCATCCCCGCCCAGTTCGCCACCCCGGACCAGATCAACTTCATGATCCGCCAGGCGCGCGGCCTGGTCTGTCTGGCCCTGACGGCCGAGCGGGCGCAGCAGTTGCGCCTGCCGCCGATGGCCGCCGACAACCGCGAGAGCATGAAGACCGCCTTCACCGTCTCCATCGAGGCCAAGGATGGCGTGACCACCGGCATTTCCGCCGCCGACCGCTCACGCACCATCCATGTGGCGACCGATGCGACCAAGGGCATGGACGACATCGTTTCGCCCGGCCACATCTTCCCGCTGGTGGCGCGCGACGGGGGCGTGCTGGTCCGCGCGGGCCATACCGAGGCGGCGGTGGACATCAGCCGTATGGCCGGCCTGACGCCCGCCGGGGTGATCTGCGAGATCATCAAGGACGACGGCGAGATGGCGCGGATGCCTGACCTGATCGCCTTCGCCCAGCTTCACGGGCTGAAGATCGGCACCATCGCCGACCTGATCGCCTATCGCCGGCGGACCGAGCGGTTTGTCGAGCGGATCATGGATACCCCGTTCGAAAGCGTCCACGGCGGCCCCTTCCGCCTGATGCTGTACAAGAACACGATCGAGGGGGCCGAACACGTCGCCCTGGTTCACGGCAAGATCGATCCCAACAAGCCGACGCTGGTGCGGATGCACCAGGTGGACTTCGCCTGCGACCTGCTGGGCCACGTCGAGGCGCGCCAGGACTATGTGCCCAGCGCCCTGAAACAGATCACCGAACACGACGGCCCGGGCGTGGTCGTCTTCCTGCGCGACCCGTCGCTGACCTCGCTGGCCGAGCGGCTGGCGGGCGCGGATCGTCCGGCGGCGGTGGATCGGTCGTTGCGGGCTTACGGCGTCGGGGCGCAGATCCTGCTGGATCTGGGCGTGCGCGACATGATCGTGATGAGTTCGACGCGGCCCGAGCCGACCGCGCTTGAAGGCTATGGCCTGCGGATCGTCGGCTGGCGCGACATGGATGGAGAAACCAAGGCGTGACTGACGCACCCCGTATTCTGATCGTCGAGGCGCGGTTCTACGACGACCTGGCCGACGCCCTGCTGGAAGGCGCCAAGGAGACGCTGAAGGCGCGTGGCGCCGATTTCGACGTCGTCACCGTTCCCGGCGCGCTGGAAATCCCGCCGGCCATCGCCATGGCCGAGGAGGCCGGTCGGTTCCCCACCGCGCCCCGCTACGACGGCTATGTCGCCCTGGGCACGGTCATTCGCGGCGAAACCTATCATTTCGAGATCGTCTCGGATCAGTCGGCCGCCGGCATCATGGCGCTGGGCGTCAAGGGTCTGGCCATCGGCAACGGCGTGCTGACGACCGAGGACGAGGACCAGGCCTGGTATCGGGCGCGGCTTTCCGAAGGGGATAAGGGCGGCGGCGCGGCCAAAGCCTGCCTTGAACTCATTGCCTTGAAGAAGCGATTGCGCGTAGGCGTCGGCGCATGACCGAACCCAACAGCGTAAAAGCCGTCCTCGAACAACTGGCCGAAGCCGAACGGCAGCGCGCCGAGCCGAACCTCAGCTCCAAACAACGGCGCGCCCGCACCGTGTCGCGCCTGGCGGCCGTGCAGGCCCTGTATCAGATGGAGTTGGCGGGCGAGGGCGTGGAGACGGTGATCACCGAATTCTCCAACTTCCGCTTCGACGCCGACATCGAGGGCGAGGCCCTGGCCGAGGCCGACGAGGCCTATTTCGCCGACATCGTGCGCGGCGTGATCGAAAGCCAGCGCGAGATCGACGCCGCCGTCAAGGCGCGTCTGGCCTCGAACTGGAAGCTGGAACGGATCGACGCCACCCTGCGCGCCCTTCTGCGGTGCGGCGCCTGGGAGCTGATGAAACACCCCGAGACGCCGCGCGAAGTGGTGATCGACGAATATGTCGAACTGGCCAAGGCCTTCTTCGATGACGCTGAGGCCCGCTTCGTCAATGCGGCGCTGGATGGCGTGGCCAAAGACACGCGCAAATAATGCCAGCGCTCGACGTCGCGGGCGAGTTCGAGACGATCGAGAGGCTGCTGAAGCCCCTGGCCCATCCCGAGTGGGCGCGGGGGCTGATGGACGACGTGGCTGTGCTGCCGTCGCGTCCGGGCCATGACCTGGTGCTGACCAAGGACGCCCTGGTCGAGGGCGTGCATTTCCTGGCCGGCGATCCGCTGGACACGGTGGCCAGGAAGCTGTTGCGCGTCAATCTTTCGGACCTGGCCGCCAAGGGCGCCGAGCCGTTCGGCTATCTGCTGTCCTGCTTCTGGTCCGAACGCTGTGGCTGGCCGGAGCGCGAGGCCTTTGCGGCGGGCCTGGCCGAGGATCAGGCCCGGTTCGACGTCGCCCTGTTGGGCGGCGATACCGTCAAGACGCCGGGGCCGGCCAGCTTCTCCCTGACGGCCCTGGGATGGGCGCCGGCAGGTCGGGCTGTGGCGCGCGCCGGCGCCCAGGCGGGCGATCTGGTCTTCGTCACGGGGGCGATCGGCGACGGACTGCTGGGCCTCAGGGCGGCGCGGAACGAACTGTCGCTGGATCCCGAGCGGATCGCGGCCCTGATCGACCATTACCGAGCGCCCACGCCGCGACTGGACTTCGCCCCGGCGATTCGCGAGTTCGCCACCGCCTCGGTGGATGTGTCCGACGGCCTCATCGCGGACCTGGGTCATGTCGCCAAGGCGAGTGGGGTGGGGATCGCGCTGAACCTGAACGTGCTGCCCCTGTCGGCGGCGGCTCAGGCCTGGTTCGACGACCGCGTCGACGCCCAGATGTCGTTGGAAGATCTGGCCAGCGGCGGCGACGATTACGAGATCGCCTTCACCGCCCCGCCCCGCCACGAAGAAGCTCTGCGGCGCGAGGCCGAAAGGCAGCTGGTCCGGCTGACCCGGATCGGAGAGGTGAGGGCGGGATCGGGCCTGGTCGCGACCTTCGACGACCGCCCCGTCGCCCTGTCGCGTAGCGGCTGGACCCACGACTGACCGGCAAGGGAATCCTAACCCCCGTCGGGCATCCTTGCGGCATGGACCGCAGAACCCTGATCACCGCCGGAACCGTCGCCCTGACCAGCGGCGTCGCCACCGCCGCCCTGGCCTCAAGCGACGCGCCCGCCGCGCCGGCGGCCCTTAGCATCGCTGGGTTGGGGTTGCCGGTCATCGAAGGTGGGCGCCTGCGGAACTACGTTTTCGTCGCCCTGAGGCTGGAGCTCGGCGCCGGCAAGACCGTGGAACAGATGCGGCCCAAGGAGGCCTTCTTTCGCGACGCCCTGGTCAAGGCGGCCCACCGGACGCCCTTCACGGTTGCCGGCGACTGGACCCGGCTGGATGAGCGCGCCCTGTCCGCCGCCCTGGTGTCGGCCTCGGTCGCCATATCGGGCCGCGGATCGGTTCGTCGCGTCGAGGTCGTCGGCCAGAGCCCGCGCCGCCGCACCGGAATGCCGACGTCGCGCTGAAGCCTTCGGCGACCCCTGTTGCGCCAGCTTCGAACGCGTGACACGCTCGCGGCGCAAATCCCAAGGGACGCAATGACGCGTTTGTCGCGCTCGGGGGGACCGGAAGGCGGACAGAGGCGATAACGCCCGCCGCGCCATGGCCCGCGCGCTTGTTGCAAGGGCATGGAAACGCCAATGACGACATATCTCACGCTGGTCTTCGCGGCCGGCGTTCTGGCGGTGCTGTATGGCGCCGTTCAGACCGCCGTGCTGATGAAGGCGAGTACCGGCAACGACAAGATGCGAGAGATCGCCGCCGCCATCCAGGAAGGCGCCTCGGCCTATCTGAAGCGGCAATATCTGACGATCGGCCTGGTCGGGGTCGTGATCCTGATCGCCGCTTATCTGCTGATCGGCGTCTATGCGGCGGTCGGTTTCCTGATCGGATCGCTTCTGTCGGGCGCGGCCGGCTACGCCGGAATGCTGATTTCGGTGAGGGCCAATGTCCGCACGGCCCAGGCTGCCTCGGAAGGTTTGGCCAAGGGGCTGGATCTGGCCTTCCGTTCCGGGGCCATCACCGGGATGTTCGTGGCCGGCGGCGCTCTGATCGGGGTGTCTGGCTACTATATTGTTCTGACCCAGCATCTGGGCCTGATCTCGACCAGCCGCGAGGTGATCGACGGTCTGGTCGCCCTGGGCTTCGGCGCCTCGCTGATCTCGATCTTCGCGCGTCTGGGCGGCGGCATCTTCACCAAGGGCGCCGACGTGGGCGGCGACATGGTGGGCAAGGTCGAGGCCGGCATTCCCGAGGATGATCCGCGTAACGCGGCCACCATCGCCGACAACGTCGGCGACAATGTCGGGGACTGCGCCGGCATGGCCGCCGACCTGTTCGAGACCTATGCGGTGACGACGGTGGCCACCATGGTTCTGGCGGCCATCTTCTTCAGGGGTCAGCCCTATGTCGATCTGATGATGGTTCTGCCGCTGGCGATCTGTGCGGTCTGCATCGTCACCTCCATCGTCGGCAGCTTCTTCGTGCGGCTGGGCAAGAGCCGCAACATCATGGGGGCGCTTTATCAGGGGCTGATCGTGACCGGCGTCCTGTCGATCGGGGCCGTCTGGTGGGTGATCGATCATATGGTGACCGGCCCGGTCGTGACGGCCAGCGGGCTGGAAATCCAGCCGATGGCCCTGTTCTGGTCCGGACTGGTCGGGCTGGGCGTGACGGCCGCCATCGTCGTTGTGACCGAATACTACACCGGCTCGGGCTTTCGGCCGGTGCGGTCGGTGGCCAACGCCTCCGTTTCCGGCCACGGCACCAACGTCATCCAGGGGCTGGCGGTGTCGCTGGAGGCTACGGCGCTTCCGGCCCTGACGATTATCGTCGGCATCGTGGTCAGCTTCCAACTGGCGGGCCTGTTCGGCATCGCCATCGCCACCACCACTATGCTGGGCGTGGCGGGGATGATCGTGGCCCTGGACGCATTCGGGCCTGTCACGGACAACGCCGGCGGGATCGCCGAGATGGCGGGCTTGCCGGCCGAGGTGCGGCATTCGACCGATGCGCTGGATGCTGTGGGCAACACGACCAAGGCGGTGACCAAGGGCTACGCCATCGGCTCTGCGGGCTTGGGGGCGTTGGTGCTGTTCGCCGCCTATACGTCGGATCTGCAGTATTTCTCGGCCAATCCGGCGGATTATCCGTTCTTCGCCGGAATGGGCGAGATCGCCTTCGATCTGACCAACCCCTATGTCGTTGTCGGCCTGCTGTTCGGGGGGCTGCTGCCTTTCCTGTTCGGCGGGATGTCGATGATGGCCGTGGGGCGGGCGGCCGAATCGGTCGTCGCCGAAGTCCGGCGTCAGTTCCGTGAAAACCCCGGCATCATGACCTATCAGGTCAAGCCGGAGTACGGCCGGGCGGTCGACATCCTGACCAAGGCGGCGATCCGCGAGATGATTGTGCCGTCGCTGCTGCCGGTGCTGTCGCCCATTGTCCTGTTCGGCGCGGTGCTGGCGATTTCGGACAAGGCGAACGCCTTTGCGGCCCTGGGCGCCATGCTGATGGGGGTGATCGTGACCGGCCTGTTCGTGGCCATCTCCATGACCTCGGGCGGCGGCGCCTGGGACAACGCCAAGAAGGTGA
Organism: uncultured Brevundimonas sp.; assembly: GCA_963515305.1. Lineage (GTDB taxonomy): Bacteria > Pseudomonadota > Alphaproteobacteria > Caulobacterales > Caulobacteraceae > Brevundimonas. Next base: position 171,850 of record CAUPWX010000003.1, read on the forward strand.
TCGAGGAAGGCTTCACCGACAAGAACGGCGTGGTGCACGGCAAGGGGTCCGAAGCCCACAAGGCCGCCGTGACGGGCGACACGGTGGGCGATCCCTACAAGGACACCTCGGGACCGGCGGTAAACCCGATGATCAAGATCACCAACATCGTGGCCCTGCTGCTGCTGGCTGTGCTGGCCAGCGGCTCGGTCGGCTAGGGTCCGGCCCAAATACGACAACGGCCCGGAGAGCGATCTCCGGGCCGTTGCTGTCTTGAAAAGCGTCGAATGCCTCAGTCTGGGCGGCGCTGGCCGGGAGTGTCTTCATCCGTGCGCGGCAGTTGGCCACGACCGACGTTGCCCAGCAGTTGCTCCAGCACGGTTAAGGCGCGACCGCGGGTCGGCGTCTCGTTGCGGTTCATGGCGATCTGCTCGCCGTCGGTCAGACCCAGGGTGCGCACTGAGGCCACCTGATCGCCCTGGGGCGCGAAGGTGATTTCCGTCACCGTGCGGCTGGAAACCTTGGGCAGGTTGTAGGTGTATTTCTCGGTCGTCTGGCTGATGTAGTACCAGACCTCGTTCGGCTCGAACGTCGAGGTGGTCGAGGGCGAGCCCAGCTTGGCCAGCACCGTCTCCTTGGTGTCCGTGCCGGCGACCACGTCCTGGGGCTTGGCGTCGATGGCCTGGAAACCGTTTGAGCCGATGACCGGCGCGCAGGCGGCGGACAGGCCGGCCAGCGAAACGGCGACGAAAAGCGGGACGAAACGGGACATGGTCGGGCGCCTGCGAGAGAACAAGGTCTTTGACCTAGACGGACCTGCGTCCTAGTTCAACGGCGCGGCGGAAAAGGGGCCGTGGGAACCCATGCTGAAAAACCTGTTCAAACCCCGACCCGGTCCGCGTCTCGGCGACGATCTGTACGCCAAGGCGGTGGCCCAGGCGCGCAATCCGGCCTTCTACACGCGGCTGGGCGTCGCCGACCGCATCGACGCCCGATTCGAGCTTTATACGTTGCACGTGATGTTGCTGGTGCTGCGTTTGCGCGACGAAAACACGGTGCAGGGGCAGGACGCGGCCCAGGCGGTTTTCGACGTCTATGTTTCGGCGTTGGATCATGCGCTGCGTGAAGAGGGGGTCGGCGACGTCTCCGTGGGCAAGAAGATGCGTAAGCTGGGCGAGGCCCTGTATGGCCGGATGAACGCCTATGAGCAGCCGTTGAGGGCCGGCGACGAGGCGGTGCTGGCCGAGGCGATGGCCAAGAACGTCTATGCGGAGCCGCAGGCCGAGCACGCAGACACGTTGGCGCGATATGCGCTGTCGACACGCGCCGCACTGGCGGCGCAGGATTTCAACAAGGTGCTGGCGACCCCAGCCTGGTCGGAAGTTTGAACCTTATGAGCGTGACGCTCCCTTACAGCGAGACCGTGCGGATCAACCAGATCGGCGCCGGCTTGGTCCGACGCCTCGAACCGGATGCGGCGACGCGCAAGGCCATCGCGCGCGCCCTTGACCTGCAGGGGCTGGAAGACTTCGTCGTCGACATGGAGGTCAAGCCGACCCCGTCAACCAAGGAATGGACCTTGAAGGGCCGGGTGACGGCTCATGCGGTGCAGACCTGCGGCCTGTCACTTGAGCCGTTGCCGGTCGATGTGGATCGTCGCTTCGCGATCCAGCTGGCCGAGGCGGCGCCGGAAGAGACGGCCGAGATCGAGATCACTTTGGACGAGGACGACACCGACCTGATCGAGGACGGCAAGATCGACCTGGGCCAATACGCGGTCGAACAGCTGGTGCTGTCGCTGGACCCATTCCCGCGCAAGCCCGGCGCGGAGTTCGTGCAACCCCAGGAGCCCGGCGAGATTTCGCCCTTCGCCGCGCTGAAGGCGTTGAAAGCCAAAGACGACCAAGGCTGAGGTTGACGTTAGGGCCGGGTGGTTGCATCCCCCGGCTTCGGCGCTATCGTCCAGCGCCCTATATCAGGCGTCGCGCGATAAGACGACGCGGCCACACGAGGTCCATTTGCCCACCCCAGTTACGATCTCGCTTGACGCCATGGGCGGCGATCACGGGCCATCCGTCGTCGTTCCCGGCATCCGCAGCTATCTTCGCGCGCATGATGGCGAGGGCGTGCGGTTTTTGCTGCACGGCGACGAAACCCAGATCGCGACGCATTTGGCGCGTTGCGGCGTGCCGGCCGACATCGTCGAGATCCGCCACACCGACAAGGTGGTGGCTATGGACGAGAAACCGGCGCAGGCCATGCGACGCGGCAAGGGCTCAAGCCTGTGGAACGCCATCGAGGCGGTCAAGACGGGCGAGGCAGGCGGCGTGGTTTCGGCCGGCAACACCGGCGCCCTGATGGCTATCGCCAAACTGATTCTGCGGATGTCGGCGCCTGGGCTGGAGCGGCCCGCCATCGTCGCCAGCTGGCCGACGTTCAAAGGTCACACAGCGGTTCTGGACGTGGGCGCCAACATCGGCAGCGATGCGGAACAGCTTGTCGAGTTCGCCATCATGGGCGAGGCCTTCCAGGCGGCGGTGCGCGGCATCGAACGCCCGACCATCGGCCTGTTGAACGTTGGGTCGGAGGACATGAAGGGCAACGAACAGGTCAAGGAGGCGCACGCCATCCTGCGCGACGGGCCGTTCGATCTGAATTACCACGGCTTCGTCGAGGGCGACGACATCGCCAAGGGCACGGTGGACGTGGTCGTCACCGACGGTTTCACCGGCAACATCGCGCTGAAGACCGCAGAGGGCACGGCGCGCTATATCTCGGCGCTGCTGAAAGAGGCCCTGACCTCGAACCTGCAATCCAAGCTGGGCGCCGTGATCGCCATGCCGGCGCTGAAGAAGATGCGCCAGAAGATCGATCCCAGCACGATCAACGGCGGCCCCCTGCTGGGTCTGAACGGCATTGTGGTCAAGAGCCACGGCGGCGCGGACGCCAAGGGGTTGGGCAACGCCATTCGCATCGCCGTCGATCTGGCGCGCAGCGACTATATGAGCAAGGTCAAGGACAACCTGGGCAAGCTGGACGCCGTGTTCGATCACGGTGCGCCGGCCGTGTCCGTCGGAGAACCCCTGCAGTGAGCGTCACCCGCAGCGCCGTGACCGGCGTCGGCTCCTATTTGCCGGAAAAGATCGTCACCAACGCCGATCTGGCCCAGTTCGTCGATACGTCGGACGAATGGATCCAGGAACGCACCGGCATCAAACAGCGCCACCAGGCCCGCGACGACCAACCGACCAGCGATCTGGCGGTCGAAGCGGCCCGCAAGGCGCTGGCCGATGCGGGCAAGGCGCCGAAAGACGTCGATCTGATCATCGTGGCGACCACCACGCCGGACATGACCTTTCCGGCGGTCGCCTCGATCGTCCAGGCCAAGCTGGGCGCCGGTGTCGGCGTGGCGTTCGACGTTCAGGCTGTGTGCTCGGGTTTCGTCTATGCCTTGAGCGTCGCCGACGGTTTCGTGGCGCGCGGTCTGTCGAAATGCGCCCTGGTGATCGGGGCCGAAGAAATGACGAGGCTGATGGACTGGACCGACCGGACCACCTGCGTTCTGTTCGGCGACGGCGCGGGCGCCGTGGTGCTTGAGCCGCGCGAAGGGCAGGGCACGTCGGCGGACCAGGGAATGTTGGGTTTCGCCCTGCGCGCCGACGGATCCAAGACCGATCTGCTCTATGTGGATGGCGGGCCGGCGACCACAGGGACCGTCGGTCATCTGCGGATGGCCGGCAACCAGGTTTTCCGCCACGCCGTGATCAACATCGCCGAAGGGATCACCGCCGCCTGCGCCGCCGCCGAGATCCAGATCGCGGATGTGGACTGGTTCGTGCCCCACCAGGCAAACCAGCGTATCATCAAGGGGGTCGGTGATCGGCTGGGGCTGGACGAGAACAAGGTGATCTCGACGGTCGCCCTGCACGCCAACACATCGGCCGCCTCCATCCCGCTGGCGCTGGACGCGGCGATCCAGGACGGGCGGATCAAGAAGGGCGACATGATCCTACTGGAAGCGATGGGCGGCGGTCTGACCTGGGGCGCGTGCGCCCTGAGACTTTAAGTCTGGCCATAGGCATTGATTTTTCGGGCTCTTTGCGGCCCTAATGACGGCGATCAGTCCATAGCGGAGCACGATACGATGGCAGGCCAACAGACCGTGACCCGCGCCGATCTGTGCGAGGCCGTGCACGACGAGGTCGGTCTGTCGCGTCAGGAGTGTTCGGCACTGGTCGAACGCACGCTGGATTTGATCGTCGAGTCGCTGGAACGTGGTGAAACGGTTAAGCTTTCGGGCTTCGGGGTGTTTCAGGTGCGCGAAAAGCGCGCGCGCATGGGCCGCAACCCCAAGACGGGCGAGCCTGCGGCGATCAACCCGCGCCGGGTCATCAGCTTCCGCGCCTCGCAGATCATGAAGAGCCGGGTTCACGACGCCGTCGTCGAGGACTGATTCCCTTGGCCAAGAGCGCCGACGCCTTTCGCACCATTTCCGAGGCGGCCGAGGCGGTCGGGGCGCCGCAGCACGTGCTGCGCTTCTGGGAAACCAAGTTCGAGTTCGTGACGCCCGTGAAGCGGGCCGGTGGGCGGCGCTTCTACCGACCACAGGACGTTATGGTTCTGAAGGCGGTCAAACGCCTGCTGCACGACGACGGGCTGACCATTCGCGGCGTGCAGCGCCTGCACAAGGAGCAGGGTCTGAAAAAGCTGATCGGCGTCGATGCGGCCGACCTGATCCAGGATGGCGACGCCGCTCAGTCCGTCGTCATGCCTGTGAGCGCAAGACACGAAGGCCCGAATTTGCAACGGATTCTGGCCGATCTGGAGGCCGCGAAGGCGCGTCTGGATGCGGTTCTCATGCGGTAGGTGGATAAGTCGTTTTAGCGTTTGCGATCCCCGATCCCCGCGTCTATAGGGAGCGCCTTCGGAGCGTGGCGCAGCCTGGTAGCGCACTTGACTGGGGGTCAAGGGGTCGCAGGTTCGAATCCTGTCGCTCCGACCATTCAATCTTTTGATTGGTGATGGTCTTAAGGGGTCGCCTTCGGGCGGCCCCTTTGCTTTTGCGCCAGAGCAACGCCGTGTAACCTGTTGCGTGCAGCCGACGTATGACGGGGCGCACGTGACCGATCGCGAACTTCATTTTCGAGCCCTGATGCTCAAGGGACTGGCCGGCGATGCGGCGGCCTGGCGGATGCTGCTGTCGGACCTGGGCGGCCATCTCAGGCCGTTCTTCGCCAGACGCCTGTTCGACGGCGGCGCGGATGCGGAGGATCTGGTGCAGGAGACGCTGATCGTCATCCACGCCAAAAGGGCGACCTGGGATCCGGCGCAACCCTTCACCAACTGGGCGTTCACCATCGCGCGACACAAGCTGATCGACCATCTGCGCCGACAGGGGCGCCGCCCGACGCAGCCGATGGACCAGGCGGGCGATCTGTTTGCCGAGCACACGGTGGAAGACGGCGCGACCCGTGGCGATCTGGATCGCTGTCTGGCCCTGCTCCCCGTGCGTCAACGTCGCCTGATCGAGGACGTGCGCCTGAGGGGGCTGTCGGTCGCCGAGGCGGCCGAACGACAGGGCTATACGCTTTCCGCGGCCAAGGTCAGCCTGCACCGCAGCCTGAAATCCCTGAGGGCCGTCTATGCCCCCGACGACGGGGAGGCCCGATGAAGACCGATGACCTGATTGCGGCCCTGTCGGCCGATCTGCCGCCCGCGCACCGCGTGGACCGTCGCCTGTTGTTGAGCATGATCCCCGCCGGCCTCGTCGTGCTGGCGGTCGTGGGATTGTGGCTGGGCTTTCGCGTCGACCTGATGGAGGCGATGCGCGGCCCGGTGTTCTGGGCCAAGGCCGCCTATACGGTCATGATGGCGGCGGCGGGGTTCTGGCTGCTGGATCGGCTGGGTCGGCCGGGGGCCAGCGCGCGGGGGCCGCTGGTCTTGCTGGCGATGACGCTCGTCGCCGTTCTGGGACTGTCTTTGTTCGAACTGGCCCGTATGCCGATGCCCGAGCGGATGCCCGCTGTCATGGGCGACAGCGCGCGGCTGTGCGCCCCGAACATCGCCGTGCTCAGCCTGTTCGCGGCGCCGTTCGTCTTTTGGGCCGCGCGCTCGTTCGCTCCGACGCGTCCGACATTGGCCGGTGCGGCGGCGGGTCTGCTGACCGGAGGGCTGGCGACCACGCTTTACGGTCTGCATTGCCCCGAACACACGGCTGCATTCGTGACCCTGTGGTACACGTTGGGCATGGGGATTGCGGTCGCCGGCGGCGCGGTCGTCGGCCGGTTCGCCCTGCGCTGGTAGGTCGTCTAGCCGCGTCCAATGTCGCGACGGCCTTTCGGCGCCCGCTCCGCCCATTTCAACAGGGGGATCAACGGCAGGCCCCAGGCCGTGCCGCCGACGCCGAAGAAGGCGAAGTCGATCCAGGCCGAGGGCGGCAACAGTCCCCGCAGCGCGATCAGTCCCCAGACCCAGAGCGCCAGAAAGGCCAGCACGCCGATCGCGGCGACGAACCGACGCGCGCGCGGCGGCATCAGCGCTTGTTCCGAAACAGGAAGAAGGCCACCAGGCACAGGGCCGAGCCGATGAGAGCCCAGGGAACCCAGATCCAGCTGTCCATCGTGCTGACCGCGAAAACCCGCACGGCCAGAAACCAGCCGCAGGCCAGGCCGACGCCTGAAACCAGCGACGTCCCGACGAATCCGCGACGCCCCGTCAGCAGGTCCGCGATCCAGGCCAGAAGCAATCCGCCCGCGATGGCGGCGGCGATATCGGCGTATTGCAACCCTGATCTCCTGCGGCGTCAGCGCCGTTAACTCAATCCGACTCGATTCCGTCGCGCCGGGGAGGCATACCCTGCCGGTCGCGATTTGGTCATGGTCGAGCGCGACAGCATATCCGGGTCAGTGTCGGGCGTCGAATGAACCGTTTCGGAAATCCAGATCGTAATCGCGGCGTCGCCATCTGGCTGTTCGCGACCGCCACCATCGTCTTCGTCATGGTCGTCATCGGGGGCATCACGCGCCTGACCGGGTCGGGCCTGTCGATCACCGAATGGAAGCCGATCATGGGCGCGATCCCGCCGCTGAACGACGCCCAGTGGAACGAGGCGTTCGAGAAGTACAAACAGATCCCTCAATACGCCCAGATCAATGCGGGCATGAGCTTGGGCGAGTTCCAAGGCATATTCTGGTGGGAATGGCTGCATCGGCTGATCGGACGGATGGTGGGGGCGGTGTTCGCCGTGCCGCTGGTCGTCTTCCTGGCGTGTCGCGCCGCGCCGCCGCGTTCGATCTTTAGCCAGTGGGCCATGCCGGATCGGCTGATCTGGCGCTGCATCGTGTTGTTGGCGCTCGGCGGGCTGCAGGGGTTGATCGGCTGGTGGATGGTGTCCAGCGGCCTGTCCGAGCGGGTCAGCGTCGCGCCGGAACGGCTGGCGACGCACCTGGGCCTGGCCTTCGTGCTGTTTTCGGCCCTGATCTGGACCGGGCTTGAGGCATGGAACGGCGAGGATCATGGCCGTCCTCCGGTCGGTTGGGCGCGCGGCGCCGGCCTGGTGCTGGGCGTGGTGTTCGTTCAATGCCTGCTGGGCGCTCTGGTCGCGGGCGGTCATGCGGGTCTGGTCTATACGGACTGGCCGCTGATGAACGGTCAGATCCTGCCGCCAGCCGACTGGAATCTGGGGGCAGGGGCGTTCCTGCACGATCAGGCGCTGACGCAGTTCAATCACCGACTGGTCGCCTATGGGCTGCTGATCGCCGTCAGCATCTATGCCTTTCAGGCCTGGCGCTGGCGCGTGGCCGAGGGCATGGGCCTGGCCGCCTTTACCCTGGCGGGCGTGGTGTGGGGGCAAGCCTTGCTGGGCGTCGTCACCCTGATGCACGCCGTGCCGGTCTGGCTGGGCGTGATGCACCAGGGCGGGGCGGCCATCGTCCTGGCAGTAGCGACGGCGAACCTTTGGCTGGTGCTGCGCGCTCAGCCGCGCCTGTTCATGTCCGGACCGCGCGCCATGGGCCGGTGATGGCCAGGGTCATGCCCGGATACTGGATGTTGACGAACAGGGTGGAGCCGTCCGGCGAGAACACGGCCCCGGCGAACTCCGCGTTTCCCTGAAACACGTTGCGCGCCAGGGTGTAAATCTTGCCGTCCGGCGTGACGCCCTTCAGGTGGTTGCGGATTTCGCTGGAATAGTTGTCTTCGCAGACGATCAGATGACCCCAGGGCGCGATGGTGATGTTGTCGCCCATGTTCAGCGTCTTTTCGTTCGCGCTTTCGACGAACAGCTGAAGCCGGCCCGGACGGCGCGCCTCCCCCTCGCGGCCCTCCTCGGGCGAAGGGACGTAGCGCAGGATTTGACCCCGCTGGATCGGTCCGCCCGAAGTAGCGGTCAGATACAGTTCGTTGTCGCCCCACCAGATGCCTTCGCCACGCGCCACCAGAGCGGCGCCGTCGGCATGGCCGCGCTGGCGAAGGTCGGCGTTCGGGCTTTCGACCTCGGCCATGTCGATCCAGTCCACTTCCAGCCAGTCGCCGACCGACCAGGTCCGGGTGTCATGATTGGAAGTGTCCGCGCCCCTGCGATCGCGCAGCAGCATGGCTTGCAGCCGCCCGCCCTTGATCAGTTCACCCGGCGTTTCGGGGATGAAGCGATAGAACAGGCCGTCGGCGCGATCCTCGGTCAGATAGACAATTCCGCTGCGCGGATCGACGCACACCGCCTCGTGGTCGAACCGGCCCATGGCGGTCAGGGGCACGGGATCGACCAGGCCCTGGGCTTGCGCCGGCACCTCGAAGACATAGCCGTGCGGCTTGGTCACGTCGGCGTCGGCGGGCGTCTCTTCCGTTTCCTCGCAGGTCAGCCACGACCCCCACGGCGTCTGGCCGCCACAGCAGTTGGTGCTGGTCCCCGCCAGGCTGAGGTGCTGGCGCTCGGTCGTTCCGGTCGACAGGTCATAGATGACCGTGGTCGTGCCGCCGGGCAGGGGGCGGCCGTCCTTGTAGGTGTCATAGGCGCGGGTCGCGTCCAGCAGTCCGATCCGCTGCTGGTTGTAGCCGCCGGGACCCCAGTTGCGGTGTGCGGCGGACGATCCCTTGAGTTCGTGGTTGCGGACCAGGGCGACGCGGCCACGACCCAGGTCGAAACAGCCCATGCCGTCGAACTGGCCGGGAACCAGCAGGCCGTCGAACATCGTCTCGCCGCCCTGGGACACGATTCGATAAGAGAAGTCCTGCGGCAGATCCAGCAGGCCGTTGGGGTCGCGCCTCAAAGCGCCGTAGCCCTCGACCTCGTTGACATAGGTTTCCTCGGCGGCCTGAACGCTGCGGGCCAGGCCGCTGAAGGCGAGCGCGGCGCTGGAGGCGATCAGACTGCGGCGATGAAGGTGCATGGGGCGCTCCGGTGGGATGTCGCGGCCCGCATGACGGTTGAACATCATGGTTTCATGACGAAATCTGTTATTTCGTAACGTCATCGAGAGCGTCTTTTGTTGGTATTTTAATACCAAACAGAGAATATCATTTTAAAACAGATATTTACGATCATATGGGGCGCGCCGTGTGCGTTGACGCGACCGATTGTCTCCTGTATCAGCGCGCCTTCATTCGGTTCCTCCGGGAGCCGGACCCGATTTTCGTCTCCAGGAACCCCCTCATGCTGAAGAGCACTACGGCTTCGTTGAAGCCGGCCGAGGTCGAGAAGAAGTGGATTCACATCGACGCCGAAGGCGTCGTGGTGGGCCGTCTCGCGACCTTCATCGCCAACCGTCTGCGCGGCAAGCACCGCGGCGACTACACCCCGCACGTCGATTGCGGCGACTATGTCGTCGTCACCAACGTCGACAAGGTGGTGTTCACCGGCAAGAAGAACACCGACAAGATCTACTACCGCCACACCGGTCACCCCGGCGGCGTGAAGTCGACGACCCCGGAAAAGGTTCTGGGCGGTCGCTTCCCCGAGCGCGTGCTTGAAAAGGCCGTCGAGCGTATGCTGCCCAAGGAAAGCCCCTTGGCCCGCAAGCAGATGACGCACCTGCGCCTGTTCGCAGGCAGCCAGCACGAACACGAAGCCCAGCAACCGGAAACGATCGACTTCGCGTCGGCGTCGCCCAAGAACACCCGGAGCGTCTGAGCATGACCGACGTGACCAACACCGAAACCGCGACCGGCTTCGACGCCCTGAAGGGCCTGTCGGCCTCGGCCGAGAACGACGCGCCTGTCTATGTCCAGAAGCTGGACGCCCAGGGCCGCGCCTATTCGACCGGCAAGCGCAAGAATGCGATCGCTCGCGTCTGGGTCAAACCGGGCACCGGCAAGATCACCGTCAACGGCAAGGACCAGGAGCAATATTTCGCTCGTCCCGTGCTGCGCATGATGATCGCTCAGCCGCTGACCGTTTCGGACCGCGCCACGCAGTATGACGTGATCTGCACCGTCGAGGGTTCGGGCCTGTCGGGCCAGGCCGGCGCCATCCGCCACGGCCTGTCGCACGCCCTGACGCACTTCGAACCGGAGCTGCGCAAGGTTCTGAAGCCGCACGGCTTCCTGACCCGCGACAGCCGCGTCGTCGAGCGCAAGAAGTACGGCCGCGCCAAGGCTCGCCGTAGCTTCCAGTTCTCGAAGCGCTGATCGCGTTCACGCGGTTTGGATTTGGGGCGCTTCGGGGAGACCCGGAGCGCCCTTTTTCTTGCTCACTTCCGCGCCTACGACGGGCGGCGAGGAGTTTTCCATGACCCACACCATCTTCATCGACGGCGAGGCCGGCACGACGGGGCTCGAAATCCGCGAGCGCCTGGAAGCGCGCCCGGATCTGGAGCTGCTGTTGCTGGGCGACCGTCGTCGCGACGTGAGCGCGCGGCGCGAGGCGCTGAACGGCACCGATGCGGTGATCCTTTGCCTGCCTGACGATGCTGCGCGGGAAGCGGTGGCCATGATTGAGAACGCGTCGGTCAAGGTGATCGACGCCTCGACCGCCTATCGGACCGCGCCGGGCTGGGCCTACGGCTTTCCCGAGATGGACGCCGGCCAGCGGGATTTGATCGCGCGCTCGCAGTTCGTGTCGAACCCCGGCTGCTATCCCACCGGTTTCATCGGCCTGATGCGGCCGCTGGTGAAGGCCGGACTGGTCCCAGCGACCTATCCGGTCACGGTCAATGCAGTGTCGGGCTATTCCGGCGGCGGCAAGGCCATGATCGCCGAGTTCGAGGCCGCCAAGAACGAAAATGGAGCGGCGACCGCCTACCGCGCCTATGGCCTTTCGTTGAAGCACAAGCACGTGCCGGAAATGACCAAACACACCGGCCTGAACCGCGACGTGCTGTTCACGCCTGCCGTCGGAAACTACCGCCAGGGGATGCTGGTCGAGGTTCCGCTGCATCTTGCGGCCCTGCCGGAAACGCCGTCGGTGGAGCGACTGCACGGTGCTCTGGTCGAGGCCTACGATGGTCAGGGCTTCGTCGAGGTCGCGGACCTTGAGGAGACGGAGGCCATGACAGGCATCGAACCCGAGGGTCTGAATGGCACCAACCGTCTGCGCCTGCACGTCTTCGGCGATCGAAACGGCGAACAGGCGCGGCTGGTCGCCCTGCTCGACAATCTGGGCAAGGGGGCGTCCGGGGCGGCGGTTCAGAACCTGAACATCATGCTGGGTCTTGACGAGGCGACCGGCTTGATCTGATCGGCTGAAACCATTTTGCCGATCCTGTCGTATCAGGGGCATGACCCAGTCCCTGATCCTGCATCGCCGGGGCCTTCTGATGGGCGCCGGCGCGCTCGCCCTTTCCGCCTGTTCTCCCGAGACATCCGAGGCCGGGGAGGGGCAGTACGCCACTTCTCCCTATCGTCGCGTGTCGGATGCGGATTGGCGACGACGGCTGGGCGACGCCTCGTGGCGCGTGATGCGGCATGAGGGAACGGAGCGCCCCTACACCAGTCCGCTGAACGATCAGCACGGACGCGGCGTCTTCTTGTGCAAGGGCTGTGACCTGCCGCTGTTCCGGTCGGACTGGAAGTTCGATTCCCACACCGGCTGGCCCAGCTTCTATGATGTTATCGCCGCCAACGTCGGCAAGAAGCGCGACCTGGCCATCGGCATTCCGCGCACAGAATATCACTGCGCGCGCTGTTTGGCCCACCAGGGCCATGTGTTCGACGACGGCCCGCGACCGACTGGCTTGCGCTATTGCAACAACGGCGTCGCGCTGAAGTTCAACGCCGCCTAGGTGCGATTGGCGCGAACCGCCGAATCGACGGTCAGCCCGAAGATCACGGCGGCGATGATGATCAGCAGACCGAAGTCGCGGCCTAGAAAGAACACCGGAGCGCACGCCATTGCGATGACGATCATCGGAAACAGTCCAGCCCAAATCGCTGTCGCCGGTGCGCCGGCATGGATCATTGGTTGAACCGCAGGTCGCTTCATAAGCCGCGCCATGCGGCCGTTGAGCAGAACGAAGGCGCCGGCGCAAAGCACAGCCGAAACGACATATTTCACCGTATTGCCCGGCTCTCCGAACAGACTGGCGGTCGTCAGCAGCAGGGCCAGGGCGACGCCGGTGCTGATCGCCAGCAGGGCATTGGGTTCGAGACGGTTCAAGACTTCACTTTCACATAGCTGCCGGGCGCAGGTTCGATGGGCTTTAACGGGCCCTTGGCCGGATCGCGAGCGGGGATTTGAGCGCCCGAGCGCTCGCCGAGCCAGGTTGACCAGTGCTCCCACCAGCTGCCGGGGTGTTCGGTCGCACCCGCCTGCCATTCCGCCAGGGTTTCGGGCAGGGCGGGATTGGTCCAGTGCTGGTACTTACGCGCCTCCGGGGCGTTGATGACGCCGGCGATATGGCCCGATCCTGCCAGGGTGAAGGTGACGTCGGGGCCGCCGAACAGCCGCGCCGAACGATAGACCGAGTTCATCGGCGCAATATGATCCTCGCGGCTGGCCTGGAAATACAGCGGGATCGACACCTTCGACAGATCCGCCGTCAGGCCGCCGATCTCGAACACGCCTTTCGCCAAGGCGTTGGCGCCGTACATCTGGCGCAGATAGGCCAGATGCAACGCTTTTGGCATCCGCGTCTGATCGGCGTTCCAGAACAACAGGTCGAACGCGGGCGGCGCCTTGCCCAGCAGATAGTTGCTGACGAAGAACGACCAGATCAGGTCGTTGGAGCGCAGGGCGTTGAAGGTTTCGGCCATGGCCGCACCGGGCAGAACCCCGCCGGCGGCGTCCATCTGACGCTCGATCTCGGCGATCCAATGTTCGTCGGTGAACAGCAGAAGATCACCCGCCTCGGCGAAGTCGTGCTGGGCGGCGAAGAAGGTCGCGGCGGCGACCCGTGTATCGCCCTTGGCCGCCATATGGGCCAGGCCGGCGCCCAGCAGCGTGCCGCCAATGCAATAGCCGACTGCGTTCAGCTGGGCCGCGCCCGTCTGTTCCAGCGTCTTTTCGACGGCGCGATAGATGCCCTTGGCCAAATAGTCGTCGAAGCCGAAATCGGCCTTGTCCTTGTCTGGGTTGACCCACGAACAGACGAACACCGTGAACCCCTGCGACGACAACCAGCGGATCAGAGAGTTCGCCGGCTGAAGATCCATGATGTAGAATTTGTTGATCCACGGCGGGAAGATCAGCAGCGGGATCGCGTGCTGAGTTTCGGTCGTCGGGGCATATTGTATCAGCTCGAACAGCTCGTCGCGCCACACCACCTGGCCAGGCGCTGTAGCCACGTTCTCGCCCACGACGAACTTGCCGTAATCGGCCTGGCTGATGCGAAGGGCGCCGCCGCCGCGCTCCAGATCCGCCGCGAAGTTCTGCATTCCCTTGACCAGAGACTCGCCGCTGGTTTCGGCCAGAGCCTTCAGGGCGACGGGATTGGACGCCAGGAAGTTGGAGGGCGAAAAGGCGTCGGTCAGCAAACGGGTGAAGAATTGCGCCCGACGTTTCATCGCTGGATCGACGTCCTCGACCCCCGCGATCAGGCCGTTCATCCAGTCTGACGTCAGCAGATACGACCGCCGCATCATGTCGAACATCGGATTTTCCGACCAGGCCGGATCCTTGAACCGCTTGTCGGTCGGTACAGGCGGCGGGGTTTCTCCAGTCGCCTGCCGCGCCGTGCTGCTCCACAGCTCCATGTAGCGTCCGAACAGATCGGCCTGGGCCTGGAACATCTTTTCGGGGCGAGCGGCCAGGCTGGTCATGACCGAGGTCATGGCGGGACCGACGTTGAAGGGATCGGGCGACAGGGCGGCGGGCCGGTCGGCCTGGCTCAAAGCCGCCTCGGCGATCGCGCCTTGGGCCATCATCGCCGCCTTCGCCAGATTCATCGACAGCGTCTCGATCATCTCCGCCTGTTCGGCGCCGGGAAAGGCGGGCGCCGGCGACGCGTCCTCAGCCTGGGCCGCAGGGAAGGACGCGTCTTCCCTGTCGATCTTGGGTTTGGCCGGACGCGGCTTGGCGGAGGTCGGACGACCGGCCTTGCGGGCGGGGCGGGGGGCGGCGTCTGTCGGGGGCTTCGGCGGCTTGGCCATGATCGTCCTTCGCGCTTCCTTCGACGGAGGCCGGTTCATCCGCCCTTCCGCACATGGCGATGATGGCATAAGACCAGCAGGGAAATGAACGCGCCCCTGTCGAAAAAGATGATCCTGATCGCCGCAGCGGCGATCTCGGCCCCTCTGGGCGCCTGTGCGAACGCCCTCGCGCCCAAGACCGATGCGACCTCGCCGCTGGCGCCGCGCGTGCAGGAGTTGGTCGACGCCAATCGTCGCTATCCGAAGTGGGAGGATTTCCCCGCCGCGCCAACGGCCTTGCCGGACGTCGCCCAGGTCGCGTCCAACGCGCGGACGCTTCAGGGCGACGGCGCCACATTGAACGGCGAGATCGCGCGTATCGAATGGACGTTGAGCGACCCCGAGACGCTGGCCGCCCAGGTCAAGGCCCAGGTTGACGCCGTGCCGGTGTCGCCCGACGCGGCTCGCACCCAGGCGGATATCGAGGCTTTCGCCCAGAGCCTGCGCGACCGGGCCAAGGCGCCGCCGCCGCTCGATCGTCGTCCGACGCGTTGAAATCCACCTGTTCCTGTCGCGGGAACTGCAGAATCTGCGGATAATGCGTCATGGCGGACGATAGCGGCGCAAAGACATTGAACGCTTTTCTGGGGGTTTCGCAGTCCCTGTCCGGTCGCGCCTGGCGTCAGCGTCCGGCCGATGCCGCCACGATCCGCGCCCATATGCAGTCGCTGGGTCTGGACGAGGTGCTGGCGCGCGCCCTGGCGTCGCGCGGGGTATCGGCCGATCAGGGCGCGAATTTCCTGACCCCCACCTTGCGGGCCCTGTTTCCAGACCCGTCCAGTTTCATGGACATGGATGCGGCCGCGACGGCGATCCTGGATGCGATTCAGGCCGAGGCGAACATCCACATCTTCGCCGACTATGACGTGGACGGCGCCGCCAGCGCGGCCCTGCTGGTTCGCTGGTTCCGGGCGTTGGACCGGGCGCTGCCGATCTATGTGCCGGATCGGCTGACCGAGGGTTATGGCCCCAGCGCCAAGGCGTTCGATACGCTTAAGGCGTCGGGCGCGGACCTGGTGATCACGGTGGATTGCGGCGCGGCGGCGAACGAGGCCCTGGCCCACGCCGCCGCGATTGCAATGAACGTCGTGGTGATCGACCATCATCTGATGCGAGACGAGCCGCCGACGGCGCTGGCCGTGGTCAATCCCAACCGGCCCGGCTGCAACTCTGGCCAGGGCAATCTGGCGGCGGCCGGGGTGGTTTTCGTGTTGCTGGCCGCCTTGAACCGTGAGGCGCGCAGGCGCGGTCTGTTCGGCGACCGGCCCGAACCCGACATTCGCCAGTGGCTGGATCTGGCCGCCCTGGGCGCCATCTGCGACGTCACCGGCTTGACCGGCTTCAACCGCGCGCTGACGGGGCTGGGGCTCAAGGTCATGAGCGATTGGCGCAATCCTGGTCTGCGCGCCCTGTTGGCCGCCGCCGGCGCCGAGCCGGGGCCGGCCAAGAGTAATCACGCCGGCTTCATCCTGGGACCACGCATCAACGCCGGGGGGCGGATCGGGCGGTCGGACCTGGGCGCCCGTCTGCTGTCGACCGACGATCCGAGGGAGGCCGAGGGCCTGGCCGTCGAACTGGACGCGCTGAACTTGTCGCGCCGCGAGGTCGAGCGTGCGGTGACCGACGCGGCGGTGCGTCGCGTAGAGGCGACCGGGGCCCATGCGGATGACAGTGCGCTGGTCGTGGTCGCCGGAGACGACTGGCATCCCGGCGTCGTCGGCATTGTGGCCGGTCGCCTGCGGGAACGGTGGCGCAAGCCCGTCATCGTCATCGGTCTGGATCCCGTGACCGGCATAGGCAAGGGGTCTGGCCGGTCCCAGCCCGGGATGAACCTGGGACGTGCGATCCAGGCGGCCTGGGAGGCGGGGATTTTGATGGCTGGCGGCGGCCATGCCATGGCGGCCGGCTTGACGATGGATGGCGCACGCCTGGCGGAACTGACCGCCTTCCTGAACGACCGTCTGGCCGACGAGCGGGTTGAGGCGGTCGCCCAGGATGTGCTGGAAGTGGACGCCTTGATCGATCCCGGCGCGGCGACGCGGACCCTGTTCGAATCGTTCGAACGACTGGCGCCTTTCGGCCCCGCCAATCCCGAACCGACCTTTGCGCTGAACGGCGTGCAGGCGCGCGAGCCAGTGGCCATGAACGGCGGCCACGTCCGTTGTCGCCTGGTGGGAACCGACGGCGCATCTGTGCGCGCCATCGCCTGGCGCTGCGCCGATCTGCCTCTTGGGCGGGCCTTGCTGTCAGGTCAGGGCGGTCTAAGCGTGGTCGGCCGGTTGAAGGCCGATGACTGGAATGGCCGCAAGGGCGTCCAGTTCGAGATCGAAGACGCGTTCGATCCCCGAATGGTCTGAGCCCGGCAAAAAACTGAAAATCCAAGCTTGCACCGTCCCGAGGGCGCGGCTATATCGCCGGCTCTCCCGCGCAGCGGTCCCTTCGTCTATCGGTTAGGACGTCAGGTTTTCAACCTGAAAAGAGGGGTTCGACTCCCCTAGGGACTGCCACGCGGGCAGGCCGTTTCAGAGCCGATCAGGCTCCGGCCGCGACCATCGTTTTCATTTTGTCCGTGCCCATCGCAAATCCAGGCGAAAACTCTGGATTATCGTTCATGCAACGGTCGTTTACCAAAGACGATAATCTTCGCTCGACACGTGCATTTTCCGCTTTTCAACCTTTCGCGGAACAGTGTTAAATATAGGCCGAGTCCGCTACAGGCGCGGACGGGGGTCTTAAGTTGTCTGACTACGACGATATGGAGACGGCGCAGACCGTTCGCGTCATCGGCCGAGTGAAGTGGTTCGATGCGGTGAAGGGCTATGGCTTCATCGTTCCCAACGATCCGTCGTTGACGGAAATGCGCGATGTTCTGCTGCATATCAGCAGTCTGCGCGATCTGGGCCGCGACGCCGCCGACGAAGGCGCGGCCATTACCTGCGATTGCGTCAAACGGCCCAAGGGCTGGCAGACCGTGGCGATTCATGAACTGGGCGAAGGCGAAACGGCTCAGGTCGCCCGACGCACCGCGTCCGTCGCGCCCGCCGTGCAGCCTTTCGAATCCGAAGCCGATCTGGAAACCGCCCTGGTCAAATGGTTCAATCGCACCAAGGGCTACGGATTCGTCGTGCGCGATCGCGAGCCAGGCGATATCTTCGTCCATATCGAAACGCTTCGTCGCTGCGGCCTGGATGATCTGGTGCCCGGCGATGCGGTGCGGGTGCGATTCGCCAATGGTCCCAAGGGTCTGGTGGTCGCGGACATCAGAACGGGCGTCTGATCGGCGCCCAGGAGAGGCGCATGATCGACGCGACCAGACGTTTCGTCTTGGCGGGAATGCTGTTGCTGGCCACAGCCGGTTGCGCCGCAAAGGCGCCGGTCGGACCGAACGGCGAAGCCCTGCAACGGCTGGCCATCGTGACCACGTCTGGCGAACATCCGTTCTGGGTCGAGATCGCGGATGACGAGCCGGAGCGGCAGCGTGGCCTGATGTTCCGGCCGCCGCTGGAGGCCGACCGGGGAATGCTGTTCCAGTGGCCCGGAGAGGCGCCCCGCGAACAGAGCTTCTGGATGCGAAACACGCCCAGTTCGCTGGATATTCTCTACATCGATCCACAGGGCCGAATCGTTTCGATCGCGTCTCACGCGACGCCATTCTCGGAGGCGCCGATTCCGTCGAACGGAGCGGCCAATGGCGTGCTGGAACTGCGTGCGGGCCGCGCCGCCGAAATCAATGCGCGCCCTGGCGACAAAGTTTTGCATCCTTACTTCAAGCCTTGATTGCGGATCGCCGCGCGAAGTGCCAATAGAGCGCTCCGTTCGGTCCGGGGTGTAGCGCAGCCTGGTAGCGCATCTGGTTTGGGACCAGAGGGTCGGAGGTTCGAATCCTCTCGCCCCGACCAACGGAAGGCCGCTGGATTCCCCATCCGGCGCGCGTTATGGCAGGGGCCAAGGCCCGCCGTCACTGAGGATACGCCCATGCTCGCCCGCATCTACCGCCCGGCCAAGACCGCGATGCAGTCGGGCAAGGCCAAGACCCACGACTGGCGTCTGGAGTTTGAACCCGCCTCGGCCCGCACCATCGACCCGCTGATGGGCTGGACCAGCTCCAGCGACATGAACGGCCAGGTTCGCCTGACCTTCGAGTCGAAGGAAGAGGCGGTGGAATACGCCGAACGCCACGGCATCGCCTTCCGTCTGCATGAGCCGAACGAGCCGCCGGTGATCATCAAGGCCTATGCCGACAACTTCGCCACCAACCGCAAGCAGTCCTGGACGCACTAACGTCCTGCAGCCTTGTTTGAGGCGCCCATAGCTCAACCGGATAGAGCACCCGCCTTCTAAGCGGGATGTTGCAGGTTCGAGTCCTGCTGGGCGCGCCACGCTTTCCGCCTCATTTAGGCCGACGGTTTTACACTAGGTTTTACAGCCGATGTTCTGGCTGTGTGCTCGTCGATCCGCCGAATGCGGTCTCGCAGCAGCTCGTCCTTCTTCACGTAGACGTTGATCAGCCGTTCGACCTGGTCCTCTGACCAGGTGAAGATTTCCGATATTTCCCGCACCGTCAGACCCGCCAGGAACATACGCGTGGCGGCCGTGCCGCGCAGGTCGTGGAAGTGCTTGTCGATGCCGGCCTTGTTCTTGGCGCGGATGAATGAGGCGTTGAAGCCGCTCTTCCAGGGTAAGCCTTCGGTGTTCACCAGGATGGTGGTGGCGGCGATCGACGTGCCCTTGCGGCGTGGGATCTCGTTCAACAGCGCCCGCAGCTCGCCGTAGATCGGCACGATCGCTGTCTTGCGTTCGCCGCTCTTGCCCGTTCGGACCTCGATCGAGTTGGCCAGGACGTGGGTCCACGACAGCTTCAGGACGTCGCCTTTCCTGAGTCCGGTCAGGGCGGCCAGTCGCACCGCCCACATGACCTCCCGCGAGGCCACCTTCGAAAGCGCCTCGATGTCGTCTGCCAGCCAGATGATGTCGGCCCGGTTGCTGGAATAGATACGCGGGATGCCGCTGCAGGCGTTGTTCTGCAGCCGTCCCTCGGCAACGCCGAACGACAGGATCCGCGAGAGCACCTGGAGCGCCATGTCGGCCTGGCGCGGCGTGTGCTTCATTTCGTCCCGCCACTTACGGATCGAGACCCGAATCAGCGGTCGGTCGAAGGCGAGGATGCTCAGGTCGCCGAATCGCTTGTCGATCTTGTCGATGAAGGGCGTCCAGTTCGCCCGGCTCTTGTCGGCCAGGCCCTTCCAGTCGTCGCTGGCCTTGTAGGCTCGGACGAGAAACCGCAGCTTTGACTTGTCGCCATCGACGCGACCTTTCCGCAGCTCTGCCAGCTCCTGGACGAACGCCTCTGTGCCCGGATCACTGGTGAGCCGGGGGCCGCCACGCCAGGCGTAGACGTATTCGCGGCCTTTCGACCGCACGATATGGACGCCCTTAATGGGCAGCATCGCCATGGAGGGACAGGTGCTCGCGAATCTCCGCGTCTAGCGCGTCTTCGTTACCCTGGTCTGGACTGATGTCTATCGGCAAGATCACGACTTCACCATCGGCCGAGATCGACACGCGGTGATGGCCGCCTGCGATGGCGCGCTCGATGGCCCTTTGCTGCAGGCCGGTGAGGCGACGGGGGCTCATAGATCGATCCTATCGCCCAGAGCGTGCCGGGTCCGAAACCGGCCGAGGGGCGACAGCCTCCAGCCGTCCTCCACCGTCTCGATCGCGTCAGCGCCGACCTTGGCGCGGATCTCGGCCATGCACAGGTCAGGCGTTCTGGCGCGCAGATTTACGATCCGCCCGCGCCGGCCGATGGCCTTCCGTGCCTCGCCCGGTGACACCGGAGCGCTGCCGACGGCTTGCGCAAGCTGGTCCAGGAGACAGGCGGCGTCCCGCTGAAGGCCGAAGGCGTTGAAGTATTGCGCTGTCCGGCGATCGGCCGCCTGTCGCTCCTCGAACGACGGGCCTCCGGTGATCAGCGTCACCAGCTCGGACAGGCGGGGGAGATCGATCTGCATCAGGCGGGTTCCTGGAAGAGGTCGGGGTGGGTGGCGTTCTCGGTGCCGTATCGGACGGTCAAAGACTGATCGGCCCAGGTCATGTGTCCGGTCGCGTCGTGATGGCGCGCTGCCAGGGCCATGGCGTTCTTCGCCTTCCAGATCGCCACGGATCCGTTGCAGACGAAGCAGCCGGCCATGACGGTGCTCGATGTCGCGACCGTGCGGCTCACAGGTCGAGCCTCTTGACGGCGTCGGCCGTGGCGATCTCCAGCTTCTGGCCGATCTCGGCCAGCCGGATCAGCTCGGCGACGAAAGCCGCCGGCTGGCCGTCGACGTGGACCTTGCCCGCCGGCGTCTCGCACGTGGTCAGCTGCAGACCCTTTCGGGCCTGCAGCTCCTTCAGCCAGGTGAAGTCCACGATGGGCTCGCCTTTGGGCATCAGGCGGCCATCCGCGCCAGGTCGCCGGCGCTGGGCCCAGCCAACGCCCGCGCGATCGTCACCAGCGAGCTTTGGTGGTCCGCCGGCATGGCCAGGAAGCACGTCGCCAGCTCGGCGCCATCGTGGGTGCGAGAAAGCTGGCCGATCGGGCCGGTGTCATCGCTGACCGCGTCGCCGAAGAAGTCGGCCGGATGCGCCTTCAGGTACTTGGCGATCAGCGCCAGGCGCGCGGCCGACACGCGGTTCACGCCCCGCTCGTATTTCTGGATCTGCTGGAAGGTCACTTCAGCGGCCGTGGCGAGCTGGGCCTGGGTGATGCGCAGTTCCTCGCGTCGTGCGCGGATCCGCGCGCCCAGGGCGATGTCGAAGGGGTCGATTACGTCGGTCATGAGGAAGGGCCTCCACGGGTCAGGAAGACGGCAATCGCCGCCAAGATCAGGACGTAGCCGGCGACGAAGCCGGCGACGGCCCAGGGTCGAAAACGACGGCGCTCGGTCATCGGCTGGGCCAGAAGCACCAGGCGAGATAGGCGATGCCCAGGACGGTGAAGCAGACCGGCTGACCGATGATCAGGCCGTCGATCAGCGCAGCGCCGCCGCCGATCGGGAGGGTGGCCAGGTGCGCGGCGACGACCAGGCTGACCTTCGGCCGGCGGCGTCCGTCGCGCATCTCGCGGATGTTGACGTGCGCGATCGGCCGGCCGGCCTCGCTGCGGACGATGTTGTGGTGGGTCATTGCGCGTCTAGCTCCGCAAAGGCCGCATCCTTGGCGGCGTTGAGTTCGGCAGCGGCTGCATCGGAGCCGCCGGCATCGGGATGGGCCGCCCGCAGACGTGTCTTGTGGCGGACGTTGATCAGCGCCTTGGCTTCGTCGGCCGACAGTTCACCAGGAAACAGCGGGTCGAAGCCCAGCACGTCGCGCCAGCTCCGGCCGCCGCTCGATGGCGGGGGCAGGGCGCTGAAGGCCTGAAGCGTCTCGGCCGCGCTGGCGACGCCGTGACGAGTGATCGCTCTCGTGGCGTCCAGGTGCGCCGCCAGGGCGCCGATGTTCTGCGCCGCCTCGGTATAGGTGTCGCAGGCCAGGGCGAACGGTTCGTTCTTCAGCGCGAAGTAAAGGCAAACGCCGGGGTCGGCCGGGGCGCCGCGATCGCTGCGCGGACGTCCGTCCAGTCGCAGCTCCAAGTTTGAGGAGAGAATCGGCAGGCGGCCGCCGATGCGTTCGAGTTCTTTCTCGACCCGCACCATGGCCTCGGCCGGCGACAGCAACTTGCCGCCCGTCTTGAACTGGCCTTGGCGGCGATGGATCCCCGACGTTCTGGGGCGGTGCGCTGGCCAGGCCAGCGGGAAGCGATCAGGCGTCTTCATCAGAGCTCTCCCAGAGCGGAGAGGTAGAGATCGAGGATGGCGTCTTCTTCCTGACGCTTCGCCTTGTCCTGCTTACGGATGCGGATGACCTTGCGCAGGATCTTGACGTCGTAGCCCTCGCCCTTGGCCTCGGCGAAGACCTCCTTCATGTCGGCCATGACGGCCTGTTTGTCCTCTTCGAGGCGCTCCAAGCGTTCGATGATGGTGCGAAGGCGGCCCTGGGCGGTGGCGTTCAGGACGTCGGTGCCGCCGTCGAACGCGGCGTCAGTGGACTGATCGAAGGCCATCAGAAACCGCCCGCCTTGTCGTGGCTGAGGAAGGTCAGGACGACGCGTGGCTTATCGCTGGCGTAGGTGTCGACGTAGCCACCGCCCACTTCTAATGGGCCATCGTTCTCATCCTGGAACCACACTTCTGCGTCCGGAAGCGCCTGGGCTTCGAGCGCTGAGATAAGGTCTCTAGCTTTCATGAACGGATGGTCCTCAGAGCAAGGTGAGCGGGAAGGGACCGCCAGTAAGCGTAGCCCTGCGGGTTGAACTCGGCCGAGCAGCTGCAGACGAGCGTGATGGGGTTGAGCGACTTGGATCCGCAGCGCGGGCAGTCGATGGGTGCCGGGCCAGACATCAGCAGGCGCCCTGCAGCGCGGCTTCCTCGGCGCGGCCGAGTGCGAAGGCCAGCGCCAGCGCTGCCTCGCGATAGGGCGTCGCGCCCTCGGTGTTCAGCCGGCCGACACGAGTCCATCCGTCCAAGATCGATTGGACGCGCGATCGGATGACGACCAGGTCATCGCCGAACCCGAGGCCGGGGAAGGGCCGGTGATCGGGATAGGCCAGGTTCAACAGGTCCGCGAGAGCGTCGCCCGTCTGCGTTTCCCGCATCAGATGGACATGGGGCGTAAGGCGGTGGAGCACCTGGGCACGGGTCAATGTGAAGTCGCTCACGACGCCGCCGCCAGCATCTTCCGCGCCTCAAGCACCGCCGGCTGATCGAGCGCCTTCAGCATGGCGGCCTTATCGGCCTCGTAGCGTTCACGCGACGCCCTGGCCTCCAGCGCCGCCAGCGCATGGACCGGTGACTTGCCCAGCATAGCGTCCAGGGCGACGTTGGCGCGGTGGCGGGTCTCGCCGACTTCGGCCGCCGCGGGGCCCAGGGATCCATGCTCGCGCATCGCCTGCTGCAGGCGGGCCAGCTTGGCGACCGTCCACCCGCTGCGAGAGCTGGTCAGCCCGCATCGACAGATCCGCTCCAGGTCGCAGTTGCAGTACCGGCGAATAATCCCCGGCTTTCTCTCGGAACGTATGGCGGCGGTTGCGTGCAACGACCCTCTCCCTCAATCGTGAGGGGAGATGTCGGATAATCCGACGTCTGAGTCAATAGCAATGCGTCGGATTATCCGACGTGCCTGTGTGGCGTGCCGGATTTAGGCGGTAGCCTCGCCTAGGCTGCTGATCTGCTGGACGGCTTGGTGGGGGGCAGTTGGCTGTTTGTAATAGCGCGAGCGGCCGACCGAAGTTGCTTGATCGCATGGGCCTCGTCGGGGCTCATCAGGAGTTCGTAAGGCTCCAGCTTAAGCCAGGCGGCGACCTGATCTACGGCCTCTTGGTTATAGCGCTGCTTGCAGTTCCACAGGGCGCTAACCTTACCTCTGGGCCACCCCAGGGCTCGCTCCACATCTGCTTGGGTTTTGCCCTGCACCTCGGCGTGCTCGGCAAAGTACCAGCGATGACCCAACTGTTCGATGGGGGTGGATGACCGCTTGGTCGGCTTCTCTGACATGCTGAGATTGTCAGTCAGCCACCGCTTACTGTCGGCTACCAAAATCCGACGACGTGATGTTGACTCAGTCGTCGGATTATCCGACGACTGCCGCTCATGGACGTCAAGGCATTCAGAATCAGTAGGGGTTGGAGCCAAACCGCGCTTGCCGGTCATGTCGGCCTCAAGTCGCGAGGCCAGGTCGCCGACATCGAAAGCGGGCGCGAGCGCGCCTCTGCAGAAGTGGCGATCCGATTGGACCGTCTGTCACGTGGGCTGTGCCCGGTCGCAGAAACGCGCCCCGATCTCCACGACGTCCGCGTGGTTCGGCCAAGTGCAGAGAACCGGCCTTCAGCATGACCAGCTTGCTCATACTGATTCTGTCGGCCGCGTTCCTGATCGTGCAGGCCTGGCTTCTTAAGACCCACATCCGCGAGCTCTCGCTCTCGCGCCATAAGCGCCGTGCGTATCGCCTTCACGCCCAGAACTGGACCCACGGCCAGATCGCCGAGGAGCTCGGCCGCGAACCGCACGAAGTCGCGCGATGGCTCGCTGAAGCCGACCAGGTCGGGGCTTAGGCCATGTTCTCGGGGGAGGATCCAAAGCGTTACGACGTGCTGATGAATGCCCGTCACGGGGAGCGGGAGGAAGACGCTGCTCGTCGTATGGCGTTCTGCGACGCCGTCGACCGGCATCAGTCCATCGCTTCCATCCGCAAGCGGGTAACCGCAGCCAACGAGCAGCTGAAGCGCCTCGTCCCTTCTCCAGAGGAGAGGGTCGAACTGATCCGCAGCCGCCTCTGGCCCTGGGCCAGCTTCGTGGCCGCTGAAGTCGTCTACGGCCATATCGCCAACGACCTCGAGCCCTTGCGTCGAATGTGGTCCCGCTATGATGCGTGACTTAAAGGCTGCCGTCCCGCTCCATTTCTTCAAGGACGCCCTGGAAGGAACGAACGTTTCGAACCAGGCGCTCGACGCCGCGTCGACGGACATTCTGCTCGTCGGGTCCGTTGATCCTGATTGCCAGGTCTTCGAGGCGGTCCAGGTCGTCGAGTTTGTCGCGGAACAGAAGGGCCAACGCGAGGGCGGCTGCGCTCTCAAGCCCGATGATGCGGGCGTACAGGGCGTCGTTGGACAAGGGGTCGGGATCGTCGACCATACGAATCTCTCCGTGGGGGATGTGACAACACCCACGGTAGAGCGATCCGTCGTCCCGTCTAGGCTGGGGAGTTTAGCCTGGGACGGCGGATCAACCCTCTGCGATGACTGTGCCTGGCAGGACTGCTCAAGCGCCGGCCTGTGCATCCGGCCGTTCGTTTCGCCAGTTGCCCTTTTGGGGCTCGATGTCACGCCGCTTGAGGCCGTCCAGATCCTGGACGAGATCGCGGCCGCCCCACCCAAGCTCGTCTTCCTCGGCGTGGATCTCGGCGCGTCCGATCTCCGCGCCGTCGCCCAGCTCGCCACCGTCAGCCTGACCGGCGCTGGTGAGAGCCCCGTCGTCGCAACCGCCATGCCAGCGGTCCCCCTCCGGAGCGACGACGGGGACCTTCCTTCCGAGTTCTCGACGCAGGGATCTCCCCCCGCGCTCGAGCGTCCCGCCGCTGAAGCCCGAACAGCCCTTGCGCTTGTCGGCGGCGGGACACCCCCATCCAGTACCGCGTCCCCCGTCCATGCAGGGACACAGTGCTGAGCCGCCGCGAGAGCCCCTCTCTCCACCACGGCGCCGGTCTGATTCACAACCGTTCCCGATTCGTACCGAAGGTTAACGAGACGTGCTTGCGCGGCCGTTCGCGGCTGCTCGGCCGACGCCGCTGCGCGCGTCTCACCGCCCTCCGTCACCAGCTCCTGGCGAGGCTGTGCCTGGACCGAGAACGATCCCCGGCCCCCAAGCGTGATCAGCGCCAGACCCACATTGGCAAAGCACCCGCTTCGCCCGCCTGACGGCCCCGGTTCGATGACCGGCCGACAGCTCTGTGAACCCGCCGGGGGCGGATTTCTGCAGCGCTGATCGTGATCGCCAGAGGCGGCGCGTGCGGACGGCTTGCCCCCATCACAGCCAACCATGGCCGCCATACGGACGGTCATCGGGATTGCTCATGTCAAACGCCGGGCGGTAGCGCTTCGGCGAGGGCATGTCTGCGCCCCGACACGACTGGCCGTCAGGCGGATTCGCAAGGACCGAATCCACCATGAACGCGACCCAGCACATGCTGCTGGCGCGGGCTCTCATCGACGCCAATGGCGGCGTCGATGCTTGCTGCGCGCCTGTTACCCGCGTCGAGCGATCGGCGCTCTACGCCTACCAGAACGAGCGATCCGGCAAGTTCATGCCTGCCGATGTGATCGATGCGCTGGAAAATCGGTGCAAGAATCCACTCTATTCGCTGTTCCTGGCCAGCCAGATCACGGTTCAGCCGGATAGCGAGTGCGTCGTCCAGGAGGCGGCCGACGTCGACGAGGCCGGTAATGACGTCTGGCGGTTCCTCCGCAGGGCGGCGGCCGAGGGCAGAGACCTCTCCGACAACGACCGCAAGGAAGCCGAACGCCTCCTTCAGCGATGCGACCGCGAGATCGCCGAGCTGCGCGCATTGGTTCACGGGACATCACGGTCATGACGGCCGTCCCGATCGATCACAGCCACCGACACCGTCAGTCGGAACCGGAGAGCCGCCGGACGTTCAACGCCACGCGTCGGAACAGCCGCACGGTCGAGCACGGCCGAAAAGAGAAATATGGCAAGCTGTCGAAGAAAGAGCAGTGGCTCCGGCTCTTCGCGCTGAAGGCCTATCGCAAGAAGCTGCGGAAACCCGGCCAGCGGTTCGGCGCCGCAGGCACGATCAGCGCCGGTGCCGTCGAGTTCTACGAGCGCCTGCTCCGGCTTGAGAGCCGGTTCGGCCTCGTGGATCCCTCGGTGGCCTGGCTGGCCGAGCAGGAGAACGTCCCGGAAAAGGTGATCCACGCTTGGAAGGACCAGCTCAATCTGCACGGCTTCCTGTTTTGGGAGCGGCGCTGCGTCGAGACCGGCAATGACGGCCGGCGAGGGCCGCAGCTGCATCAGACCTCGAACCGCTATTGGTCGGCGCTGCCGGCGAGAGCGGCCGACCTGGTCAAGGCCGTCCGCCGCAAACTTGGGCTCGACCAGAACCCCCGGCACGTGACCGAGGCCGAGAAGGCCCAAATGCCGCCCGCTGCGCGGCGTCGGAGCGATCTGGTGGAGAAACGCCAGCGTGATGACCGGAGAGCCCTGGACCGCGTCCTGGGCGGTTTCCAGGCCGCCGTCGACCAGGAGGCTGAAGCATCGGGGGGCGTTGGCGGGGAAAGAACGCGAATCCCACCAGACCCGACCATCCGGACGATTCAAGATTATTAAGGCGTCGAGCTAGTCGCTCGACCACATGATCTAGGGATGAAAGGCGTCGCGCTAGGACGCGCGACAACATTTCCAGGGATCACAACGACCGCCAACGGCGGATTTCCTCCCCCTCACAACAGGGGGCCGAGCAGTGCTCGGCCTCATCGACCCACGCTGTCGCGTGCCAACCGGCCGCCGACGGCGTCTGCTCGCTCGTATGTGGGCTAGGCGAGGGCAGTGGGGTTTCGAGTTTTGGGGCGCCCGGTAGGCTCTGACGAAGCCCAGACGAAACCCCTGTCACCGCCCGGTCAGCCCAGCGCGTTCGCGCTTCAGACATCAGTTTTCGTAGGTTTGATCGTCTGACACGACCCGCATCTCCACCCGAAGGCCGAGAGCCTCGAGAGCGGTAATGACCTGGTCGATGCTGCCCCGCCCCGAGAGTACTCGTCGAGTTTGACGCTCGGTCTTGCCCAGGCGCCCGGCGAGCTCGTGGATAGGAATGCTCTGTTGGACCGTCGCCTGCTTGAGGAGCAAGGCGCCCGCGCGAACGGGCGGCACGGTCACAACCACTTCCTCGATATGCCGGGGCGTTGGCTGAGGAATGCTCTGTCCGCTTTCGATGTAGCCGTCCAGGGCAACGGCGAGGGCGTCAACCGCTGCTTGAAGCGCCTCATCGTAAGTGGCGCCGCCCGTAACGGCCTCGGGCACGTCTCTGAATGTCACCACGTAACCGTCGTCCGATGTGGTGACGCTCGCTGGATAGCTGAAACGAAGCATAGTCGGCTCCTGGATTGTTCAGACCTCTATCCGCGCACGCGCCGGGCGGGCCGAGTAATCTTCCCGTGGCCCAGAGGTCGTTCCTGCGCCCGGTTCTTCGCACCTTTGCAGTAAGGCGACAACCGGATTTGGCCCGTTCCCATCAGGGTGCATTTGTGCGGCCAGGCCGTAGAAGCTGCTTGCAAAGACTACGGCTAGGCCGTATATGCTACGGCATGTTGATCACGGTTGTTGAAACCCCTGAGTTCCTCGCCTCGGCAAAAGCCGCCGGCATGACGGAGTCTGAGGTTTTCGTCGCGATCGACATCATCTCGAAGAACCCGACCGGAGGCGTTTCCCTCGGCGGCGGTATCTACAAGGTGCGCGTGCCCCGAAGTGGCGGCGGGAAGTCGGGCGGATACAGAGTAGTGTCTTTATATGTAGCCGACGACATACCGACGTATTTGCTCTCGGTTATAAACAAGACGGTTTCGGACAACTTCTCGACGGTTGAAGTCCGCAACATGAAACAGGAGGCTAAATCGATAAAGCGGAAGAAGTAACAAACTCTGACCTGCTGAGATGGCAGAACGTCCGACATGGGCACTAACGCAGAGAACTAATTTACATGAACAAATTTACCAAAGTGTCCACCGCAAGCGTGGGCAATGAGAACTACGAAAGCATCATGCGTGGCCTGGCTCAGGCTAAGGCGCACGTTGAAGGAGTGGCGCCAACCGATGCGGAGTACCGCGTCCATAAGGTGAGCGTGCCGGATACCGTGGATGTACGAGAGATCCGGGCCAGGACTGGCCTATCCCAAATGGCATTTGCGGAACGGTTTGGCTTCAAGCTCGGAACGCTGCGTGATTGGGAGCAGGATCGCAAACAACCGGAGCGGTCCAACCGTCTCTTGTTGACGATCATCCAACGGCGTCCCGAGGTGCTGGACGAAGTCCTTAGCGCATGACCTAAAGTCGCGGCTACCTAACGGCTATCGACTAGCTAACGGCTATCGACTAGCTAACAGCTATCGACTAGCTAACAGCTATCTAGTAGCTAACAGCTATCCAGTAGCTGAAAGGTATTTGCCGTGCCGGTCATCACCATGTCGTCACCCAAGGGCGGCGCCGGAAAAACGACATCGCTCGCCGTCCTCGCGACCCAGCTGGCGCGTAATGCGCCAGTCGCCATCATCGACGCCGACAAGAACCAGCCCATCGTGACCTGGTCGAAGGCGTCGGGTTTCCCCGCGAACATCGAGGTGATCTCCGACGTCACAGACGCCAACTTTTATGACCGCCTGGACGACGTCGCGCGGCGGACGCCGTTCGTCCTCATCGACCCCGAGGGCACCGCGAACGTCATCTCGTCGCTCGCGATCAGCGCGGCCGATCTGGTCATCATCCCCCTGCAGGCGTCACAACTCGACGCGGACCAGGCACAGCGCGCCCTCGTCCAGGTCACGAACCAGGAGCGCGCCGCGCGGCGGCGGATCGCGACGCGGATCCTTTTCACGCGCACATCAACGGCGATCCAAACCCGCACCCTGCGGCACCTGAAGGTCGAGCTCGCGGACGCCGGCGTCGCTACCTTCGACACACAGCTGGTCGAGCGCGAGGCCTTCAAGGCCATGTTCAGTTTCGGCGGCACCCTTGAGCTACTGGATAGCCGTCAGGTATCCAGTCCGGACAAGGCCGTCGCCAACGCCCGCGCCTTTGCGGCCGAGGTTGTCCAGGTGCTGAAGGATCTCGAGCATGAACGAGCGGCGTAAGACCTTCGGCGCGGATCCCGAGGCAACCGACGACCTGGGTGCCGGCGACTTCAAGCCGCGCCCGATCGCTCGTCCCGATCCCGAGGCCGCGCGCCGCGTCGCGGAGGAGGGGGGCTACGCCGACCCCGCACCCACGCTCGCGTCCGACGACACCCAACGCCGCCACCGCACCGGCCGCACCGCCCAGCTGAACCTGAAGGTGACGCCGGAGAACAGGGCCCGCTTCGCCGCCATGGCGGACGACGCCGGCGTCAGCATGAACGTCCTTTTTGAGCGAGCCTTAAGATCGCTCGAGGAGTCTTTGGAGGAGGAACGTCCCTAGAAGGGTCCGCTCCTTGACTCATTCCAACCCCACGTCCACATGTTGCCAAAGTTAAGAGCTTTCTTAACTCGATGGATGGAACATGGCTGCCGAAACTGCGCTTACCAAACTGGAGTTCGAGGTGCTTTCCAGCACCGACAACGCCTGTGTGGCTATCGCTGCGGATCTGCTGAAGGAGCTGAACGACGTCGAGGAAAAGAAACTCGCAAGGCTGGTGCGCATCATGGAGCTGTGGTGCAGCGGGCAGCAGCTGACTGCTGAGCAGTATAACGGCAACGAAGGGCGCGCAAAGCGCGGCGACCTCAACGTGATGCTGCAAGCGTTCAAGACACACAAGGTCCGATTGTTTGGGATCGTGATGAGGATCGACCGAAAGCGGACGTTCCTTATCGTCGATCTCGACCCTGCAAAGAAGCAGAACAAAGCAGACCCTAAAATTCTCAAGCGAGCATACGGCCGCGCGCTTGATTTGACTGAGAAAGCCGGAGAACTGAAATGAATACCGCCATTAATGCCCTGAAGAATTCGAGCGTCTACGCCGAAGAGGCGCTGGTGGTCGATCTGCAGTCGTTGTTGCATACTGTTATGGTGGAGAAGGGGTTCACGAGATCGCAGCTGGCCGCCGCGATGGGAGTGAGCAAAGCTCGCGTTACCCAACTTTTCTCGGATGACTGCAACAACTTTACCGTCCGAATGTTGGCTAGGGCTCTCTTTGCTTTGGGCGAACAGTTGGAAGTGTCCTGTCCGACGATGAAGAAGGCTCAGGCGAGAATCGAGGCGTTCGAGAGTCTTGAGCAACTCGCATGGCCGATGCCTGGCGACGGACAATGGCAAATGCATGCGAACGAGAACGAGCGGCTTGAGATCGCTTCGAATACCGGCCGGACGGGCGGGATGATCGCGCGTGCGATGAGCAGATTCTCTGACGAACGGCTTGCCGCATGACGAAGAAGCGAGATCCGAAACCCGTTACGAAACTGCTCGAGGACGGCATTGCGCCGGAGAAGTACAATCAGGTCGTCGATAACGCGACGCTTGTGACGATCCAACTTCGCAAGCACGATTTCGATGTGAAGGCGGAGTTCTATGACCCCACCTTGCCCAAGAAACTGGGTTTCGACCGGGAGTGCGTAGGTGCAATCTATGACGCCGAGAGTCGGGTGGTGGCAGCCACGTATCAGTTCGTCATTAGCGCGAAAGCGGCACGTCGGGTCGTCCTGAAGAGCGTAGCCGAATACCTCGTGATGTATGAGTTTGAGGCTGAGGTCGATCAGCAAGCTGCGGAGGCATTCTGCAAGAGGATCGGCCTTTACGCTGCCTATCCCTACTATCGAGCATTGGTGTCCCAACTTTCCGCGGCCGCCAATCTCAACCTCCCGACTCTTCCGATGATTGCCACGAGAGGCTCTAGATTGCCTGTTGCGTCCCCCGCAGCGGTGATCGATCAATAACGGCGTAGCTGCAAGAAACTGCACTGGTCGAAACGTGGCGGTAGCCCTCCTTTCAGCCCGGCTGGCCTTAGGTCAGCCGGGTGCCCGGAGGTGCAAGAATTGCGGCCCATAAAGCGCGCAGGCGAGGTGGGGGAATGAGCGCGGCGCTCGGGAGCGAGGAGGGGTGCCACCCCTCGGGGCGCCCGGCCCGGCCTCCCGCCCCCTCAGGCGCGCGCGATCGGGGTCTCTGAGAGCCTGGTCGTGTAGGCCGGGCTGCGCATGTCGGCCTTCGTCGCCCACCGCTTGGCCAGCCCGGCCCGCGCCGGCACCAGGGCGCCGCGCCCATGCCGTCGGTTGACCTGGTCGAGCGCGGCCATCAGCTGGTCGCGGCGCGGATCCGCAGCGGCGAGCAGATCGCCGGTCGTGGCGCCCGGCCGCACCAGGTCATCGAGCATGACACCGGCCTTGGCGTATCTAAAGCCTGGCGCCCACAGCCGCCGCACGACGGCCGTCGCCGCCGCGATCATCGTGGTGGTGTCGCAGCTGGGCGACCACAGCGCGGCGCGCCCGCTGACAGATCGAGGCGGCCCGGCCGCGTGAGCGGCGGTGTGGAAGAAGATCGTCATGTCGGCCGAGGCGAGCCCATGTTGACGCAGCTTCTCGCCGGCGCGGGCGACATAGCTGGCCACGGCCTCGAGCATCTCGTCCAGGTCGGTGATCGGCCGGCCGAACATGCGCGTGACCGCGATGCCCTTCCGCACCGGCGGCGTCAGCTCCAGATCCTGGCACAGGACGCCGGCGAGCTCGAGCACCAGGCGCTCGCCCGTCACGGTCAACAGGGCGCGGGCGGCGCGTGGATCCATGGCGCGCAGATCCGCCGCCGTCCTGACGCCAACGGCTGCCAGCTTCGCGGCCGAGGCTCGGCCGACGCCCCACACGTCCGCCACCTCGACGGTCGGCAGCAGCGCATCGCGCCGGGCCGGATCGGTCAGATCACAGACGCCGTCGAGCTCAGGCCGCTTCTTGGCCAGGTGATTGGCCACCTTGGCCAGCGTCCTCGTCGGACCCAGCCCCACGCACGTCGGGATGCCGGTCCAGCGCCGAACGGTCGCCCGCATGACGCGCGCCTGGCCGGCCGGATCCGCGTCGCCCGTGAAGTCCAGGAAGCTCTCGTCGATCGAGTAAATCTCGACGTCCCGCGCATAGCGCCGATAGACGTCATTCACCCGCCGGCTCATGTCGCCATACAGGACGTAGTTGGAGGATCGCGCCACGACGCCGGCGGCCGTGGCCTGGTCGCGGATCTTGAACCAGGGATCGCCCATCTGGATCCCCAGGGCCTTGGCCTCGGGCGTGCGGGCGATGGCGCAGCCGTCGTTGTTCGACAGGACGATGACCGGCCGCCCTTCGAGCGCGGGATCGAACACCCGCTCGCATGAGCAGTAGAAGCTGTTGCCGTCCGAAAGGGCGAAGACCCGGCCCGTCATCGGGGCGCCGGCCGGTGCGGCGTCAGCGACCAGGTGATGACGCCCCAGATCATCGCCTCGGACGCTTCGTCCAGGACGAGCGGCGCCATGGTCGGATTATCGAAGTCCAGCGCCAGCCGACCGCCTCTCAGGCGGATGACCCGCTTGGCGCTGGGCTGGCCATCGATGACGGCGACCACGGCGTCGTCCGCGCGCGGCGCCAGTGATCGATCCACCACGACGTAGTCGCCGTCGTTGATCCCCCGGCCAATCATGCTGCGGCCTGCCACACGCCAGACGAAGGTGGCGGTCGGGTTGGTCACGATGAGCTGGGCCGGGTCCAGCGCCTCTTCCAGATAGTCGTCCGCTGGGGAGGGGAACCCCGCACATAGGCTGGCCCCCATGAAGGGCAGCGCATGCCCTTTGCCCAGCCTGACTGAAACCCCAATCCTCGTCGCCATGCCTACGGTTCGCTCTCGATCGCCAACCGACCCTGAGGGCGCCTTACGCGGCCGGTGATGCGAGGAAAAGGAAAAATGTTCGCGGATTGTTCCCTTTTTGGGGATCGCTTCGGTTTACAAACGTCGGGGCGGTTTACAAATCGGCGGCCGGTTGACAGCCGGCCGCCGTTGCCCAGCTCACCAGGTCAGCCGGTGATGATCACCTCAGAGGCGGCCTGGGCGCCACGGCCGGCGAGACCATAGTGCGTGCCGACCGTCTCGACCTGGAAGCGCGCGAAGATCTCGCGCACCTGCGGCCGGTCGTTCAGCGAGAGGATGAACCGGCCCTTCAGCCCGGCCAGCTGCTCGGCCATGGCGCCGAACTCCTGGCGACCGAACATGCCGTCGCCGTAGTCGTTCTCGCAGCCGAAGTAGGGCGGGTCGAGATAGAACAGCACGCCGGGCCGGTCATAGCGGGCGATGAACTCCGACCATCCGAGCTGCTCGATCGTCACCGCCTCGAGGCGCTTGGCTGCGGCCAAGAGGTCGTCGCCGACCTGGCTCGATCGGAACCGCGCTGGTCCATCGGTGCGGACGCCGAAGTGCCGGCCATTCACTTTCCCGCCGAAAGCGGTCTTCTGCAGGTAGACGAACCGCGCCGCCCGCTGGAGATCCGTCAACGTCGTTGGATCCTCGCGCATGGCGCGGTCGAACTCGGCCCGCGACTGGAGCTGAAGCGCGACCAGGTCAACGAGGGCGCCAGGGTGGGCGCGCATGCAACGGAACAGGTTGGCGACGTCGCCGGACCAATCGTTGATCAGTTCGCACTTCGGCCGCGACTGCCGGCGGAAGAAGACGCCGCCCATGCCGACGAAGGCTTCGGCGTATGTGGTGTGAGGAGTGGCCTCGATCAGGGCGCACAGACGGCGCGCCAGATTGCGCTTGCCGCCGATGTAGGGCGCGATCGGGCGCACCGGCGAAACAGGGGAAAGGGTCATTGCGTTCATGGTCGACTCAACAGCATTTGCGCCGCGCCGGTCAGGCCGGTGGCGGGGCGAAAGGGGCGTGCACCCCTGGACGTGCTGAGTTCCGGCTCGGCGGCTCGAGCGCGGCAAACGCTCGGCCCCCGCCTCATAAAAAACGAGGGCGGCGCCCACATCGAGCACCGCCCTTCGATAGCCCAGACCCGGCCGTTGTGCCGTGCGGTGGCGACAACTAGGCCGCCGCCTTGACCTCCCTGGGCTCGAAACGGACCACTTCCTCTCCTAGCCAGTCGTTCAGCCCCATGAACTCCTGCTGCAGCGGCACGGTCTCGTTGCGATAGTAGACCGCGTCCGCCTTCTCGGGATCGCCCAGGCCGCCGGCGTTCTGCGGCACCACGCCGATCAGGACGGGATACATGCGGTGCGCCGCCAGGATGTCGTCGCGGGTCGTTCCCTTCACGCCCATGAACTCGTCCTTGGCGGCGGCCTCGCCGGGGTGGATCAGCTGGACGCCCTTTTCCTTGCCGCCTGGGATGTGCAGGAAGAAGTTGCGGAAGTTGCCCGGCCCCTTCGACCTCTCGAGCGCGTTCTCGATCTCATCGGCGTCGGCCTCGCTGAGCTTCTCCTCGTTGACGTACATGATGAAGCCGGCGTGGCTGCCGTTCAGATAGTATTTGCGCCGGAACAGCACGGCCGCCTCGTTCAGGAAAGCCGACTGCAGGCAGCTGAGATAGTCCGGTACGCCATAGATCTCCTGGTCCAGGCCGAGGCGCGCCAGGTGGAAGACGGAGCCAGGCTCGAAAGCGTGGATGTCGCGGCCGTTGGGCGCGTAGAAGAACTCGCCGTCGACCAGGCCGCGACGGGTGTATTTGGCCAGGCTGTTCTTCAGCCGCGCGATTCCCCCGATCCGGTTCGGCACCACCTCCAGATAGCCGTTGCCGGTGACGGCGTAGTTGTGCGCCCAGGCTGCGAACGTCGCCCTGTCCAACAGCCGGTGCGGGATGAAGTCCTTGGCCAGCTGCTTGACCTTGTAGCCGATGGCGCTGGCGTGGTGAGGGCTGACGTTCTCGGCGCGGGTGAGGGCGGCCATCGGGATAGGCGGCTCGTAGTAGCGGCCGTTGTTCCAGCACTCCAGGTAGTCGATCAGCTCCCGCCGCGACATGATCGGCTCGGGATCTCCGAACGAGAACGACCGACCGGAGATGGTCGAGGTCGTGGACGTCGATGCCGGCATGCTGCCTGAGCTGAAGTCATAGCGACCACGCGCGATCGCGCGGGCACGTCGGGAGGCGGTCATGGTCATTGGTCGTAGATCCTCACGCGGGATTTGCGCTCGATGCCGATGCCGGCCTCCAGCGGTTCGTTGTCGAGCGCCTGGAACAACGCCCAGGCCAGGTCGCCGTGTCCGCTCTGGCGGGTGCGTGGCGCTTCGTAGGTCAGGTGGCGGCCGGATCCGGTCAGGGCCCGGCGGATCGACATCAGGGCGCTGGTCAGGTCGATCCACTCGACCAAATATTCGAGGCGCTTCTTGCTGATGACGTCCAGGGCCTTGTGGACCATGCGGGTCTTGGTCAGTGGGTCGTAGCGATGCCCGCGCGCCCAGGGCTTCTTCTGGACGACGAGCTGAAGCACGGCCTTGCCGAGGCCCGTCTCATCGATGTCGATCTTCGTGACGTTGTAGCGCTCGCACAGCGCCAAGATCCGCAGGGCCTGCTCGGTGAAGTCGGATCCACGGAACTGCTCCTTCCAGATCACCCGGAACTTGCCGACGCCGGGCGTCTCCGGCGGCGCCACCAGGACCAGGCCGGCGTTGTCCGCGTTCTCGCCGTCGCCGTTCGGGTCGTAGGACAGCCAGACCTCGCCGGCGTAAGGCCGGCCGAAGCCCAGCAGCTGGCGACCGAAATCGACGTCGGTCCAGGCGTCGTGGTCCACCTGGCACGGCCGCAGCGCCGCCATGGGGAAGACAGACATGCTGTCGTCCACGAACTGGCACATGTAGAGGTTGGCCCAGGCGGCGGCCGACTTGCGCAGCCGCAGGCCTGCGACGTCGAAGAACGGATAGCCCATGGCCACCGCGTCCTCGATCGTGACGATGTGGCGCCAGATCCCGTCTTCGCACAGCCGCCCTTCGCGCAGGGCGGCATGGGTGACGTCGAAATCGAACCGCTCGGACTTCGGCCGGTCGGCATTCCAGGCCTTGCCCGTCCAGAACGGATAGGCCTCGTCATTGATCGAGCTGGGCGTCGAGAAGTAGGTCAGCCGGTATTGCTTGTGCGACGCCATACCCGAGGCGACATCTTCAAGCTTCTTGAAACCGTGGACCCAGAAGAACTCATCGAAATACAGGTCGCCGTGGTAGCTCTGCGCGGTGCGACTGTTGGTCCCCAGGAAGTAGAGCGTCGGCTGGGTCTTCAGCTGGCCGGTCTCACCGTCTTCCCCACGGTCGATGGTGATGTGCTCGCCGGTCAGATCGACGCCGATCGTCAGCTTCACGAACTCGACGATGTAGGCGCGGAACACCTGGGCCTGACTCTTGGAGGCCGACAGGTTGATCTGGTTGTTACCCGTGTCCAGGGCATGGATCAGCTGTTCGCGGGCGAAGTAGAAGGTCGCGCCGATCTGGCGTGACTTCAGGATCATGCGGTGGCGCTGAAGACGCTGCTCGTGCCAGACCTTCTGGTGGCCGATCATCTCGTCCAGGTGCCGCTGGCGGAGGATCTCCCGCTGCTCCTCGTTGATGAGGTTGCGACGCGGAGCCTTCTTCTCGCCGGCGTTCCGCTTGGCGACGTTGTCGTTCAGATGGCCGCTGTGGCCGCCCGGCTGCTCGTAGCGGCGGATCTTCGCCAGGGTGACGGCCTGGCGACCGAGTAGGTCGATTTCCTTGAAGTCGCGGCCGTCTTTGACGTTCTTCAGGACCAGCGCGATGAACCGCGCCTCCACGATCCCTTCCATGCGCTCCAGGGTGGATGCGACGTCCCAACCGTCGCGCCGCTTCCAGCTGGCGATGGTGTTTTCGGATTCGCCCAGCAGCTCGGCGATGTCGCAGGGCCGCCAGCAGCTCCAGTAGAGGAACTTCGCCGCCCTGCGCCCGTCCAGGCTGTCGGTCACGGGGAAGCCGAAACCGCCATTGCGGCTGATCAGGGCGCCGAGATCATCGTCGCCGCCGTGCGGTTCTTCCTGCTTTGTCGGGCGCTGCCTCATCGCGGCGGACGCTAACCGCGCGCACGCGCGCGACAGGCGTCGGGCCTGTTGTCAGGACCGCACCGCACAACAGGCCCGCCTTGAGAAAGCGCGCCTCAAAGCGGTGATCTGCAGCCTCATTCGCTGGGTCGTCCAGCCGTCCTGCAGATCGCCACCGAGGCCTGAATGTCCAAGACCAAGTTCTTCCGCATCGCCGTCGAAGGCCAGACCGCCACCGATAGTCGGACGATCACCCCTCAAATGATCAACGAGTGTGTCGAGACCTTCGACCCCGACACCTACGGCGTGCGCATCAACATGGAGCATATCCGTGGGTTCAGCGCCGAAGCCCCGTTCAACGCGCTGGGCGACGTCGTTGCGCTGAAGGCCCAGGAAGACACCCTGAAGATCGCCGGCAAGGATGAGCGCCGCCTTGCGCTCTACGCCCAGCTCGATCCCACCGACGCCCTGGTCGCCATCAACAAGAAGCGCCAGAAGATCTACACCTCGATCGAGCCGCAGCCGGATTTCGGCGGCACCGGCAAGTTCGGCCTGGTCGGCCTGGCCGTGACCGACAGCCCCGCGTCGCTGGGAACCCAACGCCTCGAGTTCAGCATCAAAAAGGACGATCCCGTCGCGGCCGAGATCAAGGCCGATCTGGATCGTCGCAAGTCGTCTGCCACCAGCTTCTTCTCGTCCGCCCACGAGACCGTCTTCGAGCTCGAGATCGAGCAGGCGAATGAACCGAGCGCCCTGGACAAGTTGGCCGAGATTTTCTCGGGCCTGGGCCTGGCTCCGAAAAAGGAAGAGCCGAAGAAGGTCGAGACCCCAGCCACGCCGGCGGCTGCTGCCGACAACGGTTTCGCCGCCGCCATGCAGGCCTTCACCGTCGCCCTCGCCACCGATCGCAAGGCCGACAAGGAGGCGGCCGACCAGAAGTTCGCCGCGCTCGAGAAGTCGCTGGGCGAGCTGAAGACGTCGCTCGAGGCCGAGCCCAGCCGCAACTACACGGGCCGCAAGGCCGCCACAGGTGGCGACGGCCGCGTCCGCGCCGACTGCTGATCCCCGACCAGACCCCGTCCCATCGTAGCGCCACAGCCCCCCGGACCTGATCCATGCAAGAATCCACCCGCATCCTTTTCAACCAGTACCTGGAAGACCAGGCCGAGCTGAACGGCGTCGATGCCGCCGCCGCGCTAGCGGGGAAGGCCTTCACCATCTCCAACCAGTTCGCCGCCGGCACGCCGTCGGTGCAACAGCGCCTGGTCGATAAGCAGCAGGAAGACTCCGGCTTCCTGGGCAAGATCAACATCGTCCTCGTCGATGAAATGAAGGGCGAGAAGCTCGGCCTTGGCGTGTCCGGCCCCCTGGCCAGCCGCACTCAGACCAACGTCAACGGCTCGGCCGGGCGCACGACGACCGACATCTCCGGCGTCGACGTCGAGGGCTATGAGTGCCGCAAGACGAACTCCGACACCCACATCACCTACAGCAAGCTCGACATGTGGGCGAAGTTCCAAGACTTCCAGACGCGGATCAGCAACCACATCCGCCAGCGCCAGGCGCTGGACCGGATCCTGATCGGCTTCAACGGCACTTCGGCCGCCGCCAACACCGACAAGGTCGCGAACCCGCTCCTGCAGGACGTCAATATCGGCTGGCTGCAGAAGTATCGCACCAATCGCCCGGATGCCGTCCTGTCGTCCGGCGGCACCGCCGGCAAGGTCATCGTGAAGGCCAGCGGTGGCGGCGACTATCGTAACATCCACTCGCTGGTCGCGGATGCCGTGCACAATCTGATGCCCAGCTGGGCGCGGAACGATCCCGGCCTAGTCGCCATCCTGGGCGACGACCTGCAGCACGACATCTTCTTCCCGCTGATCGACGGTCAGAACGTTCCGACCGAGATGATCGCGGCCGACCTGATCCTGGGCGCCAAGCGCGTCGGCGGCAAGACGCCTGCCACGGCACCGTTCATGCTGCCCAAGTCGCTGTTCATCACCAAGCTGTCGAACCTGTCGATCTACGAGCAGGACGGCAAGCGTCGGCGCACGGTGCGTGAAGACCCGGACTTCGACTGCATCCGAACCTTCGAGTCCACGAACGACGACTATGTGGTCGAGGACTACGACTTCGGCTGCCTGGTCGAGAACATCGAGTTCGCCGCCTGATCCGGGGCGGCTCCGGCCGCCCCGCCTTCTTTTCCATTTTTCGAGATCCCGATGTCCTTGATCGCCAAACTTCGTGCTCTGCAAGCCGCCGGCGAGGCGATCACGCCTGAAGCCCTGGGCCAGGCCGTGGTGGTCAACGACGTCGCGGTCGAGGCCGCTAACGTCGCCGGCGTCCCGCTGGATCTGGCGGAGCTGGCGACCTCGCCGGCGCGTCGCCATCGCCAGCTGGTCCTCGGCCGGATCATGGCGGCTTCCGGCAGCGGTTTCGGCATCGAGCTGAAGCCCATCGGCGACAACGACGACCTATCGCCGGCCGACATGGAAATCATGCAGCTGAAGCTGCAGCTGATCGACCACCAGCAGACGCTGAAGGCGACGAAGTCCCAGGAAACCAAGATCGCGATCAAGCGCGAGTTCGCGCCTCTGTATGCGGACTGGATCAGGGGCGTGCTCGAGGCCGATGCGGCGCCGCAGCGCGAGCAGGCAGCCGAGCTGATCGCCACCATGATGATCTGGGCGATCGACTGCGGCGAGTATCGCGACGCCCTGCCGCTGGTGGAGTTCGTGCTGAAGCACAAAGTGCCCATGCCGGCACGTTTCGACCGCGACGTCGCAACCTTCGTCACCGACCAGGTCTCCGAGGCTGCGATCGCCGCCTACGAAAAGGCCGAGCCCGGCGTGGAGGCCTTCCCGCTCGAGATCCTCGGCCGGGTCGAGGACCTGGTCGCGGACGCGGACATGCACGACCAGGTCAAGGCGAAGCTGCAGAAGGCGATCGGCCGCGCCCTGGCGTCTGACGCCGGCGAGGAAAGCCGCATCCGCCAGGAAGAGACCCTGAAGCGCTACCAGCGCGCCATCGAGCTCAACCCATCCGTGGGCGTGAAGAAGGACATCGAGCGCCTGCAGTCGGCGCTGAAGAAGTCCGCCCCACCTGCTGAAACCCCTCAGGAACAGACCAATGCCTGACCGCTCCAACGGCGTCATGCGCGCCGCCGCTCTGCTGACCCTACATTCTCTAGGCCTAATCGCCGGCGTCGCCGTGCTCGTCTCCCTGCATGCCTATGGCGACAATGCTGGGGTAGGCGGCGTCCAGCTCGTCCTGGTGGCTGCTCTGGGTCTGTCTTTCCTGCGGGTGATCCCCTCTGTTCACCGCGCCGCTGAAGCTGACAAAGCCTCGACCCCATTCGCGCTGGCCGCTGGTCTCACCGTCGTGTTGATCGGGATCAGCGCCATGGTCTTTGCTCGGGACTCTTTGGCAGGGCTGGCTAGCTTCGCGGCAGGTCTAGCCTTCTGGAACGGTTGGCTGAACCTGTTGAAGGGTCTGATCCCGCTCA
The DNA here is from genome assembly GCA_963515305.1 of uncultured Brevundimonas sp. Lineage (GTDB taxonomy): Bacteria > Pseudomonadota > Alphaproteobacteria > Caulobacterales > Caulobacteraceae > Brevundimonas. Next base: position 213,146 of record CAUPWX010000003.1, read on the forward strand.
AGGTCGCGCTCGCCGCCCTCAACACCCGATCACCTTATCGTCGCGGAGCCGCCTCCGCTTAACCCCATCGCCCCCCGGCGCTCGGCGGCGGAGGTCGGTCCGACACCAACGGGTTCGCCCGTCTGATGCCCGATCGACCTCCCCACCGCCGTAACCGGGAGGGTGGAACCCACGAAAGTGAAGCCAGCAGGCGGCACCCCTCAGGAAATCCCTCGCTAGCGCCATGTCAGGCTTCACTTTCAATCCCCCCAACACCGACGCGGTCCCGCCCACCGATCTGCCCGAGGCCGACCTGGTCAATGCCGGCGGTTGGTGGCCAGCGGTCAACATCACCGGCGTGCGCCAGGCCGTCGATCTCAACACCAAGGTCACGCCCGAACGCGTCCGAGACGCGGTCCGCCAGGCCATCGTGGATCTCGCCTCCCAACCCGCAATGTCCGCTTGGCGCGCTGACCAGGTCGCGAAGGGGTGGAGCCGCCTTGCCGACGTCCCTTCGCGCGACATCGAGGTCGATGGTCAGAGCGACTACTGCCTGCGCTGGTCGCGCGCCGTCTATTCTCTGGTTGCCGCCGATCTCGGCGAACGCATGCTTGGCCAGGGCCTGACCAGCACAGGTGCAGAGCGGGCCGAAGCCCTCGGATCCGAAGTCGGGCTTCACCAGCGCAACGTCACCCACGCCGTCCGCGACTTCCTCGGGCGTCCGCGTATCCGCGCGAAGATGATCTGATGGCCCAGCTCACCGCGCCCATGACCGTGCCCGCTCTCGCCGCCGAGACCGTCGATGCCCTGGTCTGGCGTGTCCTCGGTCTGGGGGCGTCGGCTGTGGAGCAGGTGTTCGAGGCCAACCCCAATCTTGCCGACGCCGGCCTTTTCCTGGCGCGCGACCAGCGCGTGGTCTTGCCGGTGTCGGCGACCGCGCCGGCCGCCACGCCGCTCGTCCAGCTCTGGGACTGATCATGACCGCTCAACCGCTGCCCCATTCGACCCTGCCGACCAGCACCGTGAACTGGGCGATGATCGCCGTCGGCGTGACCCTGCTGGTCCAGTTCGCCGGCGCCGTCGCATATGGATCGCGCGTCCAGGCCCAGGTCAGCAATCTCCAGGAAGTGACCCAGCCGCTGAAGGATGGCCAGCTGGTCGAGATCCGCACCAACGTCGCCTGGATTCGCGCCGAGCTCGAGCGCGAACGCGAGCGGGGGAGGGCGCAATGAAGCACGACCCTCAGAACCCGCTGCCTGAAAGCCAGTGGCTGTATCGCCGCATCTTCACCTGGTCGTTCACCGCTATCCAACTCGGCCTGCTCGGGTGGACCATTTGGCGCATGCCGGCGGCAGACCTTCAGCTGGTCGCCCTCTGGCAACTCGGGCTCCTGGCCCTGGTCGTCACCTACTACCTCCTCGCGCCTAGCGCGCCCGAGCTGGCGCGGATCTTCGCGGAGATCCGCGGCCGCCTGCCGTTCACCCGTTCCCCTGGAGATCCGTCATGAAACCCGTGAAGCTGCTTGTCGTCCATTGCTCGGCGACGCCGGCGAACCGCGACATCGGCGTCGCGGAGATCCGCGCCATGCACAAGGCCAAGGGCTGGCGCGACATCGGCTATCACTACGTCATCCGACGCGATGGCACGGTCGAGAAGGGCCGGGCCGACACTGTCATGGGCGCGCACGTGACCGGCCATAACGATGGCTCCCTCGGGATCTGTCTGGTCGGCGGCGTAAAGCCGGACCTGAAGGCCGAGATCAACTTCACGCCGGCGCAGTTCGCCGCGTTGCGGGAGCTGCTGACCAAACTCCAGGGCAAGTTCCCTGGCTCGCGGATCTGCGGCCATCGCGACCTTTCGCCAGACCGCAACGGCGACGGCGTCATCACGCCCGGCGAGTGGGTCAAGGAATGCCCCACCTTCAACGTCGATCTGTGGTGGTCGCAGGGCAAGGTGCAACGCTGATGCCGCGCTCAATGACCGACGTCGCCATGCTGGCCACCCTGGTCGGCGTCTTTGCTCTGCTGCTCGCCGCCGGCTTTGCGCCCGTGGCCTTCCTCGGCATCGCCTGGGGCATCCTCATCACCGGCCTGATCGGCTGGCTGATCGGCCACTTCGCGCCTGTTGGCATGGAGGGCGCCTATGGAACCCTCTACGCCTGGGTGGTCATGGCGATCGGCTTCTTGGCCGGCGTCATCTTCCGGATCTTCTTCGCATGAAGCGGTTCCTCGCCACCTTCAACTTCACCTCGCCTTTCGGCTTGGTCCTCTGCCTGGTCGGCTTCCTGCTGATCGGCTGGGCTGTTGTCGCTCTCCTCGGCGGTTTCGGTTTCCGGTTCGATCCCTTCAACTCGGCCGAGAAGCGCGCGGGCGCGGCCGAAACCCGCGCCGTGACGGCGACGATCGATGCCGGTGCCAGGGCCCAGGAGGCCGCCGGCGCGCGGGACACGACCGTGAAGGTCGAACGCACCCTCGACCAGGTGCGGCGCGCCGAAACCATCGCCGTCGATCTCACCACTCAAGCCAGGGCTGCACCCGATGCGAACCAAGACCTTGATCCTGACCGCCGCGCTCGTCTTCGCAACGAGTATGACCGCCTGTGCGCAGCGCGTCCTGCCGTCTGCCCTCCCGATCCCGCCGCGCCGGGAGATGCCCGAGACCGCTAAGGCGCCGTGCGCCCTGCCGCGTCTTCCCAATCTGCCGACCCAAGCCGATCTTGAAGCGGCCTTCTACGCCAGGGGCGTCGTCATCGTCGCCTGCGACGCCGCCCGTCAACTCGCCGTCGACGTCCACCAGGGCGAACACGAGGACGAGGACGCCTGGCTGTCGCGCCTCGCGTCCGCCGGCGGACTGGCGCGCCTGGTCGAGCCCCGCTGATGCGCAAACCAAATAGCTTGCGCGCGGCCCTAGTCGCCGCCCTGGACGCCAAGCATCGCTTCAGCGAACGGCCGGCCGATCTGCACATGGTCATGCAGGACGCGACCCCCGTGGCGGACGGCCGGCCGGGCATGGCCTATGTCTGGCACTACACCTTGGCGATCGGATTTCTGGACTTCACGGGTTCGCCCGATGAAATCGCGCTGCCGATCCTCACCTGGCTCCAGCGCTGGCAGCCCGACGCCTTCGCCACGGCCGACAAGCTGAAGAACGTCTTCAACCTCGATGTCGAGTTCATGGCCGACGACATCGTGGACGTCATGGTCCGGCTGAAGCTGAGCGAAGTCGTCAGCATGGTCGGCCGCCCTGATGGCGGCATGGATCTGACCAGGCCTGAAGAGCCGATGCCCTTCGCCCTGATCGGCGGCCCGCCACTCCACGCAGTCTACCTGGAAGGCGAGCTGATCCTGCATTGCGACGCCCACCCTGGCGCCGGCCTCGATGGCTGATCGCGCCGACGAGCTGCTGCGGCTAAAGGAAATCGCCTCGGCCTTCCTGGATCAGCTGAGCCCTGCCGAAAAGTCCAAGCTGCTGCGGCGCTTCGCCCACGACATCCGGCGCTCCCAGCAACGGCGCATCAGCACACAGACCGCGCCGGATGGTTCGCCATGGCCGAAGCGAAAGCCCCGTGAGGGACAGAAGCCCGCCAGCCGCGCCGTCCGATTCCTTTACCGCAAGTCAGGCGGCGACGTCCGCCTCGCGGATCTGCGCAGCTGGGTCGGCCGGGGAGGGACCATCATCGGCTTCGACCGCGAGGCCGAAGGGATCCGCACCTTCCGCAAGGATCGCATCGCCCAGCACCTGCCGCCCGCCGGCGACGCCGATCCAGGCGCGCTGCCTGATAGCATCCGGGGCGCGCGGGGCGGCGTCCGGCGCAAGGCGCAGCGGATGTTCGCCAAGCTGCGAGGATCCGCGCACCTGAAGGCCGGCGCCCTACCGGGTGAGGCCTGGGTCGCCTTCACCAGCCGGGCCAGTCGGATCGCCCGCGTCCACCATTACGGCCTGAAGGACCGCGTCACGCCCGGCGGACCCGAGACCGACTATCCGCAGCGCGAGCTGCTGGGCTTCAGCCAGGCCGATGACGAACACCTCCTGGCCAGGTTCCTCGAGCACGTCGCCGTAGCCACCAAGGGCTAGGCCGCCTGTTGTGCGGTGCGGTCCTGACAACAGGGCCGCCTCGCGACCCTTGCCGTCCGGCGGCGACAACGCTCGGCATGAGCAACACGGCCGTCAATCTCTCGGGCCTGCCGATGCCGGCGGTCGTCGAGGTGCTGAGCATCGAGCAGATCGTCGCCGACGCCAAGGCAGAACTGATCGTCCTCGATCAGGCCCTCGCGCCGTTCCTTCAGCTCGAGAGCGACCCCTTGGTCAAGCTGATCCAGGTCTTCGCCATGCGCGAGTTCGCCATGCGCCAGCGCGTCAACGACGCCTCCCGCGCCAACATGCTCGCCTACGCCGTCGGTTCGGACCTGGACCATCGCGGCGCGGATTGGGGCCTGGCGCGGCTCGTCCTGGTCCCGGCGAATGCGCAGACCGGCACGGCGGCTGTGATGGAATCCGACGACGACTTCCGCGAGCGGATCCTGCTCGCGCCCGAGGCCCTGTCCGTCGCTGGTCCTGAAGGCGCCTATCGCTCGCTCGCCCGCAACGCCAGCGGCGACGTCCTGGACGCGAGATGCACCAGTCCCTCGCCGGGCCAGGTGGTCGTGACCGTCCTCGCGCGCTCCAACGGCGGCGTCCCCGGTGCGCCGCTGCTCGCTTTGGTCAACGCCGCCGTGTCGGCTGACGACAAACGTCCTCTGACCGACCATGTCATGGTCGAGCCGGCGCAGGTGCTGACCTACGCCGTCCAGGCCCAGATTACGACCTTCCCCGGCCCCGACGCCGAGGTGGTCCGATCGGAGGCGGCTGCCCGCCTGCAGAAGTATGTGGCTGACAGCTTCCGGCTCGGCCGCGACGTGACCCTGGCCAAGATCTACGCCGCCCTTGGCGGCGAAGGCGTCCAGGACGTCCACCTGGTCACCCCGACCGCTAACATCATCACGACCGAGCTTCAGGCGGCGCGCTGCACCGGCGTCCAGGTCACCCACAGCGGGACCGACACCTGATGGTTCGCGACGAACTCTGCCTGCTGCCGCCGAACGCCACCAGCGTCGAACTGGCGCTTGAGGCTCTAACGCGCCGGGTGGACGCCATCCCCGTGCCGCTTCGCGCGCTGCGCCTGGCTGATCAATGTCCGCCTGAGATCCTGCCGTGGCTGGCGTTCGAGCGGGCGGTCGGTTCATGGAACTCGAACTGGCCTTTGGCTGTGAAGCGCAACGTCGTGGCCCAGGCCATCAATGTCGCGCGGATGCGCGGCACGGCGGAATCGGTGCGCCAGGTTGTCCAGGCCTTCGGCGGTCAGATCGCGCTCCGGGAATGGTGGCAGCAGAACCCGCCAGGTGAGCCGCACACCTTCCAGCTGATCCTGTCCCTGACGGGCCAGGACGGCGAAGCCGCCAGCGCGGAATTCGTGGACGAGGTCATCGCCGCCGTGGAGCGGACCAAGCCTGTCCGATCTCGCTTCACATTCACCCAGGGCCTCAAAGCCGAGACGGCGCTCGGCGTCGCCGCCGGCGCACGCCCTGCCCACTACCGCCGCCTGCAGCTTGAGGAGGCCGCCTGATATGGCCGGATTACAGATAACCATTACCGACGCCGGCCGCGCCGCCCTGGCGAACGGGCCGAACACCGGGACCTCGGCCGTCACCCTCTCTCATGTGGGCGTCAGCCCGGTCCATACCACCGGCTCGCTCAAGGGATTAACGTCCCTGCCAGGCGAGGTGAATCGCCTCACGACCTTTGGTGGCGACATCGTTGCCGACGACGTCATCCACGTCACGATCAACGACGAAACGACCGCCGTCTACTCGGTGCGGGCTTTCGGTCTCTACCTCTCGACCGGCGTTCTGTTCGCGGTCTTCAGCTCGCCGGACGTCGTGGTCGAGAAGAGCGCCGGCGCCATGGTGCTGCTGTCGGCCGACATCACCTTCAAGACTCTGGACACCGCCGTCATCCAGTTCGGCGGGACCGGCTTCACAAATCCCCCTGCGACGACTGAGCGTATGGGCGTCGTCGAGCTCGCGACCTGGGATGAAGCAGCTGCCGGCGCGCGGGCAGACGTCGCGGTTACCCCCTTCGGTCTGTTGAAGACGCTGCAGTCTTGGGCGAGCAACTTCGCGTCCGCTGTACACCGCCATGTCATCGCCAGCATCGATGGGCTGCCTGAAGCCCTCGCGGCCAAGGCCAATCGCACCAATCCCTTTTTCACGGGACCAATGCGCATTCAGGGTCCCAGCGTCGAGATGCCTGGCTCGGGCAGTTTCATCGGCTTGAACCTTTTCTATGATGGCGGGTGGCGGCGTCGCGACCCTGATCACGGCTGGGCGATCCGTCACAGCGGCGGACTGTTGGACGTGATGTACGGCGCCAACGGTGGATTGGGCGAGTTGGTCGAGCCGTCTGCGGTCTTCAGGATTGACGGCGTGAATGGTCGAGCAATTCTCTCTGGCGGTAATATCTGGACCAGCGCCACGTTCAACCCAGCGGACAAAGCCCCAGCGATCCACTCGCACGACTGGAGCCAGATCACTGGCAAAAGCGACGTGCTGTTGAAGAGCGCCACGGGACTTGGGCTGACCGGCTTCGGGCCGCTCAACCGACTTTTGGACCCAGGCCAATACTCGGCTCTACCAACCGGATGGTCATCGATGATGGCGCCCGACAGTCACGGCCTTCCTGGGGGTTACGGCTACCTTCAGAAGGCCGGCCGTCGCGACAACGGAGAGGGCTGGGCGGGCCTGTTTACATCCCATGCCGCTGCTCCGGGCGACCGTGCATCGCTGTGGTTTGGTTCGACCCCTGACGCATCAGCAATGCCCGCCTGGTGTCGCGTCTGGTCGGACGCCAACTTTAACCCCGACGACAAGGCCGCCGCGCTTCACAGCCACAGCATCGCTCAGATTGGCGGATTGGAAGCGGCTCTGGCATCGCGGGCGAAAATCGCGCCCGACACGCCCGCTGCCGCGCTTCTAGGTTGGGCGAGCGAGAAGTTCAGCTTCTCCGGCGATGGTCAGTCCTGG
>CAUPWX010000004.1:0-215779 GCA_963515305.1 uncultured Brevundimonas sp.
TCTCCGGCGATGGTCAGTCCTGGCGGGACGTCTGGCATTCAGGGAACTTCAACCCAGCGTCCAAAGCCGCAGCGGTGCACAGCCACGGCACGGGCCAGATCGACGGTTTGGACACGGCGCTCGCATCAAGGGCGAAAATCGCGCCCGACACGCCCGCTGCCGGGCTTCTAGGTTGGGCGAGCGAGAAGTTCAGCTTCTCCGGCGATGGTCAGTCCTGGCGGGACGTCTGGCATTCAGGGAACTTCAACCCGGCAGATAAGGCCCCGGCCGCCCACTCACATGACTGGGCTCAGGTGACGGGGAAGCCCGACCTCGCGGTGCAGAACACACAGGCTCGGTTTTCGAGCCTTCTGTTTGGGACGGGCGCTGGCAGCGTCTATGCCGACGCCGGACAGGATAATCTGGTTTTCCGTACCGGTGTGGCGGGCGATTATCGTTTTGCAGTCATGGGGGCCAACGGCGACTTTAACGTCCCAGGCGCCTTCCGGATCGGCAATCAACTCGCCTGGCACGCCGGCAACTTCGACCCAGCATCGAAGGCCGCCGCCCAGCACAGCCATGATTGGGCGCAGGTGACGGGCAAGCCCTCGTGGGTCGATCCGGCCGCCGAAAGCGTCACGACCGGCTACAAGATTTTCGTCAGCACAGGCCCGACCATCGCGAATGGCACCGATGGAAAGGGCGCGCTCGAAGTTCGGGCGCAGGACGGCTCGAAGGCCGCCTACATGACCTTCCACCGGCCGGACGTTAAGGCCGGCTTCTTTGGTCTGGACGCGGACGGGCAGTGGAAGGTCGGCGGATGGGGGATGGGCAACGTCGCGCACCGCCTCCACCATGCGGACAACCTGTTTTTCGCAGGGGACGGGGTCGTCACCGATCCAGCGGTCGGGCCGAATACTCACGATCAGATGCTCTCGCCCGCCGCCCTTTGGGGCTTCGCCCGCAACCTTGGTTCGCCGGGCTATGCCGTCATCCCCGGTACTGGGCTGATGCTTCAGTGGGGCATCTCGGTCGGAAGTGTTCCCGAGGGCGAAACGCACGCCGTCCTGCCTGTCGCCTTCGGCGGCGGCTGCCTGATCGCTCTGGCCAACCCACGCAACCCCGGCCGGAACATCAACTCCGACTTCTACATGCAGGTCGTCGGCCATTTCGCAGACCGGATCGCTTTCTTCGCGAACCGCGCCAACGGCTCTGCCGGCAATCTCGACGGCTTTGAATGGATCGCGATCGGTCGCGTCAGCGGCGGCACGCCAGACCCTGCCTATTCGAGCGGCGGAGGCGGTGGCGGCGGTGGCGGCTTCGAACCCACGAACCCGGTTTAGGACACCACATGACCATCTTCTACAGCCCATCGACGGGCGCCTTCTATGACAACAGCTTCTGGGACGCGCCCATGCCGGCGGACGTGGCCGAGGTTACGGCCGAGCGTCATGCCGAGCTGCTCGAAGCCACGACGCGAGCCCAGATCATTCAGGCCGGTCCCGACGGTGAACCTGTCGCCTCGGACGCACCCGCGCCGCCGGCCGAGGCTGTCGCCATCGTGGTGCGCCGGCGACGCGACGCGGAAATCGCTCGACTGCGCTGGTTTGTTGAAAGGCACCGCGACGAGATCACCCTGGGCGTCACCACCACCCTGACGGCCGAGGACTTCATCCTGGTGCTTCAGCACATCCAGCTGCTGCGCGATCTCCCCGACCAGGCTGGCTTCCCGGCCGACGTCGAGTGGCCGACGCTGGCGCCGGAGCTGTTCGCCAACGCCGCCTGAGACCGGTCCTCGCTGTTGTGCGGTGCGGTCCTGACAACAGGCACGCCGCGCATGGCTTCAGGGCCTGCGCCATCGTCCAGCCCAATGACCCGCCGCCCTAAAACCGCTGGAGCCGATACCGATCGCGCGATCGGTCGCCTTGTGCGTGAGGGCGCGATCGCGACCGTCGATCTCGACGCCGGCAAGGCCGTGGTCGATTTCGGCGACGGCTCGATGTCTCCCCCGATCGACTGGACCATGCAGGTCGGGGACACCACGATCTGGATGGCGCCGACTGTCGGTCAGCAGGTGTCCGTGGTCGCGCCTGAAGGCGATGACGAACGCGCCTACATCGACGCCAGCTTCCCGTCCTCGCAGTTCGCACCGCTCTTCCTGGGCGCCGCCGTCGCTATCCGATTCAAGGACGGCGCCCTGATCAAATACGATCCCGTCAGCCATGTCCTGGACTGCGACCTTCCGGGTTCGGCCGTCATCACCGCGCCTGACGGCGTGACCCTCGCGGCCGACGTCGCCGTCCAAGGCGACATCAACTGCACCGGCACGATCTCGGCCGACATCGATGTCGTCGGGGCCGGCAAGAGCCTCAAGGGTCACAAACACACCAACGTCCAGGGCGGCTCGGCCGTGTCGGGTTCGCCGCAATGACTGGCATGTCCCGCTTCACCGGCGAAAATCTGGATCCGCATTCCGATGCGCATCTGGTGCAGTCGATCGGCGACATCCTGACGACGCCGCTGGGCTCGCGCGTGCTGCGCCGCAGCTACGGCTCCGAGCTGCCGGATCTGATCGACCAGCCCATCGAGCCCAGCCGCCTGCCTATCAAGCTGTTCGCCGCGACGGCGATGGCTCTCCTCGCCTGGGAACCCCGCATCCGCCTGACCCACGTCCGCCTGCAGGCGGGGGCCGCCGGCGTCGCCTCACTGCGCCTGACCGGCAAGCGCGTGGATCTGCCCCGCAAGCCCGCCGTCGATCTTCTCATTCCCGTTCGCTGACAAGGAAACCCCCATGGCCCTCACGCCCCGTCCGCATGGTGTTCGCATCGTCGAAGCCGCCGCCGGCGTCCTTTATCTGACCGTCGCCGCGACCTCGGTGTGGGGCGTCGTCGCCCAGGCCTCGGACGCTGTCGCGGCCGAGTTCCCCATGGACACCGCTGTGCTGGTGACGGATCTTCCAGCGGCCATCGAATCCGCTGGCGTCCTCGGCACCCTGTCGACGACCCTTCGCGCGATCAGCAACTCAGGCCGCTCGATCGGCGTCGTGGTGCGGGTAGGCGAGGGGACCGGCGACACCCCGGCCGAGATCGCGGCCGACCGCGACGCCCTGGTCATCGCCGGCCTTCAGCAGCTGCGCCTGGCAGAACAGCTCGTCGGTGTGCGTCCGCGCATCATCGCCTGTCCTGGTCTGGACACCCAAGGCGTCGCCACGGCCCTGGCCGTCTTGGCGCCCCAGTTGAACGGCTTCGCCTATGCCGCCGCGATCGGCGAGACGCCGGCCGAGATCAAGTCCTATCGCGACGGCTTCGGCGTCCGCGAGCTGATGTTGATCGACCGTGACTTCAAAGCCGTCGATGGGGAGGGCGACGAAGTCAACAGCTACGCCGCCGCCCACGCGATCGGTCTGCGCGCCTGGCTGGACCGCGAGGTCGGCTATCACAAAACCCTCTCCAACGTCGCTGTGCCCGGCGTCACAGGCATCGTCTCCCCACGCACCTGGGACTTCCAGAGCGCCGATACCGAGATGGGCCTGATCAACGGCGCGGACGTGACGGGCCTCATCCGCCGCAACGGCTATCGCTTCTGGGGCAACCGCACCTGCTCGGATGATCCGCGCTTCGCCTTCGAAAGCGCCGTGCGCACCAACCAGGTGCTGCGCGACACGATCGCGGACGGCGTCTTCCCCTACGTGGACCGCCCCCTGACGGCCCAGCTGGCGGCCGACATCATCGAGAGCATCAACGCCATGTTCCGCCGCGAGAAGCGCGCCGGCCGCATCATCGGCGCTGAAGCCTTCCTGGCGCCGGGCAACACCGCTGACCAGCTCGCCGCCGGCAAGCTGAAGATCGGCTACCGCTACACCCCCTGCGCCCCGCTCGAGGATCTCGGGATCACGTCGGAGATCACCGACGAGTTCTATGCCGACACTTTCGCCCTCGCGGCCTGAACCCACCCCTTACGCCCCAAGCATCCACCGGCTGACCGTCGCGTCGCCGCACATCGAGGACCACGCCCATGAACCTGCCGCGCCAACTCCAGGACATGAACGTCCACGGCGACGGAAACTCCTTCCTCGGCGAATGCGTGAAATTCACACGTCCCAAGCTGACCGAGAAGCTGGAGGAGTATAACGCCGGCGGCCTGCTGAGCTCCGTCCAGATCAGCACCGGCCGCATCGAAGCCCTGGAATGCACTCACGCCTACGGCGGCGACATGCCGACGCTGAACCGTGGTTTCGGGGCCGTCGAGCTGGACGCCAACCAGCTGCGCTTCTCGGGCGCCTACCAGAACAACGCGACGGGCGACCTCGACGACGTCCAGATCGTCATTCGCGGCAAGCACGTCGAGATCGACAGCGGCGACGACGAGGTCGGGTCCAAGAGCGGCACGACCTACAAGACCAACGCCGTCTATTACAAACAGACCCGCAACGGCGTGGTCGAGTTCGAGATCGACGTCCTGAACAATGTCCTGCTGGTCTACGGCGTCGATCGCCGCGCCCAGATCCGTGGGATCATCGGCGGCTGATCATGGCTGACCGGCGCTCCAATCCTTCCGACCTGGCGACGGCCGCGCTCGAGCGCCGGCCGACCGTGGACGCATTGCGTCCGGCGGCCGTCGTCCAGGACGTCTTTCTGGGCCGGATGCTTTCGCCTCCTGCTCACATGTTCCGGGGACTGATACAATGACCGACCAATACGCCTCCGCCGCCGCACCGCTGGCTGACGAACCGACCGGCCTGGAGCGCGGCGTCGATGAGAACGGCCGCCCCTGGGTGCGCGTGCCGCTCGATAAGCCAATCCAGCGCGCCGACAACAAGTACGACAGCGTCCTCGTCCGCAAGCCGCACGGCAGCGACTATCAGGGCACCAGCCTCTCGGCCGTGCACCAGGCCGACTACAACGCCCTGTGCGTCGTCATCCCGCGCATCACAGAACCGACGATCCATAAACAAGATCTTCAGCGCATGCCGTCCGATGACCTGGCCATGATCAGCGGCGAGGTCGTCGCTTTTTTGTACACGAAGGCTCAGCGGCAGGAGCTTGGCCTGACCGAGTAGAAGACGCCTACGCCGACATCGCCTTCGTGCTCGGCTGGCAGCTTTCGGAACTGCAGGCCCTCGATCTCGACCAACTCGCCGCCCACCGTGAACGCGCGATCGCGCTCTACAACCGCGTGCACGGCCAGAAAGACACCTGACCGTGGACAAGAACCTTCGTCTCAGCATCCTCCTGAAAGCCGGCGGCAACGCCCTCGGCTTTCTGCGAGGGGTCAAGAACGAAAGCGATCGCACGTCCACCGCGCTGAACTCCGCCCGTGAAAAGGTCCAGGCCCTGCAGCGGACCACCAAGGATGTCGGGGCGTTCCGCCAGATGGAGGCGCGGCTCGACGGGACGCGGGGCAAGATCGCTGCCCATCGTGCCGAGGTCGAGCGTCTAGGCGCCGCCATGGACGCCACGGACGCTCCGTCCAAGCAGATGATCCGGGGGTTCGAACTCGAAAAGATCAAGCTCCAGGAACTGACCGTCAAGGAACGAGGCCAGATCGCCGCCCTGAGCGACTTGAAGGGACGCCTTGAGGGCGCCGGTGTGGCCACGAATGCGCTGGGCGCCCATGAGCTGAAGCTCGCGCGGGATCTGTCCAGGGCGAATGACGAGCTGACCGAACAGGCCCGGCGCATGGATGCGGTCAACAACCGCCGGAGCCGGATGGGCGCAGCCCGTGGGCGTTACGACAAGACCCAGCAGCTTGCCGGCACGATGCAGGGCGCCGGGGCCTCGGCTCTCGCCGGCGGCATCGTCACGGCCGCGCCACTCTTTGCCGCCGCCAGCGCCGGCATGTCGTTCGAGGACGGCATGGCCGACATCAAGAAGGTGGTTGATTTCCCCACGCCCGTCGCCTTCAGGCAGATGGAAAAAGACATCCTGTCGCTTTCGACCCGGATTCCGGTGGCGACCGAGGGACTGACGGCGATCATCGCCGCTGCTGGCCAGGCCGGGATCGCGCGCGGCGAGCTGATGGGCTTCGCCGAGGACGCCGGCAAGATGGGTATCGCCTTCGACACCACGGCTGACGACGCCGGGAAGAAGATGGCCACCTGGCGCACGGCGTTTCGGCTGACGCAGACCGAGGTAAAAGGGCTGGCGGACCAGATCAACTATCTGGGCAACAACGGGCCAGCCAACGCCCTGTCGATCTCGAATGTGGTCACCCGCGTCGGCGCCCTGGGCGAGGTTGCGGGTCTGTCGGCCGGCCAGATCGCCGCCCTGGGCTCGACCGTCGTCGGCATGGGGGTTGAGGAAGAGATCGCCGCCACCGGCATCAAGAACACCATGCTCGCCCTGACCAAAGGGGAGGCGGCGACCAAGAGCCAGAAGGCCGCCTATGCGGCCCTGGGCCTCGAGGCGACCGACATGGCCAAGCGAATGCAGACCGACGCCGGCGGCGCGATCGTTGATGTCATGACGCGGATATCGAAACTGTCGAAGGAAAGGCAGACCTCGATCCTGACCCAGCTGTTCGGGTCGGAGTCGGTCTCAGCCATCGCGCCGATGCTGAACAATCTCGACTTGCTGAAAACGAACCTCAACCGGGTTGGCGACGCCACGCTCTACGCCGGCTCGATGCAGAAGGAATACGAGGCCCGCGCTGCGACCACATCCAACGCGGTGCTGCTAATGAAGCAGGGCGTGAAAGCCGTCGCCATCGAGATCGGCACGGCCTTCCTGCCCCAGATCAAGCAGGGCGCCGCCTTCCTCGGACGGATGGCGCAAAAGATTCACGTCTTCGCCCAGGCTCACCCCGGCGCGATCCGGGCAATCGGCATGCTGGTCGCCATCATCGCCGGCGGCCTGGTCGTGTTCGGCGGCCTGGCCATGGCGATCGCCGCCATCCTTGGTCCCTTTGCCCTGCTGCAGCTGACGCTGACGCAAACCGGAATCATGTTCGGGCCGGCAGGCCTGAAGATGGCTGAGTTCGCCGGTAAGAGCCTTCCAGCTCTGGGCCGTGCCCTGGGCTCCGCCAGCAGGGCGGTATTGAGCTTTGCCGGCAAGGCCCTGCCCATGATTGGTCGGGGGCTGATGATCGCCGGCCGGGGCTTCCTGACCTTCGGCGCCATGGCGGCGCGAGCAGGGTTGATGCTGCTCGCCAACCCTATCACCTGGATCGTGCTCGGCATCGTGGCGGCCGTCGCGCTTCTCGCCGGCGCTGCGTATTTGATCTACCGGCACTGGGGCACGATCGGCCCGTGGATGAGCGGCATGTGGGAAGGGATCAAGACCGGCGTTTCAAACGCCGTGGGGTTCATAGGCCGCATCTTCATGAACTTCAGCCCGGTCGGGATTCTGATCAGAACGATAATGCGCGCCTGGCCCGCTCTGCAGGCGCTGGGCGGCAGGTTCCTCGAGATGGGCCGTCACCTGTTGACGGGCCTGATCAATGGCGTGCGGGGCGGCATCCCCGCCCTGGTCGGAGCCGTGATGAGCGCCGGCGGCTCCGTGGTCAGCGGCATGGGCTCTGTCATCTCCCGAAGCTGGAGCACGATCAGCGCGGCCCTGTCCGGCGTCTGGACGAACATCTCCTCCGCAGTCTCAAGCGCGATCGGCGGGATGGTCAGGGTCTTCATGACCTTCAGCCCCGTCGGGATCTTGATAGGGACAATCATGCGCGCCTGGCCGGCGCTTCAGGCGCTGGGCGGCCGCTTCATCGGTATGGGCCGGCTCATGTTGGCTGGCTTGGTCAATGGCGTCCGGGGTGGAATCCCCGCCCTGGTCGCTGTCGTGACGAGCGCGGGCAGCGCCTTGGTCACCGGCATGGGCTCTGTCATCTACCAAAGCTGGAGCAGGATCAGCACAACCCTGTCCGGCGTCTGGACGAATATCCGCTCCGCTGTTGCGAGCGCGATCGGGGGGATGGTCAGGGTCTTCATGGCCTTCAACCCGGTCGGGATTTTGATAGGGGCGGTCATGCGCGCCTGGCCAGCGCTGCAGGCGTTGGGCGGCCGGTTCCTCGAGATGGGCCGTCACCTGTTGACGGGCCTGGTCAACGGCGTCCTGGGCGGCATCCCCGCCCTGGTCGCGGCCGTGATGCGAGCCGGCGGCGCGGTGGTCACCGCCTTCAAAAACAAGCTCGGAATCCACTCACCCTCGCGGGTCTTCGCCCAGCTGGGGGACTACACCATGCAGGGCCTCGGCGTCGGCCTCGGCAGATCCGCGCGAGATCCACTGCGGCGCATGCGGACGGCCGCGTCGGCTATCACCGCCGCCGGCGCAATGGCGATCGGCACGGCCGCCATGGCCGCTCCCACGTTCGACACGGCGCCCACCCTCGGTGCCCGACCTGCATCCGCCGCGACGGCCGCGCCGCCCCCTGTCACGATCGGCACGCTGAACCTTCAGATCGTGCAGCGGCCTGGCGAGGATATGGAGGCGCTGGCCCAACGGGTCGCCGAACTGCTGAAGAACCCGACCGGCGGCGCGAGCTTCAGCGACGACGACGACAGCTATGGCGAGGCGCCCTGATGCTCCTGGCCATCGGCATGTTTGTGTTCGAGATCCCGAACGTCCTTTTCGACCAGCTGAAGCGCCGGCGCAGTTGGCGCCATCCGACCAGCGAGCGGGTAGGCGCGCGCGCCGCAAGCCAGTTCGCCGGCCTGGGTGAGGACAACCTGACCATCACTGGCGTCCTGGCGCCGGGCGTCATCGGTCGCAAGGATGCGCTCGAGGATCTGGCGGCCATGGCTGACCAGGGCCGGTCGTGGCCCGTGGTCGATGGCGACGGCTTCGTCTATGGCGCCTTCGTCATCCTGGATCTGGACGAGACCAAGCGCGAGCTCCTGGACAATGGCCAGGCGCGCTTCATCGACTTCACCGTCAACCTGCAGCGCGTCGATGATGACGAAGGCGACACCAGCGCTACGGGCTCCGAGGTGCGGGCATGACGGGCCAGGTCTCGGGGCACGTCCAGCGCCAGGCCGCCTACCAGCTCGTGGTCGACGGCAAGTCCATCGATGGGGCGGTGAAGCCCCGACTGCACAGCCTGAGCCTGACCGAGCGACGAGGCGCGGAAGCTGACGAGCTGGAGCTCGTGCTGAATGACACGGACGGCAAGCTCGCAATCCCGCCGGCCGGCGCGACCGTGACGCTCAAACTTGGCTGGCTGGATCTCCGCGACGGCGCATCGCCGGTCCTGATCGACAAAGGATCCTTTATCGTTGACGAACGCGGGCATGGCGGCACGCCTGACCGTCTGACCATCCGCGCGAGAGCGGCCAACCTCACCCGTGCCTTCCGCACCCGCCAGACCAAGACCTGGTCGAACACGACCCTTGGGGCTGTCCTGGAGGACGTCGCCGTAAGGAATGGCCTCCAGGCGCGCGTGGCGGCCGATAAGGCGGCAATCGCCGTCTCGCACCTCACACAGGACAGCGAGAGCGACAGCGCCTTCCTGGCGCGCCTGGGGCGGCTTCACGACGCCATGGCGACCGTGAAGGCTGGCCGGCTTCTCTTCTCGCCCATCGCCGCCGGCGTCACCGCCACGGGCCAACCTATCCCCGAGGCGACCATCACCCGGCGCGACGGCGATCGCCACACCTGGTCCTCGGCCGAGCGCGAGAACTATTCTGGCGTCATCGCCAAGTGGAGAAGCCGGGCCAAGGGCACGAGCGGGGAGGTGGTCGTTGGATCCAGCTCCAACGCCAAACGCCTCGGCCGCACCTACGGGAGCGAGGAGTCAGCCCGCCGCGCCGCCCAGGCCGACAACACCAAGCAGGAGCGTAAGGGCGCACAGTTCTCGCTCGACCTCGCCTCCGGCCGGCCCGATCTCTATCCCGATCGCAAGCTGACCGTCTCCGGTTGGAAGGCTGAGATCGACAACTCTGGCTGGGTGGTCACCGAAACACGCCACCAGCTCGACGCCGGCGGGGGCCTGAAGACGTCGCTGCAGATGGAGCTGAACCCACCCCCGCCAGCGCGCGCCGCCGCCTGAGAAAAATGGTTGCTGGGTCCATAACCTCAAGTTTTTTTGCAGCGCCGCTGGAACCATTTCTGCTATGGAACAAACAGGGGCCGTCACAGGATCGAAAATGCAAACGCAGCAGGGTGAACTATCGGGCGGGCGCTTCAGCGCGGCCAACCAACCACAGTCCTTCAGCAAGCCCCGCAGCCGCCACGGCGGTTCAAAAAAGCTATGCTGCCCCCATTGCCGCGCCGACGCGGTCGTGCGGTCCAGCAAGGACCTGACGCCGCTCTATCGTGAACTTCGTCTGCAGTGCACCGACGTCGATTGCGGCGGGACCTACGTCGCCTCGTTCACCATCGATCGTATGATCGTGCCGAGCCAGAAGCCCAATCCGCGCGTCCGCCTGAAGGTGGGCCAGCCTCGGCCGACCACGCCGGCGAACGATGACGCGCCGCCCGAGGCCGCCGCACTTTAGAGGTGCCGCAGAAGGCGGATTGTTTTACATCCGCCTTCGCGACCCTTGTGCAGCCTGATCTCTAAAAGTCAGGTTTTACACGGTGAGCCTTGTTTTCACTCATTTTCGCGCCGCCTTCTAAGCGGGATGTTGCAGGTTCGAGTCCTGCTGGGCGCGCCATCCCCGGTATGGCGACAGGGGTTTGATCGTGACAGACACCGAAAACTCGTTGCGTGGCGTCATCCGCGTGGCGGCCCTTTATCGCTTTGCGCCGGTGCCGGATACGGCCGTCATACGCGAACGTCTGCAGGCGATCTGCGATGCGGGGCAGGTGAGGGGCACGCTTCTGGTCGCAAACGAAGGGCTGAACGGCACCATTGCGGGCGCTGCGGATGCGGTAGAGGCGGTCCTGAACGTCATCCGCGCCATGCCCGGCTTCGATGTGTTGGAACTGAAGTACGCCTGGACGGACGTCTCGCCCTTTCACCGCATGAAGGTGCGGGTCAAGCGCGAGATCGTGACGATGGGCCAGCCCGATCTGGACCCGGCGCGCGGGGCCGGCGTCTATGTTTCACCGGTCGATTGGAACGCCCTGATCGCTGATCCCGAAACCCTGGTGATCGACACCCGCAATGACTACGAGGGGGCGATCGGCGCGTTTGCCGGGGCGGTGCAGCCCAATACCCAAAGCTTCCGCGACTTTCCCGACTGGTTCCGCAGCGAAGGCCGCGACCTGTTGCACAAGACGGGCGCCAAGCGCGTCGCCATGTATTGCACCGGCGGCATTCGCTGCGAAAAATCGACTGCCTTTCTCAAGGCTGAAGGGATCGAGAACGTCCACCATCTGGAAGGCGGCATCCTGCGCTATCTTGAGACTGTGAACGAAGAAGACAGTCTTTGGCGCGGAGACTGTTTCGTTTTCGACGAGCGTGTCTCCGTGGGTCATGGGCTGGTTCAAGGGCCGCACACCCTGTGCCGCGCGTGTCGCCGACCACTGGATGAAGCCGGCCGTGCTTCGCCCCGATATGTCGAAGGGGTCTGTTGTGCCAACTGTCACGACGATCGAGACGAAGCCCAGCGCGCCCGGTACGCCGAGCGTCAGCGGCAGATGGAGATCGCACAAAGTCGGGGCCAGACCCACATCGGGACGGCGCCCAAGACCTAGCCGCGAGGTGGCGTCAGGAAGAAGGCGCTAGGCGTCTTGCGGACATAGGCGGCGAAAGCCTGGGGGCGAGAGCGTTTCATGTGCGCCTCAAGCAGGGGAACGCCCGAAACCTGCGTCAGCAACCAATACATATAGGCCGGTCCCGTCAGGGCCAGCCAACCCCAGGGCCAGTCGGCGCCAAGGCTGATCGCGAACACGGGCCAGGCGCACCATCCCAGCCATTCGAAGAAGTAGTTGGGATGACGCGACCAGGCCCACAGTCCTGTGTCGCAGATCTTGCCCTTGGCGTTGGGGGCGCGTTTGAACGCCGATAGTTGGCGATCCGAGACGCCCTCTCCAACCAAAGCGCCAAGGAAGATCAGGGTCGCCAGGCCATCCTGCAGCGTCAGTCCGGACGTCGGGTTGCGAGCGGCGACCAGGACGCTGAGCGACAGAAACGCCGCCGCGCCGGCCTGCAACATCAGAAAGCCGAACATCTTGGCCTGAAAGCCGCCGCCCCAATCCTGACGCAGGCGCGCATAACGCGCGTCCTCGCCCTCATGCGCCGCGCGTTTGGCGATATGCAGCCCCAGCCGCAGACCCCAGGCGCCGATCAACAGCGCGGCCAGCCATTGGCGAAGGGAAGGGGCGTCCCCGGCGATCGGATAAAGCGCCACACCCACGCCGGCAGCGCCCAGGCCCAGCGACCAGAAGGCGTCGGCCCAGCCGCCCTGACCGGTGCGTCGCTGCACCCACCATGCCGTCGACATGACCAGAACCAGAAACAGGGCGGCGACGCCCCACAGGGTCGCCAAGCCGATCACAACTTCACGAACGGCTGCATCAACCACCCCATCCAGCCGTCCATCTTGATCTGACCATCCAAGGCGACGACGCAGAGGCAAGGTTCGTTCGAAACCACCCGCGGCTGGTGCAAAACATCGTCATCGGCTTCTTCCAGGTCGCCGACATCGAACCGCTGGGTTTCCGTGGCGTAGGCGCCGGAGATTACGCACGTCAGTTCGACGCCGCCGTGCGTGTGTTTCGGCGTTTCTCGCCCAGATTCGATCTTCAGCAGGATGACCCGGCAATCACCATCGCGCGGCGCATGAACATCGCGAGCGCGCATTCCCGGCCCGATCCACCGCCACGGACCCAAGGCGTAGCGACGCAGCGGTTCGGGCAGTTCAGGCATATCGTTCAGCGGAGGCAACGGTCTGACCTCGCCGGCATCCGTCTCGATCTGCGCCAGGGCCAGGGCCAGGGCGTCGTTGGACAAGGCGGCGGCGGGCGCCTCGTCCAGAAACTCTCCGCCCACGGCCTGTAGTTGGCGCACCCAGGCGTCGTTTGCGGGCCGCATCGCCAGATGCGCTGCAACGACCACAGCCTCCGGCGCGCTGAGCGATCCGGCGGCATAGGCCAGAAGGCGGTCTTCCGAAGGATTGAGCCGCGGGTTCATCGTGCGGCCTCCTCTGACGGGGCGAGGATCAGGCGGAGTTTGGTCATGGCGTTTCGAATGCGGGATTTCACGGTGCCGAGCGGCAGGTCCAGGTGTTTGGCGATCTCGGAATGAGAGCTGTCCATGAAGAAGGCGAGGCGCAGCACCTCGACGTGTTCGGGGGTCAGACGGGTCAGGGCGTCCCGGATGCGATCCGCATCTTCGGACATGGACAGCAGTTCGTCGGGACGACGCACTTCTTCCCCGGCCAGTTCGATCTCGGGCGTCGGCAGGGGCCGAGCGTCGCGGCGCAGAATGTCCAGCCGACGATTGCGCGCGATCGTGAAGATCCAGGTCGCGGCGCGCGCCTTGTGACAGTCGAACAAATCCGCCTTCCGCCACACCGTCAGCATGGCGTCCTGCGCGAAATCTTCGGCCGCGCCGGGCGTCGCGCCCGACTTGATCAACCAGGCTTTCAAACGAGGGGCGAAATATTCGAACAGGGCGGCGAAGGCGTCGCGGTCGCGACGCAGCGCGATGGCCTCGATCAGACGATCGTGCAGCAAGGGGTCGGACGGGCCGTCAGACGTCTTCATACGCCCAGACCGGCGTGTGTTTGGCGCAAAAGGCAAGGTCTCGACATGCATGAACCCTAATACGCTTGTCGGAAATGTCTGGATCAATCGCGATCCGATCATGACGACGGGCCGTAATTCCTCCATGTCTGTCCAACGCCAGCGGGCGCACTCTGGAGCCTTCATGTCCGTATCGCCCGCCTCGACTTCGCCGGAGCCGCTTAAGATCGCCGTAATCGGGTCGGGGGTCGCCGCCCTGTCTTGCGCCTGGCTGCTGTCCCAACGCCATAGGGTGACCATCTATGAAAAGGCCGACCGGTTGGGCGGCCATTCGAACACGGTGACGGCGGGCGTGCCCTCTGGCGACATCGCGGTGGACACCGGCTTCATCTGTTTCAACGACGCCACCTATCCGAACCTAATCGCCTTGTTCGATCATCTGGGCGTGGCCTCGCGTGCGACGGATATGTCGTTCGCCGTATCCCTGGACGACGGACGTTTCGAATACGCCGCGCCGGGCTTGTTCGCCCAGCGTCGCAACGCCCTGCGGCCGCGGTTCTGGTCGATGCTGACGGAAATCCTGCGCTTCTACCGCGACGCGCCAAAGGATCTGGCGGACCTGAACGACAGTTCGCTGACCTTGGGCGATTATCTGAAGCGCGAAGGCTTCAGCGAGGCCTTCCGCGACGATCATCTGCTGCCGATGGCCGCCGCCATCTGGTCGTCGCCCGCCCACACATTGATGGATTATCCGGCCGAGGCCTTCATCCGCTTCTGCGGCAACCACGGCCTGTTGAAACTGGTCGGTCGGCCGCTGTGGCGCACGGTCGAGGGCGGAAGCCGCGTCTATGTCGAACATCTGGCGCGCGCCATCGACGACGTGCGTCTGGATCACGGTGTGACCAGCGTGCGCCGTACGGATCAGGGCGTCATGGTCCACGACAGCCACGGCGGGGTCGAGCGGTTCGACCATGTCGTCATCGGCGCCCATGCGGATCAGGCCCTGACCATGCTGGATCAGCCGACTGCGCGTGAGAGCGCAGTGTTGGGCGCATTTCGCTACAGCCGAAACCTGACCGTGCTTCATACAGACGCCAGCCTGATGCCGCACCGTCGCCGGGCCTGGGCCAGCTGGAACTACATCGGGGCCGACGACGGCCTGTGCGTCACCTACTGGATGAACCGACTGCAGGGCCTGCCGGGCGACGATCTGTTCGTGACGCTGAACCCGCCGCGCCCGCCGCGCGCCGATACATTGCTTCGCAGCGAGCTTTACGAACATCCGATATTCGATCCAGCCGCCATCGCCGCGCAGAAACAGTTGTGGAGCCTGCAGGGGCAGGGGGGCGTGTGGTTCTGCGGCGCGCACTTCGGCGCCGGCTTCCACGAAGACGGCCTGCAATCGGGCCTGGCCGTGGCCGAAGAGCTGGGCGGCGTGCGCCGGCCCTGGTCCGTCGAAAACGAAAGCGGCCGTATCCACCTGTCATCGCCGGCGACCACGGTGTTAGAGCGCGCGGCGTGACCCAGGCCTCGGCCCTCTATCGCGGCAAGGTGATGCATCGGCGGTTGCGGCCCAAGGTGCATCAGCTGGATTACCGCGTGTTCTGGCTGTTTCTGGACTTGGCCGAGATCGACGGGCTCTCAAGCTGGCTCAAACTGTTTTCACGCAATCGCTTCAACCTGCTGTCCTTCTATGACGCCGACTATGGCGATGGTTCTGGGGCGCTGCGGCCGCAAGTGGACGCCTGGTTGGCGCGCGCCGGGATCGTCACCGACGGCGGGCCGGTGCGGCTGTTAACCATGCCGCGCGTGCTGGGTTACGTCTTCAATCCGATCAGCCTGTATTACTGCCATCGCCCCGACGGTGATCTGGCGGCCATGATCTACGAAGTGACCAGCACCTTCGGCATTCGCCATGCCTATGTCATTCCGGTGCCGCCCGAAGACCAGGCCAAGGGTCTGATCCGCCAAGGCGCGGCAAAGGCCCTGTATGTTTCGCCGTTCATGGGCATGGAGATGGATTATCAGTTCCGCGGCCACGCGCCGGGCCAGCGTCTCGACATGACCATCAACGGCCTCGACGTCGAAGGCGTATTGATAACCGCTGCAATGTCGGCCGACCGCCAGCCGCTGACCGACCGAGCCATCGCATCGGCCGCCGCCGCCATCCCGCTGATGACGCTCAAGGTCATGGCGGCGATCCACTACGAGGCATTGAAGCTCTGGATAAAGGGGGTTCGTCTAACCCGACAACCCGCGCCAGCGTCAGAGCCAGCGACCTATCAGGCAGGATCGCAGGAAAGCCGGCTAGAACGCTGAAATTACGACGGGCACTTCCACGACGCGTCTATAGCACACTGTGTGTTTCGCATAATATATCTTAGGCGAAAGGTGGTTGTGAGCTAGCGAGGTCAAGTTGAACTCCCTGATGCGCCCTCACGCGTCCGGCGTTGGATCGTCTGTTGGTTGGTGGGTGAAGCCTTTGACGCCGCTCAAGGCCTTGGTGTCGCGCGTGATCTCGACGTCGCTTTCGACATAGGCGATCAGCAGTCGCGCCAGATCGGTCAGGGCGGTTTCGTGGATGCGCTCATAGCCGTGGCTTGCGTCGATGCCGAAGGTGACCAAGGCCGTGCGAATGTCGGCTCCGGCTTCCAGCGCCGATGCGGAATCGGAACGGTAATAACGAAACACGTCCTTCTGATGCGGGATGTCGTGATCGCGAGCCAACTGAACCAGTTTGCGCGACAGATGCCAGTCGAACGGTCCGGTCTGATCGGCCATGGCGATGGTGACGCCGAATTCGGAAGAGTTCTGACCCGGCGCGGTCGTTCCGTTGTCGACGGTGACCATGGCCGCCACATCGGGCACCAGGACGGACGACGCGCCTAAACCCACTTCTTCGGCGATGGTGAACAGCCACCAGATGTCCACCGCCGGCGTGCGACCCTCTCGGATCAGACATTCCAGCGCTGCAAGCATGGTGGCCACGCCCGCCTTGTCGTCCAGATGCCGCGAGACGATGAAGCCAGTGTCCATGAACTCGGGTTGCGGGTCTATCGCGACGATGTCGCCGATATCGACGCCCAGGTTCAGCGTATCGTCCCTGCTGTGGGTCACGGCGTCGATCCGCAGTTCGACCTGCCGCCAGTTGACGGGCTGGGTGTCCACCTCTTCGTTGAAGGCGTGACCCGACGCCTTGAGCGGCAGAATGGTCCCGCGCCAGGCGCCGCCTTCGGAAAATATGGTCGCCCGCGCGCCCTCTGCGAACCGCGACGACCAGGTGCCGATGGGCACGAGTTCCAGCCGGCCGCTGTCCTTGACCGCCATGACCTGGGCGCCCAGGGTGTCGAGGTGGGCCACCACGGCGCGCGCAGGCGAACGCGCCCTGCCCGGCAGCCGCGCGCGCACGGCGCCCCGCCGGGTCAGTTCATATTCCAGCCCCAACCGCTCCAGATCCCGGCACAGAAGCCAGACCGCCTCGTCGGTATAGCCGGCCGGGCTGGGGGTGTTCAGCAGGTCGGCCAGACGGCCCTTCAGGTAATCCAGGTCAATCGCGGGACGGGCCAAGGGGCCTCCTTCAGGCATCTGATCTTTGAGCCGTCCTGACCGAAGTCGGGGCGGACAGAGGGAACAGCAGGTCGACGAAACGCTCGGCCGTAGGTTGGGGTTCGTGATTGGCCAGACCGGGGCGTTCATTGGCCTCGATGAAGGCGTAATCGGGCTCGCGCGGCGATTTGACCATAAAGTCGATGCCCGTGACCGGAATATCGATGGCGCGCGCGGCGGCGATCGCGGCGCGGATCAGCACCGGGTGCACCTCTTCTGTCACATCGTGGATGGTGCCGCCCAAATGCAGATTGGCGGCCTTGCGAACCAGAACCTCGACGCCGTCGGGCGCAATGTTGTCCAGCCGGTATCCGGTCTCGGCCAGGGTGCGTTCGGTTTCGTCGTCGATGGGAATGGTCGATTCTCCGCCCGTCGCGGCGGCGCGACGTCGGCTCTGGTGCTCGATCAAAGCGCGAAGGGTCGTGCGTCCGTCGCCGATCACGCGTGGCGGCCGACGCAGAGCGCAGGCAACGACCTTGTAGTCGATCACCACCAGCCGCAGATCCTCGCCCTGCACCTGTTCTTCGATCAGCACTTCCGAACAGATGCGACGCGCACGGGTCAGGGCGGTCTGCATCTCGCTCATGGTCTTGAGGCCGACGGCGACCCCCTGCCCCTGTTCGCCACGTGCGGGTTTGACGACCAACGCGCCGAACCGTTCCAGCGCCGCGTCGATGGCCGAGGGATCGCCGGGATCGATGCGTTCGGGCACGCGAACCCCGGCCGCTTCCACGATGCGGCGCGTCATGCGCTTGTCATCGCAGATGCTCAGCGCCACGGCGGACGTCAACTCGGACAGGCTCTCGCGGCAACGCACAGATCGGCCGCCCCAGTTGAGGCGGAACAGGCCGCCTTCGGCATCGATGATCTCGGTATGGATGCCGCGTCTGCGGGCCTCGTCGACGATGATCCGGGCGTAAGGGTTCAGGTCGTGACCGTCGGTCGGGCCGACGAACAGGGCCTCGTTGATCGGGTTCTTGCGCTTGATCCCGAAAAAGGAGACGCGGCGAAAGCCCAGCTTCTCGTACAGGGCGATGGCCTGGTCATTGTCGTGCATCACCGACAGGTCCATGTGCGACAGGCCTTGCGTCTTGAAATGCTCGGCCAGCCGCCGGACCAGGGCTTCGCCTATGCCCGGCTGGGTCGCCTGGGGATCGACCGCCAGACACCACAGCGACGCACCGCATTCGGGGTCTTCGAAGGCGCGCACGTGATTGACGCCCGTCACCGTGCCGATCACCGCGCCTGTCGCGAGGTCCTCGGCGACGAAGTAGGTGATGGTCCGGTCGTCGCGGCGCGACCAGAAGAAGTCGGGCGGCACCGGCACCATCTTGCGCTTGGCGTAGATGCCGTTGACCGCCTGGGCGTCCATTTCCGATGTCAGGCGACGAACGGTGAAGCCCTTGGGTTGGCGACGACTGGCGCGATAGGTCGCCAGTTCCAGCCTGAAGGTGTGCGAAGGGTCCAGGAACAGTTCCTGCGGCGCCTGCGCCAACAGGACGTGCGGATTTCGGACGTAGAAGGCGATGTCGCGGCGGTCCGGTCCTTCGGCGCGAAGGGCCTCGACCAGCGGCTCGGCCGTTTGGAAGGTCTGGGCGAACAGCAACCGTCCCCAGCCGCAATCCAGCACGGCGTCGGGCGTCGGCCCATCGCCGCCCGATTGAACGGGCGGTTTGAGACCTTCGTGCCGCAAACGTTTGAGCCGATGCGCCTTGGAGCGTTCGGGGCGGATGTCAGACGCCATGCTGCTGCATCCACATTTCCAGCACCGCGACCTGCCACAGTTCCGACCCGCGAAGCGGTGTGATGTGCGCGGTCGGATCGGCGAACAGGGTGTCCAGATACCCCCGGTCGAACAGGCCGCGGTCTCGCGCCGCCTGATTGGTCAGGGCCTCGCGCACCATCTCCAGATACGGACCCTGAATGTATTTCAGCGCCGGCACGGGGAAATAGCCCTTTTTGCGGTCGATGACCTCGGACGGGATGACCAGACGCGCCGCCTCCTTCAGCACGCCCTTACCGCCCTGGGCCAGTTTGTGCTCGGGGGGAATGCGGCCGGCCAGTTCGACCAGTTCGTGATCCAGGAAGGGCACGCGCGCCTCCAGGCCCCAGGCCATGGTCATGTTGTCGACCCGCTTCACCGGATCGTCGACCAGCATCACTTGGCTGTCCAGGCGCAGGGCCTGATCGACCGGCGTCGCCGCGCGACCTTGCGCGAAATGGGCCTCGACCAGGGCGCGGCTGACGTCGGTGTCGGCCATATAGGCGCTGTTCAGCTGGGTCTTCAGGGTCGCGTGGCTGCGGTCGAAGAAGGCCTTGGCGTAGGTCTCGACCGGGTCGGTCGCGCCGAGCATGGGCGGATACCAATGGTAGCCGGCGAAGACCTCGTCCGCCCCCTGCCCCGACTGCACGACCTTGATGTGTTTGGAGACTTCCTGGCTCAACAGATAGAAGCCGACGTTGTCGTAGGAGACCATCGGCTCCGACATGGCGCCGATGGTGCCCGGCAAGGCCTCCATCAGGCGCTGGTGCGGCACGAAAATCTGATTGTGCTGGGTGCCATAGTGTTTGGCGATCAGATCGGAATAGACGAACTCGTCGCCCTTCTCGCCATTGGCCTCCTCGAAACCGACCGAAAAGGTCATCAAGTCCTTCTGACCCAGTTCGGCCAGCAGACCGACGATCAGGCTGGAATCCACACCGCCAGACAGCAGCACGCCGACCGGCACGTCCGCGACCATGCGGCGCTTCACGGCTTCACGCAGACTGTCCAGCACTCGGTCGCGCCAGTCTTCGGCCGTCAGGGACGCATCCTCGGCGTGGCGGGTCATGTCGGGCTGCCAATAAAGGCGGTCCTTGGCCGAGCCGTTCGCCTCAATGACGCGAATGGTCGCCGGCGGAAACTTTTTCACGCCCTTCAGGATGGTGTGCGGCGGCGGCACCACGGCGTGGAAGGTCATGTAGTGATGCAGTCCGACCGGATCGATCGTCTTGTCCACATCGCCCGCCGCCAGCAGGGCCGGCAGAGTCGAGGCGAAACGCAGGCGCTTGCCCTGTTCGGCCAGATACAGCGGCTTGATGCCGAACCGGTCGCGGGCGATCACTGTGCGGCCGGTGTCACGTTCGTGCAGGACGAAGGCGAACATCCCCTTGAACCGCTCGACGCAGGCCTCACCCCAGGCCTTCCAGGCCTTGATGATGACTTCGGTGTCGCCGTGAGAGAAGAAGCGGAAACCTATCCCCTGCAGCTCTTCGCGCAGTTCGGGATAGTTGTAGATGCAGCCGTTGAACGCCAGGGTCACGCCCAGATCGGCGTCCACCATCGGTTGCTGCGCCTTTTCCGACAGGTCGATGATCTTCAGGCGTCGGTGACCCAGCCCCACCGGGCCGCGCATTACGATGCCGGACCCGTCCGGTCCACGGGGCGAGAGCGCATCGGTCATGCGTTGAACGGCGCCGGCGTCGGCCGGTCGTCCGTCGAAATTGATCTCGCCGCTAAGACCGCACATGGGTCCTCCTTGAATTGTGGAAGCAGCGCGTACAAATGGTTAGTGCACGAAAGAGTTCAACCAAATGGACGATATTTCTCCAATCACCGAGGTCGACCCCACGGCGTCGCTGGTCCGGTCGGTGCGCCGCATCGCCCAGGCGATCGACGTCCGCTCGCGCGAGATCGCCCGTCTGACGGGCCTGACCCTGCCCCAGCTTCTGGTGCTTCAATCGATCCGCGCCCTGGGCCAGGTCAGCACCAGCGCCATATCCAGGGACGTGTCGATGTCGTCCCCGACCGTCGTCGCCGTGCTGGATCGGCTGGAGGCGCGGGGCCTGATCGAACGCTATCGATCAACGACGGATCGACGCATCGTCCACGCGCGATTGACCGACGCCGGACTGGCTGCGCTCAAGACTTCGCCGGGTCTGCTGCGCGACGACGCCCTGGCTCGATGGTCGACCTTGCCTGACGATCAGAAGCAGGCGATGGCCCAGGCGCTGGCGATGGCTTCGGCTCTGATTTCACATCAGGACTAACGGCGTCGCGACCGAGGTGCCCTTCTATCTGGCCAAACCAACAATACGATCCGCCGCTTCCAGGCTGGATGGCAGGCCGATGTCGATGAAGCCGCCGTCCATGGTCTTGGCGGAGAGCAGGCCACATTCGGCCAGGTCCGGCAATATGTTCTTTTCAAGCGACACGCGCCCGGCGACCGCGTCGAACACCGCGCGATGGAAACGATAGACGCCGCCATTGATCAATCCGCGGTCCAAAGCCGTGCGCGGACGGATGGCTGTCACCTGTTCGCCGTCCATCTGCAGCGTCTCATAGCGGTCGGCCGGCGCCACCTCGCGGGCGGCGATCTGGCCAAGATCGGTGGGCGACAGTTTCAGTTTCGACCAATCGAAGTCGAACCAGGTGTCGCCGTTTACCACCAGAAACTGATCCCGAAGCATCGTGCGCGCATGAGCCAAGGCGCCCCCCGTATCCAATGGCTCAGGCTCAGTCGACACCCGCAGCGGCACGCCCCGCCAACGGCCGGCATAGGCCTCGACCGCTTCGTGACGGTAACCGGCCAGCAGGATCAGATCGTCGAAACCCTCCCGCACCGCCTTGTCGAGCAGATGTTCGATGAACGGGCGCCCCGCGACGGGCAGCAGGGGCTTGGGCGTTTCCGCCGTCAGATCGCCTAGACGCGAGCCACGACCGCCGACCAGAAACGCCGCCTGGCCCGCGCTCATCGCGGCACGCTCCACGCCTCGGCGCCATCGAGGGTGAATTTGACGGCGCTGGCCACGCCGCCAGCCTCGTTGAGGGCAGCCGTCAGGCGATAGCGATTTTCCGGGTCGGTGCAGAACATCAGGAACCCGCCTCCACCGGCGCCCGAGACCTTGCCGCCCCAGGCGCCTTCGCGCATCGCCAGGTCGAACAACTGATCGACCAAGGGCGTGGCGATCCCCGACGCCGTCATCTTCTTGGCTTCCCACGACCGCATCAGGACGCGAGCGACACGGCGCATATCGCCCTCCAGCACCGCCTCCTTCATCGCCGTGGCGTCCTGTTTCAGCCGATGCATTCCGTCCAGTACGGAGGGATCGAGGGTGCTGAGCCCCCTCACCTGCTCGTTGATGATGGTTTCGGAGCGGCGCGACTGGCCGGTGAAACAGATGATCAGCGAGGACTCCAGCTCGTTCAGATAGGCGCGCCGCACGCGCAACGGGTTCACGACGACCCGGTCATCCGCCAGGAATTCGATATAGTTCACGCCACCGAACGCGGCGGCATACTGGTCCTGACGCCCGCCGGCCAGACCCAGCTCCACCCGTTCGATGTGGTAAGCCAGTCGCGCCACGTCATAGGGCCCCAGCGGCAGATCCAGCGCCATGCGAAAGGCCTCGATCAGCGCCACCACAAGGGCCGATGACGATCCAAGTCCGGAACCGGCCGGCGCATCCGAGGTGGTCGAAACGGTCAGGGCCGGCGCGTCGCCACCCAGCCAACGTTCGCAGACATGACGATAGACCGCGCGGTGCAGCGCCAGCTCCCCGCCGTCGGTTGGCGGCGACATCGCATCCATCACCTCTTCCACACCGATGTCGCGCGCGCGAAAGGCCAGACGCCCTTCCGGGTTGGCGTCGATGTGGGCGAAGGCAAACCGGTCGATGGTCGCATTCAGGACCGCGCCGCCGTACTGATCGCAATAGGGCGACAGGTCGGTGCCGCCTCCCGCCAGACCCAGGCGCAGGGGCGCGCGGGCGCGAACACCCCAGTTCGGCGCCCCGCCCCTCGCCCCCGGCCCGGCGCGCACCATCACCGGGGCGTGTCCGCCACCTGGCAGGATCCCGTGCGGTCGATCCCGTAGCGCAGTCGCGGCATATTTTGGCTGGCCATATAGGCTTCCAGCTCGGCGCCGTCGCCAGGCTGGAACAGCATCAGGAAACCGCCGCCGCCGGCGCCGATCACCTTGCCTCCGGTCACGCCCATATCGCCCTTCACATGGTCATAAAGGTCGTCGACGGCGGACCAGCTGATCTTGCCCGACAGCTTCTTTTTCTGCGTCCAGTGCTCGTCCAGCATCCGGCCCCAGCCGTCCAGATCACCGGCCATCCAGGCGTCACGGATGCGGTAGCCCAAGTCCTTGATGAAGCCCAGGCTGTCGCTGACCGTCTCGCGGCGCGGCGCGGCGTCAGACAGCATGGCGGTGTGCTGGTCGGCCAGGACCACGGCGGCGTCGCGGCGCAGGCCCGTGTAATAGATGTGGGTGTGTTGGATGAAGGCCGCCTCGAGCGCCGCATCCAGATCGACGCGCTTGACCGTCACCTGCCCGTCCGGCGCGATGTCCAGCGTCGTCAAGCCGCCGAAGGCCGCCATATACTGGTCCTGCTTGCCGATGCCCTTGTTCAGGACCCGGATTTCGAGGTCGCACGCCTCTTCCGCCAGGGCCTGAGCCGAGGGGGCCTGGCCTTTCATGCCGTGCAGGGCGTTCAGGAAGCCGACCAGAAAGCTGGACGACGATCCAAGGCCGGTTCCGCCGGCGATGTCGGCCAGGGACGCCGTCTCCAGCCGATCGTCGAAACCGTGGGCGATCAAGGCGGCGCGAACCAGCTCGTGCTGAACCTCTGTCGCGCGCGGCGACACCTCGGGCTGGGGGCCATAGACCACGACCCGGTCGTCGAAGGCGGGGCGGTGGGCCACGACCCGGATGTATTTGTCCAGCGCCATGGCGAAGATGAAACCGCCGTCGTTGCGGTAATAGCTTTCCAGATCGGTGCCGCCCCCGCCCAGGGTGACGCGCAGCGGGGTGCGGGTTGTGATCATCGGGCCTGGCCTCAGGCGGCCGGAGCGGCGACGGGGGCGATCTGTTCCCAATGCCCCTTGTGCAGGGCCAGGGCCGGGTGGGACACCAGAAGGTGCCAGACCACGGCCGCCAGACCCTCGACCAGCGGGGTGATCAGTTGCGGATCGACCGTCGGCACGATCACGCAGGCGTCCGCCGCCTCGGCCGTATAGCCGCCGTTGCGCCCGACGATGCCGGTGACCATCGCCCCGCGTGTCTTGGCCAACTGGATGGCGCGCACGATATTGGCGCTGACGGGCGGTTCGATGCTGCCGCCGCCTACCGAAAAGATCAGCAACCCGTCTTCCGCCTTCAAACGGCTGGTCTCCAGCCAGGTCGACAGGGTGCCTTCCCAGCCTTCGTCATTGATGCGGGCGGTAAGTTCCGAGACGTTGTCGGTGGGGCAGTAGGCCTCGAAGCCGCAGATCTTGCGGAAATCGTTGGTGGCGTGGCTGGCGTGGCCGGCGCTGCCGCCGACGCCGATAAGGAACAGACGCCCGCCGCGCTCCCGGACCTCGGCCAGACGCTGGGCCATGGCCTCGACGGCGTCGCGGTCGATGGCGGCCATCGCCTTTTCGGCGGCGGCGAAGAAGTGGTCGACGAACATGAACTCAATCCTGAAAGGCCGGCGCTGGCTGGGCCGGCGCCGCGTGAAGAATCCAGGCCGCAGCCTGGCGAAGATCGGGCGCCAGCACATCCGCGCCGGCCCGGCTGTTGTACGGTCTTTCCAGCAGGACGGTTCGCACCCCCGCCGCGCGTCCGCACACGATATCGCGGTCCATGTCGCCGACCATCCAGCTGCGCGACAGATCGACGTCCCAACGCGCCGCCAGATCCAGCAGCATACCGGCCTTGGGCTTGCGGCAGTCGCACAGGTCGGCGTTGTCGTGCAGGCAGGCGCGCACCTCGTCCACCGGCGCCTGCTGGACCAGCGCGGCATGGATGGCGTCCAGCACCTCGGCGCTCATCTTGCCCCGTCGCACGTCGGGCTGGTTGGTGACGACGAACGTCAGATACCCCGCCGCGCGAAAGTCCGCGACTGCTTGGGCAGCGCCGTCCGCGACGTGCAGTTCGTCGGCCGAACGCGGCGAGGCCGGCTTGCCGTCTCGCCAAACCACGTCGTTCAGCACGCCATCGCGATCCAGAAATATGGCGGGGCGTCCAGGCATGACTACAGGGTGAAACCCGCCGCCACGGCGTCGGCGCGGAACATGGCGACGGTGTCCAGCGACAGGTCGTCCAGATCCTTGCCCGCCATATCCAGCTTTTTCAGGATGTCGGGCGTGGCGGTGATGATGTGGCAACCGCAGTCCGCCGCCTGGAAGACGTTCAGCACTTCGCGCGTGGAGGCCCACAGAACCTCGGCCAGCGGCTTGCGGGCGGCCATGGCCACTGCGGCGCGCATGACCGGAACGGGATCCACGCCGGTGTCCGCGATCCGGCCGGCGAACACCGACAGGATGGCGGGCGTGTCGTCGGCCAGGATTTCTATCGCCTCGGCGACCTGTTCCAGCGTCAGCATGGCGGTGATGTTCAGCTTGACCCCGTCAGCCGCCAGGGCCCTGGCCATCGGCAGGCTGGACTGGCCTTGTGTGTTGGTGATCGGGATTTTCACATAGACATTGTCGCCCCAGCTGGCGATCAGGCGCGCTTGACGCTCCATCTCGGCGAAGTCGTCGGAAAACACCTCGAACGACAGCGGCATATCCGGGATCAGGGCGATCAGCTGATGGGCGAAATCGACGTAATCGGTGATCCCGGCCTTGAACATCAACGTCGGATTGGTGGTGAAGCCGGTCACCCGCCCTTGACTGTGCAAGCGGGAAAAATCCGCCAGGCTCGCGCCGTCGCCATAAAGCTTCAGGGCCCCGATAAAGGGCGCCGATTTCGTCGTCGTGACGATAGGGCGATCGACCTGGGTCAGCATGGGAAAATCCTCGGAAACAACGGTTCGGCGACACATCATCCAAGATGCGTTCCGTTGGGTGATACTAATCGACGCCGAACGGCGTCGCTTTAACGGAAAAGGTTAAGGGTCGCCATCACTGCGCCGCAGGCGTCTCGTCGATGAAGCCGATGGGCCGTCTCCAGGTCAGCTTGCCCAATCCGTGCTGCGTCAGCAGCCGCCACCGCAAACGCGAGGTGGAGCGGTGCTCCAGCGTCAGCGCCGAAAACACGCTGCCGACGACGACCTGGATTAACCCTTTCACGAACAGTTCGACGCGTGCGATGCCCGGATGCGCCGCGCCATCGAGATAGATCGAGACATAGTGTTGCGTTTCGCGACGGGTGCGGACAAGTCGATAGGGAATTTCAGTCCTGTTTCGAAACACCGTCTCGGTGACCCGCGCCTTGGCGGCCCAGACGATCCGGCGCCCCTGACGATGCAGTCTGACGAACAGTTCCGCATCCTCGCCGCCCGCATCGCCAAAAGCCTCGCGCATGGCGGATCTTCCATCGGGAAAGCAGCAGGCCATATCGAAGATGGAGTTGCCCGTGCCGAGCCCGTAACGCGGCCGACCCGAGGCCGTGGCCAGATCGATCTCCGCAAGATCCGGCAGCCCAAGATCGCGCACGAACTGGCGGCCTTGTAGATCGTAGGGCGGCGGCGAACCCGCCTCGAACACCGCGAAGCGCGGGCCTACCGCAATGTCGGCGCCTGTCGCCTGAAGCGCGCCGACCAACGCATCGGTCCAGTCCGAAGCGGCCGTCTCGTCGTCGTCGATGACCGCCAGCCAACGCCCGCGCGCCTCCATGAAGCCGCGATTACGCAGCGTCGCCATATTGCGCGTCAGGTCGGCGATATAGCGGATCGGCCAGGGCGACCGGGCGGCGAACCGCTCCACGACCGCCCGACCGGCGCCGGCGGGATGGTTGTCCACGACGACGATCTCCATCGTCAGGTCCAGCCGATTGTCCTGCGCCAGGCAAGAGGTCAGGGCAGCGGCCAGTCCGTCGGGTCGATCATAGGTCAGGATCGCCAGCGTCAGGTCGGGCGCCGGCTGGCTCACGCCGGCTTCTCCTCGATGAAGCCGATGGGCGCGCTCCACGTCAGCTTGCCCAGCCCCTTGGCCATGCCGATACGGTGATCCCAACGCCGCCGCCGATCCAGGAACTCGCCTGTGGCGACGTACAGACCCGCGTGCACGGCCATCTGCGCCAGGCCCAGGCCGGCGACCTTGATCGTCGTCAGGGGTTTGTTGTCGCTCGTGTCGATCCGGCACACCGCATAGTGCTGGGAGCCGCGCTTCATGCGGGTCACCATATAGTCGGGCTTTGCGCGGCTGGTCTCGATGAACTCGCGGACCACGGCGCCCGGGCACCAGACGAAACGCCGCCCCGCCATTGCCAGGCGGAACAGCAACTGGGTGTCCTCACCGTTCGCATTGCCGAAGGCGACTCTGAACGGCTCGGGGCCCTCCAGACAGGTCGCGACGCGAATCGCCGCATTGCCGCTGCCCAGACCTTTGCCGCGTTTACGCAGCCGGCCGAACATGGGGATGGGTTCGTCCGCCGCCATCTGGAAATCCAGGGTGTAGCGCCAGCCTTGCGGGTCCCATTCCGGCGGACGGCCGCCCTCGAACTCGGGCAGTTTGGGTCCGAAGGCGGCGTCGGCGCCGGTGCGATCAAGGCAAGCGGTCAGCGCCGCCAGCCATCCGTCCTGAGGCTCTTCGTCGTCGTCGATGAAGGCCACGTAGCGTCCGCTGGCCGCCGCGATCCCCTTGTTGCGGACGATGGAG
The DNA here is from genome assembly GCA_963515305.1 of uncultured Brevundimonas sp. GTDB lineage: Bacteria > Pseudomonadota > Alphaproteobacteria > Caulobacterales > Caulobacteraceae > Brevundimonas. The sequence continues at coordinate 27,724 of CAUPWX010000004.1, forward strand.
ATGTTGCGGCGCGGATCGGCCAGATAGGTCATGACCGCGCCCGTCTCCACGACCAGCCGCTCGACCAGCGACCGGGCCAGTTGATCCGGGTGGTTATCGACCACGATGATCTCGAACCTGCCCCAGTCGCCGCCCTGTTCGGCGCAGCCGCGCAGCGTTCGCTCCAACAGATGCACCCGGTCGTAACTCAGGATGACGACGCTGATGTCCACGATCATGCACCCGTTCCTCTCAGCACCACGCCTGCGGTGCGGAACAGGATCTTGATATCCAGCCACAACGACCAGGTTTCGATGTAGCGGATGTCCAACCGCACCCATTCGTCGAAATCGTTGATCCGATGTCGTCCCTCCACCTGCCACAGACAGGTGATGCCCGGTTTGACGGCCATCTTGCTCATCTGGAACGGCGTGAATCGAACATATTCATGCACGCGGGGCGGACGTGGCCCGACCAGGCTGAGATCGCCTTTCAGCACGCTCCAGAGCTGAGGAAACTCATCGAGACTGTAGCGACGCAGAACGCGGCCCAGAGGCGTGATCCGGGGATCGTTCTCCATCTTGAAAGCCGGGCCGCGCATCTCGTTTCGGGACTGAAGCTCGGCTTCCTGGCGGTCCGCGCCCACGATCATCGTGCGGAACTTGTAGCCGCGAAACCGCCGTCCGCCTTGGCCGACCCAGTCCACGCCATAGAAGGCCGGGCCAGCCGAGGTGATCTTCACCAAGAGGGCGATGGCCAGGAACAGCGGGGACAGAACGACCATCAGGACGGCCGACAGACCGATGTCCATCAAACGTTTCAACCCCATGGCGGCGCGCACGTCGCGTCCGCCGGCCAATTGGGGCGCCCCGGGGGTTTCGTTCGGCAATGGCAGGGTCGCGTCGCTCATGCGGCCCCTATATCAAGAACTGCGCCACGCCGCGCGCGATGTGCGTCGGCGGCAAGCGATTTGCAGTTTGGCGTCGCGCAACGCAGAACGGTCGCCGTCATGAACAGCCTATCGCCCCGATCCGTCTTTGAGCCTCAACCCGAAATCCGCTTCGCGGGGCTGCGCTTTCACCCTCTGACGATGGATGAGGCGGTCACGGCCCTGGCGGCGCGTCCCGCCGCCCTGCCCTTCGACATTCTGATCACCCCGAACGCCGAACACGCCTGGCTGCGTCGCAAGGACCAGGAGTTCGACCGCATCAGCGCCGAGGCCTGGCTCAGCACCAACGACAGTCGGGTTTTGCGTAAGGCCGCCGCCCTCGGCGGGGTCGATCTGGGCTTCGCCCCCGGTTCGCACCTGGTCGAGCGCTTGTTTCAAGAAGTGATCGCCGCCGACGACCCGATCACCGTCATCGGCGGGCAAGCCGAAGTCATCGCCGATCTGGCCCGCCGGTTCGGACTGACGAATGTGTCGCATCACAACCCGCCGATGGGCTTCATCCATGATCCGGCGGCTGTGCGGGCCGCCATAGACTTCGTGGTCGCCCACCCGGCGCGCTTCGTCTTCGTCGCCATGGGGCCGCCCCAGTCGGAGAAATTCTGCCAGCGAATCATTCAGGACGGCGGCGCCACGGGCTTGGGGCTTTGCATCGGCAGTTCGATCACCACCCTGACCGGCCGCACTCCTCCCGCGCCTCAGTGGATGGAGGCGCGGGGCCTGGTCTGGCTTTATCGGCTGGCCCGCGAACCCGGTCGCCTGTGGAAACGCTATCTGGTGCGCGGGCTTTACGGCCTTGGGTTGGGATTGGTCGATTCCGTCGCCTTCCGGCTCGGCCTCAAGACGCCCCGCGCGTGACAGACGCCGCGCGGCTTCACAACTGGCAGACGCGCCTCGATGCGGAAGGCCGCAGACGCAGCCTGCAAGGGGATCGCGCCATCGCCCTGTGGGCCGGCGCCGTCCTTGTTCTGATGCTGCTCTACATCTGCATCGGCCCGAACCCTTATCAGCACGAGATCACCGTCGATCCCCTGACCGGAGGGGCCGAGGCGTCGCCGGTCAACCGCATCGTGTGGCTGGCCCTGTTCGCCCTGTCGACGCCGGTCCTGTGGTTCCGTCGTCGCGCCCTGCCGGCGATGGCGGTTCGACTGATCCCGCTTCTGATCCTGTTCGCCTGGTTCGCCCTGACCACACGTTGGGCGCTGGACCCGGCCGTGTCGACACGACGGTTGGTGCTTTACGCGCTGACCCTGGCGATCTGCGTCGCTGTGTCGGTCGGGTTGAACGACAGTCGACGGCTGCATCTGGCGCTGGCGACGGGATGCGCCGTTCTGGTCTTCATCGACATCGCCTCATGGATCGCGGCGCCGGGGGTGTCGATGACGCCGCTGGGCCTGGCCGCCATCCATTCGCACAAGAACACCCTGGGTGCGGTCATGTTGCTGGCCGGCTTCGTTTGCGGAACCTATGCCTGGTCGCGAACCGACTGGCGGTCGCAGGCCTTCTGGTGGGGCGTGACCGGCCTGGCGATGGTGCTGCTGATCGCCAGCCTGTCCAAGACCAGCATGGGCCTTTTCGCCGCCCTGGCCTGCGCGACGCCCGTGATCGTCGCCATCATGGCGCAGCGTCGTATGGTCAGGTTGGGGCTTGTCGCCATCGGCGCCCTGAGCGTCGCCACGATCGTCTTCGCCTGGTTGGCCTATTGCTTGACGACCGGCGCCGACCCGTGGGCGCCGTTTGCGGGCATCACCTTTACCCAGCGCACCGAAGTCTGGGCCTTCGTCTGGGACGAGTTCGTCAAACGTCCCATTCAGGGCTGGGGTTTTGGATCGTTCTGGGACATCGACCCTGTCGTCCAGCCCAGCCTCCAGACCGACGCCTGGTTCGCCCAACCCGACGCCTATACCAACGAGGCGCACAACGGTTTTCTCGATCTGGCGGTGACGACGGGCCTGATCGGTCTGACGGGCGCGATCATCCTGCTGCTGCGCTGGATCGCCGGCGGCCTGACGCTGATCCGCGATGCGGTCGACGGCGAGCGTCAGAGGCTGGGCGCCGCCCTGGTCCTGGGGGTGTTTCCGCTGATGGTGTTCGGGCACAACTTCATGGAAAGCAGCTATTTCACCGCCAACTCCATCTTCGGCACCGTGCTGCTGCTGCTGGGCGTCGAGATCGAGCAGCGCTTCATTCGCGCCTGAGACGTCGGATCAGCACGATCAGCACCGCCAGCATGGCCGCGCCTTCCAAGGCCTGGCCCGCCGCCGTGCCTACGATCGCCCCGCCCGGCCCCATCTGGCGCATCCCCCACAGCACGCCCAGCGCCGCCACCGCTGAGGCCGCAGCGTTTGCGATAGCCAGGGCCTTGAACGCCTTCAGGATCTGAAGGCCCGTGCTGATCACCACCTGGATGAAGCCGAACGCGGCGCTGATCCCCCACAGGGGCAACATCCAACGGGCGTCCGCATATTTGTCGTGGAACAACCAGGCTGTGATCGTAGGCCAGGCGATCCAGATCACGCCCGCCCAAACGACGGCGAACACCACGCCCGCCAGCGCCGACAGAGAGAGCAGGCCCATATAGCTCCGCCAATCGCGGGCTTCGCGCCGCGTCACCAGATCACCCCGCGCCGCCATGCTCCAGGATGAGGCCAGGAGGGGCGCGGGCCTCATGAAAGTCTGGCTGAACGACAAGGCCGCCAACACGCCCGGCCCATAGGCGGCGCCCACAGCGAACACATAAAAGCGCGCCAGAACCTCGGTGCTGGACACCCCCAGAAACAACCAGCCCGACTGACGGGCATAGGCGACATAGCCGGGCAAGGCGCTCGACAGGCCGCGCCACAGGCCCCTGCTGCTCCGCATAAGGCCGAATAAACCCACGACCGCATAGGCTGTCCCCATCAGGCCCAGGACGTGTTCGGCCTCCAGCGGCCGAAACAGCGCGGCGCCCGCCGACAGCAGAGCGACCGCGACAACCAGCACGGCCCCGGTCTGAAGTGTCGCCGCTCCGCCCTCGCCCCGACTGAAGGCGTTCAAGCGCACATACTGCTGCAGCAGATAGGCCGGCACGAACAGCACGGCGGTCCAGACGCCGAACGCCCCGGACTGGCCTAACAAGACGACCGCCAGCCCCGTCCCGACGATGATCAATAGAAGAAAGCAGGCCGTCGCGCCCAGCATCAGACGTTCGGTGTCGAAGCGCGCGGGATCCAGACCTTTGCCGCCGGGCAGGACCTGCAGATGGGCCAGGCTGACCGCGTTCTGCACGCTGGCCAGCACATAGGCGACCGAGAACCACAGCACGCAGGCGCCGAACTGCTCGGGCGCGATGAGCCGACCCAGAACCAGGACCACGCCCAGGTTCAGAAGCGAGAACAGCCCCTGTTCGACGATGGCCGTCAGATAGCGCGCCGCCCCGCCGAGCCGACGCCCCGCCAGCCCCCTCATCGGAAGCGGTTCAGGTCGTAGCTGAAGCCGAAGTTGAAGGGCAGGACGCCGTTCAGATACTGGCGCACGAACAGGTTGACCTCGGCGATGGCGCTTCGCGGCACGAACACCAGATCGCCGGGATGCAGCAGGAAGTCCTGACGTGGGTCGGTGTTCAGCAGCGCCCTGGCGTCCACGACGCGCGAGGCCAGACGACCGTCCGCCACACGGCGCAGCACCACGACCTTGCCCGTTCCGGCCGTCTCGGCGAAACCGCCGGCGGCGAAGATGGCCTGGGCCGTATTCATTTCGCCACGCACCTGAACCACGCCCGGCGTCTTGACCTCGCCCCCGACATAGATCTGCGACGCGCCATAGGTGGCGACGCTGATCTGGACCTGCGGATTGCGAAGCACCCCGGCATAGGCTTCGGTCAGACGCTGGCTGGCGTCGCGAACGGTCAGGCCGCCGACCGGCACCGGCCCGACGACGGGAAAGACGCCCTGGCCGTCGGGGCCCAGCACCACGTCGGCGTTCAGCCCCTCCTCGACCAGAAAGCCCAGGCGAAGACTGTCGCCGGCGCTCAGTCTATATTGATAGTCGTCCTGCCCCCAGGGGGCGAAGTCATAGGGTTGCGACCGACCGACCACGCCGCCGCCCGACGCGCACGCCGCCATCGACATCATCAGAGCGATCGCAAAGAGGCGCCAGAAGGCCATCGGTTTTCCCATCGCAGCCCGACTCGCATGGTCGCCGCCGGCGGCATCTTTCTGTTTTTCACCGACATTGCCAAGGCCGCACTGGCGTTCCAGTCGCGACTCAGGCCTTTATACGGCAGGCTGACTGACAGCCTCGCCCCCACTCGGCGGGATCGTCCTGCTCAGAGCCGCGTATTGACCGACCAGACGCTGAAAGTTGCGGACGACCAGCGCCCCCAGCACCCGGGGTCGGCGATCACCATCCGCGAGTTGGCGACACCGGTCTTCTATCATTGGCGCAAGGCGCTGATCGCGTTTCTGATCCCCGTCGTGCTGGCCCTGGCGGCCGCGTCCCTGGCCACCCCGATCTATACCGCGCAATCGCGACTGCTAATCCTGTTGGGCGACGACTACGTCTTTCGCCGCGCCGTGGGCGAGGACTCCACCGGCAATCCTCAGACCTTCGACCGCGCCCAGATCGTCCATGCCGAAATGGAAATCCTCGGCTCGCGTGAAATCCGCGAAAAGACGCTGAACGACATCGGCCTGACGCGGGTCTATCCCAAGGCGCGACAGGGCGCGGCCGGCATGAACGCGGCGCTGGAGCAACTGGATCGCGATCTGACGATCCAGAACGTGCCCCAGTCCAACACCATCGAGGTTCGCCTGCGCCATCGCGATCCACGGGTAGCGGCGGATTTCGTCAACCGGCTGGTCCAGAACTATATCGCCAGTCGCCGTGAAATCTTCCAGAGGGCGGACAGCGCCGCCGTCACCGGCCAACAGCGCGATCTGTCGGACCAGTTGGCGACGACCGAGGCCCAGATCGCCGATCTGTCCAACCGTTACGCCATCGGCGACTACGATCAGGAAATCCAGGGTGTTCAGGCCCAGCAGACCACGCTGACCGCTCAACTCGCAGCCCAGGATCAGTTGATCGCCACGGCGGCCGCGCGCGCCGACCGTCTGGCGCAGCAGCTTCGCGGCTCGTCTACGGTGATCGCGCTGAACACCGACGACACCCGTTCGCAACAGGTCACGGCCCTGACCGAAAATATGATGCTGCTGCGCGAGCGGCGGCGCGTCGCAGGCGCTCGGTATGCCGACGGCTATCCGCTGGTCGTCGAACTGGATCGCCAGATCGCCGATCTGGAGGGGCAGATCGCCGCCGCGCCGCAATCCCAGACCGAACTGGTCCGCAGCGGCCCCAATCCCGTCAGCCAGCAGATCGAGACGCAACTGGCCAGCACCCGCGGCGAACTGGCCGGTCTGCAATCGGGACGCTCGCAACTGTCCCAGGCCCTGGGCGCCGCGCGCCAACGTCTGGCCGGTCTGGTCGAGATCGGCCCCCGATATCGTGAGTTGGTCCGGCAGCGCTCCCTGACCGAAACCGCCTATCGCAGCGTGGCCGAGAATGCCGAGGATTCGCGACTGCAAAGCTCCATCGCCGGAGCCAACGCCAATGTGCGCGTGATCGAGGCGGCTCAGCCGCCGACCAAGGCGCGCACCGGCCGTCTGCTGATCCTGGCCGCGGGTCTGGTGGTGGGGGCGCTGGCGGCGCTGGCCGTGATCATTGTCTCGGCCGCCGCCTCGCCGGTTCTTTTGACGCCGCGCGACGCCGAGGTTCGCCTTCGGACGCCGGTTCTGGCCACAGTGCCGATGGGCGGAGAGGATGATGATCCCCTGCCCCGCTGGCGACCGCTGACATCACGCCTGACGGCGGATCAGGCGGCGCTGATCCTGCGGCGGATGAAGGAGACGTCCGACGATCAGGCGGTGTTGGCCATCGTCGGGCCGGAAGACGGCGTCGGCGTCACCAGCATCGGTCTGGACCTGGCCATGGCGTCGGCCTTCCGTTCCGGCGTTCCGACTTTGCTGATCGACGCAGAGCCGATCGACAGCGGCGGCGTCGCCATGGCGATCCACGGCCTGGGTGGGCGATTGACCAACATCGAGGGCAATCCCTATGTCCTGCGCGTGGAAGACAGCAATCTTTATGTCACCACGCCCATGACGCGCGCCGGCTCGAATATTTCCGAGGCGCGCTGGCGCAACTTCATCGACGGCGTCAAACCGCGTTTTCCGGTCGTGATTATCGACACCCCGTCGTTGCAACGCTCGTCCGCAGCCCTGTTGCTGGCGCCGTTGGCGGACCTGTCGCTGATCGTGGTCGAGGCCGAAGAGACGCGCACGGCCGTCGCCGCCAATCTGATCGAACGCGTCGCGTCCGCCGGGGGAACCGTCGCCGGCCTGATCCTGAATATGCGGCGGTTCCACATCCCGCGCTTCATCTACGACCGCATCTGATCGGTCTTCAGCGGAGCCCAGCCAGCGCACGGGGCAGAACCTCAGTAAGGTCGTCGGCGATCATGCCCGGACCGAAACGATCCGCCGCATCGCAGTGGATCCAGACCGCAGCGCAGGCCGCCTCGAAACTGTCCATACGCTGGGCCGCCAGGCCGCCGATCATGCCCGACAGCACATCGCCCGTGCCGGCCGTCGCCAGCCAGGGCGAACCATTGACGTTGCGGCGTGCCCGGCCGTCGGGGGAGGCGATGATGGTCTGTGCGCCCTTCAGGACCACGACGGCGCGGGTCAGGCGCGCCGCCTCGACCGCCGCCGCCTCTCGCCCCTTGGCCAGCAAGCCCGGAAACAGCCGTTCGAATTCGCCCTCGTGCGGGGTCAGGACGTCGTCACGGTCCAGCAGCGCGAACAGCTCGGCGCTGCGTCCCTTGAACACCGACAGGCCGTCGGCGTCGATCACCAGCACAGCGCCGCTCAGCGCCACAGCCTGAATGTTGGCGACGGTCGTTTCGTCCATCCCGGCCGCCGGGCCGATCACCACCGCGTCGCTGCCGGCGACCTCACGCCCCAGCGCCTCGGACGAGGCGAAGGGCGTCAGCATGATCGCTTGAACCGCAGGCGCGATCACGGCGGCGGCGTCTGGGGGGCACAGGATTCGCACCACGCCCGCCCCCATCCTCAATCCTGCGCGCGCCGCCAGCCGCGCCGCCCCCGTGTGATGCGCCCGCCCCGACACCACAGCCAGACGACCACGAGAATGTTTATGCGTCTCTTCGTTCGGCCAAGGCAGAAAACTGCGCCAGATCGCCGGGTCGTTGGTTTCCATTATCCGCGTTCCGATTATCCGTGGCTTTTCTGCGAAAACCGCTTGCTTTCAGCGCCCTTGCTGTGTCCCATTCGGGCCCGAGCGTCGCTGCATTCCGTGCGCCGCTCAGGGGTCGCCATGAAGAAGATTGAAGCCATCATCAAGCCTTTCAAGCTGGATGACGTCAAAGAGGCGCTCCAGGACGTGGGCGTGCAAGGCATGACTGTGCTGGAGGCCAAGGGATATGGTCGCCAGAAGGGTCATTCCGAACTGTATCGCGGCGCTGAATACGTCATCGACTTCCTGCCCAAGATCAAGATCGAGGTTGTCGTCGCCGACGACCTGGCGCCCGCCGTGGTCGAGGCCATCCAGTCCTCGGCTCGCACCGGCAAGATCGGCGACGGCAAGATTTTCGTGTCCGATGTCGCCGAGGTGATCCGCATCCGAACCGGCGAAACGGGCGCACAGGCCGTCTGACTTCCGCGTACCCTTTCCGGCCTTCGGCCCTCGGGTCGTCGTCCGGCTTCCTCCCCAAACGACAAGAAACAGGACTTCCGAGAATGAGCGCCAGCAAGATCCTCAAGGAGATCAAGGACCAGGACGTCAAATACGTCGACGTCCGCTTCACCGACACGCGCGGCAAGCTTCAGCACGTCACCTTCGACATCGATCTGGTCGACGAGGATTTCCTGAACGAAGGCACGATGTTCGACGGTTCGTCCATCGCCGGTTGGAAGGCCATCAACGAGTCCGATATGCTGCTGAAGCCGGACCTGACGACCGCCTACATCGACCCGTTCTACCAGCAGACCACGATGTTCCTGTTCTGCGACGTGCTGAACCCCGACACCAACGAGCCTTACAACCGCGACAGCCGCTCGATGGCCAAGAAGGCGCTGTCCTACGTTCAGTCGTCGGGTGTGGGCGACCAGGTGTTCTTCGGCCCGGAAGCCGAGTTCTTCATCTTCGACGACGTTCGTTGGTCCACCCAGCCGCACGACACGGGCTATAGCTACGACTCGGTCGAGCTTCCGGCCAACACCGGCGCCGAATACGCCGAGGGCAATCTGGGCCACCGCCCCGGACCCAAGGGCGGCTATTTCCCGGTCAACCCGGTCGATTCCGGTCAGGATCTGCGCGGCGAAATGCTGGGCGTCATGCGCGACCTGGGCCTGCAGCCCGAGAAGCACCACCACGAGGTGGCCCCCGCCCAGCACGAACTGGGTCTGAAGTTCTCGGACCTGCTGACCATGGCCGACCGCCTTCAGCTCTACAAATATGTGATCCACAACGTGGCCCACGCCTATGGCAAGTCGGCGACCTTCATGGCCAAGCCGATGTTCGCCGACAACGGCTCGGGGATGCACGTCCATATGTCGATCTGGAAGGACGGCAAGCCCCAGTTCGCCGGCGACCAGTATGCCGGCCTGTCGCAAGAATGCCTGTGGTACATCGGCGGCATCATCAAGCACGCCAAGGCCATCAACGCCTTCGCCAACTCGACCACCAACTCCTACAAGCGTCTGGTGCCCGGTTATGAAGCCCCGGTGAAGCTGGCCTATTCGGCCCGCAACCGTTCGGCCTCGATCCGTATCCCGCACGTATCTTCGCCCAAGGCCAAGCGTCTGGAAGCCCGCTTCCCCGATCCGATGGGCAACCCCTATCTGACCTTCGTGGCCCTGCTGATGGCGGGCCTGGACGGGATCGAGAACCGGATCGATCCGGGCGCGCCGGCCGACAAGAACCTGTACGATCTGCCGCCGGAAGAGCGCGGTTCGATCCCCGAGGTGTCCGGTTCGCTGCGTGAAGCCTTGGAGAACCTGGACAAGGACCGGGCCTTCCTCAAGAAGGGCGGCGTCATGGATGACGACTTCATCGACAGCTACATCGAGCTGAAGATGGAAGAGGTGATGCGTCTGCAACTGCATCCGCACCCGGTCGAATTCGATATGTACTACAGCTGCTGATCGGCAGATCGGACTGAAAGCGAGGGCGTCGTCGGGAAACCGTCGGCGCCTTTTCTTTTGCTCACACGTCGGTTGAGCCCTTTTCCGCCGCCGGGACAATGGCGCCGTCTAGCAAAGCGTGCAGCGCATCGACATGGCCGTCGCGGGTCGCCGCCGGCGTTGGGTCCGAAGTCATCACCACGGTCAGCCTCAGGTCCGGCACGACGAAGATCATCTGGCCGCCGTAACCCCAGGCGAAAAAGACGTCGTGCCGGCCTGAGCGGCGTAACCACCAGCCATAGCCATAGGGGTTGCCGCTCCAACGCGACGTGCCGCGGCCCTGCCAGGAATCCCGAACCCAGTTTTCGGGCAAGACCCGCCGACCGTCATGGACACCGTCGTTGCGGTACAGTTCGCCGAACGTCAACAGGGCCAAAGGCGATAGCCGCATCTCGTTGCCGCCGAAATAGATTCCCTGCGGATCGGCCGGCCAGGACGGGATGTCGACACCCAACGGCTCGCCCAACCCCTCCCTCGCCAGGGCCAAGGTCGACCGCCCGCTCGCCTGCGTCAGACAGGCCGAGGTCAGGTGCGACGTCCCCGTCGAATAGACCATCCGCCCGCCAGGATCGGTTTCGAAAGGTTGCGCCAGGGCAGATCGCACCCAGTTCGGGCTGGACACCCAGGCGCCGTAGTTGGCGCCCGAGGTCGAGGCCAAGCCGGCTTGCATCGACAACAGTTCGCCGATGGTGATCCGGCTTAAGCGCGGATCGGGATTGGTTGGGAATCGGTCGGCCAGGAAGGTCGCGATCGGCTGATCGACGCCGGCGAACACGCCTTGATGAATAGCAATGCCGGCCAGGGCGGCGATCACCGACTTGGACGCCGATTTGACGTTCACCGGTGTCTCAAGCGACGGGCCGTTGAAGACCGTTCGAACAGCCTGCGCCCGTCACGCGAGATGATCATCGACTGAAGCTTCGGAAGTTCTGCGGCCGCCACATCGGCTTGGTCGAGCAGACCCGCATCCAGCCCCTCCGTGACGGCTGGTGCAGACAGACGGTCCGCCGCCTCGCTGCAACCGTGAAGGAAAGGCGCCGTCAGGGCGGCGGAAATCAGGGCGCGGCGATGCATCGTCTGCTAACCGGCCCCGGGGCTGTCGGTTTCCACCTGCGACGACGCGACGCCGCCCTGGTCGATCAGGCGATTTCGGCTTCCAGATCGTCGGCCTTCTTGCGGCGCAGTTCGATCAGACGCACGCACCAGATCGAAATCTCGTAGAGCAGCACCATCGGCACGGCCAGCATCAGCTGGCTGATCGGATCGGGCGGCGTGACCACGGCGGCGACCACCACCACGGCGACGATGGCGTAGCGCCGGCCCGACGACATCAGCTTGGAGCTGATCAGCCCGGCCATGCCAAGCAGGGTCATGACGACGGGCAGCTGGAAACACAGACCGAACGCCAAAAGCAGGGCAGTCACCAGATTCAGATAGTCCGACACCTTGGGCAGCAGGTTGGCCGCCACCCCGTCGCCGATGATCTGCTGGCTCAGCGAGAACCACATGACGAAGGGCAGCATGACGAAATAGACCAGCGCCGCTCCCAGCAGGAACAGAACCGGCGCCGCAACCAGGAACGGCAGGAAGGCGCCCCGCTCGTTTCGGTAAAGCCCCGGCGCCACGAACCGATAAAGCTGCCAGGCCAGGACCGGGAAGGCCACGAAGACGGCGCCGAAGCCCGCCAGCTTCATCTTTGTGAACAGGATTTCCAGCGGCGCCGTATAGATCAGATTGACCGTGTGGCCATTGACGTGCGGCAGCGCCTTCAGTCCCGCCGTGCCCAGGATCAGATCCAGCGGCGAGACGTGGCCGTGCGGCCCGACGGAAGAATAGAAGGATTGGGCCGCCACAAACGGCTTCACCAGAAACAGATAGATGGGTTCGGAAAAGGCGAAACAGCCGATGAACCCGACCGCAAAGGCGATCACGCAGATCAGCAGCCGCCGACGCAACTCGATCAGATGATCCATCAAGGGTGCGCGCGACGCCTCGATGTCGGATTCGTCACGGTCGGAAAAGGTCAAAGGTCGACAGCCTTCTTGCGCGCGACCTTGGGCTTGGCGGACGCAGCCTTGGTCGTCTTCGTCGCGGTTTTCTTGGTCGAGCCGGGCGTGGCCGCCGCGGACTTTGGTCCCGCCTTGGATGCCTTCGCCGCAGACGCAACCTTCGCCTTTGCGGGGGTTTTCTTCGCCGCAGCCTTGGGTTTGGCGACGGACGGCAGGACATCCGAAGCGCCGCTATCGGGCCATTCGTCGGCGGCCGGCGTCATCGCCGGTGCCTCTGCCGCTTGCTCAGCCGAGGGCGGCGACAGAACCGCCGGCGTAGCGGGCGCATTAAGCCCCGCATTGATGTCCTTGAAGGCAGCGTCCGCCTCGGCCCCAAGAGGATACATGGCCCCCTGCCCGGTCCGCAGCGCCTCGACCTCCTTGCGCAAGTCGTCCAGTTCGGACTGCCGCGCCATTTCGTCGAAACTGGTGCGGAACTCGTTGGCCATGGCGCGCGCCTTCGCGACCATCTGGCCGACGCGACGCATCAGGATCGGCAAATCCTTTGGCCCCACAACAAGCAGGGCCACCAGGCCGATCACCACTAATTCGAAACCCCCGATACCGGGGCCGAGCCCGCCCATGCGTCAGCCCTTACAGACGACGACTAGCGCTTCAGCTCTTCCTTCTCCGCCTCGGTGCGCGGCAGGGAGCTGACGCCCTCGTGCGGGCCGTCCTTCTTGTCCTCGTCCTTCAGGCCGTCCTTGAAGGCGCGGATGCCCTTGGCGGCGTCGCCCATGATGCCCGACAGCTTGCCGCGGCCGCCGAACAGCAGCGCAACGACAACGATGACGATGGCCCAGTGCCAGATGCTCATGGAGCCCATGGCTAATCTCCTCGCGAGGACCGGTCATCCGATCCCATCCACTATTCTTCAGCACGCATATAGGCGCAGTGATGGCCCCACGCCAAGGGACACTGTAGGTGTGCGCGACCATGAGTCCCTCCGATCACGTCATCATCCACACCGACGGCGCCTGCAAGGGCAATCCCGGCCCCGGCGGCTGGGGCGCCGTGCTTCAGGCCGGCGGCAGACACGAAAAGGAGTTGTGGGGCGGCGAGCCGAACACCACCAACAATCGCATGGAATTGATGGCGGCCATCATGGCGCTAGAGGCGCTGAAGCGCCCTTGCAAGGTCGAGCTGCACACCGACAGCAAATACGTCATGCAGGGAATCACCGAATGGATGCGCGGTTGGAAGGCGCGAGGCTGGCTCACGGCGGACAAGAAGCCGGTCAAGAACGCCGACCTGTGGCAGCGCCTGGACGCCGCCCGTGCGCGTCACGACGTCAAATGGCGCTGGGTGAAGGGCCACGCAGGCCATGAGCTAAACGAACGTGCTGACCAGTTGGCGAATCGCGGCGTGGCGGACCTCAGGGCGCGCTAAACCACCTCGACTTCCTTTTCGGGTTCGGACGGACGGCGGCGGATGCGCGATCCGCTCATCACAGCGCCGAACAGGGCGGCGACGGCCGCGATCTGAAACCCGTGGCGCACGCCGGTCACGGGGGCGGCCGACAGCAGGAAGGCCACCACGACCGCCCCCATCGACTGTCCCAGTACGCGCGCCGTGCCCAGACTGCCGCCCGCCGCTCCGGCCCGCTCACGCGGCGCCTCGGACAGCATGGCGCGATTGTTGGGCGACTGGAAAAAGCCGAACCCGGCGCCGCACAGGGCCATGCGCCAGACGATGTCGAACTTCGAAGAATCACCGTCGAGGAGGCTCAGCGCCATCAGGCCGCAGGCGAACAGCGTCAGCCCCACGGCTCCCAGCACGCCAGCGGAATATTTGTCGGACAGATAGCCCGCCAAAGGCGCGGCGAACATGGTCGCCAAGGGCCAGGGCGTCATCAGCAGTCCGGTCTGCACCGCGCTCAGACCCAATGCGCCCTGAAGAAAGAACGGCAAGGCCACGAAGGCCATCATCTGCGCCGTGAACGAGATGATCGAGGTCGCCACGGACAGGGCGAACATGGGCCGCGCCAGCAGATCGAGCGGGATCAATGGCGTCTTGCTCGGCTTCTCGTGCCGAACCAGCAGCACAGCCGCCGCCAGCCCCAGTCCTGTCAGGCCGAACCCAAAGACCGACGCCTCGCCATGCGCCAGGGCCTGCATCCCGGTGATGACGAAGCCGAAGGCGGCCGCGCTGAGCAAGGCGCCGACCAGATTCAGCCGGCGCTTCTGGAGCGGATTGTGCGGCAGGGTGAAGCCCGCCATCGACACCGCCAACACCCCCAGCGGGATGTTCAGCGCGAACAGCCAACGCCATTCGCCGATGCTCAAGATCGCGCTGGCGATGGTCGGGCCGGCAGCGGCGGCCATGGACACGATCACGGCATTGATGCCGACCGCACGGCCCAGCAGGCGCTGCGGATAGGTGAACCGAACCAGGGCGCCGTTTACGCTCATGATCCCCGCCGCACCAAAGCCCTGCAGCACGCGCGCAAGGCTCAGCGTCAGGATCGAATCGGACAGGGCGCAAGCCAGAGACGCCACGGTGAAGACCGCCAATCCGACCTGCGACACCCGGCGATAGCCGACGATTTCGCCAAGCGACGCAAGCGGCAGCAGGGCGACCACGATGGCGATCTGATAGGCGTTGACGATCCAGATCGAGGCGGCGGCCGACGCCTGCAAGTCCTCGGCGATGGACGGCAAGGCGACGTTCGCGATGGCCCCATCCAAAACCGCCAGGGTTATCCCCATGCCAATGGAGACGATGGCCCAGTAACGTCGTGGTGTGGGCAGGCCGTCGGATGCGACATTCTGGCTGTCTGTCATCCGTGGCCAACGCCTCTTGCGCGCAATCGGTTCAGACCGCGGCTTGAACCGTCAACAGCGAACCATCCACCCGTTTGACCACCACGTCCTGCCCCTCGCCCGGGGCGTCGCCTTCCATCTGCGCCGGCCATTCCGCACCGGAAATGAAAACCCGACCGCGCCCGGCGACGAAGCCCTCGACAACGCGGGCCCTTTGACCGATCAGCCGATTGTCGCGGTCATTGATATCGGGGCCGTCGGGATTGGCCCTGGAAATCAGGCGGCGCGACAACAGCGTCGAGATCACGGTCAGGATGGCGAAGACCGCAACCTCGCCCGGCAAACCCAATCGAACGCCAGCAGCCGTCATCACCGCCACGACCCCCGCCGAAACGGCGGGCCACAGCAACCACTCGGTCGAGAACATCGCCTCGACCGCCAGCAACAGAACGCCCACGGCCAGCCAGATCCAGAACGGCTGGGCGGCATAGAGATCAGCGAGCGCGGTCATGGGGTCGGCCTTTCGTTCTGGCGTCGATCAAGCCGAAGGCGGAACACTGCCGGGGGCGGGTCTGCGGGGCGGCGCCGGGCGCACGGGCGGGGTGGCCCCGCCGCTCTGCGCCTTCGCCAGACCCACCATTTCGCCGATGCCGGCGATGGTCCCGACCAGGGCGCTCATTTCCGTGGGCACGATCACGGTGCGTTGCTGCGGGCTGCGAGCCAGTTCGGCGAAGGCTTCGACGTATTTCTGAGCCACGAAATAGTTGATGGCGTTCACGTCGCCGCGCGCTATGGCTTCGGACACCATAGCCGTGGCGCGCGCCTCGGCCTCGGCCTCGCGTTCGCGCGCCTCGGCGTCGCGGAAGGCGGCTTCCTTGCGCCCTTCGGCCTGAAGAATGGCCGCCTGTTTGGCGCCTTCCGCGCGCGCGATGGCGGCGGATTTCTCGCCGTCCGCCTCGGTGATGACTGCGCGGCGTTCGCGTTCGGCCTTCATCTGACGCGCCATCGCGTTGGTGATGTCGGTCGGCGGGGTCAGATCCTTGATCTCGATGCGGTTGACCTTCACGCCCCACGGCTCGGTCGCGGCATCGATCACGTGCAGCAGGCGGGTGTTGATGCTGTCGCGCTGGCTCAACACCTCATCCAGCTCCATCGAGCCGACCACGGTCCGCAGATTGGTCATGCACAGCTGCGCAATGGCATAGGTCAGGTCGTCGACGCGATAGGCGGCGCGCGCCGAATCCATCACCTGGATGAAGACGATGCCGTCGACCCGCACCATGGCGTTGTCCTTGGTGATGACCTCTTGGGTCGGCACGTCCAGGACCTGCTCCATCATGTTCATCCGACGGCCGATTCGCTCGACGAAGGGTGTCAGGAAGCCGATGCCGGGGCTCAGTGTCTTGGTGTATTTACCGAACCGTTCCACGGTGAATTCACGGCCTTGGGGCACGATCTTGATAACGCTGATCAACAGCACGATGGCCAGCAGCAGCACCACGCCGGCGAAAATGGTGGTCACGTCCATTCAGATCCTCCCTGAGGCGTCGAACCTACCCGCTGCGCGCGAGCGACGCCATCAAAACCGACCCGCGGTCGCTAGGATCCGCCGTTCCGCGTCCGCCAGGCCGAAACCCGCGCCGCCATGTCGCGTTCGATGTCGCCGTAGAACAGATTGTAGGGCACGATCTTGCGCCGGTCGGCCCAGCTGCCCCCAGCCGTCAGGAAGTCCGCGTCGGGCGCGCTGTGCCACAACAGGCCGCCCCGACACTGGGTCGAGATCAGCCGTCCGGTCAGGGCGGGCCGCGCGCCCCATTCCAAGCCGGTGGCGTTGGTGGCGCCGCTGTGCTGACGCGCCTCCGCGCGCGGTTGGGCTGTCGAGCCGGTGACCGGGTTGACGCAGATCGCCTGTCCTCCCAATCCGACCAGTTCCCCGCGGTCGTTCCACTCCAGCGCCCGGCGAAGCGCGCGGCGCGCGGCCGGCTCGTCGCCGTCCTGCACCGACATCCAGGCGACCAGACAGCCGGTCTGATCCGCTGCCTCGCACGGAGCGATCCGGCCGTCGAACATCGTCTGACTGACCAGGGTTTCGATCAGATAGGCCCCGGCCAGACGCGCCTTCAGGGCCGGGCGCGACGTCAGTTCGTCGCGCACCAACCGGGCCGCAAGCTCCCCACCCTGCTCCACACCAGCGATCACGATGGGGCCGGTCGGATGATTCTGAAGCCACAGATCGAACGCCGTCTTCACGTCGCCATAGGCGAAGGCCCGCGCCTCCCTGGCGTCGTCGCGCAGGGTCAGGCGCGTATAGAGGCTGGCCTGGCGATAGAGCGGCGCGCTGACCCTGGCTTCCCGCGCAAAGGGCGAGGCGTAGTTGGGCAGGACCACGCGGCGCATATAGGCGTTGGCGCGCGCATCATCGATGGCTCCGTTCCAGCCCGATCCGCCGTCGAATGTCGTCGGCATGACGAAGAAGACGGACGCCTGATCCGACCGACCATCGTCCAGCAGCGCCCACGAAGACGCCGATTTGTAATCCGGCGCCGCCGGCGGCTCGTAGGTCTGGAACGGCACCTGCGGATCCAGGCCGGCGCGCAGGATGTCGCCGCTCCAGACGGCGACGGCGGCCGTCACGACGATGACGGCGGCGAACCCCGCATAACCGACCCACTGTCTGAAGGTCAGCCGGCGCATCAGCGGTAGGGATCGTCTGTCGACAGGAAGCCCTGAACGTAGCGGCGCACCCCCTCTTCCAGCGGCGTCGACTGTCCCTGGAAACCGGCGGCGCGAATGCGGTCCATGCGCGCCTGGGTGAAATACTGATAGCGATCACGGATCGAGATCGGCGTGTCGATATAGTCGATCGACGGCGCCTTGCCGGCGGCGGCGAAGGTCGCCTTGGCCAGGTCCGCGAATGACCGCGCCTGACCCGATCCGGCGTTGAACACGCCCGACACCTCGGGCGACTGCAGCAGGAACTCGACGATGTCGACCACGTCGTCGACATAGACGAAATCGCGCATCTGACCGCCATCGGGATAGTTCGGATTGTGCGACCGGAACAGGGTCACGGTCTCGCCCGCCTGAACCTTGGGCCAGATCTGGGCCACGACCGACTTCATGCCACCCTTGTGGCCTTCGTTCGGGCCATAGACGTTGAAGAACTTCAGACCGGCCCACTGACGCGGCGCCTGCCCCCGATCCGCCTGTCGTGCGGCGTGCTGATCAAACAGCATTTTCGAATAGCCATAGGCGTTTAGCGGTCTTAGCTGAGACAAGCTTTCCAGATCGTCGTCATCGTCGAAGCCGGTGTCGCCGTCGCCATAGGTCGCCGCCGAAGAGGCGTAGATCATTCGGACGTCTCGGATCGCGCACCAGTCCCAGATGTCGCGCGACAAGGTAAAGTTGGTGCGAAGGATCAGATCGGCGTCCGGTTCGGTCGTGGACGAGATGGCGCCCATATGCACCACGGCCTCGATCCGCTCGGCATGGCGTTCCAGTTGATCGAACAGCTCTTCCGGCGACCAGAAGTCCGCGATTGCGTGTTTGGCCAGGTTCTTCCACTTGGCCAGATCGGCCGTTTCCAACCGGTCGCAGACGACGACGTCATAGGCGGTCTCGGCCGTCAGTCGCGCCACGATATTGGAGCCGATGAAGCCGGCCCCGCCGGTCACCACGATCATGCGCGGGGTCATTGTTTCTGTCCTGTCGCTGGCGCTGATTGAGGACTGGACGTCATCTTCTCGATGGTCCGGGTCGTCGAAAACCCGTCCTTGAAATCCGCCAGCTTGACCTCGCCGCCCCAGCTCTCGACCAGATCGCCGCCGACCACGCCTTCGCGAGTATAGTCCGATCCCTTGATCAACACGTCGGGCCGCAATCGCTCGATAAGGGCGAGCGGCGTCGGATCGTCAAAACTCGTCACTCGATCCACGCTGGCCAGACCGCCGATCACCACGGCGCGACTGTCCAAATCGTTGACCGGCCGCCCTTCGCCCTTCAGCCGTTTGACGGAGGCGTCGGTGTTCAGCGCCACGACCAGACGGTCGCACCAGCTCCGCGCCTGGGCCAAGTAGGCGACGTGGCCCCGGTGCAAAATGTCGAAACAGCCGTTGGTGAAACCGACACTCAACCCCTGACGACGCCAGGTTTCGACATCGGCGGCCAGTTCATCCAGCGGCGTCACCTTGGCGACAGCGGCGCTGGCGTGCTGGCTCACTTCGGCGGCGATCAGGTCGGCGGGGGTGACGACGGCCGTGCCCGCCTTTCCGACCACCACGCCCGAGGCCAGGATGGCGAACTGCACCGCCGTCTCCAGTGAGGCCCCCGCCCCCAAAGCCAGCCCGATGGCGGCCAGGCCCGTGTCGCCGGCGCCGGACACGTCGAACACCTCGCGCGCGCGTCCTGGGAAGTGTTTTACCGGCGCGCCGCGCTGGGCCAAGCTCATCCCCTTGCCGGCGCGGGTCACGATCACCGCCTTGGCCGTCGTCGCCGACAGCAGGGCTTCCAGTGCAACTTCGACCTCGGCATCCGACCCGACCGGCAAGCCCGTGGCTCCCGCCAGTTCCGACGCATTCGGCTTGATGACATCCACCGCGCCATATCGCGCGAAATCGCGCCCCTTCGGATCAACCACGACAGGCGCACCCGAGGCGATGGTCGCCTTCAGCGCCGCCGCGATCAGGTCGTCGCCCACCACGCCTTTCGCGTAATCCGACAACAGATAGACGCAAGAGCCCGAAAACGCGCTTGAATCCAAAATATGATGAGGTTCCGCCTCATCGTCCAAGCGGAGCAGTTGTTGCCCGCCGGATACGAACCGCGTCTTGACGATGGTCGCGGCGCCCACTGGACGCGCCAGCGCATCTTCGATGCCGAGTTCGGCAGCGATAAGTTCGGTCAACTCCCGCCCCGCCGCGTCGTCGCCGACAACGGCGCCAAGCCGCGCGATGCCGCCCAAGGCCGCGATATTGCGCGCCACATTGCCCACCCCGCCCGGCATGGCGACGGTCCGGGCGGCGCGCAGCACCGGAATCGGCGCCTCGGGCGAAATCCGGCTGACCTCGCCATAGACGTAGCGATCCAGCATCAGATCGCCGACGCAGGCGATCTTCAGGCCGCGTATCCGCTCCAGCAGCTTCTGCAGGGCGCCCAGGTCCAGGGTGTCAGACATGGCTGCGACCTAGAGGATTCAGGCGGCCTGCGCCACCGGCGCCTTGGCCCCGATCTTGATGGCCAGGTCGTCGAAGGCGATCAGTTGGGCGGCCAAGGCTTCGAATTGGTCCAACGGCACCATGTTGGGGCCGTCGGAGGGGGCGTTGTCGGGGTCGGGGTGTGTCTCGACGAAGACGGCGTCGACGCCCACCGATACGGCTGCGCGCGCCAACACAGGCACGAACTCGCGCTGGCCGCCGGAAGACGTGCCCTGCCCGCCCGGTTGCTGGACGCTATGGGTCGCATCGAACACGACCGGACAACCGATCTCGCGCAGAACCGGCAGCGCCCGCATATCGCTGACCAGGGTGTTGTAGCCGAAGCTGGCGCCGCGTTCGCAGGCCATCACGTTGGGATTGCCTGCCCCGACCACCTTGGCGATGACGTTCTTCATATCCCAGGGCGCCAGGAACTGGCCCTTCTTGATGTTGATCGCCTTGCCGGTCGCGGCGGCGGCCAACAGCAGATCGGTCTGGCGGCTGAGGAAGGCGGGGATCTGCAACACATCCACCACCTCGCCCACAGGCCCGCACTGGGCCTCGGAGTGAACGTCGGTCAGGGTCGGCAGGCCGGTGACCTCGCGAATCTCGGCGAAGATCGGCAGGGCGTCCTTCAGGCCGATGCCGCGCGCGGCGTTGGCGCTGGTGCGGTTGGCCTTGTCGAAACTGGTCTTGTAGATGATGCCGACGTTCAGTCGTTCGCCGATTTCCTTCAGCGCGTGAGCCGTTTCCAGCGCGTGCTGGCGGCTCTCCATCTGGCAGGGGCCGGCGATGAAGGCGATTCGTGCGCCGCCGCCGATGACGACAGGCGTCCGAAGACCTTCGGACAACGTAATGACTGCGTTGGGTCGGCTCACTGGGCTACGGCTTTCTGCAAATTCGGTCTTGAGGATGCGGCTATGCCGCAGTCGTGAGGCCATCAGGTGGCGCTCGTCGAGGGTGAGCGCAAGTTATCACGGAGTTCGCCCGCTTGGCCATCAAGCCCGTCATCGTCTGGTTCCGCCGCGATCTGCGTCTGCAGGACAATCCCGCCCTGAACCACGCGGCCGAGACGGGCCAACCGATCGTGCCTGTCTTCATCCTGGACGACCACGCCGGGCGGCCTATGGGCGGTGCGTCGCGCTGGTGGCTGGCCAAATCGCTCTCGGCCCTCGACCAAGCGTTGCAGGCCAAGGGCGCACGCCTGATCCTGCGTCGCGGCCATGGCCTGTCCGAACTGCAGCGGCTGATCGACCAGACCGGCGCCGATACGGTCTTCATGAATCGCCTGTTCGAGCCTGACGCCTTTGAACACGACGCCGAGATCGCCCATGCGCTGAAGGCCGACGGCGTGACCTGCCGGGGTTTCAACGGCGCCCTGATGTGCACGCCGGGAACCGTGCTGAACGGCTCGGGCCAGCCCTACAAGGTCTTCACACCCTTTCTGAAGACCTTGCTGGCCACGGTCGAGGTGCCGCCGCACACCCTGGGCCCACGCCGCATCGAGACGGTGTCCGGCCTCGACAGCGAAGACCTTGAGGACTGGGGGCTTCATCCGCAGACGCCCGACTGGTCCCGAGGCTTCGACTGGACGCCAGGCGAGGACGGCGCCGCTGCGGCCCTGTCCGCCTTCGTCGCCGATGGGCTGAAGACCTACGCCCGCGACCGCGATTTTCCGAACCGCCCGGCCTCCAGCCGTCTGTCGCCGCATCTGCACTGGGGCGAGATCAGTCCGTGGCGCGCCATTGAACGCGCCCGCCGAGCCGCTGGCGAGGGCAAGGCGTCCCCCGCCGAGGCCGAGAAGTTCGTCGCGGAAATCGGCTGGCGCGAATTCTCGGCCCATCTGCTGCATCATTTCCCCTACATCGTCGACCGCGCCTTCCGTCCCGAATACGACGCCATGCCTTGGCGAGACGATCCGGTGGCGCTCGAAGCCTGGCGGCGGGGTCGCACCGGCTATCCGCTGGTGGACGCCGGGATGCGCCAACTGTGGACCACGGGCTGGATGCACAACCGGGTGCGGATGGTGGCCGCCTCCTTCCTGATCAAACATCTGATGATCGACTGGCGCGAGGGCGAGGCCTGGTTCTGGGACACGCTGGTCGACGCCGATCTGGCCAGCAATGTGCAGAACTGGCAGTGGGTCGCCGGATCCGGTGCAGACGCCTCGCCCTATTTCCGCATCTTCAATCCCATCGCCCAGGGCCAGAAATTCGACCCCGACGGCGGCTATGTTCGCCGTTGGATTCCCGAGATCGCGCATTTGCCCGACCGTTGGCTCCAAGCCCCCTGGACCGCGCCCGCCGAGGTGCTGCGCGACGCGGGCGTCCGCCTCGGACACGACTACCCCCGTCCGATCGTCGAACACGAAAACGCCCGCGTCCGCGCGCTGGACGCGCTCAAGACCGTTTCCGGTCGGAGCGACGACCACAGTGATCGCGATTGACCCCCTTGTCCTACACGTCGAAAGTCCAGCCATGAGCGTCGCCAGCGCCGATCTCGAAACCGTCACCCGCCAGACACCCCGGGTGTTTGCGATGATGCTGCGCCTTCTGGCCGCGAACTGGACGTTCGGGCGTCTGACCGTGCAGCTGCCAAATGGCGAAATCCATGTTCTCCAGGGCAAACGCCCCGGGCCCAGCGGCGTTCTGAACGTCAAGGACTATCGCTTCGCCAGACGCGTTCTGGCCGCCGGCGACATCGGTTTTGCGGAAGGCTATATGGCCGGCGAGTGGGACAGCCCGCATCTGGCCGGCCTGCTGGAGACGCTGGTCGACAACTACGACCACATTCGCCGCCTGTTCGACGGCAACTGGCTGATGATGGCCGTCAACTGGTTCGCCCATCGCAGCAACCGCAACAGCCGCACGGGCTCCAAGAAGAACATCCACGCCCACTACGACCTGGGCAACGCCTTCTACGCCAGCTGGCTGGACGGCTCGATGACCTATTCCTCGGCCCGGTTCGGCCAGCCGGATATGGCGCTGGAGGCCGCGCAACGCGCCAAATACGCCGCCTTGGCGCGTATGATGGACTTGAAACCCGGCATGACGGTGCTGGAGATCGGCTGCGGCTGGGGCGGTTTCGCCGAGTTTGCAGCGCGCGAGATCGGCGCCCAGGTGACCGCCGTCACCATATCCAGCGAACAGCACGACTATGCCCGCCAGCGGTTGTTCAACGCCGGTTTGTCGGATCGGGCCAAGGTGCAGCTGACCGACTATCGCGACGTTCAGGGCCAGTTCGACCGCGTCGCCTCAATCGAGATGTTCGAGGCGGTCGGCAAGGAATACTGGCCCGCCTATTTCGGCAAGATCCACGACGTCCTCAAGCCCGGTGGAATGGCGGGCTTGCAGATCATCACCATTCAGGAGGCGCTGTTCGACGAATACAACGCCCGCACCGACTTCATTCAGAAATATGTCTTCCCAGGCGGCATGTTGCCGTCCGAAGAGCGTCTGGCGCCCGTGACCACGGCGGCGGGCCTGTCCTGGCAGGCCGTCGAGCGGTTCGGCATGGACTATGCCGACACCCTGAAACAGTGGGACGAGCGGTTCCAGGCGGCCTGGGGGCAGATCAGCCAGACGGCCGGGTTCGACGAACGCTTCCGCCGCCTGTGGCGGTTCTATCTGGCCTATTGCGAGGCGGGTTTCCGGTCCGGCCGCACCGACGTCATCCAACTGACCCTTTCCCGCTGACCAAGGTTCGCCGATGCGCTTTCTGATTTCCACCGACGAACTGGCCGCCGATCTGGGCGATCCCGGCCTGCGGATCGTGGACGCCAGTTGGCATCTGGACGGCCGCGACGCCCGCGCCG
Source organism: uncultured Brevundimonas sp. (assembly GCA_963515305.1). Classification (GTDB taxonomy): domain Bacteria; phylum Pseudomonadota; class Alphaproteobacteria; order Caulobacterales; family Caulobacteraceae; genus Brevundimonas. Next base: position 51,704 of record CAUPWX010000004.1, read on the forward strand.
ATTTCGAGCAGGCGCACATCCCCGGCGCCGTCTTCTTCGATCTGGATGCCGTGTCGGACGGCGACAGCGCCCTGCCCCATATGATGCCCACGGCCCTACAATTCGGTGCAGCGGTGGGGGGGCTGGGCATCGGAACGGACGACCGGATCGTGGTCTATGACACGGCGGGCCTGTTTTCCGCCGCGCGGGTCTGGTGGATGATGCGGATCATGGGCGCGCGCGATGTGCGCGTTCTGGACGGCGGCCTGCCGCTGTGGCGGGCGCAAGGCTATGCCGTACAAGCCGGCCCCGCCGCCCCAGGTCCCGCACACTTCGACGCTCGCCTGGCCACCACAGCGGTCGCCACGCTGGATGACGTCCGCGACGCCTTGGATCAAGGCCTGCAGATCGTCGATGCCCGTGGCGCCGCCCGGTTTCAGGGGCAGGCCGCCGAACCGCGTCCGGGCGTTCGCTCGGGCCATATGCCGGGCGCACTGAACCTACCTTTCGGCCAATTGCTGAACGCCGATGGAACGATGAAGCGCGGTTCAGCCCTGTCTCAGGCCTTCGTGGAGGCCGGCGTGGATGTGGAAAGGCCCGTCATCACCACCTGTGGGTCGGGCGTCACCGCCGCCATACTGACACTGGGCCTGGCCGAGTTGGGCCACGCTTCGCGTCTCTACGACGGCTCCTGGTCGGAATGGGGCGGGCGCGCGGACACGCCCGTCCAGACCGGCTGATCGCTCTCAGGCCGTGATCGGCGCGGGCACAGGCTCACCCGCATCTTCCTGATCTTCCTCTTCGCCGCGCGACACGACGGTCGCCAGCACGAGGTCGCCAGTGACGTTCAGCGTCGTGCGGCACATATCGAGGAAGCGGTCGACGCCCAGAATCAGGCCGATGCCCTCGGGCGGCACCTTGACCATCACCAGGATCATGGCGACCACCGGCAAGGAGCCTGCGGGCACACCCGCCGTGCCGACCCCGCCCAGAATGCACACCAGCATGACGATGACCTGCTGGCTGATCGTCAGATCGATGCCGAAGAACTGGGCCAGGAACAGCACCGTCACGCCTTCGAACAGGGCCGTTCCGTTCTGATTGGCGGTGGCGCCGACGGTCAGGACGAACCGCGCGATCTTGCGCGGCAGCTTCAGCTCTTCCTCGGCCGCCTTCAGCGACACGGGCAGAGAGGCGTTGGACGAGGCGGTCGAGAAGGCCACCACCATCGGCTCGCGCACACCACGGAAGAAGGCAATGGGCGAGCGTCCGCCCAGCAGCCAGATCAGCAGCGGATAGACCACGAACATATGGATCGCCATCGCGCCCACGGCGACGCCGACGAAAGCCGCCAACCGAACCAGCAGATCCCATCCGAACAGGGCCGCCAGATTGAACATCAGGCAGGCGATGGCCAGCGGGGCCAGTTTGATGAACAGGTTGATCAAGGTCATGGAAACCTCGAAAATTCCCTGGATCACTTCCTGCAGGCGATCGGTCGCAGGGCTCTTGGCCATAACCAGGCCGATGCCGAAGAATAGGGCGAAGACCATCAGCGGCAGGATGGCGTTCTCCGCCGCCGCGGTCACGGCATTGGACGGCACCAGGTCCAGGAAGAAGTCGCCCAGCTGAATATTGCTGTCACGGCCGGTCTGAACGATGCTTGCCGCCCCGTCGCGCCCCTGTTCCAGCAGTTGTTGCGCCACCGCCGGATCGACCCCGCGTCCTGGCTGGAACACATTGACCATCACCAGGCCGATCACCACGGCGATGCTGGACACCAGAATGGTCAACAGCAGGGTCTTGATCCCCGCGCGACCCAGGGCGCTGAGATCGCCCATCTCCGCCACACCGACCACCAGGGCCGAGAACAGCAGCGGGATCACCATCATGAACAGCAGACGCAGGAAGATCTGACCGATCGGTCCGGTCACATTGTCGGTCAGCCACACGACCCAGGCGGTGTCGGCCCCCAGCGCCAGATTGACCGCCAGTCCACCGACCAGCCCGACGGAAAATCCGATCAGCATCAGCCAATGCAGCGCAAGGCCGCCGCGTTTCGTCTCGGTCATCTGTCCCCCAGGAAGCGATGCTGCTTTCGGCGCTTATCGGATCGGCAGGCCATAGATCAAGCCGGCCGGGCGCGCGTTCCATTGTGCGTTCAAACCGCGCTCCAGGTCGAGCGCCGATTGCGAACCCAGATTGCGCTCGAAAATCTCGCCATAGTTTCCGACCGCCGAAACCGCGTCCTTCGCCCAGGTCTTGGACAGGCCCAGCATGGGGCCGAAGTCGCCCTCTGCCCCCAACAGACGTCGAATGCGCGGGTCCGTCGCCGTCTTGACCAGATCGCTTGCCCCCTCGCGGGTCACGCCCAGTTCCTCGGCCAGCATCAGGGCGTTCAGCGTCCACCGGACGGTCGAGGCCCAGCGTTCGTCGCCCGCCTTGACCACCGGGCCCAGCGGCTCCTTGGAGGCCACGTCCGACAGGATCACGTGCGCATTGGGATTGCTCAACACCGTTCGCGCCGCCGCCAAGGCCGAAATATCCGCGCTGAACGCGTCGCAGTCCTCGCGATCATAGGCGTCGCGGGCCGCCTCCTCCGTGTCGAACACGACCGGCCGATAGTCGATGCCGCGCGAGCGGAAATAGTCGGCGGCGTTGGCCTGGGATGTCGAACCGGACTGCACGCACACCCGCGCGCCGGTCAATTCGGTCGCGCTGTTCAGATTGAGGGAGCGGCGAACCAGAAAACCCTGGCCGTCGTAATAGTTGATCCCGGCGAAGACGAACCCCTCGCCCGCGTCACGCGTCATGGTCCAGGACGAATTGCGCCACAGCACGTCGATGCGTCCGTCATTCAGGGCCGTAAATCGGTCCGCGGCCGACAGAGGCACAAACCGCACGGCGTTGGCGTCGCCCAACACCGCCGCTGCCGTCGCGCGACAGAAATCAACGTCGAACCCACGCCACTGGCCACGGTTGTCGGTATAGGCGAACCCCACCAGCCCTTGATGCACGCCGCAGTTCAAACGTCCCCGCCGTTTGATCGCCGCCAGGGTCGGGCTTTGAGCCACGGTTGTGGGGCCGGTGGAGGGGGCGGTTGTAGATGGAGCGGTATCGACCGGCGCTGCCTCCTGGCGGCTGCATCCGGCGGCCAACAGGGCCAGGGCCATTGTCCCGATCATCCAGCACCGCATCGCGTTTGGTCCCTCGCCGCTTGCGCCCACGCAGGCTTTAGAGGCCTTTAGGGCCTGAACCGCAACCCTTGGAGCCGCCATGCCGACGCATTCGGACCGCACCCGTCTGATCGCTTCCGCCACCCGGCGCGGCCAGGGACGTCGCCCGGTCAATCCGCCGCTCGAGCGCGCCTCCACCATGCTCAGCGACGCCGCCGACAAGATGCGCGACGAGACGGACGGCCCGACCTATGGCCTGTCGGGGACCAGCGCGGCGCGCCAGCTTCGTGATGCCTTGGCTGATCTGGAAGGCGCGGACGAGGCCTTTCTGGTTCCCTCGGGCCTGGCGGCCGTTACTGTGCCGCTCCTGGCCTTGCTGCGGCCGGGCGACGAGGTCATCACGACCGACGCGGTCTATGGCCCGACGCGGCGTTTTCTGAGCCGCTATATGGCCGCACGCGGCGTCACGAGCCGCTTCCTGCCCGCCGACGCCGATGCAAGCGTCGTCATCGCCGCCCTGACCGACCGCACGCGGCTGGTGCTGATGGAATCGCCCGCCTCCCTGTCGTTCGACATGGTCGATGTGGCGGCGGTGACCCAGGCCTGCCGCGCGCGAGGCGTGCTGACGGTCATGGACAATACCTGGGGCGCGGGCCTGGCCTATCGCCCGCTGGCCCACGGCGTGGACATCAGCGTTCAGGCCGTCACCAAATACGTCGGCGGCCATTCCGACGTTCTGATGGGCAGCATCGCGGCGAACGATCCCGCCTGTCGTCGGGCTATCTTCGATGCCATCGAGGATCTGGGCTGGCACGTCTCGCCCGACGACGCCTGGCTGGCGCTGCGGGGGCTCCGCACCCTTGCATTGCGATACGCCGAACAGGCGCGCTCGGCCTTGGTCGTCGCGGCCTGGCTTCAGGACCGGCCCGAGGTGTCGCGTGTTCTCTATCCGCCGTTGGTCGGGTCTGTGGGTCATGATCTGTGGGCGCGCGACTTTACCGGCGCGGCGTCGTTGATGGGCGTGGTGATGAAGGGCGGCGATACGGTGGCGGGCGAGGCGTTTCTCAACGCACTGCCCCTGTTCGGCCTGGGCTATTCTTGGGGCGGTTTCGAAAGCCTGATCACGCACGAGACGCATCAGATGGCTTACCGCGCCCATCCGCCGGTGCTGGAGGGCGAGCTTTTGCGACTGCATATCGGGCTGGAAGACCCGACCGATCTGATCGCCGATCTGGAGCATGGTCTGGCCGCCTTTTCCGCCGCGATCACGGTTCCTTAAGCGCGCACGCGGACTGTTCGGCCGTGCGCGCCTCGCCTGTCATGACCCCGGATGATTCGCCGCCGCTGTGGGAACAGTGGGCGGCCGGCTTCGTCGTCTTCATGCTGACCGGCGCCCTGATCGCCCCGGTCATCGCTCCCGATCAGGCCGAGACACCGGTGCTGCGCCTGATGTGGCTGCCGGTCTATGCGGTGATCGCGGGCCTGATCGTGTTCCGATTCGACCGGGTGATCCGCGCCTGGCCCGCCTGGCTGATGATGTTCGCCCTGGTCGCCCTGGCCTTCGCTTCGCAATACTGGTCCATCGACCCCGGCGTGACCGAGCGGCGGGTCATCGCCATGGCGATCAACAGCGCCTTCGCCGTCTATCTGGGCGCACGCTTTCGCGACGTCGCCCTACCCCGTCTTCTGATGCACACCTGCCTGGTCATGGCGATCGGCAGTCTGATCATGGTGTTCGCCTATCCCAAGGTCGGCGTGCACCAGTTCGACAACGCCGGCCTGTGGCGCGGCCTGTGGTACGAAAAGAACCAGATGGGTCTGGTCATGGTGGTGGGCGCCGTCTCCGCCGCCGCCGTTCTGGCCGCCGATCAGATCGCGGGGCGAAGGGGCGGTTTCTGGCCGGCCATCACGGCGCTCGCCCTGACCACCCTGCTGGTCATCGCCACCCAGTCCAAGACCTCCTTGCTGTGCTGGCTGCTGGGCGTGGGCATGATCGGCGGGTGGTGGACGCTGAAACAGGGCGGCGCCGTGATCACCGTCGTCGGCGTCTGGATCGGCGTAGTCGTCGCGGCCAGCGCGACCTGGCTGTGGAACTCCGATTCCGCCGCCATTCTGGAAGCCCTGGGCAAGGATCCGTCTCTGACCGGGCGAACCCTGATCTGGGAGGCCTTGATGCGAAAGGTCGCCGAACGTCCCTGGACCGGATACGGCTTCAGCGCCTTCTGGGGTGTCGATTCCGTCCCGGCGCGGGAAATCCGCATCGAAACCCAATGGCCCGTGCCGTCGGCGCACAACGGCTGGATCGACCTGTTGGTCCAATTGGGCTGGCCCGGCGCGGCGGCGGTCGGGACGATCATGGCCATCTCGGCCGTGCTGATCGTGGCGCGACTGAATGGCCTCGGCGCACGCGAGGGCTATTGGAGCATCGGCTATCTGGCCGGCTTCACGGCGCTGAGCTTGTCGGAAAGCGTTCTGCTGACCCACGCCAACCTGCCGTGGGTGTTGATGCTGGCCATCACCGCCCGCGCCGTGACCTTCGATGCCGCCCCTGTGCGTGCGCCGCTTGCTCGCCCGGCCGCAGGGGCCTACCAAAATCGGCCCCGAATCGCCTCAGACTATGCAGATGGCCGCCGACCTCTTCGCTTTTGACGACGAACCCGAAGCTCGCAAACCCAAGCCGCCCCAAAAGGCGTCACAGCCTGCTGCGGTGATCCCGCCCGCGGTTGCGCCCGCCGTTGCGCCTGTGTCGGAGCCAACGCCCAAACCCGTCCAGGCTGCTGCGACCACAGCCGCCGCCACCGGCTACTCCGCCTCGTCCATCGAGGTGCTGGAAGGGCTGGAGCCGGTCCGCAAACGGCCGGGGATGTATATCGGCGGCACCGACGAACGCGCTCTGCACCACCTGTTCGCCGAAGTGCTCGACAACGCGATGGACGAGGCCGTGGCTCGCCACGCCAAGCTGATCACCGTCGATCTGGACGCAGACGGCTATCTGTCCGTGCGTGACGACGGGCGCGGCATCCCGGTCGATCCGCACCCGAAACACCCCGGCAAATCGGCGCTGGAGGTGGTGATGACCGTCCTCCATTCCGGCGGCAAATTCTCCGGCAAGGCCTATGAAACATCAGGCGGTCTGCACGGCGTCGGCGTCTCGGTCGTCAACGCCCTGTCGGAACATCTGGACGTCACCGTCTGGCGTGACGGTTTCGAGTGGAAGCAGTCCTTCTCTCGTGGCCACGTCCTTGGCCCGATCCAGCAGATCCAGCCGTCCAAGAAACGCGGCACCCTGATCCGATTCAAGCCGGACGATGAAATCTTCGGCATGGGCGCGGCGTTCAAGCCGGCTCGCCTGTTCCGCATGGCCCGCTCCAAGGCCTATCTGTTCCGCGGCGTGGAAATCAGATGGACCTGCGCACAGGAACGGATCACCGACGCCACCCCAGCCCAGGCCCTGCTTCACTTCCCCGGTGGTCTGTCGGACGCCCTGGCGGACCGCATCGGTCAGCTGGACACTGTCACCCCCACCTTCGCCGGTCGCGCCGAGCGGCAGGGCGAGGCCGGCGCCTTCGAATGGGCCGTCACCTGGTCGCCCATCGGCTTCGGCGAGGCTGACGGCTTCATCCAGTCCTACTGCAACACCGTCTCCACGCCCGACGGCGGCACGCACGAGGCCGGTTTTCGCGCCGCCCTTGTCAAGGGCCTGAAGGCCTATGGCGAGCTGACCAACGAAAAGCGCGCCGGGATCATCACCGCCGAAGACGTCACCGCCAACGCCGGCGCCCTGATCAGCGTCTTCATCAGAAACCCCGAGTTCCAGGGTCAGACCAAGGACCGCCTGTCCTCGCCCGAGGGCGCGCGTCTGGTCGAACAGCTGCTTCGCGACCCGCTGGACCACTGGCTGACCGAAAGCCCCAAACAGGCCAACGCCCTGCTGGGCTTCGTCGTCGACCGCGCCGAGGACCGCCTGCGCCGCCGTAAGGACAAGGAGGTCCAGCGCGCCGCCGCCACCCGCAAGCTGCGCCTGCCCGGCAAGCTGTCCGACTGCAGCCGCCAGGCTGCCGAAGGCACGGAGCTGTTCATCGTCGAAGGCGATTCGGCCGGCGGCTCGGCCAAACAGGCGCGCGACCGCACGACCCAGGCCATCCTGCCCCTACGCGGCAAGATCCTGAACGTGGCGTCCGCCACCGCCGACAAGCTGCGCCAGAATGTCGAACTGTCCGACCTGGCTTTGGCCTTGGGCGTGCAGCCCGGAAATCGGTTCAACATCGACGACCTGCGCTACGAGCGGATCGTCATCATGACCGACGCCGACGTGGACGGGGCCCATATCGCGGCGCTTCTGATCACCTTCTTCTACCGCGTCATGCCAGAGACGATCCGTCAGGGTCGGGTCTTCATGGCCCTGCCGCCCCTGTACCGGATCAGCGCCGGTCCCTTGAGCGAATACGCCCGCGACGACGCCCACCGCGACGAGCTGATGGCCACCGTCTTCAAGGGCAAGAAGACCGAGATCGGGCGGTTCAAGGGGCTGGGCGAGATGATGGCGTCTCAGCTGAAAGAGACCACGATGGACCCCAAGAAGCGGACCTTGGCGCGCATCACCGTTCCCGATGCCGAGTCCAGCGTCGAGGATTTGGTCGAACGGCTCATGGGCAAACGCGCCGAGGCTCGGTTCCAGTTCATTCAGGAAAACGCCCAGTTCGTGAAAGAAGAACTCGACGTCTGAGGCCCCGCCGGCCCTTCCACAGAACGGCGACGCCTGACAAAAGGGGGCATGAGCACGCCCGCCCCCTCCTCCGCCGTTCTCGATGAACTGAAGGCCGCGCTGGGTCCGGGCGGCTGGACCCAGGATCCAGAGGTCGTCGCCCCCTATCTGACCGAATGGCGCAACCGCTGGACCGGCCATACGCCGATCCTGCTGACACCCCGTTCGGTCGAGGAAACAGCGAAAGCCGTCACGATCTGCGCGCGTGAAGGCGTGGCAATCACACCCCACGGCGGCGGCACAGGCTTGGTCGGCGGCCAAATTCCTTTTGGCGAAGTCCTGCTGTCGACGCGCAAGATGCGCGCTGTCCGCGACGTCACCCCGTTGGACGACGCCATGACGGTCGAGGCCGGTCTGACTCTGCTGGAAGCCCAGCAGGCGGCGACGGCGGCGGGCCGCTATTTCCCGCTCAGCCTGGCGGCCGAGGGTTCGGCCACCATCGGCGGCGTCATCTCGACAAACGCCGGCGGCACCCAGGTTCTGCGCTACGGCATGATGCGCGATCTGGTGCTGGGCGTCGAAGCCGTCATGCCCAATGGTGAGGTGTTCAAGGGCCTGAAGCGGCTGAGGAAGGACAACACCGGCTATGACCTAAAGCAGTTGCTGATCGGCGCCGAGGGCACGCTGGGGGTCGTCACCGCCGCGACGCTGAAACTGTTCCCCATCATGCGGTCACGCGCCGTCGCGGTCGTCGGCTTGCACACCGCAGCCGCCTCCGTCGAACTGCTGGCCCGCGCCAAGGCCGAAACCGGCGGCGGGGTTGAGGCCTTCGAGCTGATGAAACGTCTGGGCATGGAACTGGTGCTCAAGAATATTCCCGACACCCGCGAACCGCTGGACTCGACGCCCGACTGGTACGTCCTGATCGAGATCGCCTCCGGCACGCCCGGCGGCGCCGACGCCCAGATGCAGGCTCTGCTGGAGGTCGCCTTCGAAGAAGGGCTGATCACCGACGCCGCCATCGCCCAGAACGACGCCCAGCGCGCCGCCTTCTGGCGTCTTCGCGAGGAGCATTCGGCAGCCTTGAAGCCCGAGGGCGGCGGTTGGAAACACGATGTCTCGGTGCCCATCAGCCGCATCGCCGACTTCATCGACGAGGCCTCGGCCGCGGTCGAACGCTTCCATCCCGGAGCCCGGATCTCTGTCTTCGGCCACGTCGGCGACGGCAATCTGCATTACGACATTCTGCCCGGCGTGGGTCAGGACATTCCCGCCTTCATCGGTCGCTGGAAGGAAGGCTCCCAAGTGGTCCACGACGTCGTCGCCCGCTACGATGGCTCCATCTCGGCCGAACATGGTCTGGGCCGCCTGAAGACCGAAGAGGTCAAACGCTACAAGTCGCCGCTGGAAATCGAGACGATGGCCGCCATCCGCCGCGCCATCGATCCCAAGCGGATCATGAACCCTGCGGTGCTGTTTTGACCTATGAGCGTCGGGTCATGTTCGCCGCCAGCGCCGCTTTCAAATGATCGGCGCGCGCCTGCGATAGCGGCCCCTGCATACCCCTAGCCGAGGGCGCCAGATGGCCGCCTGGCGTGTCGCCTGCGTCGAAGACGAAGGCGTCGAACATACCGCGCCAAGCTTCGCGTTGTTCGGCGGGTAAATCGCGCACGCCCAGCATGGCATGGATCAGCGCTTCCATAGGTCGAAGCTGGGGCGGCGCGGCGTTCCACCAATAGTTCACCAGCATGGCGAAGGTGTCGAACGACTGCACATGGTGCCACCACATATAGGGGATGTAGAGCGCATCCCCAGGCTCCAGATCCGCCGTTTCCGCCTCGGCCCAGGCCTTATGAAAGTTAGGAAATCGCGCGTGATCAGGCGCGTCCAGCCTGACCATGCTGGTCAGCGGACCCGCCAACGTCCGCTCGAAAGGCCCCAGATACAGGTTGCCGGTCTGGGTCGGTGGGAAGAAGGTGAATCGCCGACGGCCGGCGACCGCGCAGGCGATATTCTCGTTCATGTCATGATGGGTCTGGACGATCGCTGCGTTGCCGATCCACAGACGCGCCACGGCGCCGTGCACCGGCAAAGGCGCAGGATTGGCCGCGCTGAAACCCGGGGCCGCCGCCGGTTCGGCCAAGGATTGGGCGGCCATCGACGGCGGTTGGTCAACGCCCTCCAGGTCCAGAAGCCGCTGAAACAGCGCCGTCAACGGCATCGGCAACGTCTCGAAGTTCGTGCCGGTCAGCGTCTCGTCGTAGAAAAACAGTCCGGCTTGATCTTGCGGGATGCTCAGAACCGGCGCCGGTTGCGGTCCGGTGAGCGGCGAAAGATAGTCAGCCAACGCCTTCCCGCCGGCCTTGCCTGCCTGGACCGCAGGCCAGTCATCCACCAGACCCCGCATGATCGCGGGCCGTCCTGCAGGCCGGATTTCGCGTTCGAAAACCTCAGGGTGGACCCCATGGAACTCGCGGGTCCGTCGCTCGGGCAAGGGGATCGTCATGGCTTAAGGCTAGTCGGTTTTTCACGACGTCGCGACACAAAGCCGCGCGGTTCAAATCCGGGCCAAAGCGGCTTATGTCAGCGGCGCTGCAACGGAGCCTTGTCTTGCTGATCGTTCTTTCCCCCGCCAAGCGCCTCGACTTCAATCAACCGGATTCGGCCCTGCCGGCGACGGCGCGTCGTTTTCTCGAAGACACGGCCAGTCTTTCGGTGACTGCGCGACGCCAGACCAAGGCCGACCTGCGTCGACTGATGGGGATTTCGGACGATCTGGCGACCCTGAACGTCGAACGGTTCAAGGCCTTCGATCCCGAATCGACCGATGGGGTCCAGGCCGCCTTCGCCTTCGCGGGCGACGTCTATGAGGGGCTGAAGGCGCGTGAACTGGGCGCCAAGGCGCTGGACTTCGCCCAAGACCACGTTCGCATCCTGTCGGGCTTCTATGGGCTGCTGCGCCCGCTGGATCGCATCCAGCCCTATCGCCTGGAAATGGGCACGCGTCTGAAGACCCGACGCGGGGCCAGCCTCTATGATTTCTGGGGCGACCGCATTTCGAAGCAGTTGAATTCGGATGCCGAAGGTCAGGCCGATCCGACCCTGGTCAATCTGGCCAGCCAGGAATATTTCGGCGCGGTCGACGCCAAGGCCCTGAAACTGCCCGTGGTCACGCCCCAGTTCCGCGAGGAAAAGAACGGGGAGACGCGCATCGTCTCCTTCTTCGCCAAGAAGGCGCGCGGGGCCATGACCCGTTTCGCCATCGATGAGCGGGTGGAACAGGTCGCCGACCTGAAGGCTTTCGACCGCGACGGCTATCGTTTCGACAAGGCCGCCTCCACCGACAGCGACTGGATATTCATCAGGTCGGGAAATTCTTGATCCCCGCCCCGTCCTGCCGTTAGTCTCGACCGAAAGACAACCAAGGGCGCAGCCATGTCAGAACGGCCACATTCCTCGACCGAAGACCAGCCCTCGCCGCTTCGCCAGATCGGCGATCTGTCCGGTCAGGTCGCGGTCGTTACGGGGTCTACATCCGGGATCGGCCTGGCCTTGGCGAGGGCCGTGGCGGCGGCGGGCGGCGACGTGGTGCTGAACGGCCTGGGCGATCCAGCCGAGATCGAACGCACGCGCGCCGATCTTGAGGCATCGTCCGGTCGTCGCATCCTCTATCATCCCGCCGACATGACGAACGGCGACCAGATCGCCGATATGGTCGCTTTCGCCGAGCGCGAGCTGGGTCGGCTGGACATCCTGGTCAACAACGCTGGCATCCAACACGTCGAGGCGGTCGAGAACTTCCCTGCGGATCAGTGGGAGAAGATCATCGCCATCAACCTGTCTTCGGCCTTCTACGCCACACGCGCCGCCATTCCGATCATGAAGGCGCAAGGGCGTGGCCGGATCGTCAACATGGCCTCGGCCCATGGCCTGGTCGCCAGCCCGTTCAAATCCGCCTATGTCGCGGCCAAGCACGGGATTATCGGCTTCACCAAGACGGTCGCCCTGGAGCTGGCGCGCGACAACATCACCTGCAACGCCATCTGCCCCGGTTTCGTCGAGACGCCCATCGTCGCCAAACAGATCGCCGACCAGGCCCGCACCCGCAACATGACCGAGGATCAGGTGCTGACCGACGTCATCCTGGCGGCTCAGCCGACCAAGCGGTTCGTCACGACCGAGGAGTTGACCGGCGTCTTCCTGTATCTCGTCAGCGACCTGGGCGCGTCAGCCAATGGGGCCAGCTTCTCCATCGATGGCGGCTGGACCGCGCAATAAGGCCTGACAGACGGGCGCCGATTTCGGGGGCGACATGGCGATCTTCAGACGCAAGGCCTCCCAGCCGTCGGATACGGCGCCGGCGCCCGGAAAACGGCCCATCTGTCTGGCGCTTCAAGGCGGCGGGGCGCACGGGGCGTTTCAATGGGGCGTGCTGGACCGGCTGCTGGAGGACGACCGGCTGGATTTCCGCGCCGTCTCCGGCGTCTCGGCCGGGGCCATGAACGGCACGACCCTGGTGTCCGGCCTGGCGGCAGGCGACGCCCGCGCCGCACTGGATCGGCTGTGGCGCGAGGTCAACCAATCCGGCGGTCGCAACGTCTTTGGCGACAGCGCCCTATGGAATGCGGCCCAGCCGCCCGACTGGATGAAAGACAACCCGTTCTGGCGCGCGGGCGAAACCTTGGCCCTGTCCATGAGCCCCTATGAATTCAATCCACTGAACCATAACCCTCTGAAACGAGTTCTGAAGGCCGCCGTGGATTTCGGCGCCGTTCAGGCCTCCGACATCAAGCTGTTCGTCGCCGCCACCGCCGTGCGTCAGGCCAGGGCGCGGGTCTTCACCGCCAAGGAGATCAACGCAGACGTCCTGATGGCTTCGGCCTGTCTGCCGCACCTGTTTCAGGCGGTGGAGATCGACGGCGAACCCTATTGGGACGGGGGCTATCTGACCAATCCGCCGCTGTGGCCCCTGACGGGAGAGGACACGCCCGACGATGTGCTGCTGGTCACGCTGAACCCCATGACCCGCGAAGAAACGCCTCGAAGCGCCGCCGACATCATGGATCGGCTGAACGAGATCGTCTTCATTGCGCCCCTGGTCGCCGAACTGCGCGCCATGGCCATTGCCGGCGAAATGATCGGTCAGGGCCAGATCGACGTGGGTGGCCAGGGCCCCTATCGCCATGTGCGGCTACACGCCATCGAGGCCGACCGCTGGCTGTCGGATCTGTCGCTGCGGACCAAGTTCAACACGGAATGGACCTTCCTGAACGACTTGAAGGCGCGCGGCCGCGCCGCCGCCGACGAATGGCTGACCAGTTGCCTGGGTGCGGTCGGCCGTCAGTCCAGCGTCGATATCCAGGCGCGGTTCGGCTAGCGGCCGAACTAGCCCACGAAACCGGCGGCGCGACGCAGGCGGTCGTTGATGGCCTCGCCCAGGCCCGTCTGCGGCACGGGCGAGACGGCGATGCCGGCCGGGCGCTGACGGTCCGCCTCACGCAACAGGCGAAACAGGTTGGCCGCCGCCTGGGCCGGATCGCCGCTGGGGCTCAGGCTCCATCGCGGATCGCCAACGCCCGGACCGAACCCCAGCAGGATTTCCCCCGCCCGCGCCGCCGTCGCCTCGATCCGCACCGGCGCATCGGGGGCGTAGTGCAACGCCAGCCGTCCCGGCGAACGATGCCCTTGCCCGCCGCCCGCCAGGGGCCCGACGACGGACTCGATCTGGTCCCGGGTGACGGCGCCGGGTCGCAACAGAGCCGTCTGCCCGTCCAGCACCGAGACGACCGTGCTTTCCAGCCCCACCTGACAGTCGCCGCCATCGACCGCAGCGGCGACGGCGAAACCCGTCTCTTCCACCGCATCGGCGAAGGTGGTCGGGCTGGGCCGGCCGGACCGGTTGGCCGAGGGGGCGACGACCGGACCGCCGAACGCCGCCAGCACGGCGCGGGCGGTCGGGTGGGCCGGCACCCTGATCGCCACGCTGTCCAGACCGGCCCGCGCCAGATCGCATACGTGACTCGCATCGCGGATTGGCGTCACCAGGGTCAGCGGCCCCGGCCAGAACGCCTGAGCCAGGGCGTGCGCCGTCGCGTCGAACGCGCCGATACGCGCCGCCGCCTCCGCATCCGCGACGTGAGAAATCAGCGGGTTGAACCGCGGCCGTCCCTTGGCGGCGAAGATGGCCGCGACCGCCTCGGCATTCCCCGCGTCGGCGCCCAGTCCATAGACCGTCTCGGTCGGCAACAGGATCAGCGCGCCGTCCGCAAGCGCCCTTGCGGCCTCGTCCGGCGTGGCGCTCACGGTCGGCGCGGGATCAGGGGGATCATGCGATGCAGCACATTGTCGCGATCTATGAACTGATGCTTCAACGCCGCCAGCACGTGCAGGGCGATCAGCACATACAGTCCCTTCACGGCCAACCCATGCACCGCCATGAAGCCGCGCGCCACCTCGCGTCCTCCGCTGATCGGTAGCAACGGCCATTCAAACAGGCCAAACCACTGGATCGCCCGACCGCCAGCCGACGAGGCCAGCCAGCCGGTCATCGGAATGAGGATCAGCGCCAGATAGAACAACACATGGGTCGCGCGCGCCGCCAGCCTCTGCCAACGCGGCAGGTCGCTAGGCAGGGCGATGGCAGGATGGGCCAGACGCCAGCCGATGCGCGCCAGCGTCAGCACCAGAATGCTCAGACCCAGCGACTTGTGCAGCATCACGAACTGGCTGGACATCGGGCCTTCGGTGTTCTCATGCGCCGTGATCAGCAGCACCTGAATCAGGACCGCAAGGGCGATACCCCAATGCAGCAGCAGGGAGACGGTCGAATATCGATTTCGCGGCTCGCCCATGGCTTCCCTTCCGTGACGGCACTACGTCACCTTGCACAGAGACGGGGCGGCTCGCCAAGACGCTTGCGACACCCTGCCCCGACGCGGCACTTAGGCCGCAAAGCCGACTGAGGAAACCCATGACCTACCGCGCGCCCGTCCGAGACCTGGCCTTCACCCTTGAAGCTGTCGCTGGAATGACCGACGTCGCCGCGACCGGCGCCTTTCCCGACTACGACGCCGACGTCGCCGCCGCCGTGATCGAGGCGGCGGGTCAGTTTTCGCAGGAGGTGCTGGCGCCGCTGAACCGGACCGGTGATCAACAGGGTTCGACCTACGCCAACGGTTCGGTCACGGCTGCGCCGGGTTTCGCCGACGCCTATCGCCAGTTCGCCGCCGGCGGCTGGACCGGCCTGTCGGCCTCCACCGAGGCGGGCGGCCAGGCCCTGCCAAAGGCTTTGGAACTGGCGGCCTATGAGACGGTTCATTCCGCCAACATGGCCTTCGGCTTGTGCCCCATGCTGTCGCTGGCCGCAATCGAGGCCTTGGAACAGGTCGGCACGGAAGCGCAGAAGGCCAAATATCTGACCAAGCTGGTCAGTGGCGAATGGACGGGCGCCATGGTTCTGACCGAGCCGGGCGCGGGTTCTGACCTGGGCGCCCTGACCGCCACCGCCACGCCGAACGGCGACGGGACCTATGCGCTGAACGGGCAGAAGATCTTCATCACATGGGGCGACCACGACGCCACCGACAACATCGTGCATCTGGTGCTGGCCCGCCTGCCGGACGCGCCCAAGGGCCCCAAAGGGATCAGCCTGTTCCTGACGCCCAAGTTCGCGGTCAAGGACGATGGCAGCCTGGGCGACCGCAACGCCTTCCGGCCCGTCGGAGTCGAGCACAAGCTGGGCATCCATGCCTCGCCGACCTGCGTCATGAGCTATGAAGGCGCCACGGCCGAACTGGTCGGCCAGCCAAACCAGGGGCTGGCCCATATGTTCGTCATGATGAACGCGGCGCGTCTGGCCGTTGGCGTGGAGGGCGTCGGCATCGCCGAGCGCGCCTATCAGCACGCCCTGGCCTATGCGCTGGAACGGCGTCAGGGGCGTTCGGTCTGGACCGGTGAAGCCAATGCGCCGATCTTCGATCATCCGGACGTGCGCCGAATGCTTGGCGTGATGAAAGCCAAGATTTCGGCCGCCCGCGCCATCTGCCTGTCCACCGGGGTCGCCGCCGACCTGGCGCGTCACGCCGCGACCGAAGAGGACCGGCGTCGCTGGAAGGGCCGCGAGGACCTGTTCACTCCCATCGCCAAGGCCTGGTCAACGGACGTCGGCTGCGAAGTCGCCTCTCTGGGCGTTCAGGTGCATGGCGGCATGGGCTTCATCGAAGAGACCGGCGCGGCGCAATACTATCGCGACTCCCGGATCGCCCCGATCTACGAAGGCACCAACGGCATCCAGGCGATGGATCTGGTCGGTCGCAAACTGTCGATGGACGGCGGCGAATCGGCCAAGGCCGTTATCGCGGACATGAAGACCACGCTGGACGATCTGGGTCGGCTCTATTCCGGCAAGCCGGTCGAGCGATTCGCCACGGCCATCGAGGCGGTGGAGGACGCGACCCTGTGGCTGCTGGATCAGAAGGCGGACGCGAACGCCGCCGCAGACGTTCTGGCCGCCGCAGACGCCTATCTGAAACTGCTGGGCGACGTGGTCGGCGGCTGGATGCTGGCCAAGGGCGCTTTGGCGGCCAAGGCCCGACTGGACGCCAACGACGGCGATCCTGCGTGGCTTCAGGGTAAGCTGGACCTGTACGAGGTCTATGCGGCCAACGTTCTGGGCCACGTCTCAAGCCGCCTGGCCGCCGTGGGTCAGGGCGGCGTCCTGTTGCAGCGCCTGTCGGTCGATGCTCTGGCGGGTTGAACCGTCGCCGCCGCATTGACCTTCGCCGTCGGTCGCCCGCAAGGTGCGACCTTCGGATTTCATAACGGGAGGCGACCGATGAACCGTCGGCAAGTGATCATGTCCACGGCGGCGACGGCGCTGGCCGCCGCCGTCCCCGCCCCTACCCTCGGCCTTGCGCGCCAAACCGCCGGAACCTCGATGCCCCAAGCTCCCGTCGCCAAGAAAATCCCCGTCGTCATCGAACAGCTGGGTCGCACCCGCACCGACGACTATCAGTGGATGAAGGACGATCACTGGCAGGCCGTTCTGCGTGACCCGACCCTGATCAAGGCCGAGGTCAAGGATCATCTGACGGCCGAGAATGCCTATCGCGAAGCCATGATGGCCTCGACCCTGCCGCTGCAAGAGACGATGTTCACCGAGATGCGCGGCCGTATCAAGGAAGACGACAGCTCGGTTCCCGCGCCCGACGGCGGCTGGAACTACTATGTCGAATACAAGACCGGCGATCAGCACCCCCGCTATATGCGGGTCGAGCGCCAGGGGACGTGGATCGTCGACGGCCAGTCGGTCATCAAGAACTTCATCGTCGCCCCGACGCCGCAACTGCTGCTGGACGCCAACGAGCTGGCAAAGGGCAAGGCCTATTCGGAAATCTCCGCCGCCTCCCACAGCCCCGACCACGCCCTGTTCGCCTACGCTGAGGACGCGCAGGGGTCAGAGGTGCACAAGATCTACGTCAAGGATTTGGCGACCGACGAGGTTCTGCCCGCCGTGATCGACAGCGCCACCGGCGACTTCGTCTTCTCGCCGGACAGCCAGTGGATCTTCTGGACCAACCGCGACGACAATGGCCGCCCGGACAAGATCTTCCGCCGTCCCGCACGAGGCGGCGAAACCACCCTGGTCTATGAAGAGGCCGACGACGGTATGTTCATCGGCGTGGGTCGCACCGCCGACGACCGGTTCATCGTCATCGGCATCCAGAACCAGGAGACGTCCGAGGCGCGCTACATCCCCGCCGCCGCCCCGACCGCAGAGCCTGTGGTGTTGGAGCCGCGCGTGGTGGCCACCCGCTACGACGTTGATCACTGGGGCGACCGCTGGGTGATCCGCACTAACGCCGACGACGCCATCGATTTCAAGATCGTCCAGGCCCCGACCGAGACGCCGGCCAAGGCGCACTGGACGGATTTGGTGGCCCACACGCCGGGTCGCTTCATCGAAGGTCTGGACCTGACCAAGGACCACCTGGCCCGACAGGAACGCGCCGACGCCAACACCCGCATCATCATTCGCGACCGCGCTGGCGATGAACACGCGATCGCCGTGGACGAACCCGCCTACGCCCTGTCGCTGGCAGGCGCGTCGGAGTTCGAGACCAATACGACCCGCTACGCCTACAACTCGCCGTCCACCCCGACCCAGACCTACGACTACGATCTGGCGACGCGCGAACGGACCCTGCGAAAGACGCAGCAGATTCCGTCCGGCCATAATATCGAAGACTATGTCGTCGAACGCTTGAACGCCCCGGCGTCCGACGGGCAACTGGTGCCGGTGACGGTGCTGCGGCGCAAGTCGACGCCGGTCGACGGCTCCGCCCCCCTGCTGCTTTACGGCTATGGCTCCTACGGCATTCCCATGCCGGCCAGCTTCTCGACCAATCGCCTGTCGCTGGTGGATCGCGGCTGGATCTACGCCATCGCCCACATCCGCGGCGGATCGGACAAGGGCTGGGGCTGGTTCCTGGACGCCCGCAGGATGACGAAGAAGAACACCTTCACCGATTTCATCGCTGCGGCCGAACACCTTATCGACGGCAAATACGCCTCCGCCGGCCAGATCGTGGCCCAAGGAGGATCGGCCGGCGGCCTCCTGATGGGCGCGGTCAACAATATGCGCCCCGACCTGTGGGCCGGTGTCATCGGCCAGGTGCCGTTCGTGGACGTGATCAACACCATGAGCGACACCTCCCTGCCGCTGACGCCGCCGGAATGGCCCGAATGGGGCAATCCGATCGAAGATCCGGCCGCCTACGACTATATGCTCAGCTACAGCCCCTACGATCAGGTCGAGGCCAAGGCCTATCCGGCCGTCCTGGCCACCGGCGGCCTGTCCGATCCGCGTGTCACCTATTGGGAGCCGGAGAAATGGGTGGCCAAGCTGCGGCCCGCGACCACGTCCGGCAAGCCGGTGCTGCTGAAGATCAATATGGAGGCGGGTCACGGCGGCGCGGCCGGACGGTTCGACTATCTGAAGGAAGTCGCCCACGATTACGCCTTCGCCGTCTGGGCCATCGACAAGGGCTGGGAGACGGCGTGACGACACACACGGTTCGCGACGCCCGACCTGACGACATCGCCGCCATCACCGTCATTTATGCCGAGAGCGTGGCCAACGGCCGCGGCACCTTCGAGCTGGAGCCGCCAGACGAGACAGAAATGGCGGCGCGATTCGCGGCGGTCGAGGCCTTGGGCCTGCCGCGTCTGATCGTCGAAATCGACGGGCGGGTCGCCGGATACGCCTATGCCGGGCCATTTCGCACGCGCCAAGCCTATCGCTACATGGTCGAGGATTCGATCTATGTCGCGCCCTGGGCCCGGGGCAACGGCGTCGCCGGGGCGCTGTTGGACGGTTTGATCGCGCGCTGCGAAGCGATGAGTCTTCGCCAGATGGTCGCCGTGATCGGCGATTCGGAAAACACCGGCTCCGTCGCGCTTCACCGCACGCGCGGCTTTGCCGACGCCGGCGTCTTCAAGGCTGCAGGATGGAAGCATGACGATTGGCGCGACGTGGTCTTCATGCAGAAGGCGTTGGGCCCAGGCGGCGACGCAGCGCCCGACGCCCTCGGATTGCCGTTGATCGACAAGAAACCCGCGCGCTAGGCGTGGGGCGCAGCCGCTTGGCGGGCCGGCGGTTCATCCATATGCCGAACGGCCTCGTAGCCGATCAAGGCGGCGCCCAGGGCGAGCACCAGCCCTCCGGCGATTAGGACCAGGCGGACGTGCCGGTGCAAATGATAAAGCAGCTCGCCGATCATCGACGGTTCCAAGATATGCGGATCGTGCCAAATCGATCCGCTCCAACCCTCTTAACGCAAAAGGCGCGCCGGGTGGAATCGCAGGTCCGTGAACGGCGTTACGTCACATCAGCCGGCTTTGGACCACAGCCGCGCCGATGAAGCTGGCGAACAAGGGGTGCGGCGCGAAGGGACGGCTCTTCAGCTCGGGGTGATATTGCACGCCAATGAACCAGGGGTGATCCGGGCGCTCCACCGTCTCGGGCAAGACGCCGTCGGGCGACAGACCGGCGAACACCAGACCCGCCTTGGCCTCGATCGCCTCGCGATAGTTGATATTGACTTCGTAGCGGTGCCGGTGACGTTCGCTGATGGCGGTCGCGCCATAGATCTCGGCGATCTTCGATCCGGTGGTCAACGTCGAATCATAGGCGCCCAGGCGCATGGTGCCGCCCAGGTCGCCGCCCTGCTGGCGTAGAACCCGCTGGTTGCCCTGGGTCCATTCGGTCATCAAGCCGACGACGGGCTCTGCGGTCGGGCCGAACTCGGTCGACGAGGCCTTGGGATAGCCGGCCAGGTTCCGCGCCGCCTCGATCACCGCCATCTGCATACCGAAACAGATGCCGAAATAGGGAATGTTGCGCTCGCGGGCGAAGCGGGCCGCCTCGATCTTGCCTTCCGAACCGCGCTCGCCGAAGCCGCCGGGCACCAGGACGGCATGGGCGCCCTGCAGACGCTCCTCGCAGGCCTCAGGATCGCCCTCGAAGGTGTCGGCCTCGACCCAGTCGATGTTGACCTTGACGTTATTGGCCACGCCGCCATGATGCAGCGCCTCGATCAACGACTTATAGGCGTCCTTCAGAACGGTGTATTTGCCGACCACGGCGATGGTGACTTCGCCGTCCGGGTGCAGACGACGACGCGAGATCTCCTGCCACAGGGTCAGGTCGGGTTCAGGCGCATCGACGATGCCGAAGTGAGCCAGCACTTCACGGTCCAGGCCCTCGCGGTGATAGTCCAGCGGCACGGCATAGATGTCGGCCGAATCCATCGCCTGGATCACGCCGCTTTCGCGCACATTGCAGAACAGGCCGATCTTGCGTTTCTCGTCGGCCGGGATCGGCTGCTCGCAGCGGCACAGGAGGATGTCGGGCTGGATGCCGATGGAGCGCAGCTCCTTGACCGAGTGCTGCGTCGGCTTGGTCTTCATCTCGCCGGCGGTCTTGATGAAGGGCAACAGGGTCAGGTGCACGAAGCACGACTGGCCGCGCGGCAGGTCCTGGCCCAGCTGGCGGATCGCCTCGAAGAACGGCAGGCCCTCGATATCGCCCACCGTGCCGCCGATCTCGACCAGGACGAAATCGACGTCGTCGCCGTCGTCGGTCAGGGCGGGCGTCAGACAGAAGGATTTGATCTGGTCGGTGACGTGGGGAATGACCTGAACCGTCGCCCCAAGATAGTCGCCCCGACGCTCCTTCTCCAGAATGGTCGAATAGATGCGCCCGGTGGTGATGTTGTCGGACTTGGCCGCCGACACGCCCGTAAACCGCTCGTAGTGGCCCAGGTCCAGGTCGGTCTCGGCGCCGTCGTCGGTCACGAAGACCTCGCCGTGCTGATACGGGCTCATCGTGCCGGGATCGACGTTCAGATAAGGGTCCAGCTTACGCAGGCGGACCTTGTAGCCACGCGCCTGCAAGAGAGCGCCGAGAGCGGCGGAGGCGAGGCCTTTTCCTAGCGAGGAAACCACGCCGCCGGTGATGAACACATAGCGAGCCATGGGCGGACACCTTACTCCATGATTCGCGAACCGCGCACGGCCCACAGCGAATCGACTGTTGATCAAAAGAAGAAAGCGCGCCCTGCGGCGCGCTTTCGGAAACTCGGGTCGTTTGGGCGCCCGTTACTGGGCGGGCTGTTGCGCCGGCGCCGGGGCGGGCCGGGCCGCGGCGGACGGCAGGCTGGCTTCCAGATCGTCCAGCGACGGTGCGGCGGGTTGAGCCGGCGTGGCCGGTTGTTGCTGGGCGGGCTGCTGCGGAGCCTGGGTCTGTGGCCGGGTCGCCAGCGATCCCACGGCGTCTGCGTCGATGCCCGACACGGCGGCGCGATCCATGTTGCCCACCACAGTCAGGACGATGGTCAGGCCGAACAGCAGAGCCGCCAGGATCCAGGTGATCTTGGTCAGCAGATTGCCCGCGCCGCGCGCTGTCATGAAGCCCGAAGGCCCGCCGCCCATGCCGAGCGCGCCGCCCTCGGACCGTTGAAGCAGCACCACCCCCGTCAGGGAGACGGCGATGAGGATAATCGCGACGAGCAGGATGGTCTGGAGCATGGCGTCATTCATGTGGGCGCGGATCTGCGCCGATCAAGCGGCGGCCTCTATCATCGAAGCACGCCGGGGGCAAACGTCACGCCGCCGCCTGGATGATCGGCATGAAATCAGCGGCTTTCAGGGATGCCCCGCCCACCAAAGCGCCGCCGACCTCGGCCGTGGCCAGAATGTCGCGCGCGTTCTCGGGTTTGACCGAACCGCCGTAAAGGATGGGCGCGGTCCTAGCGCCCTCGCCCAATCGGGCGACGATGGCGACGCGAACGGCGGCGTGGACCTCGGCGATCTGCTCGAGCGTCGGCGTCAGGCCGGTGCCGATGGCCCAGACCGGCTCATAGGCCACGGCGAAAACGCGTTCGGACAGGCCGTCGGGCAAGGAGCCGGCGACCTGGTCCGAAACCACGGCGATGGCGTCGCCAGCCTGGCGCTGCTCCAGCGTTTCTCCGACGCAGATGATGGGCTCCAGACCTGCGGCGATGGCCGCCTCCACCTTGGCGGCGACCTCGGCATCCGTTTCGCCAAAGGCTGTCCGGCGTTCCGAATGGCCCAGAATGACGACGGTCGCACCCGCATCCGCCAGCATCTCGGCCGAGATCGAGCCGGTGAAGGCGCCCGACGGCTTGGCGTGGCAGTCCTGCCCCCCGACGGCGACGCCGCCGCCGTCCAGCAGATCGGCCATGCGCGCGACCAGGGTGGCGGGCGGACAAAGCACCACCCTTGCCCCCCCGCTGCCGGCGACCGCGTCGCGTATCGCCTGCGCTTGTTCCAAGCTGGCCGACACGCCGTTCATCTTCCAATTGCCGACGATCATCTTCACGGATTGTTTCATGGGCGCCTGTCTAAGGGGGCGAAACCGCGAAGCCAAGAGGGCGCGCCGCAATCTGGACATGATGCTGTCCTTGCGGGGGCGTGGTCCGCCCGACTATACGCGACTGCTGACGCCGCTATCGGCCTGTCCTGGGTTTTCGAATGCTGACCGCCTTCCGCGCCTTTTCCCGATCCAAATGGGCGGCCGCCCTGCTTGTCCTGATCGCGATCAGTTTCGTGATCGTTGGGGCGCGCATGGACGTCTTCTCGAACCTGGGGCCGAAACACGTCATCGACGCGGGCGACCGTTCGATGAACGAAGCCGAGTTCCGCACCGCCTTCGATCAGGTGCGCGAGCGGCTTCAACAGCAGGTCGGGCGTCCGCTGACCAATCAGGATCTGGTGGCGGAGAACATCCACACCCGCTTCCTGACCGAGCAGACCGAGCAGTTGGGCTTCCTGAACTGGGCCTACAAGGCAGGTATCCGCCCGGGCAAGGAGCTGATCGTCAAACAGATCCGCCAGATCCCGGCCTTCTTCAACTCGGTCACCGGCCAGTTCGATCAGCAGGCCTATCAGGCCGCCCTGGCCCAACAGAACCTGACGCCGGCCATGCTGGAGCAGGATCTGCGCGACCAATACGCCACCGAGCATTTCGGCGCTGCGGTCTTCGCCGGCGCGCGCGCGCCGCGTATCTATGGCGCGCTGCTGGCCGGTTCGGCCTTGGAATCGCGGGATGGCCGCTGGTTTGAGGTCACGTCCGCCATGGCAGGTCAGATCCCTGCGCCCACCGACGCCCAACTGAACGCCTTCATTCAGGAAAACGCCGAACGCCTGCGCGCGCCGGAGTTCCGCATGGTGTCCGTCGTCCTGTTCACGCCTGAGGCGACCAGCACCGCTCCGATCTCCGAGGATCGCATTCGCGAACGTTTCGAGTTCAAGAAGGACACTCTGGGCAAGCCGGAGACCCGCACCTTCGTCACCCTGACCGCGCCCAACCGCGAAACGGCGCAGAAGATCGCCGCCGCCCTGCGCGCCGGTCAGTCGCCAGCCGACGTGGGCCGCGCCAACAACATCTCGCCGGCGACGTTCGACGCCACCCCCCGCTCGGCCATCGGCGACGCCGCCACGGCCGGGGCCGTGTTCGGCCTGCAAGCCAATCAGGTTTCCGATCCGGTCCAGGCCGGCGTCGGCTTTGCCGTCGCCAAGGTCACGGCGGTCCAGCCCGCCGCGCCGGCCTCGCTGGAAAGCGCCCGCCAGGAACTGATCCAGGAACTGCGTGCCGAGGACGTGAAGACCCAGACCTACGCCAAGGTCGAGAAGTACGAAGCCGCCCGTACCGCCGGCAAGAACCTGGCTGACGCGGCGCGCGAGGCCGGCGGTCGCGTCGTCGATCTGCCGCCCTTCACCAAGGACGGCAAACTGCCGAACGGTCAGGCGCTGAACGCCCCGCCGCAGATCTTCGACACGGCCTGGAGCCTGTCCAAGGGGGGCGAAAGCGACGTTATCGACGCCGGCCAGGGCCAGTATTTCGCGATCCGCGTCAACGACATCCGCCCGTCGGCCCTGCCGACCCTGGCCGAGGTTCGCGCCCCACTGGCCGACCAATGGATCCAACGCGAAACCCAGCGCCGCCTGTCGACCAAGGCCGAGGAACTGGCCGCCCGCGTCCGTAACGGCGAGGACATCGTCGCCGTCGCCCGCTCGGTCAACGCGCCTCTGACGGTTCGTACCGGCGTCGTCCGCAATCAGGCGACCCAGGAGGCCCTTGGCCAAGGCGTGCTGCAGGGCCTGTTCGGCCAATCCAAGGGCCAGGCCTTCTCGCAGCCTTCGTCGCAGACCGCCTATGTCGTCGGCCGGGTCGACAATATCCGCGCCGCCAACGCCGCAGAAGCCGGTCCCCTGGCCCAGCAGGTGCGCCCGCGCCTGACCCAGGAACTGGTTCAGGCCATGGTTCAGTCGTCCTTCACCGCCGGCGCGCAACGCTCCAAGGCCAAGAACGACCCGGCCCAGGCCGCAGCCGCTCTGGGCCTGACGGGCAGCGCAACCCCCGTCGCTCCGGCGCAATGACGCAGGCGACAGCGGCGTCCGCCGATTTCGACGCCTTCTCGGCCGGCCTGTCCGCAGGTCGGCCGCAGGTCGTCGTTCGTCGGATCATCGACGACCTGGAAACGCCGGTTTCGGCCTATCTGAAACTGGGCCGCGACCGTCCCTACGCCTGTCTGCTCGAGTCCGTCGAGGGCGGGGCGGTCAACGGCCGATATTCGATCCTGACGCTGGACCCCGACGTCGTCTGGCGCTGTCGGGCCAATGCGGCGGAAGTCGCGCGCGGCGACGCCATCGGTAAGGCCCGCTTTACGCCGGATCCCCTGCCCGCGCTTCAGTCGTTGCGCGCCCTGATCGCCGCCTCGCGGTTCGATCTGCCTGACGATCTGCCACCGATGGCCGCCGGTCTGTTCGGGGTGTTCGGCTATGACATGGTGCGGTTGCTGGAGCCGCTGGGCGAACCGAACCCAGACCCGCTGGACCTTCCGGACGCCGTTCTGACGCGGCCGTCTCTGGTGGCGATCTTCGATTCGGTGCGTCACGAGATCGTTCTGATCTCCGCCGCCTATCCCGATGCCGCCGCTTCGCCGCGCGACGCCTTCGACGCCGCCATCGGCCGCCTGGAGGCGTTCGAGACGGCCCTGCGCGATCCCCTGCCTGTGCGCGCCGCGCCGCAGGAAACGCCGTCGCCCATGTTCGCCTCGCCGGTCGACGAGGCCGGGTTCGGCGAAATGGTGGCCCGCGCCAAAGATTACATCGCGGCCGGCGACATCTTTCAGGTGGTGCTCAGCCACAGGTTCTCCGCGCCGTGGTCAGCGGATCCCTTCGCCTTTTACCGTTCGCTGCGTCGCCAGAACCCCTCGCCCTATTTGTTCTATCTGAACTTCGATGGGTTCCAGCTGGCGGGGTCCAGCCCTGAGATCCTGGTGCGACTGAAGGACGGCGAGGTCACCATCCGCCCGCTGGCCGGCACCCGGGCACGGGGCGCCACGCCCGAAGCGGACCGGGCGCTGGAGGTCGAGCTGCTGGCCGATCCCAAGGAGCGGGCCGAGCATCTGATGCTGCTGGATCTGGGCCGCAACGATGTCGGCCGGGTCGCGGCGCCGGGCACGGTCGAGGTGACGGAGAGCTTCGTCGTCGAACGCTACAGCCAGGTCATGCACATCGTCTCGAACGTGCGCGGCAAGGCCGATCCGAAGCTGGACGCGGTGGACACCTTGTTGGCGGCGTTGCCCGCCGGCACCTTGTCGGGCGCGCCCAAGGTTCGAGCGATGGAGGTCATCGACGAACTGGAAAGCGAAAAGCGCGGCATCGGCTATGGCGGCGGCGTCGGCTATATTTCGGCCGGGGGCGAGGCGGACATCTGCATCACCCTTCGCACCGCCCTGTTCGCAGACGATCGCATCTTCGTTCAGGCCGGCGCCGGCGTGGTCGCCGACAGCGATCCCGCCGCTGAATACGCCGAGACCCAGCACAAGGCGCGCGCGCCGATGCGGGCCGCCGACGAGGCCTGGCGCTTTCGCACCGGCAATCGCTAGAGGCTGATCGTTTTAGACTTGGGCGTCAGCGGCCATAGGTCGCGGCCGGGTCGTCCAGATGGATGCCGGGTCCGATCACCACGACGCTCGCCATGATCACGGCGGCGGTCGCTGCAAGCGCGGCGGCGCCAAGAGCCGCCAGCGGGCTTGGCGGCAAGGGATCGATCTCGATCAGCTTGGCCTTTGCGGCGGCGATCTTGTCGGCGATGTCTTTTTCGGCGCGCAGTTTCACGGCCGCAAACTGCACCAGCCAGTGTTAAGATGCGCTTTAACGGTCGCGCCGCCTTGGCGTGGCGGCAGACCACGCCTAGAAGCCAAGACATGATCCTCGTCGTCGATAACTACGACAGCTTTACCTACAATCTCGTCCACTACCTCGCGGAGTTGGGCGCGCCGACGCGTGTGGTGCGTAACGACGATCTGACGGTGGACGAAGCGTGGGCGCTGAAGCCCGCCGCCGTTCTGTTGTCGCCCGGTCCCTGTGCGCCCGATCAGGCGGGCATCTGCCTGCCGCTGATCGAAACGGCGCCGGCCTCCATGCCGATCCTGGGCGTCTGCCTGGGCCACCAGTCGATCGGTCAGGCCTTTGGCGGCGACGTGATCCGCGCCAAGACCCTGATGCATGGCAAGACCTCGCCCATCCTCCACACGGGCCAGAGCGTCTTCACCGGCCTGCCGTCGCCCTTCACCGCGACGCGCTATCACTCGCTGGCCGTGAAGCGCGAGACCCTACCCGACTGTCTGGAGGTGACAGCCTGGACCGCCGATGACGAGATCATGGGGCTGCGACACCGCGACCGGCCGATCCACGGGGTGCAGTTCCACCCGGAATCGATCGCCACCGAACATGGCCACGATATGCTGGCCAACTTCCTGGAAATCGCCGGCGTGAAGCGCCTCGCGGCCGCCTGACCGTGGGTGAGGGGTTCAAGCCGATCCTGGCCCGCCTGGTCGACGGCCAGCCTCTGACGTCCCAACAGGCGCACGCCTTCTTCGCCGCCTGCCTGCGCGGCGAACCGACCCCGTCCCAGGTCGCCGCCGCCGTCACCGCCCTGCGCATACGCGGCGAGACGGTGGACGAGATCGCCGCCTTCGCCGGGGCCATGCGCGAGGCGGCCCTGACGCTGGATCACCCCTACGACGTTATCGACACCTGCGGTACGGGCGGCGACGGCCAGCACACATACAACATCTCCACCGCCGCAGCCCTGGTTCTGGCTGGCGCGGGTCTGAAGGTCGCCAAGCACGGCAACCGGGCGATGTCTTCGAAATCAGGCTCTTCCGACGTTCTTTCGATCCTGGGCGTCAACCTGATGGCTGACCAAGCCGAACAGCGGAAGGCGCTGGACGAGGCCGGCATCTGTTTTCTCTTCGCCCCCGCCTATCACGGAGCCATGAGGCACGTCGGACCCGTGCGGGCCGAGATCGGCTTCCGAACGGTCTTCAACCTGTTGGGGCCGCTTTCGAACCCGGCGTCTGCGAAACGTCAGGTCATGGGCGTCTATGATCCGCGCCTTCTGGAGCCGTTGGCCGAGGTGCTGGGGCGCTTGGGCGCGACCCGCGCCTGGACCGTGCACGGCCAAGGCCTGGACGAACTGGCCACGTCCGGCCCTACGGACGTCGCGGAATGGAAGGACGGCGCCGTGCGCCGTTTTCAGGTCACGCCTGAGGACGCTGGCCTTCCGCGCAGCCCGCTGGACGACATTCGCGGCGGCGACGCCGAAGAGAACGCGGCGGCCTTGCGCGCCTTGCTGGCAGGTCAGACCGGGCCCTATCGTGACATCGTCCTGCTGAACGCCGCCGCAGCCCTGGTGGTGGCGGACCGCGCGAATGATCTGGCGGAGGGCGCAACGCTCGCCGCAGCGGCCATCGACGATGGTCGCGCCGCCCAGGCCCTGGCCCGTCTGGCCCAGATCACCAACACCCCGCTGAACACCGAAAACGACGCATGACCGACGTTCTTGACCGCATCGCCGCCTACAAGCGCGACGAGGTCGCCGCCCGAAAGGCCGCCACCTCGCAAGACGCGATCGAGGCGCTGGCCAGAACGGCCTCGGCGCCACGCGGATTTCGCGCCGCTCTGGAGCGCGTGGAAGAAGAAACGGGCCGCCCCGCCCTGATCGCCGAGATCAAGAAAGCCAGCCCATCCAAGGGCCTCATTCGTCCCGACTTCGATCCGCCGGCATTGGCGCGCGCCTATCAGGCCGGGGGCGCGGCTTGTCTGTCGGTTCTGACTGACGGACCCAGCTTCCAGGGCGACGACGCCTATCTGTCGGCGGCCCGCAATGCGGTCGCCCTGCCCTGTCTCCGCAAGGATTTTCTGGTCGATCCCTGGCAGGTCGCCGAAAGCCGGGCCCTGGGGGCCGACTGCATCCTGATCATCTTGGCCATGATCGAAGACGCGCTTGCGGCCGAACTGCTGGCCGAAGCCGAGCGGTTCGGCATGGACGCCCTGATCGAGACCCACGACGAAGCGGAGATGGCGCGCGCCTGCGCCCTGGGCGGCGATCTGGTCGGCGTGAACAACCGCTCGCTTCGCACCTTCGAGGTCGATCTGGAGATCACGGAGCGTTTGTCGATGCTCAGCCCGGTACGCGCCTTGCTGGTCGCCGAAAGCGGCATCTTCACGCCCGAGGATGTCGAACGCGTCTCGGCGGCCCATGCCCAGGCGATTCTGGTCGGCGAAAGCCTGATGCGCCAGACCGATGTCGAGGCCGCGACGCGTCGTCTGCTGGCGAGCTGAAGCCACGTCTGACGCATCGACGGCGATGTCGTCTTCGCCGTTAAGTTGACATTAGCAAGGAACACTTACAGAACATCGTCAATGTTCACGGCCCGTTCCGATTCTGGCGACGGGCGATGAGGGCCTTTGCGATGCTCACGCGCAAGCAGCATGAACTGCTGATGTTCATCCACGAACGCATTCAGGAAACGGGCGTCTCCCCGTCATTCGACGAGATGAAGGAGGCGCTGGATCTGGCGTCCAAGTCAGGCATTCACCGGCTGATCACGGCGCTGGAGGAACGCGGCTTCATCCGCCGCCTGGCGCACCGCGCCCGCGCCCTTGAGGTGACCAAATTGCCGGAACAGGCCACGGCTGGCGCGCCGCGCGGCCGCGCCGGGTTCAAGCCCGACGTCATTGAAGGCGGCGCTCCCGTGCGCGAGGCCGCGCCGATGGCGGCCAACGACACGCGCGAACTGCCGTTGCTGGGCAAGATCGCCGCCGGCACGCCCATCGCGGCCATACAGCACGAGCAGGAACGCCTGCCCGTGCCGGAATCAATGCTTGGCAAGGGCGATCACTATGTTCTGGAGATCGAAGGCGATTCCATGATCGAAGCCGGCATTCTGAACGGCGATCTGGTGGTCATCCGGCGCGGCGACACCGCCACCAATGGCGAAATCGTCGTGGCGCTGGTCGAAGGCGAAGAGGCGACGCTGAAGCGGCTGCGCCGCAAGGGCGGCTCCATCGCGCTGGAGCCTGCCAACCGGAACTATGAGACCCGTATCTTCGGTCCCGATCAGGTCGAGGTTCAGGGCAAGCTTGTCGGCCTCATGCGCCGCTATCACTGACCTCGGGATCGGACTGGCGCGTCCACGGACGGTCGCCGCGCACATCGGTCGTCCAGACCGCGCGCCAGCCTTCTTCCCTGCGCCACAACTCGACCGCGCCGCCCCGTGCGAAGTCGACGCCGTCCAGAACCAGTTTGCCGCCGCATGACGGTGGCAACTCAACCAGCGCAGCACGCACCGCGACGACTTCGGCGCCCTCGCAAAGGCCGGACAGGCGCTCTGCATCCGGCGCGCTTCTGCCCCACCACAAGGCGACCGGCCCGGCCTGTGATGTTTCGGGTCGGCAGGAAAAGCGATCACAGGTCCAACCATCCAAATCACGCGCGACCAGCGTCAACCCTCGCCGCCGTGACCAGAGGTCGGCGGCGAACGCTCTAACGCCTGGCCGCACCACGACCGCCTCTCCCTGGCGCTCAAACGCCGCATTGGTCCCGCCCTCCCCGATCCACAAATCCGGCGGCGCCGGTCGCGGCCAGACCAGCACGGCCGCCGCCATCGGCAGTCCCAGCCAGCGCAGCCGTCCGCGCCATAGACAAATGAACAGGACGCCGAGAAAGGCGATGGGCAGGACAAAGTCCGGAGCGCTGGGGATTGTCCTGACCGCGCCGGGCAGCCCAGCCGTCCACGATCCGATGGCCAACATCAGATCGACGCCCCAGCCCGCCACGGCCAGGAACGGCGCGCCAAGCCCCAGCGGCTCCAAGGCTGCGCCCAGGGCCAGGGCCGGCATCAGGATGAAATCGGCCACCGGCGACGTGCCAAGGTTGGCCAGCAGTCCATACATGGCGGTGCGATTGAAATGCTGCATCGAGAAGGGACCGGTCGCCATTCCCGCGACCAGGCTGGCCGCCACGGCGGCCGTGATCCAGCCGACGAACCGCTGGATGGCCAGGATCGGCCAAGGCGCTGAAATCTCTCGCACACGCTTGGGCCAGGCCTCGACCAGGGCGACCAGGGCGGCGGTCGCGGCGAACGACATCTGGAAGCCGGGCGTGACGATGGCTTCGGGTTGGATGGCCAGGACGATGAAGGCCGCAACCGCCAGCCCGTGCATGGTCACCGCCTGTCGATCCAGAAGGATGGCAAGAAAGGCGATGGAGGCGGTGATGGCCGCACGCTCGGCTGGCGGCGGCGCGCCGGACACCACCAGATAGGCGCCCACGGCGATCAGACCCCCGACCGCCGCGATCTTCTTGCCGGGCACACGCAGGGCCAACCAGGGCCAGGCCGCAACGGCCAGGCGCACGGCGAAGAAGACGAAACCGCCGACGACGGCCATATGCAGACCCGATACCGACAGAATATGCGCCAGGCCGGAATCGCGCATCACGTCCATGTCCGCCTGGCTGATCCACGTCTCATGGCTGGTCGTCATGGCCGCAGCGATGCCGCCGGTGCGCGGACCCAGCCGCGCCACGATCCGCTCGGCCAGGGCGTACCGTGCGCCGTTCACCGCCATCTCCAGACGAACGCGCCAGGGTGCAGGCGACAGATCGGCCTGGCGTGTGTCGCCCAGAGCGAAGGCGACCCCGCCCATGCCTTGAAAATAGGCATTGCGCCCGAAGTCATAAGCGCCGGGGCTGGCGGGCGCAGGCGGCGGATTGAGGATGGCGAACAGACGAACGGCCTGGCCGGGTCGCGGCGGTTGGCCCCGGACAGTGGCCCGCAATCGCGCCGGCGTCTGTTCGGGCGTCAGGCCAGCGATCCAGACGGGTGCGACGACGATCCGGGCGCCGCGTTGTCCGGGGCTGTCGACGTCGATGACCCAGGCCTCAATCACCGTAGGCCTCGCCATGGCCGGGGCGATGGGCGCAGCGACGAGCTCGGTTCTCAGCTTGGCGCTTGCCAGGCCTGCCGCGAGGCACGCCGCCATCAACAACGGCCAGGTCACGACCCGTGCGCCGCCGCGTCGCTTGACCACGCCCCACAGACCAAAGGCGACCAAGGCCCCCAGCAACAGCGGCCATAACGGCGGCTCGAAGCGCAGGGCGAAATAGATCGCGGCCCCGCCGCCGAACGCGACCGGCCCCCAAAGTCGCCAACGCAGCCCCTGGGTCGCCAACTGTTCGACCAACCAGGCTCGCAATCGCGCGGCGGGGGTAGGCTTTGCCGCGTCGGGGCGTATAAGGGCCTCGCCTACGGACCCTCCCTCTATGACCTCACCTTCCTCGACTGTCGTCACCCGCTTCGCCCCCTCGCCGACAGGCTATCTGCATATCGGCGGGGCGAGAACCGCTTTGTTCAACTGGCTGTACGCTAAGAGACACGCTGGACGTTTCCTGATACGGGTCGAGGATACGGATCGCGAGCGATCAACCGATGAGGCGGTCAAGGCCATCTTCGACGGCCTGAGCTGGCTTGAGCTGTTCGCCGACGAAGAGCCGGTGTTCCAGTTCAGCCGCGCCGATCGCCATCGCGAGGTGGTCGATCAGTTGCTGGAAACCGGCCACGCCTATCGCGACTTCACGTCGGCAGAGGAAACCGGCCGTCTGCGCGATCAGGCCAAGGCCGAGAAACGCGCCTTCGAATCTCCTTGGCGCGACCGCGCTCCGACCGTCGACGATCTGGCCCTGCCCCATGTCGTGCGCTTCCGGCGGCCGCAGTCGACGACCGTGACCGTGCCGGATGAGGTTCAGGGCGCCGTCAGTTGGTCGACCGACGATCTGGACGACTTGGTGCTGCTGCGTTCCGACGGAGCGCCGACCTACAATCTGGCGGTCGTCGTGGACGATCACGACATGGGCGTGACCCACGTCATCCGTGGCGACGACCATTTGAACAACGCCGCGCGCCAGAGCCTGATCTACGACGCCTTGGGATGGACGCGACCGACCTTTGCCCATATCCCCCTGATCCACGGGCCGGACGGCGCCAAATTGTCGAAGCGTCACGGCGCCCAGGCGGTGCATGAATACGCCGAGATGGGGTATCTGGCCGAGGCCATGCGGAACTATCTGGCCCGGCTGGGTTGGGCGCATGGCGATGACGAGCTGTTCAGCGACGCCCAGGCTGTCGCGTGGTTCGATCTGGCCGGAATCGGCAAGGCGCCGGCGCGGCTGGATTTCGACAAGCTGGCCCACGTCAACGCCCATTGGCTGCGCCTGGCCGACGACGAACGCCTCGCCAAGCTCACCCTGGACGCCCACCTGCAGCGCGGCCGTGAAATCGCCGAAGCGGACGAGGCCAAGCTGCAACGCGCCATGCCCTTCGTGAAGGATCGGGCGAAGACCGTGCTGGAGTTGGCCGACCAGACCGCATTCGTGCTGAAATCCCGCCCTCTCGCCATTGACGAAAAGGGTCGTGCATTACTGGTCGGCGAGACTCTGGAACGCTTGGGCCGCCTGCGCGACCGACTGGCCCTGTTCCAGTCGTGGGACGTCTTCGCTCTGGAGGCCGAACTCAAGAGTTTCGCCGAATCCGAAGGCGTCGGCTTCGGCAAGATCGGTCCGCCCATGCGCGCGGCGCTTACCGCCGGGTCAGCTTCGCCGGACATCGCACGAACTTTATCGGCCTTGGGACGCGACGAAAGTCTCGGGCGCTTGGATGATGCGCTGCAACAGACTAAGTGATCACCCACAACCAAAAAGCGCCCGACGCCTCCCCGCGCCTGGACGTATGATGCAAAGGGGCATTCATGACTGAACAAGCCAAAACCGCCGGCTCGGCGACCCTGTCCTTCGAGGACAAGACCATCGAGTTGCCGGTCCTGTCGGGCTCTACCGGCCCGGACGTCATCGACATCCGCAAACTCTATGCGGGAACGGGCGCCTTCACCTTCGATCCCGGCTTCACCTCCACGGCGGCCTGTGAATCGGCTCTGACCTATATCGACGGCGACGCCGGCGTGCTGCTGCACCGCGGCTATCCGATCGACCAACTGGCGTCGAAGTCCAACTTCGTCGAGGTCTGCCATCTGCTGCTGCACGGCGAGCTGCCGACGGCCGAGCAGTACGAGAAGTTCGAAAACTCGATCACGATGCACACGATGCTGCACGCCCAGATCGACCGCTTCTTCGAGGGATTCCGCCGCGACGCCCACCCGATGGCCATCATGGTCGGTACCGTCGGCGCCCTGTCGGCCTTCTACCACGACAGCCTGGACATTCATGATCCGGTGCAGCGCGACATTTCGGCCATCCGCCTGATCGCCAAGATGCCGACCATCGCCGCCCGCGCCTATAAGTATCACGTCGGCCAGCCGTTCGTGTCGCCGCGCAACGACCTGTCCTACGCCGAAAACTTCCTGCGGATGTGCTTCGCCGTGCCGGCCGAGGATTATGTGGTCGATCCGGCCCTGGTCCGCGCCATGGACCGCATCTTCACCCTGCACGCCGACCACGAGCAGAACGCCTCGACCTCGACCGTCCGCCTGGCCGGTTCGTCGGGCGCCAATCCGTTCGCCTGTATCGCCGCCGGCATCGCCTGCCTGTGGGGCCCGTCGCACGGCGGCGCCAACGAAGAGGCGCTGACCATGCTCAAGGAAATCGGCACCCCCGACAAGATCCCCGAGTTCATCCAGGGTGTGAAGGACCGCAAGTATAAGCTGATGGGCTTCGGCCACCGCGTGTACAAGAACTACGATCCGCGCGCCAAGGTCATGCAACAGTCGGCCTATGAAGTGCTGGCCGCCACGGGTCGCGAGAACGATCCGCTGTTCCTGGTCGCCAAGGAGCTGGAAAAGGTCGCCCTGTCGGACGAGTATTTCACCTCGCGCAAGCTGTTCCCGAACGTGGACTTCTATTCGGGCATCACCCTGTCGGCGATGGGCTTCCCGACCTCGATGTTCACCGTCCTGTTCGCCCTGGCCCGCACCGTGGGCTGGATCTCGCAGTGGCAGGAAATGATGGCGGATCCGTCGCAGAAGATCGGCCGCCCGCGCCAGCTGTACACCGGCCCGACCGAGCGCGACTACGTGCCGATCGAACAGCGCGGCTGATCCATCGCGTTAGGCTTGAGACTAAAAGGCGCCGGGGATCGCTCCCCGGCGCTTTTTTTATGGGGTCAGACCAGACGAAGGTCGCGGAACCGCGCGGCCAGATCGTCCAGATCACGGTGCATATGCGCTACGCCGATGGCCGCCGCACCCAAAGCCATGTCGTCGCCTTCAACAGCGATGGACAGGGCCAGGCTCTGGTCGATCGGCCCCATAGGATCGGCCGCCTTGCCGTTCGACAGGGCTTCCAGCCGCTCGACCGCACGTGCGGCGTCTTCCGACCAGGGCTTCAGCCTTAGATCGGCGCCTTCGTCGTGAAACCCGCGCCCCAGGATGACGATGTCGCTTCGGACCCGCCAGAAGGCGCGGGCCAGAGCCGCGCGGTCTGCGGTTTCACGTTGCGCGCCCGGGAAATCGACGACGTTCCGGGCCGTCTGGCCCAGGGCGTCCAGGCGTCGCTTCAGCTCGGCGTGACGACGGGTGATTTCTGCGGCGTCGTTCGGTTCGCCCCTGGCGACCAAGGCCAGAAGCACAGCGGCCTCGCCGGCCGCCTCCCTGGCCTGCAGGGTGAAGGCCTGACGGGCATGGCGGGGAAACAGGGCCAGTATGGCGACCACGCCCACGCCGCTGCCGACGAAGATCTCCATCACGCGATCCAAAGCCAGCGATGCCGGACCCTCCGCGCCGGCGCCGCCCGCAATGACGATGGTGGCGGTCACGGGCGCGATCTTCAGCCACGGCCGTCCCGTGCCGAGAAAGGCCAGAACAGCCGTCGACATGGCGATGCTCAACGCCATGCTTTCCATTCCGGGCGGCCGCAAGAAGGCGAACGCCGCCCCGACAAGCGCGCCCGTCACCGTGCCGATCGCCCGGTCGCGGGCAATGGTCAGCACCCCGCCCCCGACGCTGGCCTGAATGACCACGATGGCGGAAATCACGCTCCAATACGGATGCGGCAGTTGCAGCAGGGTGGCCAGATAGAGGGCGGCAGTCGCCCCGACGGCCATCTGCAGGGCGGCCCGGACCTCGGCGGCGCGTCGAGGGCTGAGCGCGCGGGCCAAGATCAGCGGCCCTCCGACGCGGCCTTGGCGGCGATCACGCGCAACACCGCATCGGCGGCCAGTTCTGACGGATCGGGCCCGGCGCGGCCCATCAGGTCCAGCGCCGCCGTCTGGCGTTCGGCCTGTGTTTGAGCCTGGGCGGGATCGGACAACAATCGCCCAACGGCAGAGGCCAAAAGCGCGGGGGTGGCTTCGTGCTGGATATATTCCGGCGCGATCCGGTCGTCGGCGGCGACGTTGAACAGGGTGATGTGTTTGGCCGTCACCATCCGCTTCATCAACTGATAGCTGAGGCCGTCGATCCTGTAGGCGATGACCATTGGCGCGCCGGCGAGCGCCAGCTCGGTCGAGACGGTGCCGCTGGTCGCCAAAGCGACGTCGGCGGCGCGCATGGCGTCGTATTTCTCGCCCTCGTCCACCAGATGGACGCGGAACGGCCAGGCGGCGACCCGTCCCGCAACATCGCCGGCCACCGTCCCCGCCGCCACGACGGCGATTTCCAGCGCTGGATCCATGGCCTTCAGCTTGCGAGCCGTCTCTTCGTAGACAGGCGTCATGCGCGAGATCTCGCTGGGCCGACTGCCCGGCAAGACCAACAGCAGCTTGGTGTCGGCGGCGATGCCGCGTCGCGCGCGGAACGCCTGGCCGTCCGCCTGTGTCATATCGATATGAAGCGCGGACGACCCGACAACGGTCGTCGCCAATCCCTCGCGCTCGAACCACGGTGCATCGAAGCCGTAAAGCGCCAGCAGATGGTCGACCGCCCCCGCCAGGGTCCTGGCGCGTCCCGGCCGTGAGGCCCACACCTGAGGGCCGACGTATTTGATCAAAGGCACGTCGGGCCGCGCCGCCCGGATCGCCTTGGCCACGCGAATCGTGAAGCCCCAGCTGTCGATCAGGACCACGGCGTCCGGTTTTTCCTTTTCCGCCAAAGCCGCCGTTTCGGCGACACGGCGTTTGACCTTGCCGTAGGCGCGCAGGCCCTCGATCCAGCCCAGGATCGACAGTTCGGCGATGTCGAACGGGCTGACGACCCCCTCGGCCGCCATTCGGGGGCCACCGACGCCCACGAACGACACCACGTCGCCCAACCTGCCCCTCAGCGCCTTGGCCAGGCCGGCGCCCAAGGCGTCGCCTGACGCTTCAGCCGCCACCAGCATGATCTTCAACGGGCGGCTCACCCTGGCTCGCCCCAGACGAAAAGACCCAGACGATCCGCAGCCGCGACGATGGCCGCACGGTCGATCAGGATCAACCGACCCGACACTCCACCTATACCCGCCAGACCGGCGGCGGCCGCCATCTCGACCGTGCGCGGGCCGATCACCGGCATATCCACGCGCAGATCCTGGATCGGCTTGGGCGCCTTGCCCAGCGCACCCCTGGGTGCATTTGGCGATCCACGCAGGTCGACGGGCAAGCCCGCGACCCGACCCAACATTGCGTCGGTCCCCTCCTGCGCCTCGACCGCAAGCACCAAACCGTCACAAACGACAGCGCCTTGACCGATATCCAGTTCACCCGATTTTTCAGCGACATGGAGCGCTTTTTTCAGGTCCAGCAACTGATCGTCTGTTGGCGTGATCGCGCCGAGAGCGCCGGCAGCAAGTGTTTCGCCGCCAAGAATGTCGTCGGCGCCCTCGACCGCGAACCCCTCGTTCTCGAACACCGACAGGATTTTCCGCAGTAAGGCGTCATCGCCCTTGGCGGCCGCCGAAACGATGCCGGGCAACAATGTCGCGCCCTTGAAGTCGGGCTTCAACGTCTTGAAATCTGGGCGGCTGACGATGCCGGCCAGGCAGACCACGCGACAGCCATTGGCCTTCAGCGCCTTCAGGATCGCCCCGATCTGCGCCATGCCGAAATCGTCGCCCGGCCAGCGCGTAAGGTGCGGGTCCGCGAACCCGTCCAGACGCACGACATAGAGGTCGCGGCCTTCCAACTCGCAGCGTTGCGCGACGGCCTGAGGCAGGTCGCCGCCACCAGCGATCAAGCCCAGCTTGCCGGGCAGGTTCATTCGGCGTTCGGCAGGCACAGGGGCCGCCGGCCGCCGTCCCGGACGAAGGCGACGATCTCCACGATCTCGGGCAGGTCGGCATAGCGTTCCGCCACCGCGTCGATCCGGCCGGCGAACTCGCCTTCGCCCTCGAACAGTTCGCGATACGCGGCCAGCAGGCGTCGCACCTGATCCTTCCCGTAGCCTTTGCGCTTCAGCCCGATCAGGTTCAGCCCCCGCAGCCGCGCGTGATTGCCCCAGGCCGAGCCATAGGGAATGACGTCTCGGGTCACCGCCGCCAGTCCGCCGATGATCGCCCCCTGCCCCACGCGGCCGTTCTGGTGGACGGCGCAAAGACCGCCCAGGAAGACCTTGTCGCCAATCTGGGCATGGCCGCCCAGGGTCGCGTTGTTGGCCATGACGACATTGTCGCCCACGACGCAGTCGTGACCGACGTGGGCGCCGGTCATGAACAGGTTGTTGGACCCGACGATGGTCACGCCCGCGCCCTGCGGCGTGCCCCGGTTGAAGGTGCAGTGCTCGCGGATCAGATTGTTGCTGCCGATCTCCAGCCTCACCGGCTCGCCCTTGTAGCCATTGTGCTGCGGGTCGCCGCCGATGACGGCGAAGGGGTGGATGGTCGTGCCAGCCCCGACCGTCGTGTCCTGCTGGACCACCACATGGCTGACCAGACGCACCTGGTCGCCCAGCACCACGTTCGGCCCGACCGTGCACCATGGCCCGATCTGGACCCCGTCGCCCAGCACGGCGGAGGCGTCGACGATGGCGGTCGGGTGAACGGTCATCCGGCGGTCGGCTCCGGCACGGTCACGACCATGGCCATGAACTCGGCCTCGGCGGCCAGTTTGCCATCGATGAAAGTTTCGCCGCGGAACTTGTAGGCGTCCCCCCGCGCCTTGATCACCTTGACCTCCATCCGCAGTTGGTCGCCCGGCCGGGCCGGCTTCCTGAAGCGGACGCCGTCAATGGACATGAACATGATGACCTTGTCCGCCACCGCGACGTCCAGGGTCTTGGACATCAGCAGAGCGCCAGTCTGGGCCATCGCCTCGACGATCAGCACGCCGGGCATGACGGGATCGATCGGGAAATGGCCGGGGAAGAAGGGCTCGTTGTGGGTGACGTTTTTAATGCCGACGATAGAGGTGCGCGGCACGAAGTCTTCGGCCTTGTCCACCAGCAGGAACGGATAGCGGTGCGGCAGCCGCCGCATCACCTCGGCGTAGTCGATCTTGCCCCCAACCTCGGTCGCGTCGCTCATCCCTATGATTCCTTCGGGGCCTTCTTTGAAGAGGCCTGTTTGGCGAGCCAGACGGTTTCGCGCAAGAACTGTCGGATCGGACGCGCGGGATAGCCCGACCAGGTTTCACCCGCAGGAACATCAGCCAACACGCCGGCGCCAGCGGCCACGCGCGCGCCTTCTCCGATGGTGATGTGGTCGCCGATGCCCGCCTTGCCGCCGAAGATCACATTGTCGCCCACGGTGACGGACCCGGAAATGCCGGTGTTGGCCACCAGCAGGCAGTTGCGCCCGATGACGCAGTTGTGGCCCACCATGACGAGATTATCGATCTTGGTGTTCTCGCCGATGACGGTGTCGTCATAGGCGCCTCGGTCGATGCAGCTGTTGGCGCCCACCGTCACGCCGTCCTGCAGGATGACCCGGCCCAGCTGCGGAATGTCCATCACCCCGGCCTGGGTTCCGGTGGCGCCGAAGCCGGCCTCGCCGATCCGGGCGCCGGCGTACAGTTTCACGCGGTCGCCGATCAGGGCGAAACCCACGCTGACATTGGCGCCGATGACGCAATCGCGCCCGATCTGAACGCCCGGGGCGATGACGCTGTTGGCGCCGATGCGCGAGCCGCGTCCGATACGCACGCCCGCACCGATGACGGCGCCAGGCTCCACCACCACGCTGTCGTCCTCAGCCGCCTCGTGCGCGGCGATGGCGCGGTCCAGCAGGATGGGCCGGTGCAGCAGGATCGACGCCTTGGCCCAGGCGGCCTGCGGCGTGCGCGAGACAATGACGGCGGCATCCGCGGGGACCGCCTCAACGGCCTCGGTCGGCACGATCACGCAGCCCGCGCGGGTCGCGGTCAGGGCCGCAGCGAACTTGCGGTCGCCCAGAAACGCGATCGCGCCCCCATCCGCAGAGGACAGGGGCGCGACAGAAGCGATCATCCGATCCCCGCCCCTCTCGACCTCACCCCCGATCTGCGCCGCCAGATCGGCGACGCTGAGAGGCGACAGGGTGTCGAAGAAACGAGAGTCCGGCATCGGCGCTTAGTTGGCGGCGGCCGGTTGAGCCTGGGTCTGAGCCGGAACCGGCATACGGTTGAAGCTCAGGGTCGGCAGGGCCGTGTTCAGGCGCTGGATGGCCATGTCGGTCAGGTCCATGGCCGGGTTCATCATGAAGACGCTCTCGCGATCCAGCAGCAGGCCGCAACCCTTTTCCTGATACAGGGCGGTCAGGATCGGCGACACGGCTTCGGTGATGGCCTGACGCTGCATTCCCAGAGTGTAGCGCAGTTCGTTTTCGCGGGTGGCTTCCAGCTGCTGGGCTTCCTGGGCGCGTTGCTGCAGCGCCTGACGGCGTTGTTGCAGTTGGTCGGCCGGCAGGCTGGCGCCCGAGGCCTGAAGCTGCTGAGCGTCGGTCTGGATCGAGGTGGCGTAGGGTTGCAGTTCGCCCTGAACTTCCTGGGCCAGTTGCTGCATCCGGGCTTCGACGGCTTGCCCCGCCGACGACTGCGCCAGCAGACGTGCGTTGTAATAGACGCAGACGCCCGGGATGACCGGACCGGGGTTCGCCGGCGCATTGGCCTGCTGAACGGTCGCGGCGGACGCGGCGGTGGCCAGGAGCGAAGCGGCGGCGGTCGCCGCGATGATCAGAGCTTTCATGGGGTTTCCTCGTGCGGACGGATCGCCGCGATTAGAACTGAGTGGAGGTCGAGAAGCGGAAGGATTCCGTCTTGTCGTAGTCTTCCTTGGACAGAACCTTGGAAATGTCGAAGCGGATCGGACCCATCGGCGACTTCCAGTGGATGCTGACGCCGGCCGACGCCCGCAGAGAAAGTTCGTCGGCGATAGAGGTGTCCACCGTGCCCGTCTGCGTCAGCTTGTAGCGATCGTCCAGCACGCCCAGGGTGCCGACGTCGGCGAACAGCGAGGTCTTGATGCCGTATTGTTCCGGCAGATAGTTCGGCACCGTCAGCTCGACCGTACCGATGGCGTAGAAATTGCCGCCCAGCGCATCGGTCGTATCCAGATCGCGCGGCCCCATGCCGGCCGTCTCGAAGCCGCGGAAGCTGTTGCCGCCCTTGAAGAAGCGGTCGTTGATGCGGATCGGATCGCCGTTCCAGCCGCTGATATAGCCGGTCGTACCCTGGACGCTGACGACCCAGTTCGGCGTGAAACCGTAGTACCAGCTGGCGTCGGCTTCGGTCTTCACATAGTTCACGTCGCCGCCCAGACCGGCCAGGTCCTGACGCAACGAGCCGGCCCAGCCGCGCGTCGGGCGGACCGGATCGTTGGTGTAGTTCATCTGCAGCGTATAGCCGATGGACGAGTTGATGTAGCTGCCGACCTGATCGCACAGCGCCGACGATCCCTGACCCACGCCCGAGCAATAGCCGGTCGGCACGATGATCTCATCGGACTTCAGGAAGTAGCGGGTGCTGAGCAGCATATTGCCGTTCAGCGGATAGGACAGGCGCAGGCCGCCCCCGGTCGAACGATAGTCGTAGGATGAGTATTCGCTGAGGTCGTAACGCGAGTGGAACAGGTCGAAACCGGCGCGCAAGTCACGGCCCAGGAACTTCGGCTCAGTGAAGCGGAAATCGACCTGCTGACGCAGCGAACCCCATTCCAGACGCGCCACGACGTTCTGGCCGCGTCCCCGGAAGTTCCGCTCTGAAATGCCCAGATTGACGGTGAAGGAATCGACCGAGCTGAAGCCCGCGCCGACCGACAGTTCGCCGGTAGGCTGCTCCTGAACATTGACGTTGATGACCGAACGGTCCGGCGCGCTGCCGCGCGTTTCCTCGACCGTCACGTCCTTGAAGAAGCCAAGGGCGCGCAGGTTGTTGCGCGACCGCTCCATCAGAGCGCGGTTGAAGGCGTCGCCTTCCGTCAGCATCAGCTCGCGACGGATGACCGGGTCGATGGTGCGGGTGTTGCCCACCACATTGATGCGGTCGATGTAGACGCGCTGACCTTCGGAGACGTTGAAGGTCACATCCACCGTGTCGGTGTCGGGATTGGCGCGATAGGTCGGATTGATCTCGACGAAGGCATAACCGGCCGAACCCGCCGCGAACGTCAGGGCGTCGACCGCCTGTTCGATCTTGTCACTTTCGTACAGATCGCCGGAGCGGATCGGGATCAGCCGCTGCAGGAAGTCGGCGTTCAGACGGTCGTTCTGGGTGACGACCTTGACCTCGCCGAAGTTGTACTTGTCGCCCTCGTTCAGCGTCAGGGTCAGTTGGAAGGCCTGATCGTCAGGCTGAAGCTCTGCGACCGAGGACACTACGCGGAAATCGTAATAGCCGCGATTGGTGTAGAATTTCCGCAGCTGCTCCTGGTCGTAATCCAGGCGGTTGGGGTCATAGTTGTCGTTGTTGGAGAAGAACTTCCACCAGGTCGACTTCTCGGTCACCATCACGCCGCGCACGTCGCGGTCGGAGAAGGCGTTGTTGCCCAGCACGTTGATCGCGCTGATGCCCGTCTGCGGACCTTCGTTGATCTCGAAGATCACATCGACGCGGTTCTGTTCCAGCTGGACCAGTTTCGGCGTCACGGTCGCGGAGATGCGACCCTGCAGACGATACAGTTCAACGATGGCGCCGACGTCTTCCTGAACCTTGGCGCGGGTGTAGATGCCGCGCGGCGCCAGGGTGACTTCCTTGGTCAGCTTGTCCTGCGACAGCGCCTTGTTCCCCTCGAACACCACCTGGTTGATGATCGGGTTTTCCTTGATCTGAACGATCAGGTCGCCGTTCTGGATGCCAAGCTGCACGTCGGCGAACAGGCCGGTGCGCGACAGGGTGCGAACCGCGACGTCCAGAACCGAGGCGTCCACTGCGTCGCCGGGGCGGATCGGCAGATAGGACAGGACCGTGGTCTGGTCGATCCGCTGCGCGCCCTGCACGATGATGCGGTTGATCGTGATGGTCTGAGGCGCGGCCATCTCGACGCGCGGGGTCTGTTCCGCACCAGCCGCCTGCGGAGCGGCGGCTTGAGGCGTGGTCGTCTGAGGTGTCGGCGCTGGCGTCGCAGGCGCCGTCGCCGGGGCGGTCTGCGCCAGGGCGGGCGCACCCAGGCCGGCGGCGACAGCCAGCGCCAACAGGCTGGAACGGGCGCTCAGTCGGACGGCGGCGCGAGAGGTCATGTCGTTCATTCGGTAAACCATCGGGGGCTGGCGTCGGCTCACGAGACGAGCCCGCCGAGGAATTGGAAGAGGTTGAGCTTCTGTAGGTCGTTCCACGTCGCGAACAACATAAATCCCGCCAAAAGCGCAAGGCCTGCGCGATAGCCCATTTCCTGGAACCGCGCCGACACAGGCCGCCTGGCCACGGCCTCATAGCCGTAGAAAAGCAGATGCCCGCCGTCGAGGATCGGAATGGGAAGCAGATTTAGAAAGCCGATTCCGATCGAAAGTATGGCGGCCAAGGTTGTCAGCGTCAGAAGAAGATTGATCGCCATGGCGCCCGGCGCCGGATTGGCCTCGACCGCCGCCGTGGTCAGCGAGCCCGTGGCCTTGGCGATACCGACCGGGCCGCTGAACTGATCGCCCGACTCCCGGCCGGTCGCCAGACGGCCCAGATAGGTCAGGGTCGAGCCGATCACATCGCCCGTTTGACGCACGCCTTCGA
The DNA here is from genome assembly GCA_963515305.1 of uncultured Brevundimonas sp. Classification (GTDB taxonomy): domain Bacteria; phylum Pseudomonadota; class Alphaproteobacteria; order Caulobacterales; family Caulobacteraceae; genus Brevundimonas. The sequence goes on from CAUPWX010000004.1 coordinate 95,494, forward strand.
CCACGGCCCCGACCGGACCGTAACGGACATGGCGTACGTCCGCCGCCGATGATCCCAGGCCCAGGCCGATGCGGCCGACCTTGACGCGGCCGGCGATGGGATCGTTCTCCTCACGCCGCTCGGGCACCGCCGTCAGCTGCAGGGTCTGAGCGCCGCGCTCCACGGTGAACCGCACCGGATCGCCCGTCGACAGCATCACGGTGCGCGTCACAGCGCTGCCATCCTTGATCGGCTTGCCGTTGACGTCGGTGATCAGGTCGCCGACTTGGAAACCGGCTGCAGCGGCGGGCGATCCCGCCTGCACCTGGGCCACGCGCGCCGGACGAAGCTGCAACCCCATCGCCATGAAGACGACGGCGAAGATGGTGATGGCCAGGATGAAGTTGGCGATCGGCCCGGCGGCGACGATCAAAGCGCGCTGCCACACCGGCTTGAAATGGAAATAGTCACGTTCGGAGCCCGGTCCGCGCTCGGCGACGACGCGCTGGCGCAGTTCGTTCAGACCGGCCTGATCCGGCACGCTGGACGCGTCCAGATCGCCCGAGAATTTGACATAGCCGCCAAGCGGCAGCCAACCCAGACGCCATTCGATGCCGTGACGGTCCGTGCGGCTGGCTACAGCCTTGCCAAAGCCGACCGCGAAGCGATCCACCTTCACGCCGAATGCGCGCGCGACCAGAAAGTGACCCAGTTCGTGGATGGTGACGATGAAGGTCAGCACCAGCAGGAACGAGGCGATGGAGATCAGGACCTGACCCAGGACGCCCAGCATTCGAAAATCGTCTCCCCTGGCCTGTCGTCAGGCCGCGTTCGCAAGGCCGGCGATGACGGACCCGGCCATTCGACGCGTCTCGGCGTCGACCGCGAGGGCCGCGCCGCAGGCGTCTCCAGAGCCGAAAACCATCCCCGCTTTCGTCGCACGCTCAAGGGTTTCGGCGACGACTGCGGCAATATTGAGAAAGGCCAGCTTGCGGTCAAGAAATGCGAAGGCCGCGACCTCGTTGGCGGCGTTGAACACCGCGGGCGCGGCGCCTCCGGCTTTCAGCGCCTGACGCGCCAGATCCAGGGCCGGGAACCGCTCCGTATCCGGCGTTTCGAACGTCAACCGCCCCAGCGCCGCCAGATCCAGCTTGGGCGCCGGCCATGCGATCCGGTCGGGCCAGGCCAGAGCGCACGCGATCGGCGTCCGCATATCCGGCAGCCCCATCTGGGCCAGCGTCGATCCGTCCACATATTCCACAAGGCTGTGGATGATCGATTCGGGGTGCACCACCACGTCGATCCGATCCTGCGGCATATCGAACAGATAGGCCGCCTCGATCATCTCCAGACCCTTGTTGGCCATGGTGGCGCTGTCGACCGAAATCTTGGCCCCCATGCTCCAGTTCGGATGCGCCACGGCCTGTTCGGGCGTGATCGCCCCCATGCGCGCCCGCGGCGTCTGGCGGAACGGACCGCCCGACGCCGTCAGGATCAACTTCTCGACCCGCTCGGGCGCCTCGGCCGGAAAGACCTGGAAGATGGCGGAATGTTCGGAATCGACCGGGATCAACCGCCCCCCGGCCCGCCTGACCCGCTCGATCAACGCAGGCCCGCAGCACACCAGGCTTTCCTTGTTGGCCAATGCGAGGACGGCGCCCGTCCCGGCAGCCGCCCAGGCGGATTTCAGTCCGGCCGCCCCGACGATGGAGGCCATGATCCAGTCGACCGACCGGGTCGCCGCCTCCACGACCGCCGCTTCGCCGGCCGCCGCCTCGATGTCGGTTCCGGCCAAAGCCGCACGCAGGTCGTCCAGTCGCGCGAGATCCGCCGTCACCGCCAGCTTCGGATTCCAGCGCCGCGCCTGATCCGCCAGTTTCGCGATGTTGGCGCCGCCGGTCAGCGCCTCGACTTCAAAGGCACCCGTTCCTGCGGCTTCGGCCTGATCCATCAGGTCCAGGGTCGACGAGCCGACCGATCCGGTCGACCCCAGCACGGTGACGCGACGCCGGATCACGCGCCCCGCTCCAGCATCAGCACGATAAGACGCCCTGCCGCCACCAGGACGACGGCGAACATCAGACCATCGACGCGGTCCAGCAATCCGCCATGCCCCGGAATGGTGTTGCCCGCGTCCTTCACGCCGAACCGCCGCTTCAACGCCGATTCCCACAGGTCGCCGGCCATGGTCGCCAGCGCCGCCGCCAGACCCAGGACGGCGCCCCAGACCACGGTCAGTGTGCCCATATCGACCCAGGCCGTCATCACGGCGCCGGCCGCCGCGCCGGCGACGATGCCGCCGATGAACCCGGACCAGGTCTTGTTGGGCGAAAAGCGCGGCCAGAGCTTCGGCCCGCCAAAGGTCGAACCCGCCAGATAGGCCACGATGTCCGCCGACCAAGCCACCGCGAACACCAGCACCGTCCAGTGCAGGCCGACCGGACTGTCCACGCCGCGCAACCAGATCAGAAGGACCGAGGGCCAACCCAGATAAAGCACGCCATAGGCGGCATCCAGCGCCTCCTGCCCTCGGCTACGGGCGTAGACGCCGGCGGCGACGGCGCCGAACACCAGCATGATGAAGGCCACCGACATCACGCCGAAATGGGCGCTGATCACGGCCGCCACGACACCGAAACCGACCGCCCCGCCCATGACGCGCCGCGCGTGCGGCGCGCTCATCGCCGCCCATTCGAAGGCCAGCACGATGCTGGCCGCAACCATCAACGCCAGGAACCAGACGCCGCCGGCCCAGGTCGCGGCCACCGCGGCGGGCGCCAGAACCACGGCCGACGCGGCGCGCAGGGCGATGTCACGTGCCTTCACCGCCATCAGGCCGGCTCACGCAAGGGTGCGGGTTCGCGTCCGCCGTATCGACGATCCCGGTGACCGAAGGCCGCGACCGCCTCGGCCAGGGCCTTCGGTCCATAGTCGGGCCACAGAATGTCCTGAAACACCAGTTCGGCGTAGGCGGCTTCCCACAACAGGAAGTTCGACAGCCTCTGCTCGCCCGACGTCCGCACGATCAGATCCAGCGGCGGCGATCCCGCCGTGGCCAATCCGGCCTCCAGCGTCTGTTCGGTCAAGGGCTCGCTCGTTTCGCCGGCCGCCACGCGCGCCATATGCCGCCGCGCCGCGTCCACCAGATCGGCCCGCCCGCCATAGTTGAACGCTACCTGAAGCAGGAACCGCGTATTGTGCGCCGTCTGCGCCTCGGCCTTGTCGATGATGGCGGCGATGTCGGCGGGCAGTCCCGCGCGACGGCCCAGAATCCGCAACCGCACGCCCGCCTTTTCCAGACGCGCCAGATCGCTGGCGACATAGGTCCGCACCAGACCCATCAGGTCCGACACCTCGTCCTCGGGCCGGCTCCAGTTCTCGGTCGAGAAGCCGAAAACCGTCAGGCACTGTATGCCCAGGTCCGGCGCGGCCTGGATCGTGCGCTTCAGCGCCTGGACGCCTTCACGGTGCCCCAGGGCGCGCGGCAGGCCCCGCGCCTTCGCCCAGCGTCCGTTGCCGTCCATGATGATGGCGACGTGGCGCGGGCCGGCGAGGCTCGGCCCTGAAGAGGCGGCGCGGTCTGCCGTCATCTGTCGTGCGATCCCTTAAGGCCCAAGACGTTTCGCCTCAGACCTGCATGATCTCTTGTTCCTTGGTCTTCAAGGCCTCGTCGATGCGCTTGATGGCCGCGTCCGTGTCCTTCTGGACGTCGGTTTCCATCTTCTTCTGCTCGTCCTGGCTGATGTCCCCCGCCTTCTCGGCCTTCTTCAGGTCATCATTGGCGTCACGGCGGACGTTGCGGACGGAAATCTTCTGCTGCTCGGCGTATTTGCCGGCCAGCTTGACCAGATCCTTGCGGCGCTCTTCGGTCAGCGGCGGCACGGGGATGCGCAGCGTTTGACCATCGACGATGGGGTTCAGACCCAGATTGGCGTTGCGGATCGCCTTTTCGACGGCGACCACCATTCCCTTGTCCCAGACATTGACGCTGATCATGCGCGGCTCGGGCACGCTGACGGCGGCGACGGCGGTCAGGGGCGAGGCCGAGCCGTAGGCTTCGACCCGCACGGGGTCCAACAGGCCAGCATTGGCGCGGCCGGTCCGCAGACCCGCAAACTCTTCCTTCAGGGCGGCGACGGACCGGTCCATACGGTCGCGATAGGTCTTCAGTTCGGGCTTTGCCATGGTCTTGGTCTCTCTTGTCTTTCCGGTTCAGTCGGCGGTCAGGCGATGTCCTGAATGACCGTGAACGTGCCTTCCCCCGTCAGGGTCCGGCGCAGCGAATTGTCTTCCCGGATGGAGAAGACCACGATCGGGATGCCCGTGTCGCGCATCATGGCGATGGCGGAGGCGTCCATGACCCGCAAATCCTTGGCCAGCACGTCCTGATACGTCAGGGTTTCATAGCGCGTAGCAGTCGGATCCTTCTTGGGGTCGGCGGTATAGACCCCGTCGACGCTGGTGCCCTTCAACAGGGCGTCGCAGCCCATTTCCGCCGCCCGCAGCGCCGCGCCGGAATCGGTCGTGAAGAACGGGGCGCCGACACCGGCGGCGAAGATCACCACCCGTCCCTTTTCAAGATGACGCAGCGCGCGCCGGCGGATGTAGGGCTCGGCGATGGCGGCCATCGGGATGGCGCTCTGCACCCGGGTCGAGACGCCGATCTTCTCCAGCGCCGACTGCATCGCCAGCGCGTTCATGATGGTGGCCAGCATCCCCATATAGTCGGCCTGGGCGCGCTCCATGCCCGCCGCCGCCTTGGACAGGCCGCGGAAGATGTTGCCACCGCCGATGACCAGACAGATCTCGATTCCCTCGGCCGCAACGTCGGCGACGGCCTTGGCGACGGTATCTACCGTCTTCATGTCCACGCCGAACGCCTGATCTCCCATCAACACTTCGCCGGAGACCTTCAGCAGGACGCGCTTGTAGCGGAAGTTCGAGGGGGCGTCGGGCATGGGCGGAGGGTCCGTTGGCTGCTGCGCCCTTGAATCAGGCGGCTTCTTATAGACGAAGGGCGCGCCGGCCATCAAAGCCGAACGCGCCCCTCTGATACAAAACCCTCACGAATGAGGGGATAGGTTCTTAGTTGCCGCCCATCATGGAGGCGACTTCCGACGCGAAGTCGGGGCCTTCGACCTTCTCGACGCCTTCACCCAGGGCCAGGCGAACGAAGCCGGCCAGGCGCAGGTTGGAGGAGCCCAGTTCCTTGGCCGAGTTGGCGACCAGTTGTTCGATGGTCACGTCGGGGTCCATGACGAACGGCTGCTTGGACAGCACCACGTCCTTCTGGAACTTGTTGATCTGACCTTCCACGATCTTGTCGATCATGGCTTCCGGGCGGCCCTCTTCCTTGGCCTTTTCGATCAGAACGGCGCGTTCCTTCTCGATGGCGGCCGGGTCCAGATCGTCGGTGTTCAGCGACAGCGGCGCGGTGGCGGCGACGTGCATGGCGATCTTGCGGCCCAGTTCGCGCAGAGCGGTCTTGTCGCCCTCGCCTTCCAGGGCGACCAGCACGCCGATGCGGCCCACGCCCGGCGAAACCGCGTTGTGGACGTAGGTCGAGACGACGCCTTCCGACACCGACAGGCGGGCGGCGCGGCGCAGTTGCATGTTCTCGCCGATGGTGGCGATCATGTTGGTCACCTCGTCCTGGACCGTCTTGCCGGTTTCCAGTTCGGCGCCGTGCAGGGCTTCGACCGTGTGATGGTCCAGACCCAGTTGGGCGAACGACTTGGCGGCGTTCTGGAACAGTTCGTTGCGCGCGACGAAGTCCGTCTCGGCGTTGAACTCGATGGCGGCGGCGACTTCACCCTTGCCGTCTTCCTTGGACGCGACGGCGACCAGGCCTTCGGCGGCGACGCGGTCGGCCTTCTTGGCGGCCTTGGACAGGCCCTTGGCGCGCAGCCAGTCGATCGCTGCTTCGATGTTGCCGTCGTTTTCGACCAGCGCCTTCTTGCAGTCCATCATGCCGACGCCCGAACGCTCGCGAAGTTCCTTCACGAGGGCGGCAGTGATCTCGGCCATGTTCTTCTCCTTGGGGGATTTCGTATGTGGGAACGGCCGGACTGACTTAGCCCGGCCGTGTGTCAGTTCGTCAGGCGGCGCTCACGAAAGCGAGCACCGTCCCGTGGGCGATCAGCCCGTGGCCTTTTCGGTTTCGACCGCGTCGTTGGCTTCCGACGTGGCGGCCTGAGCGGCTTCGTCGGCGACAGCCGGTTGAGCGGCGGCTTCCAGCTCGGCGGCGGCGCCTTCCGTACCGGCCGGCGCAGCGTCGGCGGCGACCGGAGCCGAGGCTTCACGCAGCATCGGCTCGATCGGCGCTTCCGAAGCGCCCAGATCCACACCCGAGGCCGAAGCGCCGGCGGCCAGACCGTCCAGAACCGCGTCCGCGATCAGGTCGCAGTAAGTCTGGATGGCGCGGGCGGCGTCGTCGTTGCCGGGCACCGGATAGGTGATGCCGTCGGGATCCGAGTTGGTGTCCAGGATGGCGATGATCGGGATGTTCAGCTTGCGGGCTTCCTGGATCGCGATCGCTTCCTTGTTGGTGTCGATCACGAACATGATGTCCGGGATCGAACCCATGTCCTTGATGCCGCCCAGCGACAGTTCCAGCTTGTCCTTCTCGCGCTGCAGGGTCAGCAGCTCTTTCTTGACGCGGCCTTCGCCACCGTTTTCCAGAATGCCTTCCAGCTCACGCAGACGCGCGATCGAGCCCGAAACGGTGCGCCAGTTGGTCAGCGTGCCGCCCAGCCAACGGTTGTTCATATAGTATTGGGCGCAGCGCTTGGCGGCTTCGGCGACCGGCTCGGCGGCCTGGCGCTTGGTGCCGACGAACAGAACGCGACCGCCCTTGGCGGCCACTTCACGCACAGCCACCAGAGCCTGGTGGAACAGCGGCATCGTCTGCGACAGGTCGATGATGTGGATGTTCGAGCGCGAGCCGAAGATGTAGCGGTCCATCTTCGGGTTCCAGCGGTGCGTCTGGTGACCAAAGTGAGCGCCCGCTTCAAGCAGGGTGCGCATCGAGAATTCAGGCAGAGCCATGATCGTTCAGTCCTTTTTCCGATCAACGTGGCGCAGGGGATTAAAGGTCTGAAGACCCTCGGAATGGAGCGTCTCGGGATTTCTCCCCGAATCGCGCCTCACCCGCGTTGCGAAATGCGGGGGCCATGTAGGCGGGATGTCGGAAAATAGCAAGCCTTGCGCCCTCCACAGCAAAAAGGCGGCCCCGGTGGGCCGCCTTTCCGTTCAAGGGTTTGGACCCGATCCTACTTCATCGCGTCCAGCAAGGCCTGGGCGCGGTCGCGGTGCATGGTGACGGGCGCTACCAGTTCGCGCGCCAGGGTCGCCAGCGCCGGCGCGTCCGTATTGCCGGCGAAACCGTTCAGCAGGGTCAAGGTTTCGTTGTGAGCCGCGACCTGCTGGTTCAGATAGACCTTGTCGAAGTCGCCCGACGTGGCGGCGTTCAGATTGTCGATCAGACCCTTGCGGCGCTCGTCCAGCGTGGTCGGGATCGTCACGTTCGGCGCACCCGCTGCGGCGGCGGCGCCCAGCTTTTCGCCGGCGGCAGTGTGATCCTTGGTGATGGTGGCCGCCAGGGCCTTCACGTCCGCATTGGTCGATTTGTCGGCGGCGATCTTGGCGGATTCCAGCTCATACAGATTACCTGTGCCCAAGCCGGTGACGAAGCCGTCGACGGTGTTGGCGCCCATGGTCATGGCGGACGTCTGGCCGACGACGCCCGCGGTGGCGTCCTGCGTGGCGTTGACCGCTTCGCTGGTGTTCTGTGCGGCGCTGTCGCCGCCTTGGTTGCAGGCCGCGAGAAGGGCCAGAGAGGCGACGCTGGCGATGGCGAGATATTTCATTGGAACAGTCTCCCTAATGGACTGACCAAACCCATCACGCGGACGTGAGGTTCCAAGATTTCAGCAGCTTGACCATAAGCGGTGAGCCAAACCGTCAGGCGTCTTCCAGCATCACCACGCCCGGCGCCGACTTCAGGGCGCCGCGCAGTGCGCCATCCAGTCGGTATCGACCCGGCAGTTTCACTTCGACTTCGCGCCCCTGCTCCAGCCCGGCGATCATGAGGGAGATTTCGCCCCCCTTGCCGATCGCGCCGGACCGCGCCCGTTCCAGCCGCCCCTTGAGCGCATCGGCGTCGGCGGAGCGCGCGGAGACATGGATTCGCAGGCCGATGTTGGCGTCGTCCAGTAGATTGTCCATTTGCGACGCATCGTCGCCAAAGAAGCGCACCTCCCCTTCGGACGACTTGGCGCGGACCCGCACCATGACAGCGGCGCCCGGCTCCAGAACCTCGCGGCATTTTCGAAGCTGTTCGGGCGGGAACAGGCATTCGAACTCGCCCGTTGGATCCGAGAAAGTGACGAAGGCGAACTTTTCGCCGGTGCGCGCGCTGGCCCGCTCCTGTTTTCGCCGCACGACCCCCGCCATCTGGAAGGCTTCGTGCCCGCTCTCGGCCAAGGGGATCGCTTCCGCGACGAAGGTGACGCGCTTGCGCTTCAGGGCCGACGTCATCTCGTCCAGCGGGTGGCCCGACAGATAGAAGCCGACCGCCGCCAGTTCGTGGTCCAGCCGCTCCGGCCCCACCCAGGGTTCGACCGTCCGCAGGCGCGGGCGCGCGGCATGGGCCTGGTCGCCGCCGAACAGGGACACCTGTGACGACGCGCGTTCGGCCGCCACGCTCTGGCAGTAGGCCATAAGCACATCGGCCTGTTCGACCAATTGGCGACGGTTGGCGTGGATGCTGTCGAACGCCCCGGCCTTGGCCAGGCCTTCCAGCGCGCGCTTGTTGACGCTGCGCGGATCGACCCGTTCCAGGAAGTCGAAGATGTCGGCGAACCGGCCGCCCGTCTCGCGCACCTCGATGACGTGTTTCATCGCCTCCAGGCCCACGTTGCGAATGGCGCCCAGCGCATAGAGGACCGACCCCTTGTCGTCGTCCCAAGCCACGTCGAAGTCGGCGGATGACCGGTTGATGTCCGGCGACAGAACCGGCACCTCGAAACGGCGCGCATCCTGATAAAAGACGGCCAGCTTGTCGGTGTTCGACAAGTCCAGGCTCATGGATGCGGCGAAAAACTCGACAGGCTGATTGGCCTTCAGCCACCCCGTCTGGAAAGAGATCAGCGCATAGGCCGCGGCGTGCGACTTGTTGAAGCCATAGCCCGCGAACTTGGCGACCAGGTCGAAGATCGAGCCGGACTGGGTTTCCGGCACGGTTTTTTCCAGCGCGCCCTTGACGAAGCGAAGGCGCTGGAAATCCATCTCCTCTTTCTTTTTCTTGCCCATGGCCCGGCGCAGCAGGTCGGCTTCGCCCAGGCTGTAGCCCGCCAGGATCTGGGCGATCTTCATCACCTGTTCCTGATAGATGATGACGCCGTAGGTCTCGGTCAGCACCTCTTTCAGACTGGGGTGCAGATAATCGACCTCGGCCCGACCGAACTTACGGTCGATATAGGTGTCGATCATCTCCATCGGCCCTGGCCGATAAAGCGAGATCAGCGCGGTGATCTCCTCGATGGAGCCGCAGCGCATCTTGCGCAGGGTGTCGCGCATCCCTTGCGACTCCAGCTGGAACACCCCGACCGTCTGACCCGACGCCATCAGTTCATATGTGCGCGCATCATCCAGCGGGAGCTGGTTCCATTCCGGCGCCGCGCCGCGGCGTTCCAGATAGCCGCGCGCCCGATCCAGCACAGTCAGCGTCTTCAGGCCCAGGAAGTCGAACTTCACCAGCCCCGCCGGCTCGACCCACTTCATGTTGAACTGGCTGGCCGGAATGGTCGAGCGCGGGTCCTGATACAGCGGCACCAGTTCGGTCAGCGGCCGGTCGCCGATGACGATGCCGGCGGCGTGGGTCGAGGCGTTGCGGTAAAGCCCCTCCAGCTCCAGCGCCGTCTCCAGCAGGGTCTTGACCGCCGGTTCGGCGTCCCTCGCCTCCTTCAGGCGCGGCTCCAGGTCGATGGCCTGGGCCAGGGTGACGGGATTGGCCGGATTGTTCGGCACCATCTTGCAAAGCCGGTCCACCTGGCCCAGCGGCATCTGCAGCACACGGCCCACGTCGCGCAGCACGGCCCGCGCCTGCAAGGTGCCGAAGGTGATGATCTGGGCCACCCGGTCCTTGCCGTAGTGAGCCTGGACGTAGTCGATCACCTCTTCGCGCCGCTCCTGGCAGAAGTCGATGTCGAAGTCGGGCATGGAGACCCGCTCGGGGTTCAGGAACCGCTCGAACAGCAGGCCGAACCGCAACGGATCCAGATCGGTGATGGTCAGGGACCAGGCCACCAGCGACCCCGCGCCGGACCCCCGCCCCGGCCCCACGGGGATTCCGTGCGTCTTGGCCCATTTGATGAAGTCCGAGACGATCAGGAAGTAGCCCGGGAACCCCATCTGCTGGATGATCCCGACCTCCCACTCCAGACGGGTCCAGTATTCTTCCTCGGGCACGGCGGGCGCGACCTGGGTCAGTCGGACCTTCAGACCCTCGCGCGCCTGGTGCGCCAGCTCGTCGGCCTCGGATCGTCCGGCGCCGGTATCGAACCGGGGCAGAATCGGCGCGTGCGTCTGAACCAGGAAGGCGCAGCGCCGGGCGATATCGATGGTGTTGTCACAGGCCTCCGGCAGGTCGGCGAACAGTTCGCGCATCGCCTCGGCCGATTTGAACCAGTGTTCGCCGGTGATGCGGCGACGATCTTCCTGGCCGGTGAAGGCGCCGTCGGCGATGCACAGCAGGGCGTCGTGTGACTTGGCCTGCGCGGCCTTTGCGTAATAGACGTCGTTGGTGGCCGCCAGCGGCGTGTCGTTGGCATAGGCCCATTCAACCAGACCCGGCTCGGCCCGGCGTTCGTCGTCCAGGCCATGGCGCTGAAGCTCGACATAGAAGCGGTCGCCGAACGCCGCCTTCATCGCTTCCAGCGCCTGAACGCCTTCAGCCCGCTTTCCCTGGGCGAACAGCGGATCGACCGGCCCGTCGGGTCCGCCCGACAGCAGGATCAGCCCCTGAGACCGCGCCACCACCTGGTCCCAGGCCACGCCAGGCTCGGCCATTTCTCCCGCGTCCAGATAGGCTGACGACGAAAGGGCGCACAGGTTCAGCCATCCGGTCGCATCCTGCGCCAGCAGAACCACGGTCGGCGTCTTGGCCCATCGCGCATTGACCTGACCGCCGATGCCGACGACCGGCAGGGCGCAGGCCACGATCGGCTGAACACCCGCATCCTTGGCCGTCTGGCTGAACTCCAGCGCGCCGAACAGGTTGGCCCGGTCCGCCACGGCCACGGCAGGCATTCCAGCATCCGCCGCCAGCTTGCCGACCTTGCCGGCCTTGATCGCGCCTTCCAGCAGGGAATAGGCCGAACGAACCCTCAGATGGACGAAACCCTGACTGTTCATCGGCTGGCTCACTGGATCACCGTCGCGAAGGCGCGAGATTCACGCCCGTCATCGCCCTTGCTGCGAGTCTCACATCCTGCGCCGGCCAGTCATCGCAAACCAGCCGGTATGCGCCGTCATCCCCAGAATCCACGTCGAAATGGCGATCATCGACACGACAAAACAGAGTCTAATTCGTCTAGATTCTACCTAACGCCTTGAATTGGCGTTGCGCCAATTCAGACGGTCTCGATCGACGTCTGACCCTCAGACGGCCGTCACGCTGAACGCCAGGCTCCATACCATCCAGACAAAGCCGCCGCAGCAGGCCAGCGACAACATATCCCTCATCAAACGCGGCATGGTTTCCTGACCTCGCGACTGTTCTCCGTCTGTTCTATGTTCTCTCTACGTTCTGGTCAACCCTCGCTGGCGGCGAAGCCGAGCCGCGTCAGCGCCGAGGCCAGGGCGGCGGAGTTAGGCGACTGGGTCTTTCGCAGCAGACTGGCGCGGAAGAACTCCACGGTCCGCGGGCTCAGCGACAAGGCCTGGGCGATCTGTTTCGTCGTGCGGCCGGCCACGATGAACTCCGCCACCTGCGTCTCGCGCCGGGTGAATGTCAGCGTGTCCTGATGCGGCGTGCGCGCCAAGGCGTCCAGCGCGTGCCGGGCGGCCGACAGCAGGCGTTCCGGCGACGTCGGTTTGGTCAGCACATTATCCACGCCCAGCCGCATGGCGTCGACCGTCGTGAGCACATCGACATAGGCGCTGACCAGGATCACGGCGTGACGGCCGAAGGCGCAAAAGGCGCTGACCAGATCCAGTCCTTCGATTCCCGGCAGCTTCAGATCGACCACGACCAAGGTCGGGTCGGCGTCCGACGCCCACATCAGGGCGTCGAGCGGATCACTGAACCCGACGGCCTGATATCCCGCCTCACGGAAGGTCAGCAGGGTCATCTGCAGGATCATGGCGTCGTCGTCGATGACGACGATCTCCGAAGCCGCTTCTTCCTGGGTGTTCGAAGCGAAGACCGGATCGGCGTCCGCCCTGGGCGGCTTGTCTTTTGTCGCCACGGAACCCGTCATGGCGTTCGTCTTCCTTCGCATATCGCCAGAATACAGCGGCGAAGCCCGCGAGGAACCTCGTAGTCACACGCAGTTGAACAACTGTTATGCTTGGTTAAGCGGTGGCGCATGACGTCATCGCCCCATTCCCCTGCCCTCTCAACCTCGGGACAGGACACGGCGATTATGGTGGTCCGGCTTGAAAACCAAGCCTTCGACGCCGACCGGCGCCGGCTGTTTCATCGTCTGACGGACGCCCGGGCTCGCCAGCACGGTCTTTGCGGGGCATTGGCTTTTGCGAGCGGCCGGGCCGTTCTCGGCGTCCAGGGTGGAGAAGCCGGCGCGATGCGTTTCACCGCATTCTTGAGCGAAACGGCGGACGTCGAGCCGGCCGTCGCTGCACCGCGACAAAAGGTCGTTACGCGCCTGTTCGCCACCGGGGGACTGGTTATGCCCTGGCTTCGCCCCGGTGAGGCCGCCTGGCTCGAAACGGCTCTAAAGGGCGATCCGCGCCGAGACGATCGCATCCTGGCCTTCCTGTCCTGGACGGCGTTGCGCCACGCCGAGGGCCACACCGGGTTGTACGGGGCCGCCACAAGCCTGGCCGAAGCCTGGTCGCCGTTCGACGGCGCTGAAGAGGAAACGAATCCGGCCTCTGAAACCAATCTGCTCACGCCGTCGTAATCCTGATCAGCACGGCCCGCCGTCTGCGGGCCATTGGAAGGGTTCAGGACGATGCGGTTCGTGGTTCCGATTCTGACGGCGGCGGCTCTGTTGTCGGCCCCGGTCGTCGTGGCCCAGGCGCGCTCGCCGGGTCTTCAGACGGCGGTGTTCGCCGGGGGCTGTTTCTGGTCCGAAGAAAAGGCGTTCGACGATGTGCCGGGCGTGCGTTCGGCCGTGTCGGGCTTCGTCGGCGGCCATACCGCAAACCCAACCTATGAGCAGGTGGTGCGCGGCGGGACCGGCCATATGGAGGCGGTTCAGGTCACCTTCGACCCGCGCGTCGTCAGCTATCGCGCGCTGGTCGATCATTACTGGCGCACCATCGACCCCACCGATCCCAACGGCCAGTTCTGCGATCAGGGCCCGTCCTATCGCTCCGCCGTTTTCGCCACGGGCGAACAGCGCGCCGACGCCGTCGCCTCTCGCGACGCTGCGATGCGGGTCTTGAGGAAGAGCTTCACCACCCCGGTCGTCGGCGTGCAACGGTTCTGGCCTGCGGGCGAGGAGCATCAGAACTACGCCAAGAGGCACGCGGCCAGCTATCAGGCCTACCGAATCGGATGCCGTCGGCCCGAACGGCTGCGCGCCATCTGGGGCGACGCCGCCGTCAGCTGATCAATAGGCGTGGCTTTCGGCCGCGCGCTCTTCCAGATGGCCGTCGCGCAGGGCGAAGACCCGGTCCATATGGCCTGCCAGCTCCATATTGTGGGTGGCGATCAGGGCGGCGACGCCCGTGGTCTTGGCCAGGTCGCGCAGCGATTCGAATACCGACTGGCTGGTGGTGGGGTCCAGGTTTCCGGTCGGTTCGTCCGCCAGCAGCAGGCGCGGACCATTGGCCAGCGCGCGGGCGATGGCGACACGCTGCTGTTCCCCGCCCGATAGTTGGGCGGGCTGATGGGTCAATCGCTCGCCCAGCCCTAACGCCGTCAGGGTGACTTCGGCCCGCTTGCGGGCCTCGTCCTGCCCCAGGCCCGCGATGCGCATCGGCAGGGCGACGTTGTCGCGCGCATCGAACTCGGGCAGCAGATGGTGGAACTGATAGACGAAGCCGATCCGGCCCAGGCGCAGCCGCGTGCGCGCACGCTCGTCCAGATCACCAACCTGTTCGCCATCGATGGCGACCGTGCCGCTGGTCGGCTTTTCCAATAGACCGGCGGCGTGCAGCAGCGACGACTTGCCCGAGCCTGACGGGCCGATCAGACCGACCAACTCGCCCGGATAGACGTCCAGATCGACGCCTTTCAGCACCGTCAGTCCGCCCTGGGCGGTGGGATAGGTGCGGGTCAGCCCCCGCACCGACAGAATGGGGGCCTTACTCATAGCGGAGCGCCTCCACGGGATCGATGCGAGAGGCCGTCCATGACGGCGGCAGGCTGGCCACGCAACTCATCAGCAGCGACCAGAAGGTGACCCAGGCCACGTCCACCGGATCGACCAGGGCGGGGATGGCGTCCAGCATATAGACGTCGGAATCGAACAGTTTGGTTTGCAGCACCCATTCCAGGAAATGCTGGATCGAACCGATGTTCCAGCAGAACAGCAGCCCCAGGACCAGGCCCGCCAAGGTGCCCGCCACGCCGATCATGGCGCCGGCCATGAAGAAGACCCGCAGGATGGACGACGGGCTGGCGCCGATGGTGCGCAGGATGGCGATGTCGCGCCCCTTGTTCTTCACCAGCATGACGATGCCGGAAATGATGTTCATCGCGGCGATGGCGACGACCAGACCCAGGATGATGCTCATGGCCACCCGTTCAACCTTCAACGCGCCGTAGAAGGCGGCCAGGCGTTCGCGCCAGTCGCTGACGACGGCGCCAGGCCCGGCGGCGTCGCGTATGGCCGGGGTCAGGGCGCCGACTTGATCGGGGTCATCAACCTTGATTTCGATGGCGTCCCAGACGCCTTCCTTGCCGAAGAACAGCTGCTGCTGCTCCAGCGGCATGAAGATGAAGGCCCGGTCGTAATCGGCAGCGCCCGAGCGGAACAGCCCACCGACGAAATAGGTCTTTTCCAGCCCGCCCAGATTGCCGAAGGCGCTGTCCGCGCCCGTGGGCGAATACAGGGTCACCGGATCGCCCACGCGCAGCCCCATGGAGTTGGCCAATGCCGCGCCGACTAGAATCCTGTCGCCGCCGTATGCCCCCTTGCCGAAGCTTGCGCGCTCCTGCGGCGTCAGGCTGTCGAACACATATTGGGTCTTGGCCAGATCCTCGGGTCGGATGCCCTTGGCGATGGCACCCGTCGTATAGCTGCCGACGCGGATCAGGCTCTGGGCCTCGTTCAGCGGACTGGCGCTGGCGACGCCTGGAACCGCCTGAATGCGTTTCAGCGCCGCTTCTCGATCCGGCGAAGTCAGTACCGCGCCCTGAACATACATATGACCGTTGAAGGCCAGCATCCGGCCCAGCAACTCGGACCGGAAACCCGACATGATGCTCATCACGCTGATCAGCACGGCGACAGCCAACATGATGCCGATGAAGCTGATGACGGCGATGGTGGCCACCCCGCCCTCCTTGCGCTTGGCGCGCAGGTAGCGAAGGGCCAGGCCGATCTCCCAGGCGGAGAAGGCGCCGGCAGGGCGGGACGGCAGGTTCAAGCGGTCAGCCTTTCGATGGCTTCGGCGAGCGGAACGGAGACCTTTTCGCCCGTGGCGCGACGCTTCAGCTCGACCACGCCGTCCGCCAGCCCCTTGGGACCGATGGTCAGTTGCCACGGCACGCCGATCAGGTCGGCGGTCGCGAACTTGCCGCCCGGACGTTCGTCCGTGTCGTCGTAGAGGACGTCCTTGCCGATTTTTTCCAATTGAGCAACCGCGTCTTCGCAGGCGGCCGAGACGGCCGCGTCATTGGCGCGCAGATTGATGACCACGACGTCGAACGGCGCAACGGCGTCCGGCCAGATGATGCCGCCGTCGTCGTGGCTGGCCTCGATGATGGCGCCCAGCAGGCGCGACACCCCCACGCCATAGCTGCCCATGTGGACCTCGGCGTCCTGACCGTCCGGCCCCGCGACCTTGGCCTTCATCGGGGCGGAGTATTTCGTGCCGAAATAGAAGATGTGTCCGACCTCGATGCCGCGCGCGGACAGGCGGTCGCCTTCTGCGGTCTTGGCCTCGAACTGCGCCTGATCGTGCATCTCTTCGGTCGCGGCGTAGAGGGCCGTCCGCTCGTCGAACACGGCCTGCACGGCCTCGGGGCTGAAGTCGTCCCCGGGCGCGGGCATTTCGACCAGCTTGCGATCGCAGAAGACTTCGCTCTCGCCCGTTTCGGCCAGGACGATGAATTCGTGGCTCAGATCGCCGCCGATGGGACCGGTGTCGGCGCGCATCGGCACGGCCTTCAGGCCCATGCGGGCGAAGGTGTTCAGATAGGCCGTGAACATCCGGTTGTAGGCGACGCGGGCCGCCGCCTCGTCCACATCGAACGAATAGGCGTCCTTCATCAAGAACTCGCGCCCCCGCATCACGCCGAAGCGGGGACGACGCTCGTCGCGGAACTTCCACTGGATGTGAAACAGGTTCAGCGGCAACGACTTGTAGGACTTCACATAGGCCCGGAAGATGTCGGTGATCATCTCCTCGTTGGTCGGCCCGTACAGCAGCTCGCGCTCGTGCCGGTCGGTGATGCGTAGCATCTCCGGGCCATAGGCGTCGTAACGGCCGCTCTCGCGCCACAGGTCGGCCAGTTGCAGCGTCGGCATCAGCAGTTCGACCGCGCCGGCCCGCATCTGCTCCTCGCGCACGATCTGCTCGACCTTGCGCAGCACCTTCAGACCCAGCGGCAGCCAGGCATAGATGCCGGCGGCCTCCTGCTTGATCATGCCGGCGCGCAGCATCAGCTGGTGCGAGACGATCTGGGCGTCGGAAGGGGCTTCCTTCAGCGTGGGCAGGAAAAAGCGCGACAGGCGCATGATCGGGAATCCTAGGCGTAGAGACGAAACAAGGCTTTAGCCGCTGGACCGGGGCGAAAGCTAGGCCGCCGTGCGGTTTAGACCGCCGGGGCGCTGGAGAAGTCGGGCAACGGCAGCCAGCCGGTGAAAATCAGAACCATCACAAAGGCCCAGACGATCGCCGAGACCCAGGTGGTGGTCAGGAACTTCTTCTTCAGGTTCGGGGTCTTGGGCGCACCCCATTGCGAACCGTCGGTGGGCGGCTCGTGTGTTTCCTGAGCCGTGCCCAGCGGCAGGACCGCGAACAGCACCGTCCACCAGATGATGATGTAGATGCCGATCATGGTCAGCGGGCCGATGGGCATTGGGAACCTCTCAGGGGTGCGGGCGGCCGACACCGTAACGGGCCGCCAGATAAGGGGCGATGGCGTGATCCTGCAAAAAGCGTTTGCCGGTCGTCTCACTGACCTGCGCATCGGACCAGTCCATCTGTTCGTCCAGGACCAGGATGGGGCAGCTCTGATGCGCGGCGCCGACCTGCTCGATCACCGGCGGGCGCGGTCTGGCATGATCTAGATAGACGACGTCGAGATCGGCGCGCAGTCGGGGATAGAAGGCCAGAACGCCCTCGATATAGGCCCCCGCCGGGCAGAACCACGGTCCGCCCTGATCGTCGCGCCAGTCGGGATTAAGCAGGAAGAGTCGCTCGGCCATGACAGGGATATAGCGGATGGCGCGACGGGCGCGACCGCTATTCGCAGGCGGCGCCGAAGCCGGGCGCGCGCAAGGCCAACAGGATCGAAGAACGGGCCTGCTGGCTGATGGCGCCCGATCCCTGCAGCACGCAGCCGACCGCGGTGTTGGAGTTGGGCGCCAGCAGGCCATAGGTCAGGCCTTCCTGCGCCAGCCGCGCCTGGGCGTTCTTCAGCGCCTGCACTGCGCCGGCGACCTGCGCCGGATCGTTCGTTATCCGCGTCATCTCGTGCAGAGCCTCGCCCGAACTGGGGAAGTCATAGGCCTGGGGCGTGAACGGCGCGACCTCGGCCGATAGCTGGTCGGGATGGACGTCGATGCCAAACTTGGCGTTCTGACTGGCCGAGAAGGCGATGGCCGGCCCCGCCTCGGGCACGACCAGAATATAGGCGTGGCGCGGAAACAGCAGATATTGCGCCAGGAATTTGGTCACCGGCACGAACGGCAATCCATCCGGCCCCAGGGCATGGGCGCCGACATAGACCCCCGACGGCAGGCTGCGCGCGTCGATCCGCCCGTTCAGCTTCAGAATGCGATCAACCATGACGTGGTCGAGCAGAAAGACCCCGTCCTCGGCCTCACGCTCCAGAAAGGCATGGATGGCGACGGTGTCCGGCGCCGGCCCCAGGTCGCGACCATAGACAGTCGGAAAGGCGGCGGGCGACATCGGCTGGCCGTCCGGCGGGCTGAACCACAGCACGCGCAGTTCGTGCACCGTCCTCGCCAGCGGATCTTCGCCCCGGAAAGTCGACAAGCTGAGCACCAGATTGACCACGGCGAACAGGGCGACGAAGCCGACGATCCCCTGCCCCGCGATCACTGCCCAGCGCTGCCATCCCTGCAACGGATGACGCGCATGGCGCACCCGTTGCAGCAGGCGGTCGCGCCGCGACGACGTTTTCGACATTGGCGCTTTCCCCGTTCAGGCGCGCAGAAAACACGCCCGAACGGTCAAGGTTGCATCAGACCCGCAGCACGACCGTCTCGACGATGGGACGGCGATCCCAGATCTGCTGGCTGGCCTTTTTCAGCACGCGGGCCACGGCCTGTTCGATGACGATTTCGTCGTCCAGCGCCTCGCCCCTCAGGCTCTTGACCACCTGCTCGACGCGTTCGGCCAGATTATCCAGCGCATCGCCCAGAGGCGTGGCTGTGTCGCCCGGCAGACCCACGCTGCGGATGTCAATGTCACTGGCGATCCGGCCGCGCTTATCCAAAGCAAAGCTGACGATCAGAACGCCATTGGTCGAAGCGTGACGGCGCTCCTTCAGGGCCTCGCCCTGTTCGGTCACCAGCATTCCGCCGTCGACATACAGGCGACCGTTCGGCACTTCATCGACGATCTGGGCCGGTCCGGGCGCCAGGCGCACCATGTCGCCGTTACGCGGGGTTACGGTTTCCTTGATGCCCACGTCCTTGGCCAGATTGGCGTGCTCCAGCAGGAAGCGACGCACCCCGTGGGTGGGAACCGCAATCTGCGGCCGCGCCCATTCGTACATCTGCTTCAGCTCGTCGCGGCAAGGATGGCCGGACACGTGGATGCCGGGGTGATCCTTTTCGGTGTAGAGGCGCACGCCGCGATCCGCGAGGCGATCCTGCAGATTGCCGATGGCCAGTTCGTTGCCCGGAATCTGGCGCGAGGAGAAGATGCAGTGGTCGCCCAGCCCCAGCTTGACCGTGGGGTGGGTGCCGTCCGCGACGCGCGACAGGGCCGCACGCGCCTCGCCCTGGCTGCCGGTGCACAGATAAAGGATCTGATCGGCGGGCCAGACGCGGGCCTCTTCGTCCGACAGGAAGGGTTTGACGTCCTGCAACATCCCGACGTGTTTGGCGGCCGCGGTGATCCGGTGCATCGAACGACCGGCCAGGGCCACGCGACGTCCACAGGCCTCGGCCGCGCGGATGACGCTGTCCATGCGCGCCACGTTGGAGGCGAAGCAGCCCACGGCGACGCGGCCCTTCAAACTGGCGATCAGTTTCGAGATGGCGGCGGCGACATCACCTTCGGACCCGGCCACGCCCGGCACGAAGACATTGGTCGAATCGCAGACCATGGCCAGCACGCCCTCGTCGCCAAGGGCGCGAATGGCGGGGGCGTCGGTCTGTTTGCCGATGACCGGCTGGTCGTCGATCTTCCAGTCGCCGGTGTGGAACACCATCCCCAGAGGGGTGTCGATGGCCAGGCCGCTCGGCTCTGCGATCGAGTGGGTCATGTTGACGAAGGTCACGCCGAACGACCCCACGTCGACCGTGCCGCCCAGCGGCACCTCGATCAGTTCGACCTGATCCAGCAAGCCGCGCTCGCGCAACTTGTCGCGGATCAGATAGGCGGTGAAGGGCGTGGCGTAAACCGGCGCCTTGATGCGCGGCCACAGCCAGCCCAGGGCGCCGATATGGTCTTCGTGCGCATGGGTCAGCATAATGCCCTTGATGGTCTCGCCTTCCAGGAAGGTGGGATCGGGCACGATGACGTCCACGCCGGGCGTGGACAGATCGCCGAAGGTGACCCCCACGTCGACGATCAGCCATTCACGATTGTCCGCCGGGCCAAAGCCATAGGCGTTCAGGTTCATACCGACCTCATCCGAGCCGCCCAGCGGCAGGAAAACGAGTTCGTCTTGGTTTTGCTTTTTCATTCAGTCCGTCAAATGGGCGTTACGACGCCAGATTGCGAGGAGGCCGCGAATTGTCAGGTCGGAATCGAAGTGGTCGATGCTGTCTGTGGCGCCTTCGAACAGGCTGGCGACGCCACCTGTGCCGATGACCGTCATGGGTTTGCCCCACTCGGCCTTGATGCGGCCGACCAGGCCTTCGATCAAAGAAATATAGCCCCAGAACACGCCCGACTGCATGGCCTCAACCGTGCCGCGACCGATGACGTGTTCGGGCCTCTGGATGGCGATGCGCGGCAGTTTGGCCGCCGCTTCGTGCAGGGCCTGGAGCGACAGATTGATGCCCGGCGCGATCAGCCCGCCTTCAAACGCACCGTCGTCCGCCACGATGTCGAACGTCGTCGCCGTGCCGCTGTCGATGACGATCAGATCGCCGGGATAGATCAGCTTGGCCCCGATGGCGTTGACCAGACGGTCGGCGCCGGCCTCACTGGGCTTTGCGATCCGCACGTCGATGCCCAGATCGACGTTCTCGCCGATCACCAGGGGTTCGATGTTCAGATAGCGCCGCGCCAGGTTCCGCAGGTTGAAGATCGATTGGGGCACGACGCTGGAAATGATGCAGCCTGTCAGCTCGGCGACCTGCAACCCCTTCATCACCATCAGCTGGTTCAGCCAGACCGCGTATTCATCGGCTGTGCGGCTGGCCTCGGTGGCGGCGCGCCACTGGGCGATCCATTCGCGCCCGTCATGGACGGCGAACAGCGTATTGGTGTTGCCCTGTTCGATGGCCAGCAGCATCAGGCTGCTTGCCCGAAGAAGACATCGCCGGCGGAGATCAGGCGCACAGAACCGTCGGCCAGACGCAGACGCAGCGCGCCGTCGGCCTCGACGCCCTCGGCCAGGCCTTCCAGGGTTTCATTGTCCAGCCGCGCCGTGCACGGCCCGTTCAGCCCGGTCAGGCGACTGGTCCAGGCGTCCAGCACCGGCTCGAAGCCCAGCGTCTGCCAGCGGCCCCACCAGACGGCGAAGGTTTCGGCCAGGATTTCGGCGGCCGCCTCGATTGGGGGAACATAGGCCAGATCCGCGCGCAGCTTCTCCGCAACCGAAGTGGCGCCGCGCTCTGTGCCTTCTGGCGCATGAGCCAGGTTGACGCCGATGCCGACGGCCAGCCACAGGTCGCCGTTCGCATGAACCCCGGATTCGACCAGAATGCCGGAGGCCTTGACCCCGTCCAGCAGCACGTCGTTCGGCCATTTGATGCCGACCAGGGCCGGCGACACGAACACGTCCAGCAGGTCGGCGACGGCCAGGGCCGCGACGAAGGTGGCCTGGGCCGCCTCGGCCGCCGACTTGGGCGTGGTGATCAGAAGGGTTGCGGCCAGGTTGCCCTGCTCGCTTTCCCATTTGCGGCCGCGACGCCCCCGCCCCGCCGTCTGCCGACGCGCCACGATCCAGCGCGGCCCGACCTCGCCGGCCTCGGCCAGGCGACGCGCCTCGGCGTTGGTCGAGTCGATCTCGTCGAGGATGACCAGGGGGGCGGGCGTCAACGCCCTACCCGTTCCCGAAGCCGGCGCTCGCGGCCTTGGTCAGCGGTTCCAACCAGGTCAGACCCACGATCACCAGCGGGAAGGCGAAGGCCGCGCAGGCCCAGCCGATCCACTTGGCCTCGGCCGGCGCCGCATCGGTGGCGACGTCGTCGATGGGCGCATCGAACCACATCAGCTTGATGATCCGCAGATAGTAGAAGGCCGCAACGACCGAGGCCACCAGACCGGCGGCCGCGACCGGCCACAGGCCCGCATCGGCGGCAGCGCCGAATACATAGTATTTGCCCCAGAAGCCCGAGAATGGCGGCATCCCCAGCACCGACAGCGACAGCACCGTCAGGGCCACGGCCGTCAGCGGCCGATCCTTCTTCAGCCCGGCCAGATCGGCGATGCGGCGGATCGGACGGCCGGACTTGGACAGCGAGAGCAGGATGGCGAAGAAGCCCAGTTGGTCGATGACATACAGGGTCATGAACATCAGCATGGCCTGCAAGCCCTCGGCGGTGCCCGAGGCGATGCCCAGCAGGGCGTAACCGATGTTGGCGATGGACGAATAGGCGAGCAGGCGCTGGATGTCCTTCTGCGCCAGACCGCCAAAGGCGCCGACCACGAAGCTGATCAGGGAGATGGCGATCAGAACCTGCGACCACTGAGCGTGGGCGTCGCCGAAGCCGTAGTCCAGCGCGCGGGCGATCAGAACCATGGCCGCCACCTTGGGGGCCGTCGCGAACAGAGCCACGACCGGCGTCGGCGCGCCCTCATAGACGTCCGGCGTCCACATATGGAACGGCGCGGCAGACACCTTGAACGCCAGACCGCAGATCAGGAAGACCAGGCCGAACACCAGGCCGGGGCCAGGATTGTCGGCCGCGACGGCGGCGATGTCCTCGAACCGCATCGAACCGGCAAAGCCGTAGACCAGGCTGGCGCCGTACAGCAGCAGCCCCGACGACAGGGCGCCCAGGACGAAATACTTCAGGCCCGCTTCCGACGCCTTGACATCGTTGCGGTGGAACGCGGCAAGCACATACAGAGCCAGCGAATGCAGCTCGATCCCCACATACATGGAGATCAGGTCGCCCGAGGACGCCATCATTCCCATGCCGACCGAGGCCAGCACGATCAGGACCGGATATTCGAACTTGGCGATGCGGGTGCGCGCCATCCAACCGTCGCCCAAAACCACGGCGACGGCCGCCGACAGATAGATCAGGCTCTTGGCGTAGATGGCCAGCGGATCGGCGATGTATGCGCCGTTGAAGGCCACGCCCCACGGACCGACGATGGCGACGACGGAGGCGACGATCAGCAGCAGGACCGACAGGATCGAAACCAGGCGAGCGCTCTTGTCGCCGATGAAGGCGCCGACCATCAGCAGGACCAGGGCGCCGACCGCGAGGGTGACTTCCGAGGCGGCGAGATGCAGGGCGGAGGATAGATCAGGCATCTTTAGGTCTCACCCGCCGATCGCGGCGCGATACGCGCTGGTCAGGGCCTCGACGGCAGGCCCGGTGTAATCGAGGATGGAGGCCGGATGGACCCCCAGCCAGATGGTGCCGACGATCAACGGCACGAACAGAAGCAGTTCGCGCTTGTCGATGTCGGTGATGGTCTCAAGCTTCGGATTGGTGATCTCGCCGAACATGACCGCACGGTACAGGGTCAGGGCATAGACCGCCGAGAAGATCACGCCCGAGGCCGCGACCAGGGCCGCCCAGGTCGAGGCCTGATAGGCGCCCGTCATGGTCAGCACTTCGCCGACGAAGCCCGAGGTGCCCGGCAGGCCGACGTTGGCCATCGTGAACATCAGGAAGATGGCGGCATACCACGGCATGCGCGACGTCAGGCCGCCGTAGAAGGCGATCTCGCGGGTGTGCATCCGGTCGTAGACGACACCGACGCACAGGAACAGCGCGCCCGAGATCAGGCCGTGGCTGATCATCTGGAAGATGGCACCCTGCATGCCGACATCGTTGCCCGAGAAGATGCCCAGGGTGACGAAGCCCATGTGGGCGACGGACGAATAGGCGATCAGCTTCTTGATGTCCGTCTGACGCCAGGCGACCAGCGACGTATAGACGATGGCGATCACCGACAGGGTGAAGACCAGCGGGCGGAACATCTCCGACGCCATCGGGAACATCGGCACGTTGAACAGGATGAAGCCGTATCCGCCCAGCTTCAGCAGGATGCCGGCCAGGATGACCGAACCGGCCGTGGGGGCCTGAACGTGGGCGTCGGGCAGCCAGGTATGGACCGGCCACATCGGCATCTTGACCGCGAACGAGGCGAAGAAGGCCAGCCACAGGATCGGCTGAACCGCCGGATCGAAGGCGAAACGCTTCAGCTCGGGGATGCTGGTGGTGCCGGCCTCGTGCGCCATCCACAGCATGGCCAGCAGCATCAGCACGGAGCCCAGCAGGGTGTAGAGGAAGAACTTGTAGGCCGCGTAGATCCGGTTCTGACCGCCCCAGATACCGATGATCAGGAACATCGGGACCAAGGTGCCTTCGAAGAAGATGTAGAACAGGAACAGGTCCAGCGAGGTGAACACCCCGATGACCAGCGTCTCCAGAACCAGGAAGGCGATCATATATTCGACGACGCGCGTCTCGACCGACTTCCAGCTGGCCAGGATGCAAATCGGCATCAGGAAGGCGGTCAGAAGGACGAACAAGACCGAAATCCCGTCCACGCCCAGATGATAGCTGGCGCCGGCGAACCACGGCGCGAACTCGACGAACTGATAGCCGGTGTCGGCCGGGTTGAAACCGGCGACGATGACGACCGACACCGCCAGCACGACCAGGGTCGCGATAAGGGCGATCCAGCGCGCGGCCGGCGCGGCGGCGTCCGCGTTCTTGGACGTCAGCCGGGCGACGAAGATCGCCAGGGCCCCGATCAGGGGCAGGAAGGTAACGAGGCTCAGGATGTAGGGCACGAGATCAGGCTCCCCACGCGAGGATGGCGAAGGTGAGCAGACCGGCGACCCCCAGCAGCATCACGAAGGCATAGTGATAGACATAGCCGGACTGGATCTTGGCCAGTCGAGCGGCGGATTTCAGCGACACCCAGGCGGCGCCGTTCGGCCCCAGCCCGTCAATGATCTTCACGTCGACCATCTTCCAGAAGAAGTCGCCAATGGCCTTGAAGCCGCGCACGAAGACGAAGTCGTACAGCTCGTCGAAATACCACTTGTTGTAGAGGAAGCGGTAGATGACGCCGTTCCGCTCCGCCATGCGACGGCCCATGCCTTCGCGGGCGACATAGATCCAGTAGGCGAAGGCCGTGCCAATCAGGGTCAGGATCAGCGGCGACCACTTCACCCAGGTCGGGACCGAATGGCTCTCGTGCAGAACGTGGTTGTGCTCGCCGGTGAAGATGGCGCCACGCCAGAACTCGCCCTCGTGGTGGCCGATGAAGTGCGGCGCGAAGACGAAGCCGGCGAAGACCGCGCCGACCGACAGCAGGATCAGCGGGATCAGCATGACCGGCGGACTTTCATGCGGCTGCAGCGGGCCGTGATGGCCGTGGTCGTCGTGAGCATGGTCGTCATGCGCGTGAGCATGAGCGACGGCATGGCCATGCTCGTCCGGCAGCGGCTCGGAGTGCGTCTCAAGCTGCGCGTCCGTGGCGTGATCGTCGGCGTGATGCGCCCCCTCTTCCTTCCACACAGGCTTGTTGTGGAAGGTCATGAAGACCAGACGCCACGAATAATAGGCCGTCAGACCGGCGGCGATGATGCCGACGAAGAAGGCGAACAGACCGATGGCCGAGTGACCCGATGCCGCCGAAGCGTAGGCGCTCTCGATGATCGAATCTTTGGAATAGAAGCCGGCGAAGCCGCCGACGCCCGGAATGCCCAGGCCGGTGATGGCGATGGTGCCGATGGTCATCACCGCATAGGTGACCGGCAGCAGCTTCCACAGCCCGCCCATCTTCCGCATATCCTGCTCGTGGTGCATCCCGTGGATGACCGAACCGGCGCCGAGGAACAGCAGAGCCTTGAAGAAGGCGTGGGTGAACAGGTGGAACATGGCGGCCTGATAGGCGCCGACGCCCGCTGCGAAGAACATATAGCCAAGCTGCGAACAGGTCGAATAGGCGATGACCCGCTTGATGTCGTTCTGCGTCAGACCGACGGTGGCGGCGAACAGGGCCGTGATCGCGCCGATGATGGCGATGATCTGCGAGGCGCCCGGCGCGTATTCATAGATCGGGCTCAGCAGGCACACCATGTAGACGCCGGCGGTGACCATGGTCGCCGCGTGGATCAGGGCGGATACGGGCGTCGGCCCTTCCATCGCGTCCGGCAACCAGGTGTGCAGGAAGAACTGAGCCGACTTGCCCATGGCGCCGATGAACAGCAGGAATCCCGCCAGATCCAGCGCCGACCATTGAACGCCCAGGAACTCCCACGTCGTACCGGCCTTGGTCCCGATCAGCGGGAACAGTTCGGCGAAGTTGATGGTGCCGTACATCCAGAAGATCGTGATGATCCCCAGGACGAAACCGAAGTCGCCGACGCGGTTGACGACGAAGGCCTTGATGGCGGCGGCGCTGGCCGTGGGCTTCTTGAACCAAAAACCGATCAGCAGATAGGACGCCAGCCCCACCCCTTCCCAGCCGAAGAAGATCTGCATGAAGTCGCCGGCCGTCACCAGCGCCAGCATCATGAAGGTGAACAGCGACAGATAGGCGAAGAAGCGTGGCCGGCTGTCGTCCTCGGACATATAGCCCCAGGAATAGAGGTGAACCAGCGACGAGACGCTGGTCACGACGATCAGCATGGTGGCCGACAGAGCGTCGATCCGGATCGACCAGGCCGACTGGAAGTCGCCCACATTGATGAAGGGCGCCAGTCGGATGGTGAAGGGCTCAAGATGGCCCCAGGTCCATTGACCGAACACCGTCCAGGCCACGGCGCACGAGAAGAACAGCAGGCCGGTCGTGACGGTCTGCGACGGGATGTTGCCGATCCGGCGTCCGAAGAAGCCGGCGATGGCCGCGCCCAGAAGCGGCGCGAAAATCCCGAGAATGACGAGGGTATGGAAAGTCACGCTCAACCCTTCATCACGGAGGCGTCGTCCACGGCGATGTCGCCGCGGTTACGGAAGAAGGTCACCAGGATCGCCAAGCCGACGGCGGCCTCGGCCGCGGCGACGGTCAGGACGAACATGGCCATGATCTGCCCGCTGATCTCGTTCAGATAGGTCGAGAAGGCCACGAAGTTGATGTTCACGGCCAGCAGGATCAGCTCGATCGACATCAGGATAATGATGACGTTCTTGCGGTTCACGAAGATGCCGAACACCCCGATGGTGAACAGGATCGCGGCGACCGTCAGATAATGGGTCAGACCGATCATCACAGAAGCTCCTCGGCGCTGACGCCCTCGCCCGTCGCGGCCGGCTTGATCTCGACCGACGTGCGGCGGTCGCGATTCACCTGGTCGCTGGGGTTTTGGCGCTTGATATGCGGCTTGTGGCGAAGCGTCAGGGTGATGGCGCCGATCATCGCGATCAGCAGCACGATCCCGGCCGCCTGGAAGAAATAGACATAGTCTGTGTAGAGCACGCGACCGATGGCCTCGACATTGGTGACGCTGGCGTCCGGCGCGCCCGGCGCCGGCAGACCCGCCGCCGCCCCGCCCTGCACCACCGCGACCGAAACAATGATCATCTCGGCCAGCAGCACGGCGGCGATGATGGCCCCCAGCGGCAGATAGCGCGCGTAACCTTCGCGCAGCTTCAGGAAGTCGACGTCCAGCATCATGACGACGAACAGGAACAACACCGCGACCGCGCCCACATAGACGACGACCAGCAGCATCGCCAGGAACTCGGCCCCCAGCAACACGAACAGACCGGCCGACGAGAAGAAGGCCAGGATCAACCACAGCACGCTGTGCACCGGGTTGCGCGCGGTCACGACCAGAAGGCCGGAAACCGTGGCGACCGCCGCCAGCAGATAGAAGGCTATGCCTTGCAGCATGTCGGGACGAAGCCCCTTTCGTATCGGCCGCGCCCCCGTTTCAGGAATCGCCGGCCCGTTAGCGTGAGCGCCTTAGCGGTAAGGCGCGTCGAGTTCCAGATTCTTGGCGATCTGCCGTTCCCAGCGGTCGCCGTTATCGAGCAGGCGTTGCTTGTCGTAGAGCAGCTCCTCGCGCGTCTCGACGGCGAACTCCGAGTTCGGCCCTTCCACGATGGCGTCCACCGGGCAAGCCTCCTGGCACAGGCCGCAGTAGATGCATTTGACCATGTCGATGTCGTAGCGGGTCGTGCGGCGGCTGCCGTCGGCGCGCGGTTCGGCCTCGATGGTGATGGCCTGGGCCGGGCAGATGGCCTCGCACAGTTTGCAGGCGATGCAGCGTTCCTCGCCGTTCGCATAACGGCGCAGCGCGTGCTCGCCACGGAAACGCGGCGACTGCGGATTGCGCTCGAACGGATAGTTCACGGTCATCTTGGGCCGCGCCATATATTTCAGTGACAGGCCGATGGCGCCGATGACGTCCAGCATCATCGCGCCCTTGGTCGCCTGGACGATACGGGTGAACATCAGGGCTTATCCTTGGGGGGCGTCGTCTGGGGGGCGGGCTGGCTGGCACGCCAGTCCTGTTCGATACGGTCCTGGCGTTGCTGCCACTGATAGCTCGACTCGGGCATGCGCGTGTTGTCGGGCGCGCAGGCGCCCGTCACGGTCAGCAGGCCGAAAGCGATGACAAGACCCTTCATCACGATCCCACCACGAACACGCGCCAGGCCGAGACGATCACGACCGCGACCAGCGAGGTCGGCAGGAAAATCTTCCAGCCCAAGCGCATCAGTTGGTCATAGCGATAGCGCGGCACGAAGGCCTTCACCATCGAGATGCAGACGAACCAGAAGACCGTCTTGGCCATGAAGGTCAGCAGATAGATCGTATAGGCGATCCAGGCCGGCAGCCCGTCCATCCAAGCCTGCGGCACGCCGGGATTCCAGCCGCCGAAGAACAGCAGGCTGATCATCGCCGACATGAAGACGATGTTGACGTACTCGCCCATCATGAACAGCAGATACGGGGTCGAGCTGTATTCGACCTGATAACCGGCGACCAGTTCCGACTCGGCCTCGGGCAGGTCGAACGGCGGACGGTTCGTCTCGGCCAGGGCCGAGATGAAGAAGATGATCGACATCGGGAACAGGATCACGACCAGCGGCCAGGTGTCGGCGCCGCCGCCGAACCCGTACCAGTTCCAGAACATCCCCTTCTGGCTGTCGACGATGGCCGACAGGTTCATGGTGCCGGCCAACAGGATCACATTGATGATGATCAGGCCCAGCGAGACTTCATACGACACCATCTGCGCGGCCGAACGCAGCGAGCCCAGGAACGGATACTTCGAGTTCGAAGCCCACCCGCCCATGATGATGCCGTACACGCCCAGCGACGACACGGCGAAGATGTAGAGGATGCCGACGTTCAGGTCCGACACCACCCAGCCAGGGGCGAACGGGATCACGGCCCAGGCCATGAAGGCGAGGATGACGGTGATGATCGGCGCGATGATGAAGACCGCCTTGTCGGCGCCGGCCGGGATCACGACCTCCTTCAGCACGAACTTGATCATGTCCGCAAAGGACTGAAGCAGACCGAACGGACCGACGACGTTCGGCCCTTTGCGCATCTGCACGCCGGCCCAGACCTTGCGGTCGGCCAGCAGCAGGAAGGCGACGGCGATCAGCACGCCGACGGTGATCAACAGAACCTGACCGACGGTGATCAGCGTCCAGCCCAGAGGCGTGGCCCAGAAGGAAACGGGGTCCATGGCTTACTCCGCCGCCATTGCGACCGGGGAGATCCGCAGGGCGGACAGCTCGGCCATCGTCGCGCTGGCGCGCGCTATCGGGTTGGAAAGATAGGGGTCGGTCACCGCCGAAACGAAGGCGCGGTCGCCTAGGTCACCCTTGGCGCCCAGGGCCGCCACGTCGAACGCCGCCGGCGTGGGCAGATAGTCGATGCGACCGAAGGTCGGGTGGTCGCCCATCAGCTTGTCGCGCAGTTGCTCCAGCGTGTCGTAAGGCAGGGTCTGATCGACGCGCGCCGACAGGGCGCGGATGATGGCCCAGTCTTCCTTGGCCTCGCCCTTGGGGAAGACGACGCGTTCGGCCATCTGCACCCGGCCCTCGGTGTTGACGTAGAGGCCCGACTTCTCGGTATAGGCCGCGCCAGGCAGGATGACGTCGGCGCCGTGTGCGCCCCGGTCGCCGTGGCTGCCCAGATAGACGCGGAAGGCGTTCGATCCGGTCGGATCGACCTCGTCGGCGCCCAGCAGGAACAGAACGTCCAGGGAGTCGGGCTTCAGCATCTCGGCGACCGTCAGGCCGCCTTCGGCCGGCACGAAACCCATGTCCAGACCGGCGACGCGCGACGCGGCGTGGTGCAGGACGTTGAAGCCGTTCCAGCCTTCCGTCACGACACCGACGGTCTTGGCCAGGGTGCCCAGGGCGTTCAGAACGGCCGAACCGCCCTCCCCGCCCAGCGCGCCGGAACCGACGATGATCGCCGGACGCTCGGCCTTGGTCAGGAAGTCCATCGCCGACTTGGGCAGTTTGCCCAGCGTCTGCGTTCCGGCGCCCAGATAGGCGTAGTCGAACGTCAGGTCGGCCTGTTCGCCGATCAGGCCGATCTCGACGTCGCCCTTCAGCCAGGCCTTGCGAAGACGCGCGTTCAGCAGCGGGGCCTCGATGCGCGGATTGGCCCCCACGATCAGGATGGCGTCCGCGTTTTCAATGCCTTCCAGGCCAGAGTTGAACAGCCAGCCCTCCCGCGGGCCATAGCCGATCGCAGCGCCGTCCTGGCGGCAGTCGGTGTTGTTCGAACCCAGGGCGCGGAACAGGTCCAGCGTCGCCTTCATCGATTCCGCGTCCTGCAGATCGCCGGCGATCACGCCGATACGGTCGGCCGGTGCAGCCTTCAGTTTGGCGGCGACGGCGTCCAACGCCTCGTTCCACGATGCGGCGCGCAGCTTGCCGTTTTCACGGATCCACGGACGGTCCAGACGACGCGCGGTCAGGCCGTCGACGACGTAGCGGCTCTTGTCCGACAGCCACTCCTCGTTGATGCCCTCGTTGACGCGCGGCAGGACGCGCATCACCTCGGATCCGCGATAGTCGGCGCGGATGTTCGAGCCCAGGGCGTCCATGACGTCGATGGTCTCGGTCTTCTTCAGTTCCCACGGACGATAGTGATACTGCCACGGGCGGTGCGTCAGGGCGCCGACCGGGCACAGGTCGTTGACGTTGCCCGACAGTTCCGAGGCGACCGACTTCTCCAGATAGGTGGTGATCTCGGCGTCCTCGCCGCGCGAGATCATGCCGATGTCCGGAACGCCGGCGACCTCGGTGATGAAGCGGACGCAACGCGTGCACTGGATGCAGCGCGTCATGAAGGTCTTGATGGTCGGCCCCATGGCCTTTTCTTCGACCGCGCGCTTGTTCTCCGAATAGCGCGAGCCGTCGCGGCCGTAGCCGACCGACTGATCCTGCAGATCGCACTCGCCGCCCTGGTCGCAGATCGGGCAGTCCAGCGGGTGGTTGATGAGCAGGAACTCCATCACCCCTTCGCGGGCCTTCTTGACCATCGGCGTGTCGGTGAAGATTTCCTGGCCATCGGCGGCCGGCAGGGCGCACGAAGCCTGAGGCTTTGGCGGTCCGGGCTTCACCTCGACCAGGCACATCCGGCAGTTGCCCGCGATGGACAGGCGTTCGTGATAGCAGAAGCGCGGAATCTCCTGCCCCGCGCGCTCTGCGACCTGGAGCACGGTCATGCCGGGCTCGAACTCGGTTTCTACGCCGTTGACCTTGGCGATAGGCATCAGCGGGCCTCTTCTTCAGCGGGAACGACCAGATCGGCCTGTTCCGTCGCCCCATTGGGGAGCGTCTGTGTGATGGTGATCGTCTCGCCGTCCATGACGTAACGGATCACCGGATCGCCCGACTGGTTCATCCAGCGAACGAGCGTTGCATCGGGCAGATTGAGCGGCTTCCACACGATCAGATCGTTTTCGACGCGGCAGTCGGCGCGCATCCGCCCGCCATCGACCGGCGCCCGCCAGGACGCGCGAACCACGCCGTCCTGAACGCCATCGACCATGATGGCCGACGGCGTCTGACCGTGGATATGAGCCAGGCCCGCGCGGCATACGCGGCGCAGTTCGCCGGCGCTCAGAACCTTGGGCGCCGTCGGCACGGCGTCCGACGTCTTCACCTCGGCCGAGACCTTTTCCGCAGGCGTGGGCGCAGTTTCACGCTCGCCGCAGGCGGCGAGGGCGAAAGCTCCGATCACGATGGCGGACGACAGGCGCATCATTACTCCGCAGCGATGGCGTGGCCGGCGAAGTTCGCGCGGCGGCTGCGGTAGTTGGCGATCCGATCCTCGATCTCGTGACGGAAGTGACGGATCAGGCCCTGCACGGGCCAGGCGGCGGCGTCGCCCAGGGCGCAGATCGTGTGGCCCTCGACCTGGCCGGCGACGTCCAGCAGCAGGTCGATCTCCGACGGATCCGCCTCCCCCACGGCCATCCGCTCCAGCACCCGCCACATCCAGCCGGTGCCTTCGCGGCACGGCGTGCACTGGCCGCAGCTCTCGTGCTTGAAGAAGTAGCTGATGCGGGCGATCGCCTTCACGATGTCGGTCGATTCGTCCATGACGGTCACGCCAGCCGTGCCCAGCGAAGACCGCATCTCGCGCATGGAATCGAAGTCCATCAGGACCGTCTCGGCCTGTTCGCGCGTGATGACCGGGCAGGACGCGCCGCCGGGGATGATGGCCTTCAGATTGCCCCAGCCGCCGCGCACGCCGCCGCCGTGATCCTCGATTAACTGACGCAGCGGGATCGACATGGCCTCTTCGACCACGCAGGGCGTCATCACGTGACCGGACAGGGACATCAGCTTGGTGCCGGTGTTGTTCGGACGACCGAAGCCGGCGAACCAGTCGGCGCCGCGACGCAGGATCGTGCCGACGACGGCGATGGACTCGACGTTGTTCACGGTGGTCGGGCAACCGTACAGGCCTGCGCCGGCCGGGAACGGCGGCTTAAGACGCGGTTGGCCCTTCTTGCCTTCCAGCGATTCCAGCAGGGCCGTCTCTTCGCCGCAGATGTAGGCGCCGGCGCCGTGGTGGATATAGACGTGGAAGTCCCAGCCGTGGACGTTGTCGTCGCCGATCAGCTTGGCCTCATAGGCCTGCTTGACGGCGGCTTCCATCCGCTCGCGCTCCAGCACGTATTCGCCGCGCAGATAAATGTAGCAGGCGTGGGCCTGCATCGCGAAGCTGGCGATCAGGGCGCCTTCGATCAGCAGGTGCGGATCATGACGCATGATCTCGCGGTCCTTGCAGGTCGCGGGCTCGGATTCGTCGGCATTGATGACCAGATAGTGAGGACGATCCTTCACTTCCTTGGGCATGAACGACCATTTCAGGCCGGTCGAGAAACCGGCGCCGCCACGGCCGCGCAGACCAGACGCCTTGACGTTGTTGATGATCCAGTCGCGGCCAAGGTCCAGCATGTCCTTGGTGGCGTTCCACGCCCCGCGCTGCTTCGCCCCCTCTACGCCCCAGTCATGGAAGCCGTACAGGTTGGTGAAGATGCGATCCTTGTCTTCGAGAATGCCGACCATGGCCCTCAGAGTCCTTCCGCCAGACGGCGCTTGTGGTGGCGGGTGCGCATCCAGATGGCCGCGATGACCATCGCCCAGCCCGCCGCCAGCATGAAGTAGGAGACGTTGACAGCCCACGGCCCGACCGTGCCCTGACGCGAAATCAGGATCAGCAGGGCCGCGCCCACGACCATCGCCAGGCCGCCCGCGCGCAGCGGCCGACCGACGCCGCGCAGCTCCTTGCGATAGGCGGCGCGGCCTTCGTCTGTGTTCAGATCGGGCGGCGCCATCAGGCGGGGGCCTTCTCGGCGGGCGCCGGATCGCTGTTCGGCAGCTTCTTGATCGGCTTGGCGGCCGAGCCGTCATACAACTGGGCGTCCAGCAGGGTCTTGGCTCCGCCGATCGGCGCCGCATTGGTGCGCCCGACGTAGGAGCCCGGCTCCGGCGTCTTGCCGGCGGCGAAGTCGTCGATGATCTGGCCGATCGTCTCGGGCGTCAGATCCTCGAAATAGTAGTCGTTGATCTGGGCCATCGGCGCATTGGAGCAGGCGCCCAGGCACTCGACTTCCTGCCAGGTGAAGCGGCCGTCGGCCGACAGATGATCCTTGGGACCGATCTTTTCCTTGCAGACCTTCATCAGCTCGTTGGCGCCGCGCAGCATGCACGGCGTGGTGCCGCACACCTGGATCAGCGCCGTCTTGCCGACCGGCTCCAGCATGAACATGGTGTAGAAGGTCGCGACCTCCAGCACCCGGATATAGGCCATGCCCAGCAGTTCGCCGATGGCGC
Organism: uncultured Brevundimonas sp.; assembly: GCA_963515305.1. Taxonomy (GTDB): domain Bacteria; phylum Pseudomonadota; class Alphaproteobacteria; order Caulobacterales; family Caulobacteraceae; genus Brevundimonas. The sequence goes on from CAUPWX010000004.1 coordinate 129,894, forward strand.
GAATGGCGGGCTCGGAGACCCAGCCTTCCTGCTTCTGCACCAGCCACAGGATCGGGATCACCGCCGACTGACGACGGCTTTCGGGATACTTCTTGATCCACCATTCGGCCTTGGCCGTCGTGTCGGCCGAGAAGGCGAACGACGCGGGCTGGTCCTTGGCGAGACGACGAACGCTCATCGGTCCACTTCTCCGAAAACGATGTCGAGCGAGCCGAGGATGGCGGACACGTCGGCCAGCTGGTGGCCCCGGTTCATCCAGTCCATCGCCTGCAGCGAGCGGAAGCCCGGCGCCGAGATCTTTACGCGATAGGGTTTGTTGGTCCCGTCCGACACCAGATAGATGCCGAACTCGCCCTTGGGCGCCTCGACCGAGGCATAGACCTCGCCCTCGGGCGTCGAGAAGCCTTCAGTGTACAGTTTGAAGTGATGGATCAGCGATTCCATCGACCGCTTCATCTCACCGCGACGCGGGGGCACGATCTTGTTGTTCTCGACCATCACCGGCTCGCCGGGGCAGTTGCGCAGCTTATGGATGCACTGCTCCATGATGCGCGTCGACTGCTTCATCTCCTCGATGCGGACCAGATAGCGGTCCCAGCAGTCGCCGTTCTTGCCGACCACGACGTCGAACTCCAGATCGGCATAGCACTCATACGGCTGCGACTTGCGAAGATCCCACGCGATGTCCGAACCGCGCAGCATCACGCCGGTGAAGCCCCACTCCAGGGCATCCTGCTTTGACACCACGCCGATGTCGACGTTGCGCTGCTTGAAGATGCGGTTTTCGGTGACCAGGCTTTCGATGTCCTTGAGCGCCGGCGGGAACTCCTGGCACCAGCGGCCGATGTCGTCGATCAGGTCCATCGGCAGGTCCTGGTGGACGCCGCCGGGCCGGAAATAGTTGGCGTGCAGACGCGCGCCGCAGGCGCGCTCATAGAACACCATCAGCTTCTCGCGTTCCTCGAAGCCCCAGAGCGGCGGCGTCAGGGCGCCGACGTCCATGGCCTGGGTCGTCACGTTCAGCATATGCGACAGGATGCGGCCGATTTCCGAATAGAGAACGCGGATCAGTTGCGCCCGGTACGGAACCTCGATGCCCAGCAGCTTTTCGATCGCCAGGCAGAAGGCGTGCTCCTGGTTCATCGGCGAGACGTAATCCAGCCGGTCCAGATAGGGCACGTTCTGAAGATAGGTGCGCGCCTCCATCAGCTTTTCGGTGCCGCGGTGCAGCAGGCCGATATGCGGATCGACGCGCTCGACGATCTCGCCGTCCAGCTCCAGCACCAGGCGCAGCACGCCGTGCGCGGCCGGGTGTTGCGGGCCGAAGTTGATGGTGAACTTGCGGTCTTCCATCTCGCGCGCGTGGGCGGTGCGGGTGTCGAGGTCGTCCTCGAACACATCGACGCCCAGCGGCGGCAGGGTATGGGTCGCGTCAGCCATTACGCCTGGCCTCCCGCCTTTTCGTCGCCCGGCAGGACCGGCGCGGGGTATTCGGCGCCCTCCCACGGCGACAGGAAGTCGAACGTGCGGAACTCCTGGGTCAGCTTGACCGGCTCATAGACCACGCGGCGCTGCTCCTCGTCGTAACGGACCTCGACATAGCCCGTCATCGGGAAGTCCTTGCGAAGGGGGTGCCCCTCGAACCCATAATCGGTCAGCAGGCGACGCAGGTCCGGGTGACCCGAGAACAGCATTCCGTACATGTCGTAGGCTTCGCGCTCGAACCAGTTGGCGGCGGGATAGGCCGAGATGACCGAAGGCACGGGCTGGACCTCGTCCGTCGACACCTTCACGCGCAGGCGTGCATTCCGGGTCATCGACAGCAGGTGATAGACCACCTCGAACCGCTCGCGGCGATCCGGGTAATCGACGCCGCACAGATCGAGCAACTGCTGGAAACCGAACCGGTCCCGCAGCGTCGTCAGCACTTCCACGATCTGATCGCGCGGCGCGACCAGCGTCAGTTCGCCATAGGCGATCTGGGCCTCGACGCCCCAACCTTCGCCCGACAGCGCGCCGACCATTTCGGCGCCCAGCGGCGTCAGCATCGCCTCGTGTTGGGCCTGAACAGCCAGAGAGGTCATCGGTCGATGGTCCCCGTGCGACGGATCTTCTTCTGCAGTTGCAGCAAACCGTAAAGCAGCGCCTCGGCCGTCGGCGGGCAGCCGGGCACATAGACGTCCACCGGCACGACGCGGTCGCAACCGCGCACGACGCTGTAACTATAGTGGTAGTAGCCGCCGCCGTTGGCGCAGCTGCCCATCGACACGACATAGCGCGGATCGGGCATCTGATCGTAAACCTTGCGGATGGCGGGGGCCATCTTGTTGGTCAGGGTGCCGGCGACGATCATCAGGTCGGACTGGCGCGGGCTGGCGCGGGGCGCCATGCCGAAACGCTCGACATCGAAACGCGGCATCGACATCTGGATCATCTCGACGGCGCAGCAGGCCAGACCGAAGGTCATCCACATCAGCGAGCCGGTGCGGGCCCAGTTGATGACGTCGTCGGCGGCGGCGACCAGATAGCCGCGCTCGCCCAACTCCATATTCACGGCCTCGAAGAACTTGTCGTGGACCTTGGGATCGTAGCCCTCGACCGTCGAACGGGCGCCGGCGCCGGCCGGAACCAGAGGCGCGCCGGAAGCCGTAACCAGGCCGGTCGGGCTGGACGTGGCGACTACTCCCATTCCAGGGCTCCCTTCTTCCACTCGTAGATGAAGCCGATGGTCAGGACGCCCAGGAAGACCATCATCGACCAGAAGGCGAACACCATGCCCGCGTGCGACAGGTCGAACATCGACACCGCCCACGGGAACAGGAAGGCCACTTCCAAGTCGAAAATGATGAACAGGATCGACACAAGATAGAAGCGGATGTCGAACTTCATGCGCGCGTCGTCGAAGGCGTTGAAGCCGCACTCATAGGCCGACAGCTTCTCGCTGTCGGGGTTCTTCGGCGCCAGCAACAGCGGCAGCACGATGAACAGAATGCCGATCACGGCGGCGACGCCGGCGAAGATCAGCACGGGAAGATATTCGAGCAGGAATGCGTTCATTCGAAGAACCTCGTCCGCCGGGGAGAGGCGGGATTCGGCGCTTCTTAGACCCAACAACGTCGCCGTTCAAACCCCTGCGGACATTGGCTTTTCATTGAGAATGGATCGCAAGTTTGCGCGCCATATGTCGCAGGCCCGGCGCTTGCGCCTCCCGCGTCCGCAAAGGCCTATTGAAACCTATACCGTGTAACCGAAAGTCATCCGAATGAGCGCAGCCAGCCGCGCCCTGAACGCCGTCGAACGCATCGGCAATCGCCTGCCCGACCCCGTCTTCCTGTTCCTGTGGCTGATCGGCGGGCTGGTGGTGCTCAGCATGGTCGGGGCTGGCCTGGGCTGGTCCGCCGTCAACCCCGTGACCGGCGACCGACTGGTGGCGCAAAGCCTGTTGTCGCCCGAAAATCTGGGGCAGTTGATCATCGGAATGCCCCGCACGCTGGCGGACTTTCCGCCCCTGGGCATCGTCATCACCATCATCTACGGCGCGTCGGTCGCCGAGCGGACGGGAATGTTCGCCACCGCCATTCGCGGCGCCCTGCTGAATGCGCCCCGCGCCATACTGACGCCCGTGGTGGTGATCACCGGCATGGTGTCCCACCACGCCTCCGACGCCTCCTATGTGGTCGTCATCCCGTTGGCGGCGGTGATCTTCGCGGCGGCCGGGCGCAATCCGCTCGCCGGACTGGCGGCCGGGTTCGCGGCGGTGTCGGGCGGATACGCCGGCAATCTGTTTCCCGGGGCCAGCGATGCGCTGATCCTGGGCATCACCGAGCCGGCGGCCCGGCTGATCGACCCGTCCTATTCGGTCAACATCGCGGGCAACTGGTTCTTCATCGTCGGCGTCGTCTTCGTCTTCACGCCGATCGTCTGGTTCCTGACAGACCGGATCATCGAGCCGCGCCTGGGGGTATGGAAGCCCATCGACGGCGTCGCCCCTCCGGCCGCATCCGAGAAACAACCGCTGACGCCTGCCGAAAAGCGCGGTCTGCGGTTCGCCGGCCTGGCCTTGCTGGGCATGATCGCCCTGTGGGCTCTGATTACCTTCCTGCCCGGCTCGCCTTTCGTCGATCCCGAGGCGGACCCCGAGCAGAGATTCAATCCGCTCTATCGGTCGCTGGTCGCCTTCTTCGCCGTGACCTTCTTCGTCACGGGCGGCGCTTACGGCGCAGGATCGGGCGCGATCCAGTCGCACCGCGACATGGTGACGATGATGCGCGACGGCATCGCCCAGCTGGCGCCCTATATCGTGCTGGCCTTCTTCGCCGCCCATTTCGTGGCCATGTTCAACTGGTCCGGGCTGGGACCGATCCTGGCGGTGAATGCGGCCGCCGGTCTGAAGAGTCTGGCCCTGCCCGCCCCGCTGCTGCTGATCTGCGTCGTCTTCGTGTCGTGCTTCTTCGACCTTTTCATCGGCTCGGCCTCGGCCAAGTGGTCGGCCCTGGCCCCCATCGTGGTGCCGATGTTCATGCTGCTGGGCATTTCGCCCGAGATGACGACGGCCGCCTACCGGATGGGCGATTCGGTGACCAACATCGCCACGCCGCTGATGAGCTATTTCCCGCTTATCCTGACCTTCGCCCAGCGTTGGGACCCGCGATTCGGCTTGGGATCGCTGATGGCGACCATGCTGCCCTATGCCGGGGCTTTCCTGATCGCGGGTCTGGCCATGGTGGCGGCCTGGGTCGCCTTCGATCTGCCGCTGGGGCCGGGGGTGGGCGTCCATTACGAGCCCCCGCCCCCGGCCGTCGCCGCTCAGGAACCGGCGAGCGGCGGCGTGGCGGGCCCGCACAGCCCGCCCCAGGCGGCCGTGATCGCGCCGTCCACAGGCCCGTCGCGCTAAGCCGCGCGTTTCTAGGAAATGGTCGCTTGACGCGCTGTGTCGGTCCGCCTAAACGACGCCCCTCGCCGGGGCGCACAGCCGCTTCGGCCGGGAAACGCGGGTGTAGCTCAGTTGGTTAGAGTGCCGGCCTGTCACGCCGGAGGTCGCGGGTTCGAGCCCCGTCACTCGCGCCACTCTCTCTAGAGATAGAAAGAGTGGCGCACACCGCCTTCCCACAAAAGCTTTCGAAACAGCTCAAAAGTTTCGACCTGATACGCGGGTGTAGCTCAGTTGGTTAGAGTGCCGGCCTGTCACGCCGGAGGTCGCGGGTTCGAGCCCCGTCACTCGCGCCACTTCTTTTACAGACATCGATGAAAGAAGTGGCGCGCCCCCTCGCGACGAGCGGCGCGCCTCTCTGCGTTCAATGCAGATGAAGCTGGGCGTCCGGGTTCATGAAGGCCGCCTCGCCCGTCAGCTCGCCATAGACGGTGCACAGATCCTCGAACACTCGGTTCCAGGCGAACTGGCTGACCGCTCTCTCACGCGCCGCCCGGCCGATGGCCTCGATGTCGCGCGCGAACAGGGCCTCCACGGCCTCGGCGTAATCGGCGGCCTCGGCGCGCGCCGCCAGTTGGCCGACGGTCTCGTCCACGGTTTCGGCCACGCCGCCGGCGTTGACGCCCACGACCGGTCGCCCGCACGCCATCGCCTCCAGAACGATCAGGCCGAACGGCTCCTTGTCGTTGGCGTGGACGAAGGCGTCGCAGCTGGCGATGATCTTGGCCACCGCGCGTGGATCGGTCTCGTAGGGCAACGAGATCACGCGGTCTTCGTCGGGCATTCCCGACCCCGCGCCCACCAGCACCAGATGATAGGGCGCGCCCAGCTTCTGAACCGCCTCGATCAGCACGTCGACGTTCTTCTCCTTGGCTGGACGGCCGGCGAAGCACAGCAGGCGTGCGTCCTGGTCCAGACCCAGCCGATCCAGCAGCCATTGCCGATCCCGCCGCTCCGGCCGGAAGGTATCGATCTCGACGCCCAACGGACGAATAACGATGTTATTGACGCCGGCCTCTTCCAGTCGCCGTGCGATGAAGCGGCTGGGCGACACCACGCGGTCGAACTGCGAGAACAGCCGCGCCCAGCGTTTCTCGACCGGCTTCTTGGCCCATTCCCCGAAATGGAGCGCCGCAAGGCCCGCCGGATCGGAATGGCAGAAACCGACGACGGGGCACCCGACGCGCTGGCCGGCCTCCAAGGCGCCCTGCCCTGGCGTATAGGGGTCGCCCGCTTCGATGATCGAAGGCTTCATCGCCGCCACCCAGGCGCTCCATCGCTTGACCGAACTGGGCCAGCGATAGCCGTCGCCGAAGGGCAGTTTGGTCGCACGCAGCCGCACCACGCCGTCGGCGCCCGCCTTGTGCCGCGCGCCCGGCACGATCAACGAATGGCTGACGCCCGGACGATTGGCCTCGATCCACGCCTTCTTGGACAGCAGGTAACGTTTCACCCCGCCCGACCGGGGGGCGAACAGCATGGTGGTGTCCACCAGGCGCGGCCGGTCATCCATAGCGGCCATCTTCAGGGCCCGCAGGGTTTCGGCGACTTCGACGTCCAACCCCGGAATCAGTCGGAGTTCGCTTTCGTGAACGTCGAGGTCGGTCATGCTCATGGAGATGTTCTCGTCTGGTCTGGGCTGTCGAACGCCGAAGGGGTTCGTTGGATGCGTCGTCGGGACGCGGCGCAAGACCGTTTGACGCCCGTAAACCCGGTCGCGGCAAAGCTCAAGAGCAGGCCAGGCAAATCCCTCCGTATTCGCCGTAAAGCTTGCATCTGAGAGAACAACAGTCCTGTTATATGGCGGCGCGCCGACCGCTGCGGCCTTGTATTCGCCTCAAATTCGATAAACTTGAGGAAGGCTGGCGCGGACCCTGCTAAGGGGTCGCCGGTACCGTTGTGCGTGACCACCAGGGGTTTCTTTCGAATGCGTATTCTGCTCGCGACCGCCGTGGCGATCGCCCCTCTGATGGTCGCGACCGGATCTCAGGCCGAGGTCGTCGTGTCGACCGCCCGCACCACCCCGATCCAGACGTCCACCGCGACCGGAACGGCGCCTGACAACATCCGCATCGCGAGCGGCGGCAGCGTCGCCGTGGCGTCCGGCGCCGCCGTCACCCTGGATTCCAACCACACGGTCGATATCGACAGCGGCGGTTCGATCCTGATGGACAAGTCGGCCGATGGCTCGACCGGTCTGCTGGTCAACGGCGGCAACACCGGCTCGGTCATCGTCGGCGGAACCATCACCGTCAACGACACCCAGGAAGCCGCCGATGTGAAGGACACGGACGGCGACGGCGATCTGGACGGACCCTTCGCCACCGGCACGGGCCGCTATGGCGTGCGTGTCGCGGGCGCGTCGCCCTTCACCGGCAACGTCCTGGTCGAAAGCACCGGCGCGATCGCGGTCGAAGGCAACAACTCCTACGGTCTGGCCGTCGAGACGGGCCTGAACGGCAAGCTGCAAAGCCTGGGCACGGTTCGCGTGACCGGCGACAACGCGGTGGGCATCCGCACGACCGGCCCGATCACGGGCAATGTCGATCTGGCTGGTTCGATCTCGGCCCTGGGCGCCAACGCCAGCGGTGTCTCGATCGAAGGCAACGTCGGCGGCGCCGTGAAAATCCATTCCTCCGTGATCGCCACCGGCTATCGCTACACCACGCCGCCTCCCGCGCGCCCGACCTCGGGCACGTTCGACAACGCCTCCACCCTGTTCCTGGACGAGCTGGACGCCGACGATCTGCTGCAGGGCGGTCCGGCGGTTCGTATCGGCGCCAACGTCGCCGGCGGCGTGCTGCTGGCTTCGGCCCTCGCCTATTCCGCCGCAGGTATCGAAGGCGACGACGATGGCGACGGCGTCAAGAACGGCGACGAGGACGACGACGGCGACGGCGTCAAGAACCGCGACGACACCGACCGTGACGGCGACGGCATCCCCGACGCCAGCGAGACGGCCGCGTCCATCACCTCGCTCGGCGGTGCCCCTGCCCTCCTGGTCGGCTCCGCGACCCAGGCGGTGACGCTGGGCGCGGTCGGCACGGGCGATGCGGCCTATGGGCTGATCAACCGCGGCTCGATCACCGCCTCAGGTCTTTATTCGGGCGTCGAGTCCCGCGCGGTCCAACTCGGCGTCACCGGCGGTCAAGCCGTCAACGTGGTCGGCGGCGTTCGCAACGAAGGCGGCATCGCCTCCACCGCCGTGGACGCCAACGCCACAGGGCTGTGGATCGGTTCGGGCGTCACGGCCCCCGCCATCGTCAACTCAGGCGCCATTCAGGCGGTCGCCTCGGGCAGCCAGACCCAGGACGCCACGGGCATCCTGATCGGCGCCGGCGCCAATGTCGGCTCCCTGACCAACACCGGCAATCTGGTCGCCTCGTTCGGCGGCAATCACGGCTCGGCCGTGGTGATCCGCGATCAGTCGGGCACCCTGACCCAGTTGAACAACGCCGGCTCGATCATCGGGTCGCTGACCGCAAACACCTCGGACGCCACCCCGGTCGACGGCACGGTGACGGCCATCGACCTGTCGGCCAACACCTCCGGCGTGACGCTGCGCCAGTACGGCATCCCCGCCGCCTCGGGCAGCACGGCGACTGACACCGACAAGGACGGCGTGCCTGACGCCGCCGAACCGGTCATCGTCGGCGCGATCAAGCTGGGCTCCGGCGCCGATACGCTGAACATCGAAAACGGCATCGTCAACGGCGACATCGATTTCGGCGCCGGCGCCGACAAGCTGAACATCAGCGGCGGCGCCGTGGTCACCGGCGCCATCAAGAACGGCGACAATCTGCTGGACATCAACATCGCCAAGGGCACGCTGAACGCGACCCAGACCGGCGCTGTCGGCTTGACCAGCCTGAACGTTGGCGCCGAGGGGACCTTGCTGGTCAATCTCGACCCCGCCAACAACACCGCCGGCGGCTTCAACGTCAGCGGAAACGCCACCCTGGCGACGGGTTCCAGCCTGGGCGTTCGCTTCGCCTCTCTTCTGCAAGGCCCCGAGCGTTTCGACATCATCAAGGCCGGCTCGCTGAACGTCGGCGACATCAACCAGACGCTGCTGTCGGACAATGCGCCCTATCTCTACGTCGTCCAGGGCGGCGTCGATCAGGCTGCGAACACCGTCTTCGTCGACGCCCGTCGCCGTACGGCGGCCGAGGCCGATCTGATCCCGGTCGAGGCCTCCGCCTACGACGCCGTCTACAACGCCCTGGGCGCCAATGAGACGGTGCGAAACCTGTTCCTGTCGCAGACGACGCGTGAAGGCTTCATCGACGCCTATGAGCAGATGCTGCCCGATCACTCGGGCGGCCCGCTGATGTCGCTGTCGGCTGGCGTCGACGCCGTCACCCGCGCCCTGACCGGTCGCAACGCAGTCGCCGCGCCCGGCGAAACCAGCGCCTGGGTTCAGGAAATCAACTTCTACGCCGACAAGGACAAGACCGATTCCTACGGCTTCCGGTCCGAGGGCTTCGGCGTCGCCGGCGGCGTGGAAAAGGGCACGGGCCTGGGCGCCGTAGGCATCTCGGCCGCCTTCACCTCGTCCGACATCAAGGATCCCGAATCCGAGGCGGAAGAGGTTTTGTCGGCCAACCTGCTGGAGCTGGGCCTCTACTGGCGCGCCCAAGGTCAGTACTGGAGCACCTGGGCCCGCGCGGCTGGCGGTTACGCCAGCTTCAACGCCGATCGCTCCCTGGTCGCCAGCGGCGTCTATCTGAACAACAAGTCCGACTGGCACGGCTGGACCGCGGCGGTCGCCGGCGGCGCGTCCTACGAGCGCAACTTCGGGCGTCTGAACGTGCGTCCTGAACTTTACGGCGAATATTTCCACCTGTCGGAAGGGTCGCGCAGCGAGAGCGGCGGCGGCGACGGCTTCGACCTCGACATCGATTCGCGCGACAGCCACATCTTCTCGGCCGTTGCGGCGATGAACATCGGCTATGGCTTCGGCCGCAACGGCTGGATCCGTCCCGAGCTGCGCGTCGGCTATCGTCAGAACATCTCGGTGGACGCCGGTGAAACCATCGCCCGCTTCGCCAGCGGCGGCCCGGACTTCATCCTGTCGCCCGACGCCATCGAAGGCGGCGGACCGATCCTGGGCTTCCGCCTGAACTTCGGCAACGAACTGGGCATGCTGTCGCTGACCGGCGATGCAGAACTGCTTGAGGACTATGTCCGCTATTCGCTGCTGCTGCGGGCCAGCTTCCGCTTCTGACCGCAAGGGGTCAGCCAGAAAACCGAAAGGCCGCCGGAGCGATCCGGCGGCCTTTTGTTTTGGTAGGCGGCGACGGGTTCGAACCGCCGACCCTCTCGGTGTAAACGAGATGCTCTGACCAGCTGAGCTAGCCGCCCTCAAATCGGAGACGGGCTTATGCCCTGCGTCCCTCAACCATTCAAGGCGCTTTTCAAGCCTTCGCCGGGACGAAAGCGCGCGGTGCGCGACGCGGGTCTGGCGACGGCGGCGCCGGTCTGGGGGTTGCGGGCGACGCCGGCCTTTCGATCCACGGCGACGAAGCTGCCAAAGCCGATCAGCTTGACGTCGCGCCCCTGGGTCAGGGCCTCGGACACGCCATCGGTGAACGCTTCCAGCGCCGATTTCGCCTGGTCGCGGCTGATGTTCGCCGCATTGGCCATCCGGCCGATCAGTTCCGCCTTGGTCATCTGTCCTCCCAGGCGAATCACTTAAGGGCAGATCGGCGGTTGCGTCAAAAACGAAAACGCCGCCGGTATGGTTACCGACGGCGTTCCGCACTTCAACTTGGCGTTTGTGCGCGATCAGACCTAGTGGCTGACCGACGCCGCCGGGCTGTCGATCGGCGGCACAGGGGTCGGCAGCGGCTCGGCCGCCTCATCCCATTCGACCGGCGTCAGCGTACCGACCAGCGCCCATTTCAGCGCCTCGTCCGCGGTCGAGATCGGCACGATCTCCAGCGCCGACTTCACATTGTCCGGCACCTCGGCCAGATCCTTCTCGTTCTCCTGCGGGATCAGCACGGTCTTGACGCCGGAACGCAAGGCCGCAAGCAGCTTCTCCTTAAGGCCGCCGATGGCGGTGACGCGGCCGCGCAGGGTGATCTCGCCGGTCATGGCGATATCCTTCCTGATCGGAATGCCGGTCAGGACCGACACCATAGCCACGGTCATCGCGACGCCTGCGGACGGCCCGTCCTTGGGCGTGGCGCCGTCCGGCACGTGGACGTGGATGTCGGTCTTCTCGAACACCGGGGGCTTGACGCCAAAGGCCAACGCTCGCGAGCGGACATAGGAGGCGGCGGCGGAGATCGATTCCTTCATCACCTCCTTCAGGTTGCCGGTCACGGTCATGCGCCCGCGCCCTGGCATCTTGATTGCCTCGATGGTCAGGATGTCGCCGCCGAACTCGGTCCAGGCCAGGCCGGTGACGATGCCGACCTGATCTTCCTCGTCCGTCTCGCCATAGCGGAACTTCTTCACGCCCGCATAGTCGGCCAGCTTGGGTTCATCGACGGTGATCGACTTGACGCCGGTCTTGGCCATCTCGCGCACGGCCTTGCGGGCCAATCCGCCCAGAGCGCGTTCAAGCGAACGCACCCCGGCCTCGCGGGTGTAATAGCGGATCAGGTCGCGGATCGTCTCGTCCGGCACCACCAGTTCGCCCGCCTTCAGACCGTGGTCCTCAAGCTGTTTGGGCAGGACGTGACGCTTGGCGATCTCGACCTTTTCGTCCTCGGTGTAGCCCGACACCCGGATGATCTCCATCCGGTCCATCAACGGCTGCGGCATATTCAGGCTGTTGGCCGTGGTGACGAACATCACCTGGGACAGGTCGTAATCCACCTCCAGATAGTGGTCGCCGAAAGTCGAGTTCTGGGCCGGGTCCAGAACCTCCAGCAGGGCCGAGGACGGATCGCCGCGCCAGTCGGCGCCCAGCTTGTCGATTTCGTCCAGCAGAACGAAGGCGTTGGTGGTCTTGGCCTTCTTCATCGACTGGATGATCTTGCCGGGCATGGAGCCGATATAGGTCCGGCGGTGGCCGCGAATCTCGCTTTCGTCGCGCACGCCGCCCAGCGACATACGGACATACTCACGCCCCGTCGCCTTGGCGATGGACTTGGCCAGCGAAGTCTTGCCCACGCCGGGAGGACCGACCAGGCACAGGATCGGCCCCTTCAGGCTGCCGGTGCGGGCCTGGACAGCCAGATATTCGATGATCCGTTCCTTGACCTTCTCCAGGCCGAAGTGATCCTCTTCCAGGATCTCCTCCGCCTTGGCCAAGTCGATCGGCTTCTGCTTGGCCTTGCCCCACGGCACGGACAGCAGCCAGTCGAGGTAGTTCCGCACTACGGTCGATTCCGCCGACATCGGGCTCATGTTACGCAGCTTCTTGACCTCGGCCTCGGCCTTGGTGCGGGCTTCCTTGGACAGGCGCGTCTTACGGATGCGCTTCTCCAGGTCCATGATCTCGTCGCGCGCGTCGTCGGTTTCGCCCAGCTCGCGCTGGATCGCCTTCATCTGCTCGTTCAGATAATATTCGCGCTGGGTCTTCTCCATCTGGCGCTTAACGCGAGAGCGGATCTTCTTTTCGACCTGCAGGACGCTGATCTCGCCTTCCATCAGCCCATAGACCTTCTCCAGCCGCTTGGGCACGTCGATGGTTTCCAGCAGCCCCTGCTTGTCGGCGATCTTGACCGACAGATGAGCGGCGACACTGTCCGCCAGCTTGGAGGCGTCGGTGATCTGGGGGATGGAACTGAGGGCCTCGGGCGGGACCTTCTTGTTCAGCTTCACATAGTTTTCGAACTGCTCGACCACGGCACGCAGCATGGCTTCGGCCTGCGAGGCCTCGCCAGGTTCGTCCTCGATCTCGACGGCCTCGGCCTCGAAATAGTCTTCGCGGTCGGTGAAGCGGGTCAGACGCGCGCGGCCCTTGCCCTCGACCAGCACCTTGACGGTGCCGTCGGGCAGTTTCAGCAGCTGAAGCACGCTGGCCAGCACGCCGATGGGATAGATGGCGTCCGGCGACGGATCGTCGTCGACGCTGTTCTTCTGGGTCGCCAGCAGGATCTGCTTTTCGCCCTTCATGATTTCGTCCAGCGCCTTCACCGACTTCTCGCGGCCGACGAAGAGCGGCACGACCATGTGCGGGAAGACGACGATGTCTCTCAGCGGCAGGACAGGCAGGGTCTTTGTATCAGTCATGGATGCGTACTCCTGGGCCATTGATGATCTCCGGCCCGCCGCCACGGTCGCCCGGACAACAGGTCCGAACAGCGCATGGCGACCCGTCGATTCCGACGGCGTTCGGAAGAGTATGTGGTTTACGGATGACACGGTTCAAGCGTAACCGCGCAACCGCCCACATCTGAATGGATCGTCGCCGTCTTGCGATGACGCAGCGGTCGGCGCGGGCGCGGTCATTTGCCACATCGACCGTCAGGGCGTAGGCCCCCTCCACCCTCCCGCTGAATGAAGGCTACAGGTATGGCGTCCCCTTCCCGCGCTCGGTTGCACGCGGCATGGCGCGAACGGATCGGACCCGTCTGGAAGAGCCGGCTGGCCGCTGGCGGCGGCGCGGTCGGCGTCGGCCTGTTCGCTTGGGCCTTTGCGGCTGCGGCGGACAGCGCACAATCGCTGTTCTCGCGCCTCGTTCAAACCTGGCCCTATGCGCCGCTGATCGTCACGCCGACGGTGTTCGTTCTGCTGGCTTGGGCCACGCGGCGCTATGTTCCAGCCGCCAAGGGGTCGGGCATCCCCCAAATCATCGCCGCCGCTCGTCTGGTCGAGAACGGCCGCACCGGCGGTCTGGTGGCGTTGAGAACCGGCGCGTTCAAGACCTTCGCCACCTTGGGCGCGCTGCTGGTCGGCGGTTCTGTCGGACGTGAAGGCCCCACGGTCCAGGTCGGGGCCTCGATCATGGTGGCGGCTCACCGGCTGTTGCGCGTGCCGGTGAACGCCGCCGTCATCATCGCCGGCGGGGCGGCCGGCGTCGCCGCCGCCTTCAACACACCCATCGCAGGCGTCGCCTTCGCTCTGGAAGAATTGGCCTCGGCCTATGAGCAGCGACTGACCCTTCTGGTGATGGCGGCTGTCGTGATCGCCGGCCTGGTGCCGCTCAGCCTGGCGGGAGACTACGTCTATTTTGGCGTGGTGTCCGACGCGATCCCGGGGCTTCGCGCCCTGCCCGCCGCCCTGGTCTGCGGCGTCGTCGGCGGATTGGCGGGCGGCCTATTCTCAAGGGTGTCGCTCCTGTTGCTGGCGCCGACATCGGTCCTGGGTCGCCGCCCCATGCTGACCGCACTGATTTGCGGCGTCGTCATCGCCGGGATCGGCGTCCTTACCGGCCTGACGTGGGGCACGGGATACGACGCCGCCAAAACGCTGGTCGAAGGTCAAGCCCAACCCTTGTGGTTTGCGCCCGCCAAGTTCGTCAGCACCCTAGCCTCCAGCCTTTCCGGCGCGCCGGGAGGGGTGTTTGCGCCATCCCTCTCGGTTGGCGCTGGCGTCGGCGGCTTGCTTGCAGACCTGTTCCCTGATGAGAGCCGCAGCGCTATCGTGCTTCTGGGCATGATCGCCTATTTCGTCGGAGTGGTCCGAGCGCCGCTGACGGCGGTGGTGATCATTTCGGAAATGACTGCAAATCGGCAGATGATCCTGCCCCTGTTCGCCGCCGCCGTTATCGCCGACGTCGCCGCAGGCCTGATCTGCAAGCAGCGCCTTTACCACGGTCTGGCCGCAAACTTATCGCGCCCGCCAAAAGCCGAGATCGGCCAGCACTCTGACGGCTGACCCAGACGCGCATCATCACGCCGCGATGAATGCAAAAGGGCCGGAGCATCGCTGCTTCGGCCCTTTCATTTCCGTCTCGCCAGACCCGATCAGGCGGCGCCGTCGGCCTTCTTCTTGGACGCTTCCGAATAGATCAGCAGCGGCTGGGCCTTGCCGTCGATGACTTCGGCGTTGACCACCACCTCTTCGACGCCTTCGAAGGTCGGCAGTTCGAACATGGTCTCCAGCAGGATCCCTTCCAGGATGGAACGCAGGCCGCGCGCGCCGGTCTTGCGCGTGATGGCCTTTTTGGCGACGGCAGTCAGGGCGTCGTCGGTGAAGGTCAGTTCGACATTCTCCATCTCGAACAGGCGCTTGTACTGTTTGACCAGGGCGTTCTTCGGTTCGGTCAGGATGGTGACCAGAGCCGTTTCGTCCAAATCCTCCAGGGTCGCCAGCACCGGCAAACGGCCGATGAACTCGGGGATCAGGCCAAACCGCATCAGGTCGTCGGGCTCGACGCCCTTAAGGATGTCGCCGGTCCGACGCTCGTCGATTTCCTTGACCTGGGCGCCGAAGCCGATGGACGCCCCCGCGCCGCGCGCCGAGATCACCTTCTCCAGCCCGGCGAAGGCGCCGCCGACGATGAACAGGATGTTGGCGGTATCGACCTGCAGGAACTCCTGCTGCGGATGCTTGCGGCCACCCTGCGGCGGTACGGAGGCGACCGTGCCTTCCATGATCTTCAGCAGGGCCTGCTGAACGCCCTCGCCCGACACGTCGCGGGTGATGGACGGGTTGTCCGACTTACGCGAAATCTTGTCGATTTCATCGATATAGACGATGCCGCGCTGGGCCCGCTCGACGTTGTAATCCGATGCTTGGAGCAGCTTCAGGATGATGTTCTCGACGTCCTCGCCCACATAACCGGCTTCGGTCAGGGTCGTGGCGTCGGCCATGGTGAAGGGTACGTCGATGATGCGCGCCAGCGTCTGAGCCAGCAGCGTCTTGCCCGAGCCGGTCGGCCCGATCAGCATGATGTTCGACTTGGCCAGTTCGACGTCGTTGTTCTTCGTCGCGTGGTTCAGGCGCTTGTAGTGATTGTGCACCGCGACCGACAGCACCTTCTTGGCGTGGGCCTGACCGATGACATAGTCGTCCAGAACGTCGCGGATCTCCTTGGGCGTCGGCACGCCGTCGGTCGTCTTCTTGAAGCCGATCTTGTGCTCTTCGCGGATGATGTCCATGCACAGTTCGACGCATTCATCGCAGATGAAGACGGTCGGGCCCGCGATGAGTTTGCGGACCTCGTGCTGGCTCTTTCCGCAGAACGAGCAGTACAGAGTGCTTTTGGCGTCAGAGCCGGCTGCTTTGGTCATAGACCCTTATCTCACTCCCGCGGGGCGAACCGAAATGGGCCGCAACGCGCTTCCTCCACATTGATTCCAGCACTCTGGATGCGAAGGTCTTCAAAAAATGACAATCACCCATCACACGTTCCGCCACAACCCCGAAGGCGGCAGGGGATTGTTGCAGTGCGTGGATGGATCAGTGTCGACGGGGATCAAGGCGAATGTCTGACATGGGAAGTGAACCACAATTTCGCCAGTCCACAGCCGATGGACGCCCGATCATAGCCTTCGACTTCGACGGCACACTGACGATTCGCGACAGCTTCACCGAGTTCCTGCGCTGGCGAGCCGGGCCGGGGCTGTGGGCGCTCGGCTTGGTCAAGCTGGCGCCGGCGCTGGCGACCTATGCCCGTGATCGCGACCGGGGGCGCATCAAGGCCGCGTCGGTCAGGGAGTTTCTGTACGGCGTCGATCGCCGCACGCTTGAGGTCGAGGCCTCCGCCTTCACCGATCAGGTCTGGTCACGCTTCATGCGGCCCGACGCCCTGGCCATCTGGAACGACTGGGGGGATCGCGGGGCCCATCGGGTGATCGTGACCGCCTCCCCCGTCACGACCGTCGCGCCCTTCGCCGCCAGGCTGGGCGCCGACGCCCTGCTTGGCACCGCCTTCGTGTTCGATGCGGACGACCGGATCACTGGCGACTTCGCCGGACCGAACTGCCGTGGCGCGGAGAAGGTGCGGCGGCTCAAGGCCGCCTATGGCGACGACATGGTGCTGACCGCCGCCTATGGCGACACCTCGGGCGACACCGAAATGCTGGCGATGGCTCAGGAGGCTGGGTTCCGAGTCTTTAAGGAAAAGCCCTGATGTCAGTTTCCGTCGGCGTCCACGTCGAACACCATCGGCTTGCCGCGCGTCGTCGGATCCCATCCGGCGGTGGAGATGGACACGACCGCCGCCTTCACGGCGTCGACGTTCACACGCTGCTTTTCCACATCCGGCCGCCCGTTGGCGCGTAAGGGCGGCGGAAACTGGATGATGGCCTCGCGCTTGTAATCGACGTGGCGCAAGGAGACGGCCATGCCCTCCCAGACGTTGCCGCCCTTAGGCTGGGGCTGCCGACGGACTTCCCAGACATAGGTGTCGCCATCGACATCGACGACGCCGCTTGAATCGCGTGTGAACTGCATGGCGGATCCGATAGCACGAATGAAAAGGGCGCGCCGCAATGGGCGCGCCCTGATGGCTGGTCCTGACGCCGGTTTTAGTTGCCTGGGGTCTTCACGCCGTCGGCGTCGGCCTGTTCACGACGGTCATAGACGTGGTCCACAATGCCCCACGACTTGGCTTCCTCGGCCGACATGAAGTGGTCGCGGTCCAGGGTCTTCTCGACCTCCTCATAGGTCCGCCCGGTGTGATGAACGTAGATTTCGTTCAGGCGACGCTTGGTGTAGCGAATGTCGGCGGCGTGCAGCTCGATATCGGACGCCTGCCCGCGGAACCCGCCCGACGGCTGGTGCACCATGACCCGCGCATTCGGCAAGGCGATCCGCTGCCCCGCTGCGCCCGCCGTCAGGATCAACGATCCTGCCGACGCCGCCATCCCCATGACCACGGTCGATACCGGGGACTTGATGTATTGCATGGTGTCGTAGATCGCGAGCGCCGAGGTCACCTGACCGCCGGGGCTGTTGATATACATGGAGATTTCCTTCTTGGGATTCTCCGATTCCAGAAACAGCAGCTGGGCGCAGATCAATGACGCCATGCCGTCCTCGAATGGCCCCGTCAGGAAAATGATCCGCTCGCGCAGCAGGCGCGAGAAGATGTCGAAGGAACGCTCGCCCCGGCTGGATTGCTCCACCACCATCGGGACCAGGTTGGATTGCAGATAGTCGATCGGATCGCGCATTCAGCCTTCTCGAATTCAAGAGACGCGGATGATTCGCGTCTGTCTCACCCGCATATCGCGTCCGCAGGTGTAATGTGCAAGACAGCCTTCATGGCTGGCTTGGAGCATCGAGCAAGCCATCGACCATAGTACGAGCGATTTCCCGTCCCTGCTGGCGTAAAACTCGCCGATCAGGCGCAGCGCGATAAAGCGAGCGTAGATAGGCGATATCCCATGAGGTCAGGCTGTCGGTGGTCGGATTTCCAGAAAACAGGCTAAGAATGCTTGGCTTATCATCAACATCCACATCCGGATCAACCTGAGCCATTGCGATGAAAGCAACAAAATCCGCAACGGAAGCGAGGTTTGCGGGGCGCACACGATTGGCATCGACGACGATGACTACCCGCTGCAAATCCTCGCGAATACCCGTCTTAAGCAGCGACATCTGGCGGACATTGACAACTGGCGCTGTGGAATCTCCAGACGTCGAGGATGCTATGGGGGCGCCCGTGTCTAACTCCACGGCCGCACTGACATGCCACCAACGAACCGGCCGCTCTGATGTCTGAAAATCGGCTAGCGCCTTGTCCCCGAGATTGCTGTTCGGCAAATCGGGCATAAAGCCCCGACGATCATGAGACACCAAGGCGCGCGCCACGTCGCCGGCATCCGAGGCGAATATGATCATCAGATTGGGACGGCAGCCAGACTCACCTACGTTTAGCCCCAAATCCAGCGCGACTGCTGACACCCTGTCGGCAACAAGCCGACCGTAGGGACTATTGAGATTGACGACGCCGACACAGACCTTGCTTCCCCAACGGGCCAAGGCCGCATTGTCCGGCGCTCGGCCTACCTCTTGGACGAACTCTTCAGCCTGTCGCTGAATGGTTTGACGAGAACCCACCACTTCGATGGCGTCAACCTCAGCAGCTTGCGCATCTTGGTTCGCTTGCTGAGCACCACTCGAAGTCCCGATCATACCGACAGCAAGAAAAGCTGCGACGATGTGGCCGAGCGCCATGATCAGGTCTCCATAAATCGCACAAACAGGCTAAAGAAAGCCACGACGCCACCACAGGATGCAAGACGTTAAACCAGCTTTTTGTGACAAGAAGCAAAAAGGGCTTGCGATGCAGGCCCTTTGATAACAAGTCATTTGAAGTTGGAAGCTTCAGCCCTCGTCTTCTTCCTTCAGCAGCTCTTCCTTGGTGATCGGCTTGTCGGTCACGTCGGCGACGCCCACGATCAGGTCAACGACCTTCTCTTCGTAGATGGGGGCGCGCATCTGGGCGGCGGCGTTGGGGTTCTGGCGGTAGAAGTTGAGGACGGCCTGCTCTTGCCCCGGATAGTTGCGAGCTTCCTGCATCAGGGCGGCGTTCAGTTCCTGGTCGGTGACCTGGACATTGTTGGCGCGACCGATCTCGGCCAGGACCAGACCCAGGCGCACGCGGCGCTCGGCGATCTTGCGGTATTCCGCCTTCAGGTCTTCGTCCGACTTTGCGGCGTCGTCTTCCGGCAGGCGGCCGGCGGCCTTGTCGGCTTCGACCTGCTGCCAGATGCCGTCGAACTCGGCGTCCACCATCTTCGGCGGCAGCGGGAAGTCGTGGGCTTCGTCCAGTTGGTCAAGCAGGGCGCGCTTCAGCTTGAAGCGGGCGGCGCCGGCGTATTGCTGGTCCAGATTGGACTTCAGCAGTTCCTTCAGCTTGTCCAGCGACTCCAGGCCGATACGGGTCGCGAACTCGTCGTCGATCTTGGATTCGGCTTCGGCCTTGATGGCCTTGACCGTGATGTCGAAGGTAGCCTTCTTGCCGGCCAGATGGGCGGCCTGATAGTTCTCGGGGAAGGTGACCTCGATGGTCTTTTCCTCGCCGACCTTGGCGCCGGTCAGTTGTTCTTCGAAGCCGGGGATGAAACGGCCCGAACCGATCACGAGGTCCGCGTCCTCAGCGGCGCCGCCTTCGAAGGGTTCGCCGTCCAGCTTGCCCAGGAAGTCGATCGTCAGCTGGTCGCCCTCGGCGGCCTTGACGGTCTTGCCCTTCTTGTCTTCGTAGGTCTTGGCCTGACCGGCCAGTTCCGTCAGGGCCTCGTCCAGATCGGCGTCCGACGCTTCGTAGGTCGGACGTTCCAGCTTCAGGGTCTTGGGATCGACCGGCGTGAATTCCGGCATGATTTCCAGCGACATTTCATAGGCCAGGTCTTCCTGACCGGCGATGACCTTGTCCATGTCGCTGGTCAGCTTCATCTCGGCGGGCGCGGCCGGACGAATCTTGGCCTCGTCCAGGGCCTTCTGGCTGGTTTCATTCAGCTCGGCGTTGATGATCTCGCCCATGAACTCACGGCCGAAGGTCTTCTTGACGTGGGCGACCGGCACCTTGCCCGGACGGAAGCCCTTCAGCTTAACCTGCGGGGCGACTTCCTTGACGCGGGCGTCGAGCTTTTCGTTCAGCTCCGTGACGGGGATGGTTACCGCGATCACGCGGCTTAGGCCTTCGTTCGACTTTTCGACGACTTGCATGGTCGGGACTTCTGACGCTCTGGGGCGCATGGCCGTGAGACACGACGGGCGCGGAATGGATAAAGCAAGAAGGCCGCCCCACCCAGGTCATGGGCAGCAGCGGCGCCTCGAAGCCCGCCCTTATGTCGAGAAGGGCCTCAAAGGTCAACGCGAGCGTGATCGCGACCGGTGGTTTCGGGCATCCGGCAGCCCTATGTTGGCCGGATGAGCCAGCCTGCCTCCCCCATCGGCGTCTTCGTCACGCCTGTCACCCCGCTCCAGCAGAACTGCACGACCGTCTGGTGCACCGCCACCAACAAGGCCGCGGTGATCGATCCGGGCGGTTCTGTCGATGCGATTCTGGGCGAGGTGGAGCGGCGCGGCCTGACGCTGGATCAGATCTGGATCACCCATGGCCATCTGGACCACGCCGGGGGCGCCACGGAAATGCAGGAGAAGACGAATGTTCAGATCGTCGGCCCGCAAAAGGCCGATCAATTCTGGATCGACCGTATCGTGGAAAGCGGCCGGATGTACGGACTGCCCGACGCCCGCCCCTTCACGCCTGACCGCTGGCTGGAGGATGGCGACGCAGTCGCGCTGGGCGAGACGACTTGGGAGGTGCGTCACTGCCCAGGTCATACGCCGGGCCATGTGATCTTCTTCAATCGGGCGGCGCGGTTCGCACAGGTCGGCGACGTGCTGTTCAAAGGCTCGGTCGGCCGCACCGACTTTCCAATGAGCGATCCGCCGGCCCTGATCCTGTCGGTCGTCGAAAAGCTGTGGCCACTGGGCGACGACGTAACCTTCGTGCCCGGGCACGGCCCCATCTCCACTTTTGGTGAAGAACGGCGCACCAATCCGTTCGTATCGGACGCCGCCCTGCGTCAGGCGCCGATCCGGCGGGAACCCGTCGGACCGGCCTGAGTACCCGACCTCAGCGGCGAAGCAGCATCCCGACGATGACGCCGATGCCGAGGGCGTAGAGTGTGGCGCGGATCGGCTCGTCGCGAATACTGTCGCGCGCGTGATCGACCTGGCCTGCGACCTTCTGGCGCACATGATCCGCATCCTCCTTGACCGCCTGGCGCACCGATGTCGTAGCGCCAAAGGTGCGGCGTTCGTCGGCTGCGAGCAGAGTGTCAGCCTCTCGGTCGAGACGCTGGGTCAGGCTGTCGTCCTCGACGACGATATCATCGGGCGACGGCGGGGCGATGGGGCTTTGGGTCATATCAATCTCCGGTTTCCAAACCAAACCGGGTTGACGCCTGTCAGGTTCCAATCCGGCCGCCCGGGCTGAACATCCGCGGCGCCGGCGCGTTGAGGCCATGGACCTCAAGGAAGTTGCCATGACCTATATCGAACCGACCCCGGGCGGCGCGCCTCAACCCGAAATCCAGCCTACTCCTTCCCCCGAACCGGAAATACAGCCGTCCGATACGCCTGACGAAGTTCCGCCCATTGAACCCGGCGGTGGCGACGAAGGTGATTCGCGTCCCTATGGAATGGGATGAAGTCGAAAGCGAAAGACTTTCAGACCCGTGACAGTAAAACAGGGTTCCAGGCGGAACCGTCACGGAGTCACTGGGTTCATTTCAGCAAGCGCAACGGCAGCACTGAAAGGACACCGATGGAAAGCCAACCCACGCGACCCTCCGGCGTTTCCAAGCGAGGATTCGCCTCCATGGACCCCGAACGTCAGCGCGAGATCGCGCGCAAGGGCGGCGCCAGCGTCCCTAGTGAAAAGCGCAGCTTCTCGCAGGACCGCGGCCTCGCCGCTCAAGCCGGCCGCAAAGGCGGTGAAGCCTCGCACGGGACCAAGAAGGACCCGGCCGACAAATCCGAATAGGATAACGACGATCTTCAAAAGCAAATGGGCGGCCCATCGCAAGATGAGCCGCCCATTTCTGTTTCTGGCTCGTCGCGTCGGCTGCGATCTACGCTCGCAGCAGGGCCAAGGCGACGCTGGGCTCGGGCGACACGTCGACTTTGGCGACGGTCCAGCCAGACGCCTTGGCCAGACCTTCGATCATGTCGGGCGTGAACTTGCGTGAGCTTTCCGTGTGGATCGTCTCGCCCGCCATGAAGCGGAACGTCCGATCGCCGATCTGAGCCTTGGTCGCCCTTTTGGCCCGCAGATGCATTTCCATGCGCGAATCCTCAGCGTTCCAAACAGCGCGATGGTCGAACGCGTCCAGATCGAAATCGGCGCCCAGTTCCGCATTGGCGCGCACCAGCACATTGCGGTTGAAGGCGGCGGTCACACCCTTGGCGTCGTCATAGGCTGCAACCAGCGTCGCCGGATCTTTGACCAGATCGACGCCCAGGATGAACAGCGCTCCCTCACCCAGCATCCGTCGTGCGTCACTCAGGAAACGGATCGCCTCGTCCGGCCGAAGATTGCCGATGGTGGATCCCGGGAAGAAGCCAACGCGCCGGCCCTTGGGCAGGTCGTCGGGGAGAGGCGACAGATGTTCGAAATCCCCCAGCACCGGTTGAACGCGCAGATCGGGATAGTCCGCCCCAATACGGGTTGCGGCGTCCAGCAGCGCGCTTTCGCTGATGTCCAGCGGCACATAGGCGCCCAGGTCAGGCACGGCGTCCAGCAGGATGCGGGTCTTTTCGCTGGCCCCGGACCCGAACTCGACCAGGACGGCGTCCGCTCCGAAATCGGCGGTCAACTCAGCCGCCCGATCCCGCAGCAGGGCCGTTTCCTGCCGCGTCGGATAGTATTCGGTCAGGGCGGTGATCTCTTCGAACAGCCGCGACCCTTCTGCGTCATAGAACCACTTCGGCGGCACGGCCTTCTGGGGCAGCGACAGCCCTTGCGTCAGGTCGCGTCGGAACGCCTGGGCTTGATCGTCATCTTCAGGCGCATCGCTCGAAACGGCGGCGTCGTCGGCCAGTCTCAGACCCATGAAGGCCCACCTCTGTTGGGGATAATAGAAATTGCGATAGGTGATGCGCGCATGGCAGGGGGGCGTGGCGAAGGCGCCGCCCCGCAACACCATCTGATTGGCCATGAACTTGCCGTTGTACTCCGCCGCCGTGCCCGTCGTCGGCCGGAACCCCGGATAGGGGGCATAGGCGCTGACCGTCCACTGCCACACCTCGCCCGACAGGTTGGAGAAGGCGTCAGGCCGGCCTCTCGCTGCGTGCTCCCACTCCGCTTCGGTCGGCAGGCGTTTTCCGGCCCACCGGGCGTAGGCATCGGCCTCGTAAAAGCTGATGTGGCGGACCGGAGCGGATCGATCGACCGGCGCTCGGCCGGTCAGACCCATCACCGTCCAGTCGTCGCCGGCCCGATCCCAATAGAGGGGTGCGGTCCAGCCCTGAGCCTTCACCGTCGCCCACCCGTCCGACAGCCACAGGTCGGGCCGTCCATAGCCGTCTTCGGCCATGAATCGCAGCCATTCGCCATTGGTCACCAGGTCGGCGGCCAGACGAAATGGCTCCAGCCACACCCTGTGCGCCGGTCCTTCATTGTCGAAAGCGAACCCTGCATTATCGTGGCCCAAGGTCGTCAGTCCGCCGTCGAAGGCGACCACGCCGCCGCGCGAAGGCTCGACGGGCGCGACGCGCGGCTCGCGCTCATAGGCGGCCGGGTCCAGGGGCGAGCGGGACATCAGGTTCAGCACGTCCATCAGGAACAGCTCCTGATGTTGCTGGTCGTGATGCAGACCCAACTCCAGCAGATAGCGGTCCTGACCGGCTGACGGCGCCTGGCCCAGCCAATCGACCATCCGCCGGTCGATCTCGCGGCGATAGGCCAGCACCTCATCGACCGACGGCCGGGTCATCAGGCCACGCTGATCACGCGCCACGCGGCGACCCAAAGCTTCATAATAGGAGTTGAACAGTTGCTGGAAACGCGGATCGACGGGGCGATAGGCCGGGTCGGCGCTCAGGATCATCGCCTCGAAGAACCAGCTGGTGTGGGCCAGGTGCCATTTGCCAGGGCTGCAGTCCGGCATCGATTGTGCGGAAAGATCCTCGACCGACAAACCGGCCGCCAGATCAACCATCGCCGAACGGACGGCGCGATAGCGCGCCACATCCGACGCCGCGCCCAGATCGGGCTGCAGGAGCGCATTCATGTCCGTCGTTCCGCCGCAAGACTGCTCGACGACCCCGACCTCGCGTCCTGTCGTTCCATGGAACGTCGAACGTCGGGGCGGCGCATCGGTTCCCCAACCGCCGCCCCCAAACCCTGACTGACCGTTCGATCAAGCGTCTGGGATGAAACGCTTTTAGATCGAATTCAGCGCGCGGGACGCCCGCCATGCTTGGCGTATTCCAGCCGCGCGATGGTGCGGTTGTGCACCTCGTCAGGCCCGTCGGCGATCCGCAGGGTGCGAACGCCGGCGTAGAGTTCAGCCAGGGGCGTGTCGCCCGAGACACCCGCTCCGCCGAAGGCCTGGATGGCGTCGTCGATCACCTGCAAGGCCATCCTGGGCGCCGCCACCTTGATCTGGGCGATCTCGGATCGAGCGTTCTTGGCCCCGGCCTCGTCCATCATCCAGGCGGCCTTCAGGACCAGAAGACGGCACATTTCGATATTTGTGCGGGCCTCGGCGACACGCTGCTCCCACACCGAATGTTCGGCCAAATGCTTTTTGAAAGCGGTGCGGCTCAGCAGCCGCGTCACCATAAGCTCCAGCGCCCGCTCGGCGGCCCCGATCACGCGCATACAGTGGTGGATGCGGCCGGGCCCCAGCCGCCCTTGCGCGATCTCGAAACCCCGCCCCTCGCCGGCGATCAGGTTTTCGACCGGAACGCGCACATTCTCCAGCACCACCTCGGCATGGCCGATGGGCTTTTCGTCATAGCCAAACACCGACAGCATCCGCTCGACGCGGAAACCGGGCGTGTCCACGGGGACGATCACCTGCGACTGCTGGGCATGGGTCGCAGCGTCGAAATCGGTCTTGCCCATGACGATGGTCATGGCGACGTTGGGATGGCCCATATTGGTCGACCACCATTTACGGCCGTTGATGACGTAGTGATCGCCGTCCCGCTCGATGCGGGTCTGGATGTTGGTGGCGTCCGACGACGCGACCTCCGGCTCGGTCATCAGGAAGGCGGAGCGGATCTCGCCGGCCATCAACGGCTTCAGCCAGCGGTCCTGCTGGGCCGCGTCGCCGTACATATGAAGGACTTCCATGTTGCCGGTGTCGGGGGCGTTGCAGTTGAACACCTCGGCCGACCACAGATGCGCGCCCATCATCTCGGCCAGCGGGGCATAGTCCAGATTGGTCAGGCCCGCTCCGTGCCCTCCAGGCAGGAACATATTCCACAGCCCCGCCTCGCGCGCGGCGGCCTTCATCGTCTCCATGACCGGCGGCTGACGGGTGGCGTCCTCACGCACCTGGGCGAAATATTCGGCCTCGCGCGGGATCACCTGTTCGTCCAGGAAGCGACGGACGCGGGCGTGCCAATCCAGGGCGCGGTCGGAATGTTTGAAGTCCATCTCGTTTCCTCTGTCCGTTCGCGCCTCTGCCGGACGCTCTATACGAAAACGGCGCGGCCCCGATCAGGAGCCGCGCCGCCATAACTCGTCGTTCAGACCGGCATCAGCGCTTCAGCAGCGGAGCCAGCTTCTGGGCGATCATCATGTCGCCGGCGATCTTCAGCTTGCCCTGCATGAAGGCCATCATCGGGTCCAGCTTGCCTTCCGACAGAGCCATGAAGTCATCCCACTTCATGGAGACGGTGGCGTCGGCGGGCTTGTCCTCGTTCGTCACGGTGTTCGGCGTGGAGGCGCCGTCGATGAAGATCTTGCCTTGGTCGCCCAGGTCGAGCTTCACGGTCTTGCCGAGGCCGGAGTTGTCGCCGACGGCGCCGCGGATGTGTTCAGTGACTTGAGCCAGATCAGGCATGGGGCGTCTCCCTAAAGGATGTTGTGACTTACGGGTTAGCCCGCATCGGCGGGGGCGCCAAGATCACGTCGGGTAAAGCTTAAGTCACTTATCCTGGGGTTCGCGGGCGTAAAGGCTGGCCGCGCCGACGGCGACCATGAAGAAGACGAACGCCGCGACGATGGCGGCGATGAAGGGAACGGCGGCTTCGGGCATCGGAAATCTCCTTTACCCGCCTTTTGCGCCCGGTCGTCACGACCCGCCTTGACCAGGATCAAACGGCAGGCCGGCCGTCAGGGGCGCGGCGGAGCCCGACGTGCGTGCGTCGCCTGTTCGAAGGCGTAACCCAGCGACAGAATGCGCGCGTCGTCCCATTTGCCGCCGATGAAGCTGAGCCCCACCGGCATTCCCCGGTCGAACCCCATCGGCACGGTTAGGTGAGGATAGCCTGCAACCGCCGCCAGGCGACTGGCCGAGCCTTGCATATCGTCGTCGTCCTTGGGGTCGTTGGTCCAGCCGCGCGAGGTCGTGGGCGCGATCAGGGCGACCAGCGATTGATCTCGCATCAGCTTGTCGATGCCCTCCGCCCCCGCCAGCCGCAGCGAGCTCGCCCGCGCCTGGACATAGTCGGGGTCGTCCAGCCCCGCTGTCGCCTGGGCCTGTTCAAAGATATCTTGGCCGAACAGCACCGTCTCGCGCGGCTCGGCGGCGTTGAAGGCGATGACGTCGGCCAGGGTGCGGGTCTTGACCTGCGCCGGGTCGGTCGAGGCCAGATAGGCGTTCAGATCGTGCTTCAGCTCGTAAAGCAGCACCTTGAACTCGGCCGCACCGATGGCCCGCCCGTCCGGTCCTTCGGGCAGATCGACCAG
The DNA here is from genome assembly GCA_963515305.1 of uncultured Brevundimonas sp. Classification (GTDB taxonomy): domain Bacteria; phylum Pseudomonadota; class Alphaproteobacteria; order Caulobacterales; family Caulobacteraceae; genus Brevundimonas. The sequence continues at coordinate 157,055 of CAUPWX010000004.1, forward strand.
CACGGCGCCCGCGTCGCGCAGCGCCTGCAGATTCTGCTCGAACACCGCCTGCGTCTCGGGCGAATAGCCCTTCAGGAACCGCATCACCCCGATCCTCGCGCCGCGCAGCGATCCGGCGTCCAGTCCGGCGGCATAATCGACCTTCCTCGCATCCGCCTCGACCGTGGCGGTGTCGGCGGGGTCCGATCCGGCGATGACCGTCAACACGCGTGCAGCGTCGCGCACTGTCGTCGCCATCGGTCCGGCTGTGTCCTGGGAGTGGCTGATCGGCACGATGTGGGTCCGCGACACCAGACCGACGGTCGGCTTGAACCCGACCACGCCGTTGACCGACGCCGGGCAGGTGATCGACCCGTCCGTCTCCGTGCCGATGGCGACCGGAACCAGGCCCAGGGCCACCGCCGCCCCGCTGCCCGACGACGATCCGCAAGGCGTACGCGCCGGGTCGTAGGGGTTCAGCGTCTGGCCCCCGACCGCGCTCCAGCCGCTGATCGAGTCCGACGACCGAATATTGGCCCATTCCGACAGATTGGTCTTGCCGACGATGGCCGCGCCCCCGGCCCGCAGGCGCGCGACCAGCGGCGCGTCCCGGCCCGGCGCATTGTCGGCCAGCGCCAGCGATCCGGCCGTGGTCGGCATATCCGCCGTCTCGATATTGTCCTTCAGCAGGACGGGCATCCCCGCCAGTTCGCCCCGGCTTCGAGGCGATGTCGTCGTCCAGCGGATCACCGCATGGGCGGTGTCGGCCGCGCGGCCGGCCTCGACCACCGAAGCGGCGGGAGGATAGGCGCCCTGCCCCGCCGCGCAGCTCGCAAGGAGCAGCGCGGCGGCGACGGCCGAAATCAGTCCGCCGCGTGGCCGGCGCGCTTGCCGATCGTGCGGTCCAGGAAGTCCAGATAGGTGCGCCATTGCTGCAGTTGCCTCGGATCGCCGCGGACGCCGTGCCGCTGGCCGGGATAGAGCATCATCTCGAACGGCACGCTCTTGGCCTGCAGGGCGTCGATGACGCGCGTGGCGTTGCCGAAGATGACGTTGTCGTCCGCCATGCCGTGCAACAGCAACAGCCGCCCTGTCAGGTCGTCCAGACGCGGCAGGATGTCGGTGGCGGCGTAACCCTCCGGGTTGGCCTGAGGCGTCGACATATACCGTTCGGTGTAGTGGGTGTCGTACAGGCTCCACTCGGTCGGCGCCGCGCCCGCCAGGGCCGAGGCCAGGTTGGCGTCCTTGTCCGTCAGGGTCAGCAAACTCAGGAAGCCGCCGAAGCTCCAGCCCATCACCGCGATATGATCGGCATCGACATAGGGCAGCGTCTTCAGCCATTGGGCCGCCTGGGCCTGATCCTCGACCGCCGGGATGCCCAGACGACGATAGATGCTGGTCTCGAACGCCTGCGACCGATCCCCTTCGCCGCGATTGTCGACGCGGAAGACGATATAGCCCGCCTCGGTCAACAACTGGTTGGTCAGCGGCTGCCAGCTCTTCTGCACCCCTGCGCCGGTGCCGGGTCCGCCATAGACCTGCATCACGACCGGATATTTCTTGGACGGATCGAAGTCGGGCGGCGTGGTCATGCGCCACACCAGGGTCTGGCCATGGCTCTGCATCGTGCCGAACTCAGGCGCCCGCAGGCGCGAGGCATACGGAGCGAACGGGTGGCTGGCGTCCAGCCTGTTCTCTTCGATCCAGCGAACCCGCGTCCCGTCGATGCGGTACAGGGCCGATTGCGGCGGCGTCGCCGGATCGGAATAGTTGCCGACGTAAGACGTCGCCGGTCCGTTCACCGATACGGTCCACCAGCCGCCGCCCGGCGTCACCGCCACCGGATCGACCGTGCGGTTCAGATTGGCGCGGAACATCTGCTGCTCGATCGGCAGTTCCTTGCCGTCGCGCATCGAGGCGGTGAAATAGACGTCGCCCGTCTGTTCGTTGACGCCGTCCAGATGCTTGACCGGATAGTCGCCGCGCGTGATCGCCCGCAGGCGCCGCCCGTTGCGGTCATAAAGATACAGGTGCCGCCAGCCGCTGTCCTCGTTGGACCAGATGAATCGGCCGTCCGACAGCACCCGGAAGTCATCGTTCAGGTCGACCCAGGCCTGGGCCTTCTGGCTCAGGATCACCCGCGAAGCGCCGGTCGCCGGATCGACGCTCAGCAGGTCCAGCGTCTTCTGATCGCGCGACTGCCGCTGAACATACAGGGTCTTGCCGTCGCCGGACCAGTTGACCCGCGCCAGATAGATGTCCGTGTTGGCGCCCAGGTCCACCTTGATCCGCGCCCCGCTTTGCAGATCGCGAACATACAGTTCGACCACCGCATTCGGACGGCCCGCACGCGGATAGCGTTGCTCGACCATGGTCGCGCCGCCGCCGGTGATCTCGAAGCGCGGCACGACGTCCACAGGGCTTTCATCGACGCGTGTCAGGGCGATGTAGCGTTCGTCCGGGCTCCACCAGTATCCGGTGTCACGGTCCATCTCCTCCTGGGCGATGAACTCGGCCGTGGCCCAGCTGATGAGGCCTGCGCCGTCGTCGGTGATCGGCGTCTCCTTGCCGCTGGCTAGATCATAGACGACCAGGTTCTGATCCCGGACATAGGAGACATAGCTGCCCTTCGGCGACACCTTGGCGTCGATCTCGTCGGCGGGCGTTTCGGTCAGGCGGCGCACCTTGCCGTCGGCCCGACTGGCCAGGAAGATGTCGCCCTCCAGTGGCGCCAGGATGTAGCGCCCCTGCTGATCCCACGAATATTCCACCACGCCGCGCGCGCTGATCCGCATCCGCTCGCGCCGCGCCTTTTCCGCCTCAGACAGCTCGCCGGCGTCGGGCACCAGCGCCCGCGCGTCGATCAGCTTGTAGGGTTCGCCCGCCCCCGTTGGTGCGGCCCACAGATCCTGAACGTCCACATTGTCCTCGCGCGAACGCAGGAAGGCGACCAGCTGGCCGTCGGGCGACAGGCTGACCCCCTTGGCCACCGGCCCGTTCAGGCTGGGGCTGGAGAACACCCGCTCGGGATTCAGGATGTTGGAGGGCGTCTCCTGTGCAAGCGCCGATGTGGCGGACAGGAGGATGGTCGAGGCGAGAAGAACGGTGCGCATGGCCGGGGACGCTAGCGGCGCTTCTGCAAGCCGTCACGAGGAAATGTCGTCATCCGGTGAAACGCTTTTTCTTTCCTGCGATCCGCTCTCAGCTTAGAGAGACGGCACGATGACAGACGCCGCCCTCTCCCCCGCCCCAGTGAAAGCCAGCCCGTTCAACGAACTCGAAGTCCTGTGGGTCCGCCACTGGACCGACAGCCTGTTCAGCTTCGGCGTGAAACGGCCCGAGGATTTCCGTTTCCGTTCGGGTGAGTTCGTGATGATCGGCCTGCCGGGCGAGCCCGTGGATGGAAAGCCCGGCAAACCCGTCCTGCGCGCCTATTCCATCGCCAGCCCCAATTGGGCCGAGGAGCTGGAGTTCTTCTCCATCAAGGTCGCCGACGGCCCTCTGACCTCCCGCCTGCAGAAGATTCAGCCCGGCGACACGGTGCTGATGGGCAAGAAGCCGACCGGCACCCTGGTTCTGGACGCCCTGACCGGCGGCGAGCGCCTGTTCCTGATCGGCACCGGCACGGGCCTGGCGCCCTGGCTCAGCGTCGCGCGCGACCCGGAAACCTATTCCCGCTTCGGCCATGTCTATGTGATCCACACGGTCCGCAGCGTCGCCGACCTGGCCTACCGCGACTTCTTCAGCCGCGAGATCCATGACGATCCCCTGATCGGCGAAGAGGCGCAGGCGCAGCTGACCTATTATCCCACCGTCACGCGCGAAGATTTCGAGACGCCCAGTCCTCTGAAAAAGGGCCGCATCACCGACCGCATCAAGTCCGGCGACTTCTTCCGCGACCTGGGCCTGCCCGAGGGTTTCGACCCCGCCCGCGACCGCGCCATGCTGTGCGGCTCGATGGCCATGATCAAGGAGGCCGGCGAACTGCTGGAGACCTATGGACTGAAGGAAGGCTCCAATGCCGAACCCGCCGACTATGTGCTGGAGCGCGCCTTCGTCGGTTGAGGCTTGAATAATGCGTTCATCCCGGCGAAAGCCGGGGCCATGCATCATCCCGCCCTTGTCGCCGTCGACGCCCGCGTCGATCCCGCCGAATGCCAGTCGATGGCCGACGTCCGCCAGGGCGTCGACGCCCTGGACCGCGCCCTGGTCGCCCTGCTGGCCGAGCGTCAGCGCTATATGGACGCCGCAGCCCGCATCAAGCCCGACCGCGACGCCGTCTTCGATCAGGCGCGCATTGATGACGTGGTGGCCAAGGTCCTGGTCGCCGCCGAGACGCATCACCTGTCGCCCGACATCGCAGAGCCCGTCTGGCGTCTGCTCATCGACCGCTGCATCGCCCACGAGTTCGCGACCTACGACCGAACGCGCAGCTAGGGCTCAGCAGCCGTCGCGGTCGTCAAAGTCTGCACTAGCCGCGCAATCCCTTGAGCATCAGCTCGTGCCGATAGGCCGCCACATCGGCCAGCGCCGCCTCCAGCGCATCGCGCACCCGTTCCAGCGCCGGGGCGGCCAGCGCCTGATCGGCGCCTTCCGCCTCGGCGCAGATCGCCGCCAGGTCGTGCGCGCCGATACCCGCCGCCGCACCCCGGATCGTATGGACGCCATCGCGCCACCCCTCGCTTCGGGCGTCCAACAGACCGGACCACAGCGCCGCCTGCTGAACGAACAGGCCCAGCACCTCTTCGTCGATCGCCGCATCGCCTCCTGTCATGGACTGCAATACGGCGAAGTCGACCGCCCCCGAAAGGTCGCGCCGCGCCATCAGGCGGCCCTTTCCTCGCCCTTGGCCAGGCGGGAGTGTTTGGACGACCACAACAGATAGATCACGACGCCCAGTGCATTCCAGGCCACAAAGCCGATCTGTGTCACCGACTTCAGGCTTAAGAAGAAGACGATGCAGCCGATCACGCTGATCGCGCCCACCAGCGGCCACAGCGGCGCCTTGAACACCCGCTTACGACCTGGCTCGCGAATCCGCAGAACGATCAGGCAGACGCCGACGGAACAGAAGGCCGCCAGCGTCCCGGCGTTGGCCAACGACGCCAGTTCGTCCAGCGGCAGCAGGCCCGCCAGGATCGCCACGACGACAGCCGTGAACACCGTCACCACCGCAGGCACCCCTCGGCTCGACACCTTGGCCAGACGACGCGGCAGCAGGCCGTCGCGCGCCATGCCCAGGAAGATGCGGCTTTGACCGAACAGGAAGGCCAGCAGCACGGTCGGCAGGGCCACCACCGCCGCCGCCGCGATCCACTGAGCCGCCGTCCCCTGCCCCATCTCACGCAGGATCAGGGCCAGCGGCTCGGGGCTGTCGGCGAAGCTCGCCACCGGCCGCGCGCCGATGGCTGCGGTCGCCACGACCAGGTACAGCGCCGTGCACACCAGCATCGACCCGACGATGCCGATGGCCAGGTCGCGTTCAGGCCGCTTCGTCTCTTCCGCCGCCGTCGAAATGGCGTCGAACCCGTAGAAGGCGAAGAAGATGATCGCCGCCGCCGCCATCACCCCCGTCTGGACGAAGGGCGCGCCGAAGCCGTTGGGCATGAAGGGCGTGAAATGCTCGGGCTTGAACGCCGGCAAGGCGATGGCCACGAACACCACCAGGGCGGCGATCTTGATCAGCACCAACACGGCGTTCAGCGTCGCGCTCTCCTTGGTGCCCAGCAGCAGCAGGCCTGTCACCACCCCGATGATGGCCACGGCCGGCAGGTTGACGATCCCGCCCGCGTGCGGCCCGGCGATCAGGGCGGTCGGCAGGTCGATGCCCAGTCCGCTCAGGAAGCCGACGGCGTAACCGGACCACCCCACCGCCACGGCGGAAACGACCAGCGAATACTCCAGGATCAGGCTCCACCCCACGATCCAGGCGATCATTTCCCCCAGCACGGCGTAGGAATAGGTGTAGGCGCTGCCCGCGGTCGGCATCATCGTCGACAGTTCGGCATAGGCCAGGGCGGCGCAGGCGCAGACCAGACCGGCCAGGCCAAAGCTGATCAGCACCGCCGGTCCGGCCAGCCCGGCGCCGACGCCGATCAGGGTCAGGATGCCGGTCCCGACGATGGCCCCGACGCCCAGGGCCAGCAGATGCGGCCAGCTCAGCGTCGGCTTCAGGCGCGGCCCGTCGTGGGGCGCCAGCATGGCGTCGATGGATCGACGCCGGTTCCAGAAGGCCATGATGCTTACTCCCTCGCCGCCCCGCCTGCGGCTGATTCCGCAGGGACCATAGCCCGCGAAAGAAAGTTTTCGAAACCGCTTGCCAACCCCCGAACCGCTGGGTAGTAGGAGCGCCCTTCGGCAAGGGCGTTCGCCCCGCCGAGGACATGACGATCGGTGTGGGTGATTAGCTCAGTCGGTAGAGCAGCTGACTCTTAATCAGCGGGTCCACAGTTCGAACCTGTGATCACCCACCATCGTCTCCTCTTAAAATCAATAACTTAGAGACCCACCCCAGCGGGGCCTCGTTCTAGCTTGGCCGTTTAGAACGGTTTTTAGAACGGTGAGTTTGGGTCCTTCTGAACCAGTTTCCACCGGATAGTTACGGGGTGCACACAGCATCCCGATGCGAGAGAATCACGGCTTTCACTGCGCATTGGGAGCCGCCGATGAAATCGCCAAACGATGGGATTAACCGGTTTCTTCGAACGCCCGAAGCCGGCAGACTTCTGGGCCTCTCTGGACGTACGCTAGAGAAGCATCGGACCTACGGAACGGGGCCGCGTTACAGGAAGCTCGGGGGACGCGTCGTCTATGCCGAGGAAGAACTACGCGCCTGGGCTGACACGGGCTTGCGCCAATCGACGACCGACGCCATGAGCGGCCCATCAGCCGCGAAACCGCGGCCCCACGGACCCGCTATTTAGGCCCAGCCTTCATGCCGCGACCGTGACCTGAAAAGCTCGCCGCCGCGCATCATACAGTGCTGACGCGACCACGCGCACCACGCCGAAAGGGAAACTGGGGCAGCTGGGTCTAGTGGGGAGGTTGGCCGGGTTCCAACTATGTGACCGCCTGCGCTAGGATCGTCAGCTCATCGTTCGGTTTGGCCCATCCTATGGATTCCAGTTTCGTAGACCTCGACATTCTGCTGACCAGGGTGCGCAATCCTCAGTCCCGCACCTATTTCCTAGATGCGGTGAAGGCCTACAAGGCGGGCGCCCTACGGGCGTCGCTGACCGCGGCCTGGGTTGCAATTGCGTATGACCTGATCGCCAAATACCGTGAGCTCAGCGCAATGGGCGACCAAGCGGCGACCAACTTCCTACAGTCGTGGGATAGTGCGACGGCGATCACCGACATTCGCCACCTCCTGCAACTCGAAGGCCAGATCCTCGAGGACGCCGCCAAGAACACTCAAGCGATCAGTCAAATCGCAGGCGATCAGCTAGAGCGCCTGCGCAAGGATCGGCACCTCTGCGCTCATCCTGCCTTCTCCGCAGAAGCGGTTCTCTTTGAGCCGACGCCAGAGCTGGTGCGAATGCACCTCGTGAACGCCGTCAATCTCGTTCTAGGCCAGGAGGCTCTACAGGGACGGGCCATCTTCGAGGTGTTCGATGCGGATGTGCAGTCGGCTGGTTTCCCAAGGGAGCATTCCCGGATTCTCGACTATGTCGAGCAACGCTACCTCAACAGGGTCCGGCCCCAGAACATACGCAATTTTGGAACGGTGCTGGCCAAGTCGCTGCTGAAGGGAGTTCCACCTCATCTCGACGTCGTGAGGGCCAAAATCGAGTCCGCTCTGGTGGCCATCCGCGACCGGTCACCGGCAGCCTGGCCTGAAGTCGTGCCTGCGATCGTGCGGCTACTAGACACGCTCGATCCCGCCGACCGCCCCCGAGCTATCGCCTTCGTCGCTGCATTCCCCGCATTTTGGCCGCAACTGCAGGAACCGACGCGGATCTCGCTGCAGGAGACCGTCAATAATGCCGACGCCGCTGGTTTGGCCGACTTCCTCATCCTGAAGGGTGTCTCCTTCGAGCAGTTCCGAGCCCCCATCATCGCCCTGATCGGTGGGTTAAGCCGGGAGACTCTGGCCGAGGCGATTGCCGCCGCGCCCCTCCCGGAGCTCTGGTCTCCGGCAGTCGAGCTCTACGCGGCCTCCGGAAGTTTCCGGGGATCCGAAACGAACTTCAGTCAATACATCACGCCTTTCACAGGTGCCCTGGACGTCGCGGCGCTCGACCAATTGCTCGACGCGATCACGGATAACGGCCAGAATTACGATGCTGCTGGAACGCGCGCCATGCTCCTCAGCCTCATCCGGAACGCCGGGAACGGCCGACTGCCCTCTCCAGGCGCTCGCAACCGCTTTTATCAAATGCTGCTGCAGACCCGTAGGCAAGAATCCTACGCGGAGGTCAACGCTTTATTCGAGGCCGATGGCTGGACACCTCCTCCGCGCCTAGTCGACGAAGACGAGTAGCACTGTTCGCAACTTGGAGCGCTAGACATTGGTTGGGCGACGAGTGGACTAGGTACATGTTGGGGCGCTAGTCATGTCCATGGCGGGCTCCGGAACGGATAGGCGCTGATCATGAGCCGGGGGACGCATAGCGTCGGCGGCGATCAGAGCTGAAACCCCCGGCTTCCGTACAGAAGTTCCAGGCCCGCCCCCTCCCCGCTGCCGGGACGCCGTCCCCAGTCATTAGAGTTCCGGATCAATCAACCCCGTACGGACCGCGACCGCGACCGCCCCAATTCGGGTGCGGACTCGAAGCTTGGCGCAGACCTTCTCGAGATAACTGTCGACCGTTCGGTGCGACAGCCCCACGATCTGACCGATATCGACGGAGCTCTTGCCGCGACTCACCCACAGCAAGCACTCGGATTCGCGGGCGCTCAACGGTGACGATTCGCGAGGTTCCGATGAGCCTGCGCGCTCCATGAAATGCTCCTCCAACTGAACATAGTTCACGTTGGTCGGGAATCGCCGTTTCTTGCAACGACAGTGAATTGCGGGCCGCCCGCCAGTTTCTTGCGGTTTTATGTTGCGGCGGTCATGGCGCCCCACGGCTTGCACGCCTCTCGCCTTTGATTCATGTTCGAGTGGCCGACGCCCGCGTCGGTGGGGCCTGGAATCCCCTGTGCATACTCTCGATATCGACCATCCCGCGCAGCGCGCGGCTGTCGGTTGCCGCCGCCTTTGGGGCGCATGTTGACGCATGCGCGCCCGATCGCGCGGACGCGCCTGGATTCCGGACTTCTGGTGAAGCGGCCGGAGAATGGCGTGACTGACGCGAAGCAGCTGGGAGCGGAGGGACGGGACGGGCTCAATCGCCTGTACCGACAGTACGCCGACTGGCTGGGCCGGCGGCTGCGTTCGCGGATCGGAGCGGACGCCGCCGCCGACGTCGTCCATGAGACCTACATCCGGGCGGCCCCCTACGCGCTATCCGACATCCGGCATCCGAAGGCCTTCCTTCTGACGATCGCCGAAAACCTGGTCCGCGACGAGACCCGCCGACAGGCGCGTCATCAGCGCGGAACAGAGGGGCTGGAGCACACCGACAAGGAGGCGGCGACACAGTTCGATCAGGTTGTTCTGTCGGAGGTCGTGCGCTCGATGCCGGCGCTCTATCGTAACGTCTTCGTTCTCAACCGCTTTGGCGGTATGACTTACCCTGAGATTGCTCGAACCCTCGAAATCAGCGTGAAGACTGTTGAGTGGAGAATGGCCCGAGCGATTGAGTACTGCGCGTCTAGGCTGGACCTGTAGGCAAGACGGATGACGATCGAGGAAGACGTCGACATCAGGCGTAAGGAAGCGGCTGCCTGGTTCGCTCGGCTGAACCAGCGGAAGGTCACGACCGCCGACGTGAAGAATTTCAGCGAGTGGCGCCGCGACCCCGAAAACGCGCGCGCGTTCACGCGCATCGAGGAGATGTGGGACGCCGTCGGCACCCTCGCCAAGAACCCCGAGATGGCAGCCTTGAAGCGAGAGGCAGCCGCCCCTCCTGTCGCTCCGAAACGACGCCGTCCCGGCGCGGGCAGGTTGGTGCCTATCGGCGTGGCGGGCGCGCTGACGGCGGCCTTCGCCGTTTCCGGCTTCGTGTGGCTCAATCTGAGGTCCGTCGACTATGCGACCGGCGTCGGTGAACAACGAACCGTTCAGCTCGAGGACGGCTCGACGATTATCTTGGACACCGCCTCATCGGTCTCGGTCCGCTATACGGGATCGCGCCGCCTGATCACCCTGACCTCCGGCCAGGCGATGTTTGAGGTCGAGAGCGACCGGCGACGCCCCTTCGTCGTCCAGGCCGGCGACACCGCCGTGACCGCGCTCGGCACCCGTTTCGACGTTCGCCGTTCCGGGGCCGGCGCTCGCGTAACCCTTGCCGAGGGACGGGTCGAGGTGCTCCGGCAAGCGCAGACGAACGGTCGCTGGTCGCTTAGACCCGGCCAGCAGGTCACTACATCGATCCAGCGCCCCACTGTCGCCTCCGCGAATGTCGTGGCGGCCACAAGTTGGACAGTCGGCAGACTGACGTTCGAGAACACGCCCATAGCAGAAGCCGTTGCGGAGATGAACCGGTACAGCCGCATCCCCATCGAACTGCGTAGCGACAAGATCTCGCCGATCCTCGTCAGTGGGGTCTTCAACTCCACCGACACTGAAGGCTTCGTCGCCGCCTTGTGCGATCTCTACGCGCTCGAGGCCGACCGCACGGTAGCCGGACGCATCGTTCTTAGTCCGACGGCCAAAAATTAATCCGTGCCCGACTTAGGGTAAGGCCCGCGACCCGACGTCTCCTCCCCAATCCGCACATCTGCGGGTACACAACCGGGGGGATGGTCATGGGCCAGAGTTTCATTTCAACCGCGCTTAGCGCGCTACTGATGGCGGTTGCGACGCCGGTCGTCGCGCAGTCCAGCGACGTCGCACGTCGGTTCGCCATCGAGGCGGGTCCGCTTGAGCGCAGCCTTCCGGCCTTCGCGCAGCAAAGCGGCCTTCAGATCCTTTATCCAAGCGCCCTGGTCGCGGGCCGACAGTCACCCGCTGTGAACGGCGATCTGACGCCCGAAGCCGCACTGACGCTGCTGCTTCGCGATTCGGGCCTCGCCTACCGACAGAGCCGACCGACGGTGTTCGTCCTGATCGATCCCTCAGCGCGGGTGGCGCTCGAGGACGATGCAGCGACGACGCTTGATGAGGTGATCGTCACCGGCACCTATCTGCGCGGCGCAGACAGCCCCTCCCCCGTGACCGTCGTCACCCAGGCCGACGTCGAGCGGCAGGGGCGCGGCACAGTCGCCGAGACCCTGGCGGCTCTGCCGCAGAACTTCACCGGCGCCGCCTACGAAGGCTCGACCAATGTCGGCGCCGACCGGTCGGGGCGCAACATTGGCTCGGCGACTGGCGTCAACCTCCGCGGCCTCGGGGCGGATGCGACGCTGGTGCTCGTGAACGGGCGACGCGTGGCGGGAAGCGGCAATGCGGGCGATTTCGCAGACATCTCGAATATTCCCTCCAGCGCAATCCACCGCGCAGACGTCCTGATGGACGGGGCCTCGGCCCTCTATGGCGCCGACGCGGTCGGCGGCGTGGTCAACATCATCCTGAAGTCCCGTTTCGAAGGGGCGGAGACCCGGGTTCGTGTCGGCGGCACAAGCGACGGGGGGGCGGAAGAGTTTCTCTTCTCTCACGCCGGCGGCGTGGACTGGGGAAGCGGCAGCCTCGTCGCGGCGTACGAGTACCACAATCGCGGCGAGCTCCAAGGAAAAGACCGCCAGGCCACCTCGGACGCCGACCTGCGTCGGCTCGGAGGAACGGACCACCGTCTCCTCACGGCCTCACCAGGAAACATCGTCCGCCTCGATCCCGCCACAGCCACCTATATTCCCCTATACGCGATCCCGACCGGCCAGAACGGCGTCGGCCTCTCCCCCGGCGACTTCATCGCTGGACAGATCAACCGCACCAATCAGCTTGAGGGTCAGTGGTTTCTGCCTCATCAGGAGCGGCAGAGCGTCTTCCTGGCGGCGAACCAGCGCCTGCCCGCCGGGTTCAGCCTCGACGGTGATGTACGCTACACCGAGCGCGACTTCCTTCTGAAGACCAGCGCGGATGCTGGAACCTTCACCGTCACCGCCGCCAACCCCTATTTCGTATCGCCGAATGGCTCGACGTCCCACGACATCGCCTATTCCTGGATCAACGACCTCGGCCCGGGCATCTCGAACGGTCGGACGGAGAGCCTGGGCGGCGCATTGGGTATCTCCGGCGAACTCTTCGGATGGAACGTCTCCGCCTACGCCAGCGGGGCGCAGGAGACCACGGGCCGGCGTTTCTCGAACCGTGTCCAGACCACCTTCCTTCAGGAGGCCTTGGGCGCGCGAGCGGACATCCCGACCACGGCCTTCAGCACCGCCACGGACGGCTTCTTTAATCCCTTTGGCGGTCCGGCCGCGAACTCGCCGACGATCCTGGCTCACATCGGCTCGGGCTATACGGATGCGGAGTACGTCAGCTCGGTCTCCTCGTTTAATTTCAAGATCGACGGCACGATTGTCGAACTCCCCGGCGGCCCCCTGCAGGCCGCGTTCGGCTTGGACTTCCGCGCCGAGCAGTTTGAAACCAGCGGAGAGAGTTTCCTGTCCGGGACCGCGCCCCGAGTGACCGCGCCAGTCTCGTTCGAGCGTGATGTCTCCTCGGCCTTCGGCGAAATCCGCGCTCCGATCTTCGGCCAATCGAACGCCCGTCCGGGTCTTCAAAGGCTGGAACTATCGCTGGCCGGACGAGTGGAAGATCATGAGGGCGTTGGGAGCACGAGCAATCCCAAGATCGGTCTGCTCTATGGCCCGACGAACGATCTGGTGCTTCGGGCCTCTTGGGGGACGTCCTTTCGCGCCCCGTCCTTGAGGGAGTTGCAGAGCACCTATCAGATCGGGCCGTCCTTCCTGAACCGCGGCGGCGGCAACGTCCTGACACTGATCCAGTACGGCGGTAATCCCGACCTGCGGCCGGAAACCGCCGAGTCTGTCACGGCGGGCTTTGTCTGGACGCCAGCGGCCTATGAAGGGTTCCGCCTGGAGGGTAACTGGTTCCGGACCCGCTTCAACGACCGCATCGGCAATCCGGTCATCCAGAACCTCACCAATGCGCTGAACGACCCGGCGCTTGCGCCCTTCGTGCGCTATGTCTCCCCGACCACCTCGGCGGAAGACCGGGCTCTGGTCCAGTCGTTGCTAGACCATCCGGGCAACTTCAACCCGACAGTCTTCCCGGCGACGTCCTACGGCGTCATCGTCGACAACCGCTTCGTCAACGCGGCGAACGTCGAGGTCGAGGGTCTGGACCTATCGGCAAGGTATCGGTTCGAGCTCGGGGCCGGCCAGGAGATGATCGACGGGACCCTCACCCGCCTGCTGACCAATGATCGTCAGATCACCTCCGCTTCTCCCACGGAGCATCTTCTCGGCGATCCGAACTTCCCGGCCCGATGGAGGGGGCGTGCGGGGAGTCAGTGGATCCGTGGTCCGATCACCCTGGGCCTGATCGCCAACTATGTGAGCGGCGGACGCGACCCGCTCACCAATCGCCAGATCGATGACTGGGCCACCTTCGATGGCCAGGTTCGCTACGACTTCGCGGCGGGATGGGGCGAAGGTCTGTCGCTCAGTCTCAACGTCCTTAATCTGTCCAACGCCGAACCGCCATTCTACGACTCGCCCAACGGGGTCGGCTTCGACGGCGCCAACACGAATGCGCTCGGCCGCCAGGTATCACTCCAACTCGTCAAGCGCTGGTGATCCACCATGCGCAACACGTTGATCGGTGCGCTCGGCGCACTCGCCCTCGCATGCCCGTCGTCGGTCCTGGCGGGTCCTCTGACGGTCGAGACTCTTCTCGGCCTGGAGAGCTTCGGGCGGATCGAGGTCGACCCTTCGGGCTCGGTCGCCGTCTTCGAGGAGCGGCGCGCGCGGGGTGACCTTCCACGGTACGATCTGCAGCCCGAAGGCGCCCTCCGTTACGCCAAACTCTACCGCTTCGACCTTGAGAGTCCTTTCGACATCCGCGCCCTGATGCCGATGGATGATGATGCGGGCTATACGATGGGCCCGTTCTCTCCGGACGGTTCCCGGCTGGTCGTCTTTCGCCTTCAGGGCCTGACCTTTCGGCTAGGAATCGTCGATCTGCGTAGCGGCATCGTCGCCTGGAGCGCTCTCTCCCCGGAGAGCGGCGCCTGGGGACGATCGGTCCAGTGGATCTCGGAAACCGAGCTCCTCGTCCTCGGCACGCCGGACGGGGGCCTGCCGGCCCGCCTCGCGGTTCAGAACGCGACGCAGACCCACCTGCCTGACCTGTGGGCGCGTGCCGCGCGGGGCGAACCCGCCTTCGTATCGGTCGGACAGGGAGCCCCGGACGAAGTCCGTGAGACAACCGTGCTGTGGCGTGTGAACGCCGACACGGGCGCGGCGACCCTTTTGACGGCGGGCGACCTCCTCGATTTCGAAGCCTCCCCGGATGGACGTCACGTCGCCGTGCTCAAGGACGGCCCGCTCGCGCCTCCACCCGGCCTCGAGGCGGCGACTGAGTTCCGACGCGCGCGTGCGTTGCGACTGGTGGACACGCAAACGGGGCTATCGGCGGAGCCGGCTGAGGCCGTGGACATCTCGACCAGCCTCCTCGACTGGGCTCCCGATTCCTCGGCGGTTCTTGTGAATCTCGTCGGCGCCGATCCCGCCCGGCTCCTCGCTGTCACGCCCTCCGGCGAGGTTCGCGATCGCACGCCGCCCGGGGTCGCACCTGACACGACTGCGGACGTTTTCGGCAGCCCGACGGCCCACGCGGCCTGGCTCGGGGCCGATGTTCTCGTTCGTGGCGCACACGAAGGGCGACCGGGCTGGTGGGCCCGGCGTGGAACGGAAGTCGTCAGCATAGACGCTCTGAGCGAAAGCGGCCGCGTGGTCGCCCAGGGACAACAGGCGATTCTCCTTGAGGACCGCGGCCGTATTGTTCGTCTTCGCGCGGATCTGTCATCGGAAGACCTTGGACCGGCGGGCAGGCTCGCGCGCCCCCTCGGTATCTTCGGATATCGACGCCAAACCGACCCGATGGGCGCGAACCAGACGGAGGTCTTGGAAGGGGGCGACCGGCTGTGTCGCGTGTTCGCGGATGCACAGGACGTCCCAACTTCATGCGTCGCCGCTTCACCCGGCGCCAGTTTCGGCTGGGACCGCGGGATCAGTGTCGGGGTTGGAACGGAAGGCCGCGCGCCGAACCGGCTCGAGGTGCGGACCAACACGGGCTCCGAAATCATCAGATGTCTCAATCCGGAGCTCGACGGCGTCTATGTTCCGGAGGCCCGTCTGATCACCGGCCCGAACGGCGCCCGTGGCTGGCTCTATCTGCCTGAGACGCCGACGGACGAGCCCCCGCCGGTCATTGTCATTCCCTATCCGGGCAAGACCTATCCTACCGCGCCGCGGAGCATGCACCCCGAGGCGGTGCAAATGACGCTGAACGGCGGGCTGCTGGTCGCGGCCGGCTACGCCGTTATCTATCCGGACCTGCCGCCGACCGCCGAACCGTCTGCCGGCCTCGCGGAAAGGATTTTGGGCGTGGTCGACGCCGCCGCCGTCGATGGCTTTGTCGATCCTGATCGGATCGGCCTCTGGGGCCACAGCTTCGGCGCCTGGTCGGTCGTCATGAGCGCCGCCCAGTCGTCGCGGTTCAAGGCGGTCGTCGCGGTGAACGGCGTCTACAATCTGCCGCTCTTTTTGTCCGGGATGTCCCCGCAGCAACGCCTGCAGGGCGAGAACACCACTGACGCCATCAGTGGGGCGCGCTGGCTGGAGACCGGACAAGCGGGCATGCTGCGATCATACTGGAGCGACCCCGAGCGCTACAGGCGCGGCAGTCCCTTCGAAAACGCCGACCGGATCACCGCGCCGATCCTGCTGTTTCACGGTGAGATGGACATCGCCCCTGGTCAGGCCGAGCAGATGTACGCCGCGCTCGTGCGCCTTCATCGGCCGGCGGCGCTGACCTATCTGTTCGGGGAGGATCACAGTGTCCACAACCCGGGCAACCTCCGAATTTACTACGACCAGCTGACCGCCTGGTTTGATCGGCACCTCAAATCCGAGGCGCCGAGATCCGAGCCTGCCATCGCCGCAGCCAGGCCTCCGTCAGCGCCAGGGTGATGAGCGTGGCGAACCCGCCCCGCCAGACCAGGGCCTCGCGTGTCATCTGGTCCGCGAGGCCCGATGGCAGAAGCCCCGCCGCAGCGATTTCACCTTCGAGCAGATAGGTCCGCAGACGCTCGAGATTCATGGCGACGGCTTCGCCATAGAAGGCCCCCAGTTCGCCCTTCGAACGCCGGCTGAAGATGGACGCCGGGATCGCGTCCACATAGGCGGCCCGGGCGGCGAACCGGTCCCGTCCACCCCAGGTCAGGTCGACAGAGGACCAGGCCAGGCCGGCTTCCATGACGGGTTGGCTCAGGAGCGGATTGATGCACGGTCCGTGTCGGCTTCGCCCTGCACGACCCTGAAAGGCCTGGGAGTTCACCAGTCCGATGATCTGCTTGACCTTCCCGGGCGGCACGCCGTTGAGCGCGTCGAGCCAGGGGTGGGTGCGCCCGCGCAGGGAAAGGGCCTGCGTCCGCCGGGCCTTCAGCCAGGTCTGCGGCCAGATCGACTGACCGGTCCAACGCGCGGCGGCATGAAGAACCTCAGTCCGCGCTCGCAGGCGTCTCTCCTGAATCTCGTCGAAAGCGATCAGAAAGGTCGGCATCTGGTAAAAGACCACGTCGCCGCCCTGCCCCGTCAGCGAGCCCCACGCGCCTGAGTGTTCGACCCTTCGCGCGATGTCGTCATTATAGTCCGTGTCGATGTCGTTGGTCGCCGGCCGGAAGGCGTCAGCCGACTGAGAAAGACGCTCTGCAGACAAGTCCAAGCCACTGCGCTTCACCTCTGTGAGCCGGTACCCGTGCCGCTCGACGACGGGCCGCGCGAACGACCGCTCGTCCCCCTCCGGGTCGTCGACGAAATGATTGACCCACTGGGTCACCCGAGCACGCTGGTGATCCGTGAGCGCAGCCGCCACGATGGCCGAGTCGAGCCCGCCGCTGACCTCGGCGACCCACGTCCGCTCTCGCGCAAGCGACTGTACCGCCCGATCTACCACCTCTCGAAGGTCGGGCCGGGGCCTCTCCCTTGCGTTCCGATAGACTTCAGCGGGGCGCCAGATTTGCCATGATCGCACACCGGCCTGACCCGCGCACGCGAGAGCGCCGGCCGCCACCGGCGTCACACCCGTTAGCGCCAACTCATGTCGATAGCCACCGCCCCGCTCAAGAAGGCCTGCGACACCGTTCCAATCGATGGCGAGGTCGTCCGGCAGCAAACCGTCGAGGGCTGACGGCGCATAGGGCGCGATCACGCTGACCCCGTCCCTGCGCCAGGTGACGGCTTCGACGGCGCCGGACGGATCCCGAAGGATCGAGGCATCGCCCGAAGTTCGCCGCACGAGCACGTAGCGCCCCCAGAACCGGGAGATGATGTCATTCGCTCGATGAACATCGAGTCCGTGGCAGGACAAGGCGCCGCGTTCGGCCACGGAAAGCGGCCTTCCGGCCGGGTCGAACATCTCCCCGATCGTGACGCCGTGCCCGTCGAGCGCCGCCACGACCTCGAGTCGGGACGTGGCGGGCGCGTAGACGGCGAGAAAGGGGTGCGAGACGCGGCGGCTCCACCCGGCCCCGGCCAGGCGGCGGCCGATCTTGCGGGACAGCGCCTCCAGCGCCGCAGCGTCATCGGCCACCAGAACGACATAGGCATCGGCGCTCATGGTCAGATCGCCATGATGGGACGGTAGATCGTCAGGGTATCGGGCGACTGGCTGACGCAATAATCGTCCACCTGCAGCCAGCAGTGCGCGAGGAACGGCCACACACGGACACCGAAGACCCAGTCCGCGTCGAGACCGGCCGCGTTCAAAAACCGAAGCAGAAGCTCCGCCTGGAACAGGCAGGCGCCGACGGTCGGCGCATAGGGGAGCAATTGGCGAAAGAGACGAACCCGCGCCGCGATGGCGTCGAGATCGTCTCTACGCCCACGTCGCCCGGTTAGGCGTCTCGAGAGCGACTGCAGGGTCGGCCTGCGCCGCGCCACATCAGCCCAGAGCGTTGCGAAGATCGCCATGTCCGAGAGTGAGGGTCCGGCGCCCGCAGCGTCGGGTAGGCGGTGAATCGGAATCGGCGGCGGCGGTCGCCCTCGCCCTGTAGGCGGACCCGATTGAAGCAGCTCGTTGGCGGCCAGATCGAGCATGAGATCCATCGGCGCGTGAAGGGTCGCACCGTCGATCCGGGCACGGCTGCAATCCGGTACGAGCAGATAAGCGTCCGTGGACAGGTCGAGCAGAACCATATCGGAGCCCAGCTTTGCGGCATGAACCGTTTCAGCGAATTCTCCGCGCTCGAGGGCTTCCCCGAACTCAGGCGAGGCCAAGGTCTGCATAGGAAATCTCCGGTCCCGAATGTCTGCGTTGTGCCGGGCGGGCGGCAGATCGGGCCGTCAGCGACGACGGCCCGTCCGTCGTCAGCCGACCGGCATGTCCCACCTGAGGTGGGAGTTAAGCTCGACGAGCTCGCCGTCCATGAGGGCGCAGGTCAGGCGTCGCGCCTGGCCCAGCCGCAGCACTCGCGTGGTGGTTTTCATCACCGTGCTCCGTGTTGTCGTGATGCCCCTTGATGCTAGACGCCGCGGTAGAGGCATGCCGGGCGTCTGGGCCGCCCTCTCGGACGGCCCTTCTGGTCAGGCGCCGGGCGTGATGTCGTAGCGCTCGGCCGGGTTCAGTTCGATGAACTCGCCGTCGACTCCGGCGCGGGTCAGCTTGCGAGCGGCGCCCAGGCGAACGAGGCGCGAGATGCTCTTGGTGGTCATAGTCGTCTCCTCTTTCTGAAGGTCGACAAAAGGTCGACGACGAACCATCAGCGCCCGTCCGCAAATCGATTCAAACGATATTGCGCATGTATTCGGAGCCGTCGGCGTCGAGGCGCCGGAATCGCGCCGCGAGCGCGCCGGCGGCCACCCGCCAGCGCGCGTAATAGGCGTCCAGCGGCTCGCTATCGTGCGCCTCCGCGAGCGCCGTCGGCCCATTCAGCCGCCTCAGCGGCGCCAGGCGTCGCCGGACCCGCTGGAGGCTCTCGACCAGCGGTTGGCTGTCGCAATGTTCCAGGAGGCACTCGATCCAGGTTTCCACCGCTTCGTCTGAACCGTCTGGCGGTTGCCGGACGCCGGCCCCTTCGGCCGCAAGTCGGACATGAGCCGCCTCCAGATCGAGAAGTCCGACAATATCCTCGGCTGGCGCGGATCGTGTGAAATAGCCGAGGCCCCGGCGGTCCTCGACCAGCCCCTCTCCGCAGAGTCGAGACAGCGCTTCGCGCACAGGGCTGGTGCTGAGCTTCAGGGAGGCGGCAATGTCGGCGACTGAAAGGTGTTGCCCGGGTGCGAGCCCATGCTCGAGCGCTCTTCGCAGGCTAGTCGTCGCGGAACCGAAAGGATCGCGTTGTCTCATGGCCCGCCTCCCCGACCTCGCCGTAGATCGCCGACCCGCGCCTTGCGGGGCCCACACGCGGCGAGGTAGCGCCTATACTGATATCCGCAAGAAACTTGCGTCATTTCCGCAGCTTTTATGTTGTTGATCTCAATAGGCTTTCATTTAATGCGAGGGTGGGGCATTTTTCAACCTGCAAGGGTGACGCGTTTGTTGGTCGCCCGACGCCGTCGGCGGGGAGTAGACCGAAAACATGGATAGCGCTCAGCCCCTGTCTCCGAACGCCGTGCTCTCCACCAGCCTGCGACTGATCCGGTCCCACAGGCGCATGCGCACGATCGACGTGGCCACAGGAATGAACATGGCGCTGCGATCCTACGAGCATTTCGAATCCGGCGCCGGCCGCATCAACATCGAGCGCATTCACAGGTTCGCGGACGTCACGGACAGCGATCCTCACGCGATCCTCGCGGCCTTGGCTCTGGGCTCCCCTGCCTTCGCCCTGAGATGCGTGGACAACAAGCTGGCGACCATCCTGGCCGTTGTCCTGCAGGAGTTCGACGAAGAGGCCGGAGACGCCATCAGCGAGCTCGACGCCCGCACCATCATCAACGCCTTCACCAAGACGTTGAAAGATCTGGCTGTGCAGTCCGTGCGCAAGGACGCCGAGGCGGAGGCCTGGCTGGAGGAGCGCAAGGCCCGATTGATGAAGCCCGCCCGCGACGACGGCGGGGAGGGTTGACGGGCCAAGCACGACCGTAATCTTCCTTCCGCAAGATCGCCGGATCGCGCCCGGCCGGGTTTCGGGGCTGAATGCGGGCATGCGCCCGATCCTCGACCCCCGATCGACGCCGGCCACTGAGCGGATGGATGTTCTGACGACCCGCCAGCGTGAATGTCTGCGCCTCGCTGCGAAGGGCCTCACCTCGTCCCTGATTGGGGAGCGGATCGGCGTCTCGCCACGAACAGTTGATGAGCATCTGACCTCCGCCTGCGTCGCCCTGGGCGTCCGAACCCGGATCCAGGCGGTCGCGCTGCTCGCGCGGAGCCAGCGCCTCGACGAAGCCCGAAGCTTCCGCCCGTAAATTTCCGGCGGGAAGGACGCGGGTCGTCCGCAGGCTGATGATCGGATGAGGTTGTGGGGTTCACCAGGAGCCCCTCCATGCTCGACCTCGCCGCGGTCTTTTCCCTGTCACTGACCTGCGCGCCTTCGGTGGCGCCGGAGACGCTGGCCGCGATCGCCCATGTCGAGAGCCGGTTCGACGCGCTGGCGATCGGCGTGAACCGCGGCGGACGCAATCCGCCGCGCGCCCGCACCCCCTCGGAGGCGGCCCGGCAAGCGCACGCCCTTCTGGCGAGGGGCGCGAACATCGACCTCGGGCTGGCCCAGATCAACAGCGACAACCTTGAATGGCTCGGCCTGTCGGTCGAACAGGCCTTCGACCCTTGCCGCAATCTCGCAGCCGCAGCGACCGTCCTGCGCGCCGGCTACTGGCCGGAAGCGAACACGACAACAGGCCGGCAGACCGCCCTGCGCGTCGCCCTCTCCCGCTACAACACAGGCGACCCCCGTCGTGGATTCCGCAACGGCTACGTCCGTCGGGTGGAAGACGCCGCCGTCACCCTCGGGCTGGCCTCCCCTCTTTCCGGCCCCCGAAGCGACCAACCGGTTCAGTCGACAGAAGCCGAGGTCGCAGCGTTCAGCGTCCCGCCGTCCATCCCTCCCTGGGACATCTTCGCCCGCTCTTCGGTCGGGCTCGTCGTCTTTTCAACCTCAGCTGAACGGTGACTCCCATGGCCTCCCCCGCCTTCGCTCGCCGGTGCGTCAGACAGTCCGGCGCCGTCCTCTGCATCGCCCTGGCTGCCTCCGTCATGACGACACAGCCGGCGCTCGCTTCGGCGAATGTCGAGGGGCTGCTGCAGAACGTCGTAGACATGCTGACCGGCAATACCGCACGCCTCCTCGCGGTCCTTGCAGTCGTCGTGGTCGGCATTCTCTGGATGTTCGGACTTTTCGACCTGGGGCGCGCCGCGATCGTCGTGCTTGGCATCGTGGTCGTGTTCGGCGCCGCCGAGATCGTCAATCTCATCACCGGTGGGGCGTGATGACCTTCCCCCTCCCCCTAGTCCTCGTCGTCGCGGGCTCGATCCTTTTCGCACTCTGCCTGGCTGTGAACCGCGGCCTGATCTCGCCCACGCGCTTCTCCCAATGGGTTGGCGGGGGCGCCTGCGGTCTCGCTCTCGGCGGCGCAGGCGCCTGGATGACCGGAGGCGCGCCTCATGGCTGGTGAACGCCTCACCGAGGATCCGCTGTTCCTCGCCTGTACGCGCCCGGCCATGGTGATGGGCGTCCCAATGGAGGCCATGGGGGTCAATGTCATCCTGTCCGGCGTGGTCTTCCTCGTCGGCGGAAGCCTTCTCTATCTTCTCGTCGCGCCCGCGCTCCATATGGTGTTCCGGGCCATCTGCCGCGTCGACCACAACGCCTTCAGGCTCCTGCTCGTCTATGTCGACACCAAGGGCCGGTGCCGGAACGGGGCGCTCTGGGGCGGAAGCTCGGTCTCGCCCCTGGCGCCGGTGCGTCGGTATCGCGCCGAGGAGCTTCGCCGTGGCTGATGGCGTCATTCCGATGTCGCGGCTGCGGCGCGAGACCGAGTTCCGGTCTCATCTTCCCTATGCCAGGCATGTGAACGACCACGTTGTCGCGCTCGACAGCGGCGCCCTGATGATCGTTTTCCAGGTGGCCGGCGCCAGTTTCGAGACCGCAGACGCGCGCGACCTAAACGACTGGCACCTGAAACTGAATCAAGCCTGGCGCAATCTCGCCGACGACCGGCTGGCGGTGTGGCACCACATCGTCCGACGGCAGGTCGAGCCGACCTCCTCCCATGGGTACAGGTCTGACTTCGCCGCGGGCATGGCCAAGGACTACGACGCCCAGATGTCTGGCCGGCGGCTTTGGGTCAACGAGCTGTTTGTCTCCCTGGTTCTTCATCCCGGGCGAGACACCGCCGACCGCGCCACGGCGATCCTGCGGCGCCTTCGCCAGGCCCGCCGGGACGACGGCGAGGTGATGACCGCTCAGGTTCGCCGTATCGAAGAAGCCGGCCGCGATCTTGCCCAGTACCTCGACCGCTATGGCCCGCAACGCCTTGGCCTTTATGAACGCAACGGGCTCTGGTTCTCCAAACCGATGGAGGTGATGGGGCTGATCCTGACAGGACGGCGCGTCCCTGCCCCACTGGTCTTCGGCCATCTCGGCGCGGCGGCCTATAATTTGCGCGCCATTTTCGGGCGCGAGACGCTCGAACTTCGCGACACCGCCGGCGAACGGTTCGGCGGCATCCTCGCCATCAAGGAATATCCGGCGACGACACGCCCGGGCCTTTGGGACAGCCTACTGAACGCCCGGTT
The DNA here is from genome assembly GCA_963515305.1 of uncultured Brevundimonas sp. Taxonomy (GTDB): domain Bacteria; phylum Pseudomonadota; class Alphaproteobacteria; order Caulobacterales; family Caulobacteraceae; genus Brevundimonas. Next base: position 180,009 of record CAUPWX010000004.1, read on the forward strand.
CGGTTTCGTCATGTCGCAGTCGTTCGCCTTTCTCTCGAAGGCGTCCGCCCGCGCCGTGATGGAGCGCAAGCAGAACCAGATGGTGTCGGCCCGCGACAAGGCCGGCTCCCAGATCGCAGGCTTGTCCGACGCCCTCGACGAACTCGTCAGCAACCGTTTCGTCATGGGCGAGCACCAGGCCTCGGTGCTGGTCCACGGCGAAACCCCGTCGGCGCTCGCGGACCACCTGTCCAAGGCGCGCGCTCTGCTGGCGGACTCCGGTCTGGTCGTCGCGCGCGAAGATCTCGGCTTGGAGGCGGCCTTCTGGTCTCAGTTTCCTGGTGTGTTCTCGCGTCGGACCCGACCGGCCGCCATCACCTCGCGAAACTTCGCCGCGCTTGCTCCCCTGCACGCCCATCCCGTCGGCAAGTCAGACGGCAATCACTGGGGCCAGGCGGTGGCCCTGCTGCGGACCACGGCCGGCTCTCCCTTCCACTTCAACTTCCACGTCGGCGATCTCGGGCACACCTTCATCTGCGGCCCGTCCGGCTCGGGCAAGACCGTCGTCCAGAACTTCATGCTGGCGCAGCTCGAACGGTTCGAGGCGCAGCAGCTGTTCATCGACAAGGATCGTGGCGCGGAGATCTTCGTCAGGGCCAGCGGCGGAACCTACCTCGCGCTTCGCAACGGCGAGCCCACGGGTTTCGCGCCCTTCAAGGCCCTCCAGCCGTCCGCGACGAACCGGGCCTTCCTCGTGCGCCTGATCCGCGCCCTGGTCGCACGGCCGGACGAGACCCTTTCCGTCGGCCAGGCGCGGGCGATCGAGGAAGGCGTCGCGGCGCTGGAGGCCCTGCCCCGCGAGCGACGCTCCATCGCCGCGCTGCGCAGCCTGCTCGGACAAGGGGACGCCGGAGGGATCGGGGCCCGACTCGAGCGCTGGCAGAAGGGCGGCCCTCTGGGATGGGTGCTCGACAACGATGAGGATCTCCTGAGCCTCGACGCCCGGTTCGCCGGGTTCGACATAACCCATGTGCTGGACCACGACGAGGTTCGCACCCCGGCCATGCTCTATCTGTTCCACCGGATCACGGAGCGGGTCGACGGCCGCCGCCTGGTTCTCGATATCGACGAGTTCTGGAAGGTGCTGGGGGATCCGGCCTTCACCGACCTGGCCCAAGATGGACTGAAGACCTGGCGCAAACAGAACGCCTTCATGGTGTTCGGCACCCAGTCGCCCGCCGATGTCCTACGCTCCCCCATCGCTCACGCCATCCTGGAACAGTGCGCGACGCAGATCTTCCTGCCGAACGCTCACGGCCAGGCGCGCGACTATGTCGACGGCTTCGGCCTGACCCAAGAGGAGTTCCGGCTCGTGAGGGAGGAGCTCACCCCGGAATCGCATCGCTTCCTCGTCAAGCAAGGCCACGACAGCGTCGTCGTCGAGCTGGACCTCAGTGGCATGGACGACGCCCTCGCCATCCTGTCCGGCCGCGCCTCTACCGTTGCCCTGCTCGACCGGATCCGCACCGAGCACGGCGACGACTATGCGCGCTGGCGCGCCCCCTTCCACGCCCAAAGGAGACTCTCATGACGTTCCGCCATCTGGCGGCGGCCGGCTTCGCCGGCGCGCTGTTCGCCGCCGCTCCCGCGGCCCAGGCCCAGTATGTCGTCCACGATCCGGTCGCGATGACCCAAATGATCGAGGACGCCCGCAACGCCCTGCAGCAGCTTCAGGCCCTGCAGCGCCAGATCGACGAACAGCGCGCCCTGTTCGACAGCCTCAACGACATCTCCGACGTCAACGGTCTGGCGGAGACGCTCGGACTGCCGGGCGTGCGCAACCCCTTGCCCGACAGCCGCGCCCTCAGGTCTGCGGCGGAGGGAGACCTCTCCGCTCTTGGGGCGCTTGCGGACAGGGCGGATGCGATCCGCCGGGAGACCCGGCTGTTCACGCCGGCCGCAGGCGAGCTGTCCGAGGCCGACGCCTACTACAGGGACAGCCTGGAGCGCGCCGGCGCCCGCACCGCCCGCGACCTCGCCATCGGCGAAGCGGTCGGCGCCGCCTCCGACCAGAGGTTGGACGGACTTGAGACCCTGCGCCGGGCGCTCGACACAGCCCCGAATGCGCGCGCCGTCATGGACCTGGAGGCTCGGCTGGCCGCCGAACAGGCCCTGATCCAGAACGAGCAGCTGCGGCTACAGGGTCTCGCCATCACCCAGGCCGCCGAGGCGCGGCTTGAGGAACAGCGGAGCCGCGAACGGGCCGAGGCGGCGCGCGCGGCGCGTCAGTCGGTCTATGAGCGGTCGTTCCAGTGATACGCCCGCTTGCCCTTGCGCTCTGCGGTTGCGTCCTGGCGGCCTGCTCGCCGCCCGACCGGACGCCTGCATCCTTCACCGAGGATCCCGCCGCCGCCGTCCGCGCGGTCGCAGATTGCGACGCCGGCGTGCGGCGCCGTGACTGCGCGGCGGCGCGTGAAGGTCTGGCGGAGGCCCGCCGGCAAGAGCGGATGGGTGCCTATAGCCGGACCATGGGCGAGCCCTGAGCATGTCCTTCCGGGTCTTCGAGCCAAGCTATGACTTCATCGACGAGCGCCTGAACGTGTTCCTCGGGGACCGGCTCGCCTCGGTGATCGCCGAGGTCGACGGCCCCTTGCGCGTGGCGCTGCTGCTCTATGTGATCCTTTACGGCGTCGCCATCCTGCGCGGCGCGATCTCGGAGCCGGTGATGGATTTCGCCGTGCGGTCGATCAAACTCGCCCTGCTCTACGCCCTGGCGACGACGGGCGCCTATACGAGCTTCGTCACCGAGCCGTTGTTCACGGCCATGCCGAACGCCCTGACCCGCGCCATCAGCGGATCGGACGCCCCCAGTGTCGGGGCGGCGTTCGACCAGTTCTTCGCCTACGCCGCTTGGCTGGGCGAGGACATCGCGCGCGACGCTTCGGCCTTCAATCCTGCGCCCTATATCGTCGCCGGCGCGGTCTTCATCATCGGCGCGCTCGCCGCAGCGCTGGGCTTCGGCGTCGTGCTTGTCGCCAAGCTGGCCCTGGCGCTCCTCGTCACCCTCGGCCCGATCTTCATCGCCTGCGCCCTGTTCGACGCGACGCGACGCTACTTCTTCGGCTGGCTTAGCCAGGCGGTGAACTATCTGGTGCTGTTCGCCCTGATCATCGTCATCTTCCAGCTGGTCCTGTCGCTGGTGCGCGACCAGTGGGGCGCAATCCAGGGCGCCGATCCGATGATCGGCGGGCTGATCTTCATCGCCCTGTGCCTGCTGGGCGCGATCTTCTTCCTTCAGACGCCGGCGATCGCGGCCGGTATCGCCGGCGGCGCCAGCGCCGGTCTGGCCGACTTCGCCAATGCCGCCGCCCTGGGCTCGGGATCATCCGGTCGGGCGCGCGGCCCTCTGGAAGCCAGCCGTCAGCCGCCGAAGGGCGGCGGAACCATCAGACCGAACGGAGCCTGACATGAGCCCTCGCCTGTTGTTGATCCTCAGCCTCTTCCTCGCGGGCTGCGCGACCGGGAGCGGAGACACCCCGCCGGTCTGCGACGGGCGCAATCGCCGCCCCGCCAACCCCTATGGTTCGATCCTCGTGTCGTCGCCGACGCCTGTCTCCCCCCCGGCGCCGTCCGCCGTCGGCTCCGATCCTGCGCGCCCCGATTCAGGGGGCTGCGCATGACCGGCGTGCCCTCCGACGAACTGAAACGCTACTTCGCCGAGGCGCGACGCTGGGACCAGGATCGTCTGGCCGGCGCCCTGCGCTCGCGGCGCCTGGCCTGGGGCGCGGCCGGGGTCGCCGCCATCCTGGCGATCTCCGCGACAGCGGCCGTGACCTTCCTGACGCCGCTGAAGACGAGCGAGCCTTTCGTGATCCGGGTGGACCGAACGACGGGGTCGGTCGATGTCGTGCGCGGCCTGTCCGCTGAAGACGGTCCGCTCCGCTACGACGAGGCCGTCAGCAAATACTTCCTCGGCCAGTATGTTCGAGGTCGCGAAGGCTACCTGGACCCCGCCGCCGAGGAAGCCTTCCGACAGGTCTCACTGCTCTCCGCCCCGGGCGAACAGCGACGGTGGGCCGACCTCTACAGAGGCGCCAATCCGGACAGTCCCCAGAACCTCTACGGCCGCGACGGCGAAGCCGTGGTGTCGATCCGGGCCATCGGCTTCATCAATGATGATGTCGCCAATGTGCGGTTCCGTCGGACAGTCCGCCAGGCCCAACAGGTCACGGAGAGCGACTGGATCGCCACCATCGCCTTCACCTACACGCGCGCGCCGATGACGGAGGCCGACCGCCTGCGCAATCCGCTCGGGTTCCAGGTCACGTCCTATCGCGCCGATCCGGAGGTCATTCGATGAAAGCCCTGATCCTCACCACAACGGCCGCGCTCCTGGTGGCCGGTCCCAGCCTGGGCCAGACGGATCCCTCCGGCCGTATTCAGGAGCTGACCTATGCGCCCGACGGCGTCTACCGGGTCTCCGGCGCCTTTCGAACGGCGACCCAGATCATTTTCTCGCCAGAGGAGGTCATCCGTCACGCCGCGATCGGCGACAGCGTGGCCTGGGAGGTCGCGGCCGAGGGCTCCGTCCTCTTCCTCAAACCGCGTGAGCGACACCAGGCCACCAATCTGCTGGTCGTCACCGATCGAAGCGGCGTCGCCCGTCATTATGTGTTCGAACTGATCGCCCAGGAACGCCCGGCCGGCCCGACGGCCTATCAGGTCCGGTTCCGCTACCCTGACGACGAGAGGGCCAAGGCGGCCGTCGCCCTCGCCGCTTCGACGCAGGCGGCGGAGCGACGTCTCGTCGGACTTGAGCTCCAGGCGGGCGCCGTCGAGGGCCGACGCAATCTCGCCTATTCGCTCCAGGGCGACGCGCACCTTCAACCCAGCGAGGTGACGGACAACGGCCGGTTCACCGTCCTGCGTTTCCCGGCGAACCAGCCAGTCCCGGCGGTATTCGAGGTCGCGGCGGACGGCTCCGAGCGGGTCGTCCCGTATGATGTTCGGGGCGAGTTCGTCGTCATCCACGGCGTCGTCAGCGGGCTGCGGCTGAGGCATGGCGACGCCGTCCTTTGCATCTTCAACGAAGCCTTCGACCCGCGCGGGACAGCGACCGGCACCGGAACCGCATCACCGGCCGTCGATCGCACCGTCACTGTAGACCGTCCATGACCGCCGAGGTGCCAAACCCCGAGGAGACCCCCGAGGTGCCGGGCTCCGGTCAAGACAGGGGCGTCTCGCCGATCGCTGGCCGGCTAGGCGGTCGTCCGACCCGGATCATCACCCTGGCGGCGCTTGCGGCCGGGTGCGGGGTCTTCCTGTTCGCGACCTGGGACCGGGGCGACGCCGGCGACCGCGACACGACGGCCCGGGATACGCCGCCGCGTCAGATGGAGCCTTTCGAGCCGGCCCGCCGCTCGGACCCGCCCCTGCTCGAGAACGCGGAGACAGACCCGCTCGCTCCGGCCCTCCTTGATGAGGGCGACCCCATTCCGGCCATCGCGCCAGAAGCCGAGGCAGACACACGATCGGGGCCGACGCCGCAGGAGCAACGCCGGGCATTGGCGGAGAGCGCACGGCGCGCGCCCGTCTTGGCCTACAGCCGCTCCGGGGGCGGCGGAGGTCCGGCCGCCATCGCTCCCCAAGCCGCCGCGGTCCACCGCGACGGGGCGGAGACCCCGCTTGATCAGTTGCGGCGGATCAGTCCGATCGGCGAGGCCCGCGCAGGACGCCTTCCCGACCGCAATCTTCTGCTCACCGCCGGGTCGAGCATCCCCTGTGTGCTCCAGACCGCCATGGACAGTTCGACGCCAGGCTATGTCAGTTGCCTGATCTCGCGCGACGTCTACTCCGAAAACGGCGCCGTCGTGCTTCTGGAGCGGGGAACGCGCGTGCTCGGCGAGTATCGCAGCGGGGTCGAGCCCGGACGGGGCCGCCTGTTTGTCCTCTGGACCCGCGCCGTCACGCCGGGCGGCGTCGCCGTAGGCCTGGCGTCTCCTGCTGCAGACGCCCTTGGCCGAGCCGGTTTCGACGGCGCCGTCGACACCCATTTCTGGGATCGGTTCGGCGGCGCTCTTCTGCTGTCGATCGTCGACGACGCCGCCTTTGCCGCAGCGGGCGGCGGACAGACGCTTCAGTCCACCGCGCGCGTGCCTTCCGACGCCGCCTCCGTCGCCCTCCAAGGTTCGATCGGGATCCCGCCGACACTGCGCAAGGCTCAGGGGTCCGAGGTGTCGATCTTCATCGCCCAGGACCTGAACTTCGCGGCCGTCTATCGCTTGCGGGCACGGTGATGCGGGACACCTCCGTCATCGAGCACTATTTGCAGCCGTTGCGCGTTCACCTCGACCGACCTGCGGTGACCGAGGTCGTCGTCAACCGTCCGGGCGAGGTCGGGGTTGAGGGGCCGGAGGGTTGGCGGTGGCATGAGGCGCCGGCGCTGACGGAGGTCTGGCTCAGGACGCTGGCTGTGGCGGCCGCAGCCTACACCGGACAGGATGTCGACGCCGAACGACCGATCTGCTCGACCGTTCTGCCGGGAGACGCCCGCTGTCAGATCGTCCTGCCGCCCGTCGTGCCCAGCGGCACCGTCTCGCTGACGATCCGCAAACCGTCTGGCCGTCGAATGGGGCTCGAGGACTTTCAGACGGCGGGTCTCTTCGCCTCGGCCGCGACCGTGCGCGGCGACGAGGTCGACGAGACGGACGCCGCCCTGATCCGTCTGCGAGAAGTCGGCGACTGGGTCGCCTTCTTTCGGTTGGCGGTCGAACACCGTCGTAACATCCTGATCTCGGGCGCGACGGGCTCGGGCAAGACGACCTTCGCCAAGGGGCTGGTGGAGCTCATCCCCGACCACGAGCGGCTTCTGACGATCGAGGACACGCGCGAACTGGTCCTGCCCCAGCGCAATGTCGTTCATCTTCTCTATTCCAAGGACGGACAGGGTCTCGCGAAGGTCGGCCCCAAGGCGCTGTTGGAAAGCGCTTTGCGGATGCGCCCGGACCGCATCCTTCTGCAGGAGCTCCGCGACGGAACCGCCTTCTTCTTCCTGCGCAATGTGAACTCTGGCCACCCCGGCTCCATCACGACCGTCCACGCGGATTCCGCCGCCCTGGCCTTTGAACAGCTGACCTTGCTGGTCCGGGAGTCCGAGGGCGGCCGGGACCTGCCGCGCGACGACATCCGCACCATGCTCCATCTGATGGTCGATGTGGTGGTTCAGATGAAGAAGAGCGACGGCCGCTTCCTAATGACGGAGGTCTGGCATGACCCGCTTCGCAAGCGCCGCGCCAGCCACTAAGGCGGTTTTGGTCGCCGTCGCGCTTCTCTTCAGCCTGGTCCTGTTCACGGTCGGCGCCCTGACCGTCGCGCTTGTCGGCCTCGGCCGCTTCTCGGGCGAACTCGATCCTGCCCGGGTGCCGGCCTGGTTCCTCTACTATCGCCATGATCCGGAGGTGCGCCACTGGCTGACCATCGGCGCCGCCGCGACGGGCCTCATCCTCCTCACCCTCGCAACGGCCATCGCCCTCAACGTCCGACGCCCGCTGCATGGCGCCGCCCGTTGGTCGACGCCTGGCGAGCAGCACCGCCACGGCCTGAGGGCGCCGAGCGGGATCCTGCTCGGACAGGCGCCGGGGAAGCTTCTGATCACCGACGGCCCCGAGCACGTCCTGCTCTATGCCCCGACCCGCACCGGCAAGGGCGTCGGCGTGGTGATCCCCAACCTCCTGGCCTGGCCGCATTCCGTCGTGGTGCTGGACATCAAGCGCGAGAATTTCGACGCCACGGCCGGCTTCCGCAAAGCGGCTGGCCAGACCGTCCTCCTGTTCGATCCCCTCGCCGCCGATGGGCGCTCGGCGCGGTTCAATCCGTTTGGCCACATCGACCGGACCGCCCCGGTGAGCGTACTCGACGAGCTTCAGCGGATCGCCGGCATGCTCTTTCCGGCCCACACCCACGCCGATCCCTTCTGGTCGGAGGCGGCCCGCACCGGCTTCATCGGCGTCGGCGCCTATGTCGCAGCCACACCGGACCTGCCGTTCACCCTCGGGGAAGTTTACCGCCAGCTGACCGAGGGGGATCCTCGCGACAGATTCCCCAAACTTCTGGAGCAACGGCGCAAGGACGGTGATCCGCTGCCGCACGGCGCGGCGTCCGCCCTGACCGACTTCTGCAGTTCCGGCGAAAACACCTTCGCCTCGATCCGCCAATCGATCACCACCCGCATGGGCCTGTGGCTCAACCCGCTGGTGGACGCCGCGACGAGCGCCAGCGATTTCGACCTGCGCACGCTGCGCGCCGGGCGGCTGTCCCTCTATCTGACGGCCTCGCCTGAGAATATGGACCGGGTGGCGCCGCTGTACGCCCTGCTGTTCCAGCAGCTGGTCGACCTGAACAGCCGCACCCTGCCCGGCTCCGATGACCGACAAACCCTGGTGTTGCTCGACGAGTTCGCCCGTCTCGGCCGCGCGCCCGTCCTGGCCCATGCCTTCGCCTGGGTGGCGGGCTACGGCCTGCGCCTTCTTCCCGTGATCCAGAGCCCCTCCCAGCTCCGCGCCCTCTATGGGCCCGATGTCACTGAAGACATCCTCACCAACTGCGGCCTGGAGATCGTCTTCGCCCCCAAGGAGCTGAAGGTGGCGCAGGAGCTCAGCGAACGGCTCGGCTACTACACTTACAAGGCCCGCAGCCGCAGTCGGCCCATGGGCCTGGGACAAGGCCGGCGCAGCCTGACTGACTCCGATCAGAAGCGCGCCCTCCTCCTTCCACAGGAGCTGATGCAACTGCCCTCCAGCGCGCTGATCGTTCTGAAGGCCGGCCTCGCTCCGACCCGGGGCCGCAAGCTCGTCTATTTCCGAGACCGGCGTTTCACCGTCCGTCTGCGGCCGCCGCCTCCGGTCGCCAAGCCCCCCGCCTCGCCGCGGCCTCCCATCCCCGCGGCTCCGTCTGAGCCACCGCCCCCGGAGACAGATACGGACTTTGACAACATCGTCCGCCGCTTTGCGTTGGAAGGATTGGCGCCACCGCCGCCTGGCGCGACCGAAGGCGAGGTTCAGGCCTGGCTGGACAAGGTCATCGCGGCGCCGTCCGCGACCGCCTCCACCCACGAGCGCCGCGCATGATCCAGCCAGCGACCTCGCCCGCCAATCGCCTCGCGCCCCAGCCCGGCCCGACCGCCGGCCGTCGTTCGCTGGACAAGGGCGATGTCCCTACCCAATTGCTCGACCGCTATCTGATCGAGCGCGACCGACAGGGGCGCCCCGAACGCTACTACCGGGACCACAAGACCGCCGATCCGGCCTTCCGCGACCACGGTCGTTCACTGTCCACGATCCACGCCTATCCGGACTCGGTCGCCGCCATGCTCAAGGTCGCCCAGCACAGGGCCTGGGCAGGCCTCAAGGTGTCGGGTGACAGCGCTTTCCGTCGCGAAGTCTGGATCCAGGCGCGCGCCCTCGGCATGGACGTGAAGGGCTACAAGCCCACCGAGCGGGACCGGCAGGCGGCCGGTGAAGCGAACGACGCAGCAGACAAGCGTCGAAACTCGCCTAAACGACAAGGCCCTCCGCCCCAGGCCGAGATCAAGCGCCGCCTGGACATGGCCGCCGTCGTCGTCAGGACCTTGATCGCCGATCCTGCCGCCCAGGCGCGACTGATGGAACGGGCCTGGGCCCGGGTGCGGCCGGAGGCGGATCGGTCCAGGGACAGGACGGACCCGGCGCGGAAAGATCGCGCCGAGCGGAGCCGGACGCGTTAGGCTGGCGCGACATTCCGCTGGAGGCCGCCGTGCCCGACACTGTGATCGACGTCTGGGACGTTCGGACCTTTGACCCCGAACTGCTGCAGATCCTCACGGATCACACCGGTCTGCTGCGGGACTATCATACGACCGCTCGGGAAAATCTGATTCAGCGCGAGATGTCGGACCATACCGGCGCCTATCCGGACAATCCCTTCGCCGGAGATCACATCGACCTGACTGAGCGGCTCATGCCCGTCATGGCCCAGCGCACCATCCGGGGATGGCATTACACCCGTATGACCGATGGCGAAGTGGATCGGCTGCTGACCGAAGGGATCGGCCTGCCATCGTCGAAGACGATCCGCGCCCGCCTTAACGCCCAGGTCGCCGCGGGCGCCTTCACGGCGGAGACGGCGGACGCCCTACACGCCGCAAGTCCATTCGAACGCGGACAGGACGCCATCCGCTCGGGACGCTTCTGGATGGTCTCCCACCCTCGCGATATCGAGGATGGCGGGGTCGAACTCTTGCTGGGCAACTGGGGCGGCGAAGGCGTCTATTTCTGGCTGTCCGATCCCGACCACACGGCTCTCGTGGCGACGATAGGTCGTCCCAGAATTCTGGAGGTCGCGGCGCCGCTGTCGAAAAGTCCTCACGCCTTCTCGGCGGCCGAAGCGGTGACGGCGGCTTTTGCACGGTCGATCGGTTGCACGCCGGAGGCCAAGGTCTTCGATCTCTACGTCACAGCTCCCCTACCGCCCTCAGCGGTGCTCGCCGTGCATACGGCCGGAGAGGCGCGATTCGAGGCGGTGGCGCGAAACTATCCGGACGGATACCGGGATACCGACCTCGGTCGGTGGGATGACATAGCCGCGGAGATCGATCGCCGGCACCGCTAACCGCCACGGCCTTTTGACGGCGATGGCGTTTCCCGGACCGGGGCCAGCGCGCGCGCCAGAATCTCCCTCCGTGTCGCGACAGCGGGAAGGCTTCGAATGAAGTCTTCCAGATTCGCCCCCAACCGCCGGTCATCGCCAAGCTTGGAGGCCTGCAGCCTCAACGCCTCGACGACGAGCGCTCGCCGGATCGTTGCCTGCCGCTGTTTCGACCGTGTCTCCCAAAGGGGATCGGCGGCAAGCGGTCGGGAGGCTTCCAGCAAGGCGCTTCGCAGGGTGTCCGGCATCGGCCCCAGGCCGCGCTCGAACCGCTCGCGCAGCTTGCGCACGGGTGTGCGCTCAGCCTTGCGCACGACGCCGCGCGCCCGGCGAGGGGTCGCCTCGGCCTCTACGCCGCGATCTCGCAGGGCCGCAGCGAAGGTCTCTCTCCAAAGCTGCAGGTCGGCCTTTCGCGGGTTCAGCCGCTCGCCCTCGCGTCCCAGCGAGCGGACGGTCAGGTGAACATGAGGGTGTCGCTCGTCCGTGTGCAGGGCGAAGACATAGGGGTGACGATCGGCGAACAGGGTCGAGGCGAAGGCGCGCGCGGCATCCTCGACTCGCCCCGGATCCGTGCCCGCCGGCATGCTCAGAATTATCGAGTGGGACACCGGCGCGTCCCGCCGTTGCCTCATCACCGCGAGTTCGGCTCGCCAGTCCCCAGCCAAGGCCAGAATCTCCGACCGCCCTGCCAACCGTTCACCGTCCGGCCCTTCCAGCGGCACCTTCCCATTGCGACTGATGTATTCGAGATGGCGCTGGAGATGACCGCCGTCCCGGGTCCGTCCAGTGATCTTGACCATGACCTCAGGCGCCCGCCGCACCATCCGCTCGAGCTTGGCGCGCGCCTCCCCTGAACCGCCGCCTCGACCGGGACGCAACACCGTATGGGAGAGCCTCGCTCGCCTGGAACGCACCGGAGGCCGCAGGGCGTCTTCGAAGCCGACGGGGACGCGGAAGTCGCTCACGGCTCAACCGACCAGTAGGCGAGATTGCCTTCGACCGCGTCGCGCACTCCGCTGAGATGAGCCCGGATTTCGTCGGCGAAGGCGCCGAGCTGTGCGACCTCAAGATCCAGGACCGTGCCCTCCATCACGGCTGTGTTCAGCGCCCGAGCGATCTGATTGATGTTCACGCCGATACGCCGCAGCTCTCGCTGGACCTCGATCACGGCCAGCGCCTCGCTCCGGCTCAACTGCGGCCGGCGATGGAGCCGCGCCCGGATCAAGGCGACAGCCCACTGCGTCCTGGACTGTCCTCGAGAAGCCGCCTCGACCTCCAGGGCGGCGAGGTCGACGGGCGTCAGCCGAAGCGCAAGACGACCGGTCTGGCGACCGGGCGCCGCCTCCAGGACTTCAGGAAAGGGCGCCTGTGCGTCCCTCTCCATCAGCCTGCGCAGCAGACGCGACCGGCCGCCTTGGGACGCTGCGGCGGCGTCAAACCGACGGATCAGATCGGGCGGGACGCGAAGGGTAAGACGATCCATGGCGGGGGCGGTCTGTCAGACATTGGCGGCGCAAAGCCTATCCTGCCCTAGACCGTCACCCCCTTCGCCCCGTAGGCCTACGGGGCTGCCCGCCCTCCCCTCGGCGCCCGCTGCGCGACCGCTCGCCCACCGCCCTGAAGGGCGCCCCAGCCGGACGGCGGGACGACCGACCTCGCCAAACGACTTCATCAGCGACCTGCACTTGGCCGATCCTCCTCGCACCCATAGACTCGCGGCTTCGTTCGGCAGGCGTCCCGCTCAAGCGGCGCTCAGACACATGAAGCGGAGGCGCCCATGGATCGAGAAGCGCTGGCGACGAGGCTGGCGTCCGCCCGCCCCGGGATGCGCCTTCCACATATCGGCGACCGAACGCCCGGGTGGTCTCCGGACCGAGGCCGCTGTCACGAGAACGCCGCGCGGTGGGTCGAAGCGGATCCGACGTTTCAGGTCGTGCATGGTTGCCTCAACGCGACGGGCGAGACTTTCGAGAACCGGGTGCGTTTCCATTCGCATTCAGTCGTTCGGGCCCCAACCGGCGAGCTTGTCGACGTCACCCTGAACAGGGACGATCCGAGTTACGCTTTCATCCCTCATCCCTTCGACGACACCCATTTCCGCGAACAGGTGATCGGGAAAATTCCGACCATCGACCATATACTCGGACCCGATCCCGAGATCTTGCACGAATGGAACAGCGAGAATCCCGAGCTCGATAACAGGCAGTTTTGAGCCTCCTCCATAACCACCCGGTCGAACCTTCGGACCGGGCGCGCCGCCGAAGGCGGCGCGCCTCGGCTCTCACGGAGCGATCGGCTGGAGCCCCTTGAGATAGTCGACTGCCTTCTGCGCATGCGAGGCGGCGGAGACGACGAACCGCTTGTCGTCCTTCAGCACCTGCAGCCAGCTGGCGATGTAGGCGGCGTGATCCTCCCGGGGTTCCAGGGCCAGACCGAGGTCCGCGCAGAGGAAGGCGGCGCCGAGTTCGGCGACCAGCTCCTCGCGGGCATATCCGGGATCACCGAAGCGCTTGCGGCCGAAGTCACGGTCCAGGCGGGTGGGATGACGCGTCCAGTGCGTCATCTCGTGGCCGAGGGTGCTGTAATAGGCGTCCGCGTTCTCGAAGCACTCGAACGGCGGCATCTGAACATGATCGGGGCCGGGCGCATAATGGGCGCTTCCGCCGCCATGACGGATCTCGGCGCCGCAGTTTCGGAAGAAGGTGTCGATCCGCAAGACCCGCCCATCCGGATTGATGTCATGGACTTCGGGCTCGCCGTAGCGTTCCGGCAGACCTTCGATCTGGTCGACATTGAAGACGGTGTAGGCCTTCAAAAACGGGATGCGCTGCTCGACGTCTTCACCGGCGTCATCGACCTCATCGCGAACAATCTGGTTGGCATAGACAACGGTTGAGCCGCGTTCGCCTTTGCGGACGTGAGCCCCGAGCGCCAGCGCCTGGCGAAAGGTCATCCAGGTCGACCGGGTGAACCCGCGGCTGGCCGCTTCGCCCCAGAGCAGGACGACATTGATGCCGTTGTAGGGCGTACCGTCATGGCGAAGGGGGCGGCTTACCGAGGTGGCGCTCTTCCAGGGCTGGGTCCAGGGGCGGACCCCGGCTTCGAGCTGGGCGAGGATCTGTTGGGTGATCCGGACATGTACGTCCGGGCGTGCGGGATCGGCGGGGCGCGTCATGGCGGCCTCCTGCAGAATGGATGAAGGGAAGAAGGAGCGGCGGCGCGGTGACCGCGCCGCCGCAGCTCTTGGGTCAGCGGGACCAGATCAGGCTGTGTCCGCCCTCGACCTCCACAAGGGAGGCGTAGATCGGAGCCCCGAAGCTCGGATCGTCCAGCTTGACCGAGAGGTACTCGCGGTTCTGCTGGCTCGTTTTCTTCCAGGCGGCGCCGAACTCGGTCTGGCCGGCGAAGATCCGGAAGTCGGGGGCCTTGTCGTCGCTCTTCTCGTTGGGCCGCAGGACCGCCGACTTGACGTTCAGGGTCAGGGTCTTGATCGAACCGGTGTAGCCGTCGCCTTGGGCGTTGAAGGTGCCGATGGTGGCCATGTCAGTCTCTCCTTTGCTTCGGGCCACGCCTGCCGCGGCCTCGATGGCGATCGGGAGACCGGGGCCCGGGCGGCGCGCAGGGAGAGCGGAGCGAGCCCCCGGAGCGAAGCAGAGGACCGCGGCAAGAGACTTTCTTGTTTCGCGAGGAAGGCCGTCAGGCCGGGGATGAAAGTCGCGTGAGCGGTTGCGCCAGCCGACCGGGTTTCGGTCAGATCCGCCTCATCGAGAGGCCGCGCCGGCTGGCGCGAGAAAGATGCGAGACAAGGGCCGCCTCGCCGCTCGACACCGCCGCCGACGCCCTCACAGTTTGCTCAAGGCCCGCCTGTCGCCGCGAGTCTCAGGCCGCGATCGGGAAGACCTTCTCGACGTCAAGGCTCCCTGCGGGCAGAGCCCGCAAAAGCTCGGTCTGGGGCTTCTGAAGGTGGAGCCAGGCCGCACCGTCCTCGGCACGCAGCAGAACGATCTGACGGTCGTGATAGGGAACGATGTCCGCTCCCGGCTCGGTGGTCAGCATGGCGAAGGCGCCGTCCTTGACCAGGCCCGCCACCCAGAAGAGCCGCTGGCCGCCCAGGGTGAAGCGCCATTTGGTCTTTCGTTTCTGTCCGGGTTCCGGATCGGTGAATTCGAAGAAGCCGTCCGCCGGGATCAGGCACCGGTGTGTCCCTTCAAAGGATCGCCCGTCAGATCTGAAGTTGAACACGGGACGCCCGCCCGGGCCTTTCCATGCCCAGGGCGTCATCACGACCTCCGGACCCGCCACCCCCAGGTGAATGATGGGCGCCCGATCACCGATGCGGATCGAGGCCATCGGGCCGAAGTTCGGCATGCCGCCGGGAAACACCAACCGGTCTCCCGTCTGGTTGAACGCTTCGATGATGTCGTCGAACGGCAGGATGAGCTGGTACTCGTTGCACATCGCGCGACCTCCAGTGACGTCGGGGTGAGGATTTCACGGCTCCGGCGTCCCGGCAAATCACGGGGATAAGGCGCCGCACGGATTGACTCCATCGACGACTTCGAGCCAGAACATTTCAAGAACATTAAGACGTAGAGAGGAGTTCGTCCATGCAGGCCGCCAGCCCGGCCAACCTCGAAGACCTGCGCGCCCAGGTGCGCGGACTTGAGCAGGCCGACCGCAAGTCGGTCGGCGTCCTCCCGTTCGAAGTGGAGGCGCTGGACGCCGCGCTCCCCGGCGGCGGCCTGGCCCTGGGCGCTTTGCATGAGATCGCAGGCGGCGGCGACGACGTTGTAGGCGGAGCGGCGGCCGCCCTGTTCGCGGCGGGCGTCGTCGCCCGCCTGCCCGGCCCTGTCCTCTGGTGCATCACCCGCCCTGACCTGTTCGCCCCGGCCCTCAGCCATGCCGGGCTGGAGCCGGATCGCGTCATCTATGTCGAGGCCGACGACGAGAAGGCCTTGATGGCCTGTTTCGAAGAGGGGCTTCGCCACGGCGGCTTGGCCGGCGTCGTCTGCGAAACCTCGCGCCTCGGCATGACGGCCTCCCGCCGTCTTCAACTGGCCGCCGAAACCTCGGGCGTGATCGGCCTGGCGGTCCGACGATGGCGTCGGGCGGCCGAGGCGGCCGACTTCGGCCAGCCGACCGCCGCCGCCACCCGCTGGCGCGTCAGCGCCGAGCCCTCGGCCCCACTGCCGGTCCCCGGCATAGGGCGAGCGCGGTGGCGGATTGAACTCATGCGTTGCCGCGGCGCTGACGCGGCGGACTTCATTCTGGACGCTTGCGATGAGACGGGTCGTCTCGCTCTTCCTGCCGAACTGGCCCATCGATCGCCTGCGAAGGCGGCTGGGCGCCGACGCGCCGCCGCCTGATCGCCCCCTCGTTTTGACCGGCCGTCTCGGCCGCAAGCGGGTCGTCACGGCCTACAACTCTGCCGCCGCCACATGCGGCGCGCGCATAGGCATGGCCGCGACACAGGCGCAGGCGCTGATCTCCGGCCTGAACGTCAGGGACGCCGATCCGGCCGGCGACGCGGACGCCCTGGACCACCTCGCTCTCTGGGCGATGAACCGCTACGCCCCGATCTGCCAGGCCGACCCGCCCGACGGGCTGGCCATCGACATCACCGGCGCCGCCCACCTGAAAGGGGGCGAGGCGGCGTTGCTGTCCGATCTGACCGCGCGGCTTCAACGCATCGGCGTCAGCGCGCGGGCCGTCGCGGCCCCTACCCTCGGCGCCGCCCATGCGGCCGCCCGGTTCCGCACCGAGGTTCAGATCATCGACGAGGACGGGCTCGATGCAATCCTCTTTCCGCTACCGCTGGAAGCCTTGCGCCTCCCGGCGGACCTTCCGCCGGGACTGCGGCGGATGGGGTTCGAGCGGATCGGCGACATCGCACACAGGCCGCGCGCGCCGCTTCAGCTGCGCTTCGGGGCCGAGTTGGGGCGACGGCTCGATCAGGCCTACGGCCGCGGGGCCGAGCCCCTGATCCCGGTCGAGGCGCCCGAGACGCCCCGCGTCGAACGGGTCTTTGCCGAACCGATCGGGGCGCCGGAGACGTTGGCCCGTTACGCCGCCGTCCTCGTCGAGGCCCTCTGCGGCCGGCTGGAAACACGCGGCCTCGGCGCGCGGCGGCTCGACTGGCTCAGCTATCGGGTGGACAACCGCATCGAGGCTGTTCGCGTCGGCCTGGCCCAGCCGGTCCGGGACGCGCCCCGGCTCACACGACTTCTAACGGACAAGATCGAGACCATAGCGCCGGGCTTCGGCATCGAACGGATGACGCTCGCGGCCAGTGCGGCCGAACCGCTGAACCGGCGTCCAGCTGCCGTGCGCCTGGGGGCGGAGGCGGTCCCGGACGTCTCGATGTTGGTCGACACCCTGTCCAACCGCATCGGCGCGAACCGGCTGTATCGGCTGACGCCGGTCGAGAGCGATGTCCCGGAGCGATCGACCCGCAAGGTGGCGCCGCTCGCCGCGCCAACCGGCCTGGCCTGGACGCCGGAATGGCCGCGCCCGACACGACTATTCCGCAGGCCCGAACCCGTCGAGACCATGGCGCTGCTCCCCGACAATCCGCCCACCCATTTCACCTGGCGGGGCGTCCGCCGCCGAATCCGCAGGGCCGATGGGCCCGAGCGGATCTTCGGGGAGTGGGGACGCCGCGACGCAGAGATGTGGGCGGTCCGCGACTACTTCCAGGTCGAGGATGACGCTGGCGAACGCTTCTGGCTGTTCCGCGCCGGCGACGGCGAGGACGCCACCACCGGCTCACAGACATGGTTCATTCACGGACGGTTTGGATGATCGGAGGGCACGATACACGCGCGCGCCAGCCCAGCCGCTTCGCGCAAAGATTGATTGATCGGTACGCGATTGTTAACGTGGCGCTCTCGGGGGAACCGCGGCGGAATGGGGCGTCGATGACTAGCCTGGCCATTCGCCTCAGCGAACTCAGTGACACGCAGCTCGAAGAGTTCGTGGAAATCTGGGCCGAACGTCGTGAGTCGAAGTACCATCTGGTCGAACGGATCGGTGGCCCCAACGACAAAGCTCGAGATGTCATTGGCTTCTACTCGGCCCACCGCCACGAAGCGGATTGGGATCTCTTCCAGTGCAAGCGCAAGACGCTGCGGTCCAAGCTCGGGCGGCCAGAGGCCTTGCTCGAGCTCGGAAAGATGTTCCACCACCATGCGCAAGGCGCCTATGCGACGCTGCCGCTGAATTTCATTTTCGTGGCGCCGCGAGGGATCGTCGGTCCGCTGCTGGACCTTCTGAACAATCCGAGCACCCTTCGCCAAGCGCTGCTGGATGACTGGGACACCGTTTACAAGGCCAAGATCACGGCTCACCATGAAACGCCGCTGACCGACGAGTTGCGGGCAGCGATCGAGGGGTACGACTTCTCCCAAGTGGTCGGGCTCAGCGCTCCGACCATCGTCAAGGACCCACACGCGAAGCCCGCATTGGTTCAGATTTTGAAAGAGCTGCCTGGCGAGGCGCCTCCCGGGACAGCACCGGACGCAATTGAGGGTGAGGAAAAGGAATACCTGAATCAACTGCGTGACGTTTACGGCGAAGCCGCCGGTTCCGCGTTCGCGGATAACGCGGCGGTTCTGGCTGACCCGATCTATGGAGATCAGTTGCGCGATCAGCGGACTCGCTACTTCGAAGCGGAGGCGTTCAAACGGTTTCACCGGGACAACACCGACCGGGCGCTCGTCAACCAGTTCCAGGACGACGTCTACCATGGCGTGGTCGATGTTCACCGGGAGGCGACCCCGAGCCTCTTTGAGCGTCTCGGCAAGGTGATGAAGCATGCCTCCAATCTGAATGCCGCGATCGCGGGCCGTGCAGCCCGCATTCCCGTCGTTCAGGGCGTGTGTCACCATTTGGCCAATGACGGGCGGATCAAGTGGAACAAGTAGCGCCACGCCCGCCACAGCTCTTCAATTCCGCCCTTGAGGCGGGGATTCGGGCAGTGACATTGCTGGAAGCCATGAGACCGCTCGCACTCGATCTGTCGGAACTGGTCATCCTCGATCATGTCGTCGTCCATTCCGGGGACCTGGGAGGGCCGCCGAGCCTTCACCCCGCCGTTCCAGGCCGAAAAGGCGAGATTCTCGTGCGGCGCCAGCTGGTCGAGGAGAGCCTTGTGCTGATGCGCCGCTTTCATCTGGTGACGGTCTGCGAATCCGACGACGGATTGGCCTACCGCGCGACCGATGAAGCCGCCGGCTACGTCGAACTGCTGGAAAGCAGCTACTCCGTCCGATTGAGGGATTGTGCATCCTGGATTTCTCGTCAGATCGGACAAAGAGGCAAGGCTGCGTTTCTCGCCGATATCCGGTCGCGCCTCGATGACTGGGCGGCCGCGTTCATCGGGCCGGTCTTGCTGAGAGTGCCGCGCCAGTGAACGATCGGATCATCCTGCGCGGCCTCGCCTTCACAGGCCCCAAGGTTCCTACCGCTGAAATCAGCTTCAACGATGGGCTCAACGTCATCTGGGGCGCGTCCAATACCGGCAAGTCGTTCCTGGTGAAGTCGCTGGACTATATGACGGGCGCGGGTCCTGAGGGCCTCCCCGCCATCACTGAACGGGATGGCTACGACAAGGCCTGGCTCAACGTGGAGCTGGGCGTCGGTGAGCAAGTACAGGTCGCACGAGGCCTGCGGGGCGGCGACTTCGAGTACCGGGAGGGATGGCCATCTCCAGACGCCGCCCCTCAGCCGAACCGTCTGCTTCAGGGGGAGCACCGGAGCGCAGAGAGCTGGTCGGCCTACCTCTTGGCTGCGATCGGGCTCGCACACGACCTGAAGATCGCCAAGACCCAGGCCGGAGAAAAGGTCACCTTCACATTCCGCGCTCTCGCGCCGTATGTCTTCATCGAGGAAACGCCGATGCTCGGCGACCTCAGCATGATCAATGTGTCGGACGGCAGAAGCGTCACTCAGGACAAGAACACGTTGAAGTTCGTCCTGACCGGGGTCGATGATTCAGCGCAGATCAAGGCTCCCGCCATCAAGGATCAGCACACCGGAAATCGCGGCAAGATCGAACTCATCGACGACATGCTGCGCGTCGCGCGCGCCGAACTCGGCGATGATGTCCCGCCCGATATCGAGGACATGGTCGAAGCGCTGACCGACCAGATGAGGGATGTGCAGAAGGAAGCCTATGGTGCCCAGTCGAAGCTGGACGGAGCGCGCGCGTCCCTTGCTCTGACGCGTCGCGAGCTGGACGCTTTTGACGTCGCGCTGGAAGAGCTGGCGCTGACTATCGAGCGTTTCGGTCTTCTTGATCGCGTCTACAGAAGTGACACGGAGCGACTGACATCATTGCTGGAAGGTAGCGAAGCCCTGCTGATCGGTGGCAGCGGCCCATGCCCGCTCTGCGGAGCGGCCGAAGAGCATCAGCGGCACGACCATGGGGTCGAACATGTGCAAACCAGCCGCAGAGCCGTGACTGCCGAGCTTTCGAAAATCGCACGTGAACAAAGCGAACTCACTGCAACTCTGGTCGCTTTAACCACCCAGGTCTCCGAGATCGACGACCGTCGCGAAGCGATGCTCGCGGTCCAGTCCCACCTGGAACGCGAGATCGAAGCCGGCCTTCCGGCGGAGGCGGATACGCGACAGCGGTTCGAAGCAGCCTCCAACGCCCGTGAGGCTCTGAGAGAGCGCGCGCGCCTCGCTGACCGCGTGAGCGAGCTCGAAAAGCATCGCCAGGCGCTTGAACGCTTCAAGGCGACCAGAAACAACTCCGGCGCCCTCGTCGGTCTATCGGGGTCGTCCGGCCTTGCCCTCGCAACCCACGTTCAGGGGGTTCTGGACGAGTGGCGTTTCCCCGGCGCACCAAAGGTCACCTTCAGCGAGGCCACCCATGAGATTCAGATCGACGGCAAGAGTCGGTCCGCGAATGGCAAAGGCGTCCGTGCCCTCATGCACTCCGCATTTAAGATCGGGATCCTGAAATACTGCCGAGCGGAAAACCTGCCCCATCCGGGGTTCCTGGTGCTGGATAGTCCGCTGGTCAGCTATCGGGAACCACATGGCCGCCATGGCGCACTTGGGCCCGACGAAGCGGCTGTGAAGGCCAGCGGACTGAAGGACCGATTCTACGCCTACCTCGCGGCGCATAAGGGTGACGCGCAGTTTATTGTCATCGAGAACGACGCCCCTAGCGGCGCGGTCCCCGACACCCAGATCGTGTTTGCCGGGCCGAACAGCTCCGGCGAACGGGCCGGTCTATTCTAGCTTGCCATCGAGTAGCTTCCATTTAATGTGAAGGGAACATATCATGAACAAATGGCATCGACGCGCTATGTTGAACTTCAGTGCGCATCCCATTTTTCGTTTCTTCGCGGTGCGAGCGCCTGTGACGAACTCTTCGCTCAAGCCGCCGTCTGCGGCTTGGAGGCGTTGGCGATTGCTGACCTGAACAGCGTCGCCGGTATTGTGCGAGCGCACGAGGCGTCCAAGGCGACCGGCGTCCGTCTGATCATTGGGTGCCGCCTTCAACTTACCGACGGAGCCACAATCCTCGTCTATCCAACGGACAGGGCGGCATACAGTCGGCTCTGTCGGCTGCTTACCTTGGGCAAGGGGCGCGGGGGTAAAGGCGCTTGTCATCTCGATTGGGCTGATCTGGCCGACTATGCCCAAGACATGATCGGCGTGCTTGTAGCCAACCGCGCCGATGCGCTTTGCCGAAGACACCTCACGGCACTGTCCGAAATTTTCGGCGTCGACGCCTACAGCGCCCTGACGCTCCGTCGCCGACCTCGCGACCAGATGCGGCTCCATCAGTTGTCCGAGCTTGCGGCCGAGCTCGGGGTGAAGACTGCCGTCACCAACGACGTCCTCTTCCACCATCCTAGTCGCCGCATCCTCCAAGACGTCCTGACCTGCATTCGTGAAGGCTGCACGATCGACGACGTCGGCTTCAAACGCGAGCGTTCCGCCGACCGCTACATCAAGCGCGCCGAGGAAATGCATCGCCTGTTTGCACGGTATCCTGACGCGCTCCGTCGGACGGTCGAGATCGCCGACCGGTGCAGGTTCAATCTAGACGAGCTGTCCTATCAGTATCCAAAAGAGGCCGCCCTTCCTGGCCTGACGCCGCAACAGGCGCTGGAACAGCTTACCTGGGAAGGCGCCGCCTTGCGGTATCCGGACGGACTGCCGGACAAGGTGCGCGCCAGTCTACGGCATGAACTGTCCCTGATCGAGGCGCTGGGCTATGCGCCCTATTTTCTGACGGTGAACTCGATCGTCCGCTTCGCTCGAAGCCGGGACATCCTCTGTCAGGGCCGGGGCTCGGCCGCCAATTCGGCGGTTTGTTTCGTTCTCGGCATCACCTCGATAGACCCTGGGCGCAACGACCTGCTGTTCGAACGCTTCGTCAGCCAGGAGCGGAAGGAGCCGCCGGATATTGACGTCGACTTCGAGCACGAGCGACGCGAGGAGGTGATCCAGTGGGTCTATGAGACCTACGGCCGTTCCCGAGCGGCCCTGTGCGCCACCGTGATTCGGTATCGGTCCCGCGGCGCCCTGCGCGATGTCGGTAAGGCGCTGGGCCTGTCCGAGGATCTGATCAAGACCCTCTCCTCGCAGGTCTGGAGCTATTCCAGCGAGGGCGTCGAGGATCGACATGCCGAGGAACTGAACCTCAACCTCCAGGATCGACGCCTGCGGCTGGCGCTGGATTTGTCGCGCCAGTTGATCGGCTTCCCCCGACATTTGAGCCAGCACCCGGGCGGCTTCGTCCTGACTGATGACCGTCTAGACGATCTCGTCCCAATCGAGCCAGCGGCGATGAAAGACCGTCAGGTCATCGAATGGGACAAGGATGACATCGACGCCTTGAAGTTCATGAAGGTCGATGTTCTGGCCCTGGGCATGCTGAGCTGCATGCGGCGCGGCCTCGACCTGCTGCGCGAGCACAAGGGCGTCGACCTCGAGTTGGCGACCATCCCAGCCGAGGATCCGAAGACCTATGCGATGATCCGCAAAGCGGACACGCTCGGGGTCTTCCAGATCGAGAGCCGGGCGCAAATGGCCATGCTGCCCCGCATCAAGCCGCGCACCTTCTATGACCTGGTCATCGAAGTCGCCATCGTCCGGCCGGGGCCGATCCAGGGCGATATGGTCCATCCTTATCTGCGACGGCGCGAGGGTCGCGAGCCCGTCGACTATCCGACGCCCGAGCTGGAGCGGGTGCTCGGCAAGACGCTCGGCGTGCCCCTGTTCCAGGAGCAAGCGATGCGGGTCGCCATCGAATGCGCCGGATTCACGGCGTCGGAAGCCGATCAACTCCGGCGCGCCATGGCGACCTTCAAGTTCACGGGCGGCGTCAGCCATTTCCGGGACAAGCTCGTCTCGGGCATGCTGGAGCGGGGCTATACGGCGGAGTTCGCCGAAAAGACCTTCGGCCAGCTTGAGGGCTTCGGCTCCTACGGCTTCCCCGAGAGCCATGCGGCGTCGTTCGCCCTGATCGCCTACGCCTCGTCCTGGCTGAAATGCCATCACCCCGACGTCTTCTGCGCCGCCCTGCTCAACGCCCAGCCGATGGGGTTCTACGCCCCGGCCCAGATCGTTCGCGACGCGCGGGAGCACGGCGTCGAGATCCGGCCGGTCTGCGTCAACGCCAGCCGGTGGGACTGCACCCTGGAGCCGACCGGCCGGGAGGGGCGGCTTGCGGTCCGCCTAGGCCTACGGATGGTGCGCGGCCTGGCGAATGCAGACGCCGCCCGCCTTGTGACTCACCGGGACGGCGGCGCCTTCACCACGGTCGAGGACCTGTGGCGACGGGCCTCCACACCCGTCGGCGCCCTGACCCGGCTCGCAGAGGCGGACGCCTTCCTGCCCGGGCTCGGATTGCAGCGGCGCGAGGCTCTGTGGGCGATCAAGGCGCTTCGCGACGATCCGCTGCCGCTGTTCGCCGTCGTCCAACACGACGGCGCGACCACCCCCGAAGTCTCCGAACCGACCCTGAGCCTGCCGGCCATGCCGGAAGGTCAGGAAGTGGTGGAGGACTACAGCCACATCGGACTGACCCTGCGGGACCATCCGGTGACCTTCCTGCGCGACACCCTGCAGTCGCGCCATGTCATGACCTGCGCCGGGGCCTCGGCAATGCGCGATCGGCGCCTGACCCGGGTCGCAGGCCTTGTGCTCGTCAGGCAGAAGCCCGGATCGGCCAAGGGGGTGATGTTCATCACCATCGAGGACGAGACGGGCGTGGCCAACCTGGTGATCTGGCCGAGCCTCTACGAGCAGCAGCGCCGGGTCGTCCTCAGCGCCAGCCTCCTGGTCGTGGACGGCAAGGTCCAGCGCGAAGGCGACGTCGTCCACATCGTGGCGACCCGCCTGTATGACGGGTCTGATCTCCTCGCCTCGGTCGGCCGGCGCGCCTCATTCCCCCTTCCCCACGGCCGCGGCGACGAAGTCTATCGCGGCAGCGCCCCGGACGCCCGGTCTCCCAAGGTCCGGGACATCTACATTCCTGACCTGTCCCTCGATGCCATTAAGGTGCGGACACGAGACTTTCGATGATGCACACGGTCAACCGCGCGTTCCAGGACCGCCGATACGCGTCTGGTCTAGAGGCGGACCTTCGACGACACTGGCGTCATGACTGACGCTGACCCAACGAACGACAGACCTGACCCTGAGCCGATGCTGATCGCTTCGGCCGACGACTTCAACGGCCTAGATCTTCAAGCTGTGATGGCGCAGATCGGCGACATCGATGAGTGGTTCTTGCGGCGCGCCCTCGCCGACGCGGCGGACGCGGCAAACGCCCGAGGCGCCGACGGCCACGCCCGCGCCCTCGCCCTCACCAACCATCTTGTCGGCCTGCCGCTCCGTCCCGAGGATCCTGCCGGACCGTTCGGCGCCCGTCGCGTCAGCCTGGACGCCCGCAGCTATATCGCGAGCGACTTCAGGGGCGAGCAGAGTCGTATCCTGGCCGATGTTGCGCCCAGTCTTGGCAACGCGTTGATACGAGCCCGGTTGGCGGATGTGGCTTGGGAGAACGACCATGGCCTCACCAGCGCCGGGAGGACGGCCGTGTCCGCGTATGTCGAAATCATCGATCAAACGCTTTCTATCGATCCGACGACAGATCCCGGTGTCGAGCGATCTGCCGTCGACCAAATCCACAGGGCCATGCAGATTGCGGCGCGGCTTCACGGTCGCCGGAAGATGCCGCCCGACGTACGTCGAGCGTTCAAGAGCGTTCTGGGCACCGCGCGCGTGCGCACCGACTTCAGCGCCTATAATCGGCTTGCGCAGATTGGAGTCGAGCACGGCGTGATCAGCTGGGCCGAAGTCGCGCCGGAAGCCGAGGCCCTGGCGCAGGCGCCTGGTCCGGCAGATTGGGCGATGGCCCGCAAAACGGCTTGGGCCCTCGCAGCCGAAGCCTATCGCCGGTCGGGAGACAAGGCGTCTGCGGCCGCCTGCACTGAGCAAATGGTCGATCTGACCCTGAGCCTCCGCGATGATGTGACCCTTGCGAATGCCAAGGCCTTTTGGACCCGAAAGGCGATCGGCGAGCTACGCCACGGAAACGGCGACCGAGACCGTATTCGCGCTCTGAGGGCCGAGCTTCGAGCGCTTCAGGAAGAAGGCCTCGACGAGTTCGTCAGCCAGCCCATACCACTCGACATCGCGGAGGATCGTCAGGTCACATTCGACCTGTTCGCCAACTTCGATCTCGAGGATGCGCTTCTGCAGTTCGCACTGATCGCGGAGCCGACCAGCCGCGACGCTCTGAAGAAGGAATCTCGCAAGAACCTGGACAGGTTCGCGTCCAAACGCCTCTTCGGAAATACCTACTCGGACTTGGAAGGCAAGACGACGTCCGAGACCGGCACACCGGCGGATGAACCGAGTGAGGCATGGTTCAAGGAGGACGCACTTCCGAGCCTCGACATACATAGAGCGCTCGCCGTCGGAGGGTTCATCGACCCCGCGCGCCAGGCAATCTCCGATCGCTTCCCGATCGAGCAACGACATTTCAGTGCGATCGTCCAGGCGAGCTCCTTCATCCCTCCCGGGCACGAATACCTCTTCGCCCTGGGGTTCACCCGCTTCTTTCAGGGCGACCTTGCATCGGCCATCTATATCCTGACGCCTCTGATCGAACATGGCATCCGATACGTCATGCTCAACGCCGGCATCGACACGTCGAAGATGAAGCCGAACCTCCTGCAGCAGGACCGCGCGCTGAGCGGCCTGCTGACATCAGAGCTGCGGCCTGAAATGGACCGGATCTTCGGCGTCGACATGATGTTCGACGTGGAAATGCTGTTCACTCACCAGCCCGGGCCAAGTCTGCGACATCAGGTGGCGCACGGCATGTTGCCCGCCGGCGGCTGTTTCCATCACAACGCCGGCTATGGTTGCTGGCTGGCCTACCGGCTGACCTGTCTGCCTCTGATCAAACATTGGCGCACCTTCGTCGGCCCCGCGATCACGGCTTCGCTCTAGCCGCTGTCTCAGGTGTCGAGGACAGAGAAGTCCTGGCCCTGGAGCAAGACCTCCAGATCGCCGCCGGCCGCAGCGAGGGCTTCGTTCAGAGTCGCCCAATCCAGATGCTCTGCCGGTGGGGCGATGCTGATGAAAGCCGGATACTCGTCCTGGAGATAGCCAACCTCGTAACGCTCCATGATCGTGCAGAAGTCCGTGATCTCCGCACCCGTGAGGTCGAACGCCTGGGCAATCTCCGTGGCGTCGAGCTTCATGCCGAACGAGCCCCAGCGACTTTCGTTGGCGCCGCGAAGGCCATGACGAATGGTTCGAGCCATGAACTCGAGCGTGGGAGGCGCAATGTTCGCGATCTTGTCCATGTAGTCGCCGACCTGCTTGGTCACTTCCAAAAGGTCACCCGCCAGGAAGCTATCGGGGTGGGTCACATCCAGCGCCCCCATGTTCACCGGCTTGATGGGCGTCCTGTGAGCCACCCGATCGACGATCTTCGGGTCGAAGAGCAGCCGTATGTCGGTGAAGCGCGCTTCGTGCTGCCGCTTCCAATCCCGGAGCTGATCAGCGCTGATCGGCGAGAACTCCTGATCGATCTCTCCGTGGTGATTGCGGCACATCAGCACGAGATTGTCGATCGCCCGGAGCGCCTCGTCCGAGACACTGGCATCATGGCGCGTCCACCCCGCTTCGGCAGAATGGATGTGGCAAATGTTCACATAGCCCGTGCCGTCCTCCCGGGTAGAGGATTTGGGTGCAGCCCGGATAGGCGCACAGATTGCCCGACATCGCGAAAAGTCGGCTGAGCACCGATGTCTTGATTGGAAGTCGCGCCATCACACGGCACTTGTTTCGCCAGGAGAAGAATCATCGCTTTCCGCCCCCGGAGCCACGGCGATGTCCTCTGGCCGCCGTGTCCCGTAGAGGGTCTTGAACTCCGTATCCGACCAGGGATCGGAACCGTAATCCGGCTTGTCGACCACAACCATTTCCGGCTCGATGGCATGGATCAGGTGGTGGGGACCGACAAAGACGCAGTTCGGAATGAAGTAGGTCCGGATGAAAGGGTCGGTCTCGTAGGTCTTGGTGATGAAGCAAGTGCCATGCGCGTCCGGGATGAACCACGGCCGCACCGCAAAGGTCGAGAACTGGAGGTCCAGGATCTCGCGGATGGCGATGACCGCGGCCAAGGCATCCTCTCGTAGCCGCCCATAGGTTCCCGGGTCGAAATGAACCGACCGGTGCCGCAGGCTCGCGAGCGCGCGGTAATGCGCGACCGCCTCCGAGATGAGGACGCCCCAGGCTTCAAGTGTGTCGATCGCCAAGGTCCAGTTGTCGAATGACTGTTTGCGGGCGACCCGCCGATACTGCGGCGTGCCCGTGTAGAACTCGCGCAGATCAAGGATGAGGTGGTTCAGAACCCGCTCGCCCAAGGCGCACGCGCCGACCAGGGCCGGATAGTAGGAGCCAAGCACGAAGGCGTTGCGGACCTGCCGATGCAGGATGTTGTGGTAGGAGATGATCGACATCGACAGCGGCCCGATGGCGATGAAATTCTCCTCCTTTCGCTCAGCGGCGAGCGCGCTGAACTCGGCGACCAGGCCGGCGCGAATGCTCGTCTTGATTCGGGTCCATTGCTCGATGATCTGAGGCTCCCAGTCGGGTAGTATCTCGATCTCGAGACTGTTCACGCGGAGATCGAAATCACCCGCCTTGCTCATGTGGCGTCGACGCGCGGCATCGGGGAGCGCCGCATTCGCCTCTTGCACAGCGAGGCCGCGTTGGCCGGGCGTCAGGTCACTCACCGTCGCCCGACACCTCGTCGCGCAGATCGCGCAGCCGGTCTTCACAGACCGCCACGGCGAGCACCCGCAAAACCTCCACCCTCTCGGTCAGCCAAGCGAGTTCCTCGGCAGTGATCTTGTAGTGTTCGGAATAGCGCGCCTTCACGTAGGCCTCGCGCAGCAGTTCGAAGCAGCGGCGCTCGAACTTGGCCTCGCGCGGCCAGGCCTCGGCAAGCCTCGGGTCGATGGCCTCCGCCTTCTTGCGCAGGAAAGCCAAGTTGTGAGCCTTCCCGCTGTAAAGCGTTACAACCAGCAGGATGCAGTGGTAGAGGTGCTCTGCGGCTTGATGCAGGCTGAAGGCCGCGAGCGCACTGCTGTCGCGCTGCACGTAAAATGCGGCTCCGGCCTGAAACTCTTTCGAGCTGTGCATCCACTTCGCGAAGTATCCCTCGGCCTCAGCCAGCGCAGCCTTGGCCTTGATAGTCGCGGGTTTGTGCAGCTTGGCGCCGGGACTGTCGTGGAGGACGATCCCGTCGCGGACGATGTCGGCGAAGAAGTAGCGCCCCCGGTCGAGCTGGTCGTTCACGTCGTCCAGAGTGTGAACGATGATGCTGACCGGTGTGCGGACCTCGCCCTCGCCCGGCAGGGTCCGGTTGTTGGCATCGAACCAGAACTCGCCCTCGGTCAGGTCCTCGTGATCGACGAGAACGAGCAGATCGAAGTCCGAGAAGTACCGGCCGACCGGATCATGGACCCAGTCCCCCCGCGCATATGATCCATAAAGGACGACCTTGAGAATCTTGCCGTTCTTCAGCCGTTCGGCGCGACGCGTCGAGATCGCCTCCTCGAACGACGCGCGGATCACATCGACGACGTGACGCAATTCGGACTGCTTGGGCAGCGGTAGATGATCGAGGCTCTTCTTCACTCGGCGAGTCTCTCCGATGGCCTCGCTGCAAGCAAGGCATGATTGAATCTTCCCCACATCATTTGGCTTTTTCTCGCCCTGGCTCGCATCTACTTTAGCGAGGTCGGTCGTCTTCACGTCTTCCATCTGCGCCGCGAGAACGACTGTCGCCATGGCGCGGATCACCTCAGCGCTCTGAGGCTCCTGGTCAATCAGATCGCCCACCTGCGCCACAGCCATTCGAACGAACGACAGACAGACGATCACGCGCTTCTCGGGAACGGAAAGCGACCGCGTGGGACCCATCATCCCCTCGATAACCGCCTCGGTACGGCGATCAAGTTCTGCGAGCCCCTCGGTTGTCCGTATGTCCGGGCGCCAGGCGTGGCGGGACAGCATGTCGCCTCGATAGCCCCACTCAAGGTCCGCCAGGCCATTTTCCTCAACCTGATCCGCGAGCCCCCGCAGAAGCATGGCCGCGTCGGTCAGAGTCTCCGTGTTGCTACTCTTGTAGGTGACGCCGCTGATCGCGGCAGCGACCATCGCTTCAGCGATGTCCCAGCCGATATCCGTCTTCGACGTATTGAGACTCGCGGCGTCCAGGTCGCGCGCCTTGAAGAAGCCGCTCAAGGCGACGTCATAGACCTGCGCCTTGTGTTTCGTTCTCTCTGAAGTCGCGCTCACGAATCCTCCCTCCCCCGGTTGGGACGAAGTGGATAACGGGACGCAGACGCGGCGCAAGTCGGTGGCTTCGGCCATGTATCGAGGAGATGCACGACCTCCCACGACTCGCACACTATCGATTGCGTCTATTCTCGAGCTGCCCTGCGAACGAGGGGCGCAGCCTGTTCCCTCAAGTTGGTTCGAATTTTAAGGGACGGGATTTACTGGTGAAGCCGACATCAACACGGGCGTTGATGACGATGCGCCGATAGCTCGACACATCGATATTGGCTGCGGTTCGTACGAAATTGGCGCGGACCGTACGCTGTGCGTCCGTCTCGGCGTAGGAATCGCCGATCAGGATCAGTGCGCCGTCCGGCTGGGTCAGGCGCGGTATGCGTGCATGGCTCCGGATCGCATCGATGTAGTCTCGGAAATGGGAGAGATAGCCGGCAACCTGGCTCACCGCCCTGTGTCCCGTGGGGCTCATGCCCGCGCCCTGGGCGTCCGCGAACTGCGTGTCGAAGCGCTTGAGTTCAACGACCCACCAATGGTCGCCCAGCGAGGAGCGGGTCACGGCGAGGAAGTCGGGGATGAGACCCGGCTCGCCCGTCGCCGCCTTCGGCCTGATCATCTGTTTGGGATAGACCCACGTGCCGTGGTGACCCGAGTTCCGGATGGCGTACTGAACCAAATAGGGGTTCTGCGTCAGGCAGAGCTGGATCGCCTCCTCCGCGCCCGCGTGAAGGGCGTCCTCGAAGGCGTCAACAACCTCGGCCGTCACGTCGGGACGAATGCCATAAGAGGATCCCGGGAACTCCCGCTCCGCCTCCCGGCGCCGCTCTTCCCAATAGGCGTCGTCCATGTCGATCAGCTTCATGATGACAGCTGTATCGCAACGCATGATCGAAAGGGAGCGCCAGAACGGGTGTCGCGACAGGCCCGGCGCCAAGGTCAATCCAGGCTCATTATCCAGCGCCGCCGAGGCGCCTGTGTCAGTCGCCGCAAATCAGTTCAAGCGGCGCCAGCATCAGCTGATCGCCCTCAAGCCCCAACGCCGCCGCGCGCTCCGCCACGGGCGTCGGGTCGTTATAGACGCTGATCCGCCACCGCGCGTTCGGCGCCACTTCGCGGATACGCAGCAGATAGAGGAAATCGACCTCCGAGAGGGCGTGTCCCAGCACCCTCACCTCTTCAACATCGGCCAGGCTGTCGAAGAAGGCGGCATGACGGGACAGCAGTGTTTCGGCCGGCTTGAAGGTGTCGGCGAAATATCGGTCGAGAATGTCCTCGCCTTCCAGAACCCGAAAATCCGTATCGGCGTCGGCCTCGCTTCGCACCCTCGGCTCGTGCTCCCTTCCATGCCCCAGAATGACGTCCGCCTCTGCGTCGTCGGTCCGGCCATGGATATGGAGGACGCGGTCCGCCGGCACGCCATACAGGCTCGAGAGGGTCGGGGTGTAGTTGAAGGAGAGGTAGCGGGATGAGTGTGCCAGATGCAGGCGTGGCCCAAAAAACGCCCCTGTGGTCGAGATCGACAGGGTTTTCAGCCAGGCATGAAAACTGCGCTTGAGACGCGTGGACAGCACCGTAGCGACCTGTTCAACCTCGTACTTATAGGCGTGGTTGTCGGCGTCGCTCCAGTCGTCCGCGCCCAGGCTGTTCAGGAACATCGAGGCCTGGTCGGTGAGTTGATCGGTGTCGAGCCAGGCGAGGTTTTTCTCCAGTCGCGACCTAAGCGTCTCCCCCACAGGCGCCGGAAGAAGATCCTCCCACGTGTCGGCCAGCCGGGAATCTGTGGCTCGCACATAGGCGCCGAAGTGGGCGTAGCTCGACGGGATCCGATGGTGGAGATCGAACCCGTTGCCGATAACATAGAGGCGCCCACGACCATCATTGCCGTCGGCGGCGGCGAAGCTCTTGAAAAGGTCGGCTTGCATGGCGGCTATCCCCTCCGCTTCAGGCTTGCGCCGCAGCGGGCGCCGGCGGGGTGAAGGCGATGCGGTCGAGCACCATCTCGAGGAAAACCTCCACGTGAAGGACGACCGACCACTGCTCCCGCCCTTTCATGCCGCCGATTTCAATCTCGCCGGTCATGTACCAGACCCGATTGCGGGCGTTCTCGCCGACCTCCCTGTCGGAGTGGTCGTAGATGGGGCGCAAGTCGATAGCGTGGATGATCTTGTTGCATGCCTCTCGCACCTGCAGCGCTTAAAGCGCCGCTATAGCGACGTCGGATTCGAGATGCTCAGATCACTATGAACCTCACAATTGATGAGCGCAGGCGAGCGGGTTCCTGTGTGGCTGTGCACGGCAGGGATGCGACGGGCACTCATTCCGAACGGATGCAATTCTACGCTCGTCGAGGGACGGCGTTCTCGGTTGAGAATCCGAAAATCTTGAGTGCAACCTGTCGCTCTGTGGTGAAGAAGGACCCCGTGGATCGAAGCGCGTTTTTCACCGACGGTGAACCAGCTAGGTGATACCGCGCATCTTTCCTCTGCCCACGGCATCCGAAATCATATCCGTCGGCACTCGCCACCCGACAGTCTGTCGACGAAGCGATCTAGCCGTGGTCGGCGGCCATTGCATCACGAAGGCTTTTGGGGCGCATATCGGTCCAGTGCTCCTCGACATACTGGAGACAATCTGACTTCGCACCTTTCGGGCCCACGGTGTTCCACCCTGCCGGTATCGTCTTGTCTGCAGGCCAGAGCGAGTACTGCTGCTCCTCGTTAATAAGAACTACGAACTCCCGGGTCTCATCGTCAAACATTTGCGCCTCCCAATTTTAAACGTGAAGTTTCAAGGTTATGCCTGACTGTATCAACGAACGGACGTCAAGCGACGGATAAAAGATCCAGTCGCGGCGACAGTCGCTTCGGAGTTTTCCCATAGAAGCGCGTGTCCCGCCGCAGGAATTGTCACAAGTTCGCCCTGAGGCAGTTCGGCCACAATGCGACGAGCCATCGAAGCTGACAAGACGGCGGAGGCCTGACCCCGGAGCACCAATGTCGGTGATCGCACTTTTCGTATATATTCCCAGGCAAGAAGGGCATCCGAAGGGATCGGCGGCCGCCGGTCCTTAACGATTGCGGGATCGTTCCGGATTCCATATCGACCATCCTCGTCTCGCACCAGAGCCGCAAGCGATAGCTGGTAGGCCGCAGTAGGCGAAAGCATGGGACGAGTTTGAAGAAGACGCTCGGCGTAGCTCTCAGGCGAGTCATATGTTTCGGCGGCGGCAGCCGCGAAGTTGTTATAGACCCAGTCCACTACAAAGCGGTCAGGCTCGGGGGAATGATCTAATAGGATCAAACCAGCAACAGAATCGGTGCGGCGGGCTGCGATTTCCAAGACGATCGCGGCCCCGAGCGAATGTCCGACCAGAATGACACCGGTTCCGCAGGTGGCGTCGAGCACGTGCTCGATGTCGGCGACGTAGTCCTTCAGTCGGTATGTGCCGTCGCCCGTCCACTCCGAAAGTCCATGACCCCTCAGGTCCGGTACGACGACGCGCATTGAACGTGCGAGATCGCTTGAGACGTCTCGCCAATCGTAGCCGCCTTCACCGAAGCCATGCACGAGAAGGCAATCAGGGCCGTCGCCGGTCACGGCGATGTGTAACCGACGCCCTCCGGATCCCTCTGTCCATAATGACTTTGTGGTGGGAGCGACCGCGCCGCTTGAAGCGGACTTCAAAGCTCAACTTCCTTATGTCGATATAGGAGCTCGGCCGGTATGCCGGCTTCACGACATCGCGCTACGAAGGCTCGGGACTCTGTTAGCTGAACACTATCTTCGTGATAGTTCAATCCCATCAAGTATCGCATCCAGGGTTCCTGCCCCATGGCGTAGACAAATACTTGACGGGGGTTGATTTCCGAGGCGAGTTGCCATGCCCGCTGAGCATTGGCCCCCGACATTCGACGAGACTCATCGTCTCGTTTCGTGATTTGTTTCGGAAGAAGAGGGCCGTAAAGCCAACTCAATGGCGCGCCAAAGCACTCCATTCCAACGAACATCAAGTCAACGTTCTGGAACCGTTGCGCAAGCCGTCGGTAAACGTCCCAGTCGATAGCATCCGCGTCTATAAAGCAGCTGATGCGGCGACCTTTAATCTCGACGAGCAAGCACTGTTTGCTGTGTACATCGAGATCGCAATGCTCGCCCGTAAACGGAAGAGATGTGACGTGTCCGTCCGCCAGGCTGAAACTTTCCAGTGGGTCTAGCGTGATGATCTTGTGGTACCCGAGCCGACGCAGCATTCGTCGCAGCGAGGGATCAGCCAGCTCTCCGCTGTTGCTTGGCGGGATAAGCACCACCCCGACACGATCTCGCAACTGAACCAGGAACTCGGGTGTGAGGTGATCCTGGTGTCCGTGAGAAATCACGAGTACATCGATATGCGGCGGAAAATCGTTGAAGGTGAAGTGCGCGCCGCCGGTTTCTTGCTCCCAAGCTGCGGTCGGGTCGATGAGAACTGAAGTGTCGGCGCTTTCTATCAGCAGACAGGCGTGACCAAAGTATCTTACCCGCACGCCGTCGGCAGCGTAGGGCGCTGACAGCGCAGGGCTTCGGTCGGGCGTGAAGAATTCCGCCAGTTCAAGTTCCGGCGTTTGAAGCAGACGAGAGAGTTCGCCGAGACGCACCGGGGTCGTTCGCGCCGCCGCAAGTGCGGCCACGCCTTCGCCATTGAACCTTGTGCGGACGAAGGTTCCATTTTGCGGGCCAACGCGCGGAGTGCTGAGGAAGAATGGGCGCTCGCGGTCCGGCTGCCGATGCAGGAATACTTCCTGCGCCTCGCTATGCCCGAGGTCGTCGTCCTCAAGCATTTCCTCAAGAAGTCGTATCTTGGGGTGGTTGTGCAGATCATAGACGAGATCGACGACTCCCTGGAGGGATGCCGGGATTTGTTCCTGAAATGCGTCGAGGGAGTGCCCGTTCGCCGTCGCCTGCAGTTTCTGGTCGAAAGCTCGGTACTCTCTTGCGAAGGTTAGAGCTCGGCTGCGACGCCGTTCAACCTCGGCGATGTAGTTACGGACGTCGGGGACAGTAGCGGCATTAAGATCTACAAACGGCCCCCCGAACATCGAAGGATCATTAGCGGCCGCAGCGTGAACGGCAGGAGCTGCGGCGAAGGAGCGCACTGCCGGGAGATACCGGAAAGCCAAATTCATCGCCTGCTGCACCGGAGAAAGCAGGTGCGGCCAAGCATACCATCGATCCACCAGCAGCTCGATTTTGACGTCGGCGGACAGAAACCCCTCGTCGATCGGGGACGCCCGCCTTGAGTGTTGAGTCTGGGCAGTCATGTCCGTTTCATTCTCCCCTTGTTCCGGCGTGTGCTGGCGGCTCGACCAGTGGTCCGACGTCGTAAAGCGCGTGGTTGATGTGATCGCCGACCTCCTGTGAGGCGCCCGCGACGAACAGATCGTGGTGTCCCGCTTCGACAGTGCGTAGTCGTAGGCGACCCGAGATATAGGGCCTCCAGCTGTCCAGTCGATCCTCGGCATTTCGGTTGTCCCGGACTGCGGCGATATAGAGGATATCGCCGCGGTATATCTTGGGCGGATCACGGCTCAGGTTCAGAATATTGCCGACGATCGCGGCGAGTTCCGCTAGCTGGCGATCCTGCAGGCCCGGCGGAAAGCCGTAGTGGCGTTGGAGAAATTCTCGGAGCTCCCGGGTGGCTTCGGCCCTTGGTTCAGCAGCCAAGGCGTCGAGGGCTTCACGGAGCTTATCGGCGCCGTCAAGCATTGCCGCTGTGCCTGGATGCGAGTCGGCAAGGCCTACGAAATCGACGTTGTCTCCCGCTTCATTCAGCAGGCAAGCCGCCTCATGCGCTAGCTGTCCTCCGAATGACCATCCGAACAAGCGATATGGTCCACGCGGCTGTATCTGCTTTAGCCGATCTACATAAACTGCCGCCATTTCCGTCAAGCGCTGGTACGGGCGATAGTGGTCAGCCTGGAAGGCATAGATGGGTTGATCGGGACCTAACTGACGCGGAAGTCCACCATAGCAGTAGCTCAGACCAGCTCCGGGATGGAAGCAGAACAAGGGTGGACGCGAGCCGCGTTTGGAGATGGCGAGCACCGGCGCAAACGGCTGGGGATCGCCCGGACGGCCGATGTTTGAGGCGAACTCCGTCAGTGTAGGTGTTTCAAAAATCATCCGTATGTTTGCGTGGCCAACCTGATCGTGCACCATCGACACCATTCGCGTGGCGAGCAGGGAGTGTCCGCCGAGTTCGAAGAAGTTGTCGTGGACGCCGA